>JADBJK010000039.1 GCA_014874485.1 Chloroflexota bacterium
ATCCCCCCTCCAACCCGCACCAAGCCGGAGAGGTCTGCACGGTGCGCAGGGGGCTACGCACCCAGGCGCTCCCAGTACAGTGCCCATGCTTGCAGGCCCTCGTGCAGCCGATGGAGGCGGAAGAACTCGTTGGGTGCGTGGAAATCCTCGTCGGCCGTGGAGAACGAGAAGAACACGACGAGCTGGTTCAGGTGCCGCTGAAACCATTCCGCAACGGGAAGCGTGCCCCCGATGCGGACTCGGAGCGGTTTCTTGCCGTACACTTCCTGCAACACCTGTTCGGCGATGCGAAGGCCGATGTGATCGTCGGGAATTCGGTAGGCCCGCGTGCCGTGATCCGAGGCGCGGATCTGCAACCGGACGCCGGGCGGGGTGTGGGACTCCAGGTGGCGGACGACTTTGGCGAGGATGTCCTGCGGGTCTTGGTCGGGAACCAGGCGGCAGGTGATCTTGGCATGGGCTTCCGAGGGGATCACGGTTTTGCCGCCGGGCCCCTGATAGCCGCCCCACATGCCGTTGACATCCAGCGTTGGCCGAATCCATTGCCGCTCCAACGTGGTGTAGCCCGGCTCGCCGAAGACCTCGGGCGCTCCGACCTCATTCAAATAGCGTGTCTCGTCAAAAGGCAGGGCGCGGATCGCGGCCCTTTCGGCGCTGGGCAACTCCAGCACGTCGTCGTAGAAGCCTGCCACGGCCACCCGCCCGTCCGGCTCGTGCAGGCTGGCGATGAGGTGCGCCAGTGCGTGCAGAGGATTGGCGACCGCGCCACCGTGCCGCCCCGAGTGCAGATCCTTGGCCGGGCCGGTAACGGTGAACTCCAGGCCGACCAACCCTCGGCTGGAGACCGACACGGACGGCTCATCCACGCGCCACATGGCGCCGTCGGCGGACATCACGAAATCGGCGGCGAGCCTGTCCCTGTTCTGCCGGATGAACGCCTCCAGGTCGGGGCTTCCGATCTCCTCCTCGCCCTCAAACAGGAACTTGACGTTGATGGGCAGGCGGCCCGTGCTGGCGAAGAAGGCCTCGGCGACCTTGATGGGCATGAACATGGGCGCCTTGTCATCGGAGATTCCGCGCGCGTACACGCGGCCCTCGCGGATGTCCGGTTCAAACGGCGCGCTCGCCCATCGTTCCAGCGGGTCGGGGGGCTGGACGTCGTAGTGGCCGTACACCAGGATCGTGGGTGCGCCCGGAGCGCCCAGCCATTCGGCGTACACGACGGGGTGTCGCGAGGTGGGGAGGATTTCCACGGCGAAGGGCCCTGCCGCGCGGATCGCTTGCGCGACCCACTCCGCAGCATGGCGCACGTCAGCGGCGTGGTCGGGGTCGGCGCTGACGCTGGGGATGCGCACGAAGTCCAGGAGTTCGTTCAGGATGCGCTCCGCGTTGGATTCCAGGTAGGTGCGTGGCGTTGCGTTCATGGTGTTCCTCCGAGTGCAAAAGGGTGGGTGGGCGGAAGGGTGTCCGAATCTTCCGTCCTGCGTATTGTAGGCGATTTGCCAAGGGAGGCAATATGGGGCATCCGTGGCACGTCGGCGCACTCTTGGTGCTTGCCCATCCCCGGCAGATTGCCTCCCGCGATACCAGATGTCGCGGGTGCGAGCAGAAGGCATAGCGCGGGGGCATCCTCGCGCTCGGATGTGCCTGCCGTCTGACGTTCAAGGGTGCGTTCGGCGCGCGGAGGGTGTGCTACGGTCTGATGTTTGCGCTGGCGGTGGGGATGCGGTGCGCGCCGGATGATGCGTGGGCAGGAAGCATCCTGTGCTCGCTACAACGCAGATGGCGTCCACTCAATTCGGTGGGGCTACGGCGTGCCTCCAAGTGCTTTTGTTGCCGCTCCGAGTGGATCGGAGTAGAACACGACATCAATTCGCTCAAGGATGCTCGCCGGAATTTCTGCCAGTTGGACACCGTTACTTACGGGGATCAGAACGCGCCTCGCCCCATTGTCCGTAACCACCTGTAGCGGTTCCAGCAAGGTGCGCACGGGCAGGATGTTCCCCTGAATCGTCATTTCTCCGAGCACGACGAGGCCCGGCTGCACAGGTTTGTCGCGCAACAAAGAATACAAAGCGACAAAGAACGCCACCCCGCCCTGCGATCCGCCTTTCGCTTGCATGAGGTCCACGATTTGTACATGGAAATCGTAACTCCCGAGGTCGCGCTCTATGCCTAGGTGGGCCCGTTGGGCTTTGATGTAGTCAAAGGCCGTGATGATGGATTCCTTCATGGAGCGGTCGGGGCTGCCGGTGATGCGAAGCCTCCCGGAACCGATCATGCGGCTCACTTCTATTCGGTGAAGGGCCACGGTGTCGTTGTCTGTAAGCGCCGCTGTGTAGATGCTCCCGGGGGGCATCGGGTCGGGGCTGATCAACAGGCGCCCTCCTTCTTCGGGCACCCCGACGAAGTGTTCTCGCTTGGTCTCCATGTCTATATACGAGAAGGATGTTTGATAGTATTCAAAGGCTCCCATCTTCTTCAGTTGTTCCTTTACCCTTCGCCGCCCCTCCAAAGCCAGTTCCAGGTACTCGGCAACCTCTTCGCGCGTCGGTTCTCCTGCGGGATGGAGCAATTTCACAAGGCCGGATACCGTTCGGCGGACCGCTCTGGCATCCCGCGCGTTCAGGTGACTGCCCAGGGTGAAGAATGGGTCAAAGGCTTCTGTGTAACTGCGCTTCCGCAGTTCACGGAGGGCCTCGGCCAGATAATCCACCACCAGGCCGTAGTGGTCGGTGAAGAATTCGTTGCGCATCTTGGGCATTTCCCAGCCCGGCAGATAGAAGTGAAGCCGATCAATCAACGCCATGTCCTGCATTTCCTCGGGCAGAGGCTGCAGCAGAGTGCCCGTCCGCGCGAGAACCTCAATGGGCTGGTTGATGTTCCCGTTGAAGACGATGGATGCCTCGGCAACCAACTCCTCGCGGCCGCGACTGAAACTTCCGCTCTCCATGTAGTCCTTGAGTATCTGGATGGCGGATTTGTCCTCAAAGTGGATGCCCGCAACTTCGTCAAACGCCACGACGTCCCACCGCCCCACCAATCCTACCTGGCGTGTGCTCATGTTGTAGAAGAGGTTCGCGACGGTTGTCTTGCCACCGGAGATCAAGATGGCGTATGGTGACAGTTCCCGGTACACGAACGACTTCCCGCTGCCTCTGGGCCCCAGTTCTATCAAGTTGTAGTTGCGTTGCGCCATGGGGACCAGCCGAATCAGCATGAGCAGTTTCACGCGGCGGGAGAACTCGGAGGGCTCAAAGCCCATGGACCGAATGAGCAAGTCCAGCCATTCGTCGGTGGTCAGCGCACGCCGGGCGGCGACGTAGTCGTCCATGCTGAAGGACGCCACCTGGATGGGCCGCAGGTCGGTGATGAAGAACGGGCGCGCCTTGCCATCCACCTCCTCTTCCGGGCGAAACTCAACGTCCACCTGCGCCCAGACACCACCCTCTAGCAGGCGCTCATATCGCCGCACGAACGTGTCTGGAATGTGGACGTAGCGGTGCCCGAAGTTCACGATCTCAGCCCAGTACTTGGTCCCATCCAGCCGCACCAGCACTTTATCAATGTACGTCTGCTGTCCCCGTTCTTTGACCCGTGACTGGGCCTTCATCGCCTCATCAGGTCGTATGACACTGTCGGCCAACGTGCTATGCACAAGGCGAAGTCCGGCTTCAACCGCGACGGGATCCTCCGTTGCGCAATACTTCCCCAACAAGTATTCCAGGACATAACTTGGGACGTTCGCGCCGACTTTGACCTGCCTGACAAGGTCTTTGCGAACCACTCTACCTGCGAACGCTTCCACCGCGATCTGGTCAAGGCGATCCATCTTCCCTCACCTCGTGTCTGCCGCCATCTGAACTGGCCCGCCCTATAGTCTAATGGAAAGTGGCACGTGGTCAAGCGAGCACAGGCTAATACCCGTCTGTGCATCCAGCAGGTGAACCGCGACTTCACTTGCGTCCGGGGTTTCTTTGATCATCAGCGTGATCGTGTTGGGGACGACGGCTCGTGCATCGTCTTCGTTCATGAGCAGTCGCACCTCTTTGCGCGTCTCGTCAAAACCGTAACTTGCAGAGACCGGCTCAGAGATGATCTTGTCTCCCGCGCGAATCTCCACTTGTACAGGGGGCGGCTGTACCGGCAACAGTTCTTCTGTGCGGCCTTCCACCGTAACCGAAACGAAGCGTGTTGTGATGGCTTTGCCCCCGAGGCGGATTGACCACCGCATCTTTGCCGGGGCTTCGGCCGGTCGCGCCCTGCCGGGCTTGACGACCAGTACGGGTATGGTCAGTTCTTGGAGTGAGAGCCCGCCGTGGAAGTATTGGGTCTTGCCGCCCCTTACCTTGAAATACGACAGGCCGCGAGGTGTCGCGATCTCCATGCTACTGCTGATGCCGAAGGCCGCCAGCGGCGCTCGTAGAACCCCGGGCGGAGTCGTGCCGCCTTTGCCGATCCACGCGCGTCGCTTCAGGAGGATGGGCTTGCCCCCGGGCGAGTCTATGGTCTGGCCACTGGTCAGTTCCTCGCCGAAAAGGTACCCATGGTCGGCTGTGATGATGACGGTCTGAACGCCGCGGCTGAAAAGGGCGCGCACTGCCCGCTGCAGTTGGGTGAGCACCTCATCCAGCATCCGACGGGCCAGGTTTGGACTGTTCTCGCAGAGTCCATCTATGTCCTCGCTCGCCGTTACAAGTATGAGATCGGCGTCCTTGATAGAGTTTGCCAGGTGCATGTCTACTAGCGGAGCCAATTGCTTGAGATCGGCAATAGCCTCCCGCTTCTTCAACTGCCGCAGGTAATCGCTCAGGTAGTTGATGCGATCCTGGCGTGTCTTTAGTTTGGTGCCATCAACGGTAACCGTCAGCGTATCGCCCTCGCCCTCTATGGCGATGCCGCGGTCGGCGCCGGGCAGCAGCGCAGCCATGCCGACCTCCGTGATCGTGGGTACGGTCGCCAGTGCGGGCATCAGCATGGTATTCCACCCGGCTTCCGACATTATTTGCTGAAGTTCGTGTCCCATCTCAAAGCGGAGGGCATCCACAAGGACATAGGCAACCTTCCCGTCTCTCTGCGCGTCGGCGACGATCCGCGGGTAGATGTGCACCTGGGACAGCACGCCGGGCACCTCAAACCTGTCTGCCTCGTACGCGCTCGTGAAGACCTCCGCAAGGCTGTTGCAAACCCGGGAATAGCGATCGCGTGCCTGTGCCACCAAACGGATTAGGGACTCGTGCCGATGGAGTTCTAGGTACAGGTTGCCGAAATCGCGCTCCAGGCGGCGTTGCAGGGTGTCCACCTTGCACCAGGGCGACTCGCCCGATGTGTACCCGGCAATCAGTGCGGCTGCGGACCACTTCTTGCCCTTCAGGGTTTTGTCAACTGCCGCTATATCCAGTAGCAGGCGCCCCGCCGTGGCGATGACATCCCAGCGGATCTTGATCGCCTCCGGTTCCTGGACGGACCAGAAACCGCTTCGTCGCTTTTCCGCTATCGCCACCAGATCGGGGGTAGGGTTCTCGGTCAGCGCCTCCTCAATGGCCGTCTGGAGCCGAGCCTCGGCACCGGCGAAAGTCTCTGTCCGGGCGAGGGCCGGCAGGTCCAGTTCGGCGATAGTCTGGCTAATCTGCGCTTCCAAGTCTCTCGCGAATGCCGCATAACTTGCGGACAGGTCGCGGCGATTGCGCCAGGTTGCGGCCAGTTCCGCAGCCGCGCGGCGCGCCCCGGGCAGCATGCTGACTTGGGCAGTGCGCAGCGATGCGGGAGCCCTGTCGCCGAGCGCCTCGGTGAAGTCGGCGATCAGGATATGGCGGGCGAGTTCTCGCCGCAGGCCGTCGCAGCCTCCGCGCTCGGAAAACGAGACGCCCAGGGCGTTCTGCAGCAGTGCCGCGAGGTTGTCCAGGGCCTGGCGTTCCATGATCTTGGCGTCCACCGTCGGGTCGCTCAGGAACCGCAGGGCCACCTCTCTGTAGTCGCTGGTTCCGAAGATCACGGCAATGGCCCCGGCTTGGCCCTCCATCCCTTTGCTGGCGATGTCGTCCAGTTCGGAGAGCGAAAGTTGCCCGGCCTGGGCTTGGTTTACGATCTGTTCTAGCGCCGCAGGAGGCAGAATCTTGTCCAGCGCCCGGCTTGCCACAAAGGCCAGTGCGGTGTTCTGTTCGCGCGGCTGCTGGCCTGGCAGCAGGACGACGCCGGCGACCTCAAACTCAATCAGTGCGTTATGCGTTTCTTGCTTCGCCAGCGGGACATACACGACCAGCCGAGGTGGGGTCAAGGCGTCCCCCCACAGGGGTTCTATTTCGCGTCGCAGCGCGATGAATCCACGTTCGGGCCGATAGCAGAGCACCCGGGCACCCGCGACCTGTTCGGGGGACAAACCCTCCGCCAGCGCCGTGTATGCTCTCTCAGGATCGTACCAGACGACGGTTCCGGACGACTCTACATGGCGGCTAATCAAGCCGATGATCCAATCCGTTACGAGGCCCATGTGTTTCCTCCCCGCAGCGGGCGATGCGCTAGCCTTTCACAAGGCCCTTCTTCCGCATCTGCTGCGACATTGTGCTCCACGCATACTGGCCTGCCCTCAGACTCTCCCACATGCGGGCCACCTCGCTCCAGGGGACCAGTTCCCGAAGCGGCGCCATGGATATGAGGATGCCGTCGTTGAGGTCGGGCGGTATATCCAGCAGAGCCGCCGCGTCCAGCCGTTTGCCGAACGCCACGACATCGTCTATGACCTTCTGTTGCCGCTCAATCTCGCGCTCGCGATTCCGTCGTGCGGAGCCCGAAAGGGATTCCAAATCCGCCCGCAAGTCCTCCAGATGGTTCCGCTCAAACACGATCTTGTAGTCCGCGTAGGAGCGCCCGGCCGCATACAGGACATCTTGACGCATCCGATGGCAATAAATCCAGATGGCGTAGTGGCGCTTTTCGGACTGGAGCAACCAGTAGATGGGCGCTTTGCGGCGGCTCTTGGAGTAGCGCTTGATGTGGAAGGCGAAGAAGCCCTTGCGCGGGTCGCGGAACCACTCGCGCAGGTCGCGCACGCCCAGAATGCGACATGCTTCCTGCTCTATCGTGTCGGAACGGTCGCCCCACACCAGGTCCAGCACCTTGCGCACTCGCGCCACGATGTCCGAGGGGTGCGTCGGGTCATCTACCAGAATGCCATCCCATGGAATGGGCAGCGGGTATGGGGCTGCCGAGGATGTGCCGAGATGCCGCGCGTCCCCGGTGCTTCCTTCCGACCGCTTGGCGTCGCCTGCGTCTCCGTAGCCCGGGGACCTCTTCGTTACGGGGAGGCCATCGGGGCCCACGAGCGCGCCCGGTGCGCAGCGCGGCAGCGGGTCAAACGGCCCTCCCAGCGGAGGTAGCCGCGAGGGGTCCAGGGCCATGCGGATGTCCCAGCGGCCGAATGCCACGCCCACGCACCACATGAGCAGGTTCTGCAACCGCGTGGGCATATCCTCCAGCAGCG
The DNA here is from genome assembly GCA_014874485.1 of Chloroflexota bacterium. Classification (GTDB taxonomy): domain Bacteria; phylum Chloroflexota; class Anaerolineae; order DTLA01; family DTLA01; genus DTLA01. The sequence continues at coordinate 7,481 of JADBJK010000039.1, forward strand.
CGGCCTCTTCTTCGTCGTCCGCCACAGAGGCGCGGAGAGCACGGAGGCCGTTTGAGCTTTCCTGTAATTGCTCTGTGTCCTCTGTGCCTCCGTGGCTGTGGTTTGCCACAGAGGCACGGAGATTTTCCAAACCTTCTTCTAATTGCTCTGTGTCCTCTGTGCCTCCGTGGCTACCCTCCATTTCCGCGAGGACCAGGGCGCGGTCCGCTTCGTCCATGCCGTAGAGGTCAAAGACGATGTCGTCTATCTCGGCCTGAATCTCCGCGAGGCGGTGCTGACGCGCTTGCTCCTCGGCTTCCAGCGCCTGGCCCGCCTGGAGGAGCGAGCCTTGGCGGTAGCGTGCAAGGCTGGGCAAGCAGAAGGCGTGGGTGGTCTCGTCGGCGCGGTCGCGGTCGCGCTGCAGGTCATGGGCCTCGCGGGCCAGCGCGGCCAGGCGGTCCCGCGCCGCGCCCTCCAGCGGCGGAACGGGCGTCCGCTGAATGACGCCGACTTCGTAAGACCTAGCCGCTGCCGTGGCCGCGCCCAATTGCAGTTTCACCAGCGCCGCGAATGCGCTGGAATTCATGACGGCCAGCAGCGCCAGCAGATCCGCTTCCTCATCTGATGCAGTGAATGCGCAAGGGCCTTTGTGTCCAAAGGCACAGCCCGCGGGCAGAGCGCGGACACTGATGCCGCTGGTCGTGCGGGCAGGCCAGGTGAGGCCGGGGCGGAAGAAGTAGCCCACATTCTGCGGCCTAGAAGCCAAGCGACCGTCGGCGTCATAGAAGCTGCGAATTTGCGCTCCGTCGTTTTCCCAGTCTACCACCAGATGAATGTCGGCGTAGAACGGAGAAAAGGCCCCACCCTTGGCAAAGTGCGCCCACCGCCGGCCGTTTCGTGTTTCCTCCGCGCTGTATGCGATGGAGCCCGGTAACTCCTCCCACAAGGCTCGGATGAAGCGAAAGTCGTGACCCGTGCTTGTGCCTATCTTGACGTCGAATGTGTCGCCAAGCAGCGAGAATTTGGAGAAGGCCAGCATGAGTGACTCGCTCGCCCAATACGCGAAGGGGGAGCCTGGGATGAGGGAGAAGTCTGCCGGGTCAAGGGTGAAGGCCCTCACCCCCGGCCCCTCTCCCGCGGGGCGAGGGGTGGCTGGCTCCCTCACCCCTGGCCCCTCTCCCGCGGGGCGAGGGGAGGAGGGGTTGTTGAGCGCGGTGATGAGGGCGGCCAGGGCGCTGCCCTTTTCGTCGGGCGGGGTCTTCAGTAGGCGCAGGAAGACGGATTTAGGCATGGCTGCCGCCTCCCTTCCGCAGCACATACGCTGCCGTCTCCACCATGGCGGTGTCCAGCACGCCGTAGCCCAGGTCGGCCAGGGCGATGAGTTGGGCTTCCTTGAGCAGGATTTCCTCGCGCCACCGCTGGAACGAGGTCAGGAAGAACCCGGTGCGGCTGGTGATGGCGCCTAGGTAGCCGCCCGGGCGCAGGACTTCCAGCCCCCGCTCCACGAAGGCCGCGTACAGGTCATTCTTGGTGCGCGGGTAGTTCTGAGCCATGTACTCCTTTGCGCGCAGGGTTGCGGCTCCGAAGGGCGGGTTCATCAGCACCACATCAAAGGGGCGCTGGAACAGGTCAATGAAAGCCATGCCCTGGATGGCGTCATCTACAAACAGCCTGCGGAGCACATTCTGCCCGTTGGCGGTGTGGCGCGCGAACTGATGCAGGGCATCCAGGACCCGCGCTTCTGCATGAGCCCAGAATTCGTCGTCCTTGAGGTCGGCGGGACTGAGGGGCAACGCCAGTTGTTGTGGGCCGAACAGGGTCAACTGGATGCCCTGGGGAAGTTCCAGGAGGATGTGATGGGCATGCTGGATGGCATTCCGAATCTCCTGCTCTATCTTGAGGAGGCTGCCGAGTTCGCCCGCGAGGCGCATCTTGTCCCAGATTTCGCGGACCAGGTTGCCCAGGGTCATGGGTTGCAGGTTGCGGCAGAACTCGCCGAGGAGGTCGTACTCGCCCGGCATGGGTTCGGCGCAGACGATGCGGATGCGCTCCACGCGCGGGCGCTGACGTGGCTTGAGGCCCATGTCGCCCCAGGCCCGCTGGGCTCGCAGCCACAGGGCCAGCGTGGCGATCTGGCAAGCGCGCAGGTCAATGTCAACCCCGTGGAGGTTGTGCTCCAGGATGAGACGCGGCACCGCCCGCCGAAACTCTTCGCGGTCGGGGTAGTCCGCGCGGAGGACCGCCCCGATTTCGGGGTCATCGTAGGCTTCCTCGTAGATGGTGAGCAGCAGGTCAAAGCAGTAGAGGAGGAAGTGGCCGCTGCCACATGCGGGGTCCAGGATGCGGAAATCGCGCGGGTCTCGCCTCTCGCCAAGTGCCTGCTGTAGGGGCGCGGAGTTCGCAGGGGTTTCATCGGAGTTGGGCTGTGCGGTCTGCGTCTCGGTGGCTTGCGCGTCGTTCTGAAGCAGGTATTTGCAGGATTCGGTGAGGCGAGTCTGCCCACCGCGCATTTCCCACCACATGCGGCCCAGCGTGTTGTCCGCCAGGAAAGCGACGACGTAGCGCGGCGTGTAGAACTGGTTTCGGAACGCCAGTTCGTACGGGGTCCGCGGCGCGGCCGATTCCTCGCGGGCCTGCTCGCGCAGTTCGGTGGGCGTGAAGTACTGATAGACCCAGCCGATTGCCTCGTCGCTGCCCCACACATCCTCCAGGCGTGGGTCGTTGAGGAGCGCGAGCACCTCGCGCAGGCAGCGTTCGGAGGGGAACAGGATGGAGGACGGCACAGAGCGGTCAAACAGGGGGCCCACAACCTGCGTGAGGTCATCAAAGAGCAGTTCCAGGTACAGGCGATAGCCCCCGTCTGGCTCCCCCCGCATCGCTTGCGGCGAGACCATCCGGAAGCGATGGAAGCCCTTTGAACTGTCTCCGGCCCCGACGGACTGGACCACGAGCGCTCGGCTGGGGTGTTCCATCAACTTGAGCGCCACCAGCCGGTTCAGGAACGTGAAGGCGCTCTCGCGCAGGTACCTGTGAATGGCCTCCTCGTGCGATGCGCCGGCCGCTTTCTCATGGCGGATGGCGGCTTCCATGGCCTGCCGGTCCGCGCGCCCCACGGCGTCCATGTGCACGAGTTTCTCCAGAGGCTCCACCGTGCCATCGTGGTCGTGGATGCCGTAGTAGCCTTCCAGAAGACGCGCCATGTCGTCTTCCAGCAGGCGGCGGCAGTTCACGGTTGCCGCGTACAGGTTGTTGCGTACCGCTTTCTCCATGGCAACTCCGAACTAGTCGCCGATCTCCTCTATGAAAACGGCGTTGTCCCGTTTGCTCGGGTCGGCGCTCTTCTCCACGTAGAATTGCACACGCAACCCGGGCTTAAGGCGGTCCCGTGGCCCGCGAAAAGATTGTACCTTAAAGTAGTAATCTTGCCCATTGTCACCCCGGATGAAGCCGGCCTTCCCTTCGCCGACCAGTTTCGTGATTACCCCTTGGGCATGGGGCATCTGCGACAGTTTCATGGCTTTCCATTCCTGCCGCAACTCGCGGTGCAGGTCCTCGGCCGAGACCGGGTCGGCCACATCCACCCCCATTTCGGCGACCGCCTCCGACAACTCTTGGGGAATGCGCCAATCTTCGGCTTGTCGCACCTTGACGGCGAGCAGGACGTGCTTCCGAGCCTTTTCCATGTCTCCCTTTTTCTGGAATATCCGTCCCATGAGTAGGAATAGTTCCCACTTGAAGCCCAGGTCGGAGGGCCCCGGCGCGAGCAACGCTTCTACCCCTCTGTTCAGCGCCTCGTCCGTGCGGTCCATCTCCAGAAGAAGTTGCGCGATCTCATGATGAATGAACCAATCCTTCTTCCGGGCGAGAAGGCTCTCCATCTCCGCGATGGCGCTCTCCGGGTCGCCTAACCTGGCCTTAGAGAGAGCAATGCGCGATCGGAACCAGATGTCATTGTCGTGATGGAATTTCGTGATTGAAGCGAGAGCCTCTTCGGCAACCCGGATACATTCCTCGTAGCGGCCGAGTTTGAACAGGGCCTTGGTGCGGTGCGAATACCATTTCTCGCGATCCGAGGCATACTCGCGGGAGTTTCCCTCCTTGTCCGTGAACGGAGAAGGCTCGCTGGAGAGTTCTTCGGGGCGGAGTTTGTCGGTCCATTCCAGAATCTTGGCGGCGGGATAAGCGGGCCGGGACTTGAGGTAATCCAGCACCTTGAAAACGGTGCGCACGTAGGGCGAGTAGGCCTCGTTTGTCGTGAGTTGGACGATGGCGTTGGCCGCCTTGAAGAAATTGGCTTCGTCCTGCTGGATTTCGGGATCATCTCGCTTGATGTAGAGATCGTAGATACACCACCCGTAAAGACTCCGCAGGTTCGGGAAGTCGGGATAATCCTTGTACGCCTCGCGGCAGACCGCCAGGGCTTCAGAGGATCGGCCGGTCTTGCGCAGGCACCACGCGTACCCCCAACAGTCCCATTCGCTGCATTCCTCGCGGTACTGGGTCCAAAGCGTTTCGTACAGGGACAATGCCTCCGCAATCTTCCCAGCCTTACGCAGTTCGGATGCCTGTGTCTTAAGTGTCATGATGTCTGTCATTGTTGTCTCCTCCCAGTTGTTGGTAGCAGTGCTCCAGTGCTGCGAAATCGTAACGTGCTGACTCCGCGTCAAACGGGATGCCCGCCTCCTGGCAGAGGTCTTGCAGAGCACGGGCCAGGTCAATGAAGTCAAACCAGCAGTCGCGATACCGCCTCAAGATCGTATAATAGTGTGTTGCGATGGCAAGCCGACCACGCGGTGGCTGGAGTTGCTGACCGGCCATGCCAAAGAATCTGCGCCACAGGTCTCGCACACGCGATTCCAGGACGGGGTCACGGAACCCGTGGAGGTACGGTTGAGCCAGCGGCCTGCGCTTCGTGTTGTAGATGTCTAGGAAACCCCGCCTGGGCGGAATCTCTATGCGCGCATACTGGCCGTTGATGATGCCGCAGAAAGAGGCAGCCACGCCTTCTGCGGCCAGGAACTCCACGAAAGCGACCGCTTTCGCTTGGGCAACTGCTACCGGGTCATCATGTACCTCCCCAACGTCGGGTGCATCCTGCGCGGCGGCCTTAGCCAACCGGTCGGCGCGGTCATTCCAGCGGTCGCCGCTGTGGCTCCGGATTTTCCGCCAGTGGATCTTGACCGGGCAGTTTCGTATGAACTCGGCATAGGCTTGCGTAGCGGCATTGTTCGCTCGCCATTCGCCAGTGGCCCATTTTTCCACTCCCTCGTAGTCGTAGAAGAGGCTGATCTCGTCAAGCCCATGCTCCAGGCTCCACTCTACCGCCTGGCGCACGGCTTTCAGTTCACCTCCCACTTGTCCCATGCCCTGCAGAGTGCCAACCTCTACCAGGCCCGACATCTCCGCGATCACGGAGTCATCCTTCACGACGACCACGGCATAGGCTAGTTGCTTGTTCCGGTATGACCCGTCCGTGTAAACCTCGTAACCGTGGGGGCCGCTCCCTTCTTCGCCAGCGGGCGCGTCGGGCTGGCCGCACCGGTGCCAACAGTCCTCCACCCCGGGCACGATCGTTTGGTCCAGCAATTCGCGTGTATTGAGAGAGAAGCGTCCCTTCTGTGGGCTGTAGTGCAAGTTCACGGCCCCGTATGAGTGCGCTCCACGGCAGATGGACACCTTCATCATATAGTCCCGGAACGAATCCGGGACGATAGAACCTTCAAACCCGGCCCGCGCGAGCGCCGCGATGAACTGGTCCGCCTTTTCCCGTAGTTCTGCTTCACACTTGTAGGACATGGCCGTGCTCTTACCACCGGTTCAGGATGTCTCGGTTGATGGCAAGCAGATCCGAGACAAAGCGGTTACTGGGGTCTTGGTAGTAAACGATCAACTGTTCCAGCGTGCGGGTCAAGGCCACGTACACCTTCCGTCGCGACAGAGCCTCCCTTTGATAGCGAATCTGCTCATCATCAAACAGGTATACGGGTTTGGATCGCTCGTACAGATCCTCAATTCCCGAGACCAGTACGACCTGCCTCTCCAAGCCTTTGGCTGCCATGAAATCCACGAGCGCTACAGCCTTGCCATGTCGGGGCTCGCCAATCTCATAGGGAACATTCCGCGCCTGCAGGGCTTCTGCCACCCGCGGCAATTGGGCTTCGGATGTGATGATCAGTACATCGTCCGCTACATAAGTCGTGTTCAGAAAGGCGCTCACCCGTTCCGCGATTTCCTGCTCGGGGTGCTGGGAGTGCAGTGTCTCTGCGCGGGTGTTGATATTTTTCGGATAGTGAAAGTCGTCGCGATACCCGTGCTTCTCAAATTCTGCGCGCATAAGCGAGTCGCGCAGGATGAACCTGGTTGCCAACTCGGCAATGTAGCGAGGGGTACGGTACATCTTGTAAGATTTCTCAAGTTCCACCATCTCCGGGATGAAACCCAGTCGCTCCAAATCGTGTTTGCGCTCGTAGATTTTCTGCCCGATGTCGCCCACGAAAAAGAAACCCTTTGACCGGCACAAGCAGGCGACGATCTGCAGGTACAGGTTATCAAAGTCCTGGATTTCGTCCACGAATACGTGGTCAAAGCGGCGGAAGCGGTCCGGGTCCGACCCCAGGATGTCCTCTACATCCTTCCTCAGTTGGGATTCATAGGCTTCGCGAGACTCCCCGGGCGAGCGATAGTCGTCCAGGCTATCCACGCCTAGGACGGTGGCGACCATCTGCTCCATCAAAGCCGGGATGGAGTGGATGTAGATGGCCTGACGATAACGTTCGCGATTTGGGGAATCTGCAATCTTTTGTTCAAATATCTTGCGGATATTGATTTCCAAGTTGGGGCTGTACGTGGTGAGCAGGATGCGAGGCGGGATGTTCTCTCCGGCCATGTCCACCGTGTAGATGGCCTTTGAGATGAGCACGTTGGTCTTTCCGCTCCCGGGGACGTCCAGAAGATAGTTGCGCCTAGGGTCCAGGTTGGTAACCCATTCCATCTGCTGCTGGCTCATCCGCTGCAGGCGAAGCTGGCCCTTCTCACGCTCCGCACAATCGCCGATGCGAAACGCCGGGGGCAACAGGATTTGATTGACCCTCTCGGCTTCCCGTATTGAACATGCCTTGAATGACGGATTCCTCCTAACGGCGGCCTCCAACAAGTGCTCAGGCGTGGCCCAATAGGCGTCAAGGTCCTCTTTGAAGAGGGTGCGCTCCAGATCCAGGTAGAATCTGCTCTGCGGTTTCTTGAGCGCCTCGGGGTTCCCCAATTGATTCAGGAGGTCCGATTTGCTGAGGCGCGGAAAAGCAACGAGAGAAGTAACGAATACCTCTGTCGCGCCAAGAAGACTCTTGAGTGCGTACAGGTATTTGTCCGCTTGCGACATGGGATTGGGGAACTGGGCAACCTCTTTCGTTGTGCGATCCGTCTTACGAACCGTGTACTGGTCTATCCATTCGTATGTGTTCCTCGTGAGGTCCCAGTCTTTGACCTCTATCGCGACGACACCGACCTGTGGGGCCACCACCACGAAATCTGGCTGTTTCTTATTCTCGCCGCGAATCTGATCTCTATAGCCGGCGTTCAGTTGAAACTCGCGATAGACCCAGTACCCGGCGGGCAAGTTGCTGAGGAAGTTCAGCATCTCCTGCTCCGCTCGGTTACTATCGGCAATTTTGCGCGTCTGGATGAGTTGGCACTTCATCGGTCAACATCCTTCTGTGCGATAACGTTTCTGAAACGCAGAAGATTGAACATGAGCCTGGCGAACTCTGGAAAATTCTTCTTGATGCTGCAGCCGTTGATGGCATTGACGATGTAGTCCTCCCGCGCCAAGATGCGCAAAGTCTTCATGCCGCTGGTAAACTCAGCCTGAACGGCCTGCCTGAGCAGATCAAAGATGACCTTGTTCTGCTCTTCCCCATCTGCTGTAGCCTTGTACGCGCGCGTGGGGCCATGCACGATGTACTCGCTGTCGCGTCGTTCTAGTCGCAATTCTAGGTCAACTTGGTCTATGTCCGGCGGGGGTGGGGCAGCAAGAGAGGGCCGGAACGGGTTCTTGCCCAACAGGTATCCGACGAACATCAGAGCCGTTGGCTTGTCCACTGTGCCGGCAAAGTGGTGTGTGGCGTAACTTCTCAGACACCGATAGCACCCTTGCTCGCAGGGGTGTCCCCTCGCGTCCTTGCAGTCCACCATCGTGGCGTACGCCCGTTCCAATACCTCGTCCAAACGGCCAAAGATCTCCGCCATGGGCACGCTCCCACTGCCATCTGCTTCGTAGAAGACCGCGTATGTGTATTCTTCCGCCGCGCTATCCGCAGACAGGGGCTTGGCGTCCACAATCAAGCGGATTTCGGACTCGTCTAGCCCAAAGCATTCTTTCACCGCTCTGTCCACTGCAGAGATGAGGCTGAGGTATACCTGTGGTTCCGAGCAGACCGTCTGGTCAAACTGAAAGACGAGAGCCTGACGATTCAGTTCATATCCGAGGGCGAACTGCTCGTCTTCTCCGCCAAAAGCGGTGTACCCCTTTGCCTTTTTCACACCTCGGTTCACGAACCGGAGGCGGGTGTCGGGAGAGAACCCTACCCTCAGCACTCTTCCCTTGTCCACGAACTGCTGATTCTTGTCAAAAAGCCTATCCAGGGCGTACTTTCTTATCTCCTTGTGTTGAGTCGCGTACCGCACACGAGGCGAGGCCAGCAGATAGCGATATGCGCGCATTTCCGGCATCGTTCCCGCTTCTATGCTTGTATATTCTCCCTCCGGTAAGACTTTGTAGATGTCGCCCCCTATGAAGAGGGTTTCCTCGGGCGAGAACTTGTAGTACGCCAGTTCGGGCTCGCGTTCCGAAATCGCAATATCCGCGAGGCTCGCTTCTGATGCGGGAGGACATGGGTCCCGCTCGTCCAGGAGATACACTTGGTCCCTGCGGAAAGAATAGTCGGGGAAGAAGCCTGTCCTGTAGAAATACTGTTGCGGCGTTAGACCAGATTTCAGCGCCTCGTGCGCCGCGGCGCGAACGTGATCTCGGAATCCATTCTGAAGATACGTGTAGGCGCCGTCTCCGAAGACCCGGCGGATGGTGGCGGCTTCTGCATCCACGTGAGCGTCAATATCAGCGCAGAATCGCTGCAATTCTCCCTCATCGTTTGCACGTCCACTGAGCATAAAGGCGTGCACGTGCTTCCGGATGATTTCCTCGTTGGAGGGGTTGAATACTGGTGGACTGATTGTGCCATTGATCATGAGTTCGGGCCGCTGGAAGTAGTACCGATCATGCTCGCTGGTGTCCGAGCAGAACGTGACAACAAGTGCGAACTGGTCGTTGTGCTTGCGGCCGGCTCGCCCAGCCCGCTGCGCATAGTTTGAGGGCAAGGGCGGAACCCCCACCATCAGCACAGTCTGAAGTTCGCCAATGTCAATTCCCATCTCCAGAGTGGGCGTCGCGAGGACGAAGTTCAGCGTGCCTTTCTGGAATCCCTCTTCCACCTGCTTCCGGTCGGGATCCTTCACCTCGGCACTGTGCACGGCTGCGGTCAGAAGACACTGCCGGCGCAACTCTGGATACTTGTGGTATTTTCCAGGGGACGGTGCCTGAATGTAGGCACGCTCAGGGTTTAGATAGTAGTGAGTCTTTTCGTCCGGGGTCGTCCCGCTGGTGAGCCATCCCTTCTCTACAAGGCGCCTAATCGTCTCGCGGATGCGCTCTGCGCCATGCTTCTTGACAATCCAGCCATATTCTTCCGCCTGGTCAGCGAGGGAAAGGCTTGGGAAGCGCGGGTCTTTTGACCCGGCGCCAGGATCGCAATGGATGCCTCTGCGATCGGTACCGTACTCTTTCTGAAACTTGATGAAGCGCGTATGCGCCGTGTTCTCAAGAGGGGGCTTGTCTATGGCCCGCTCGGCGAGGAAGATCTCCAGTATCTCTCGCTCAACGTCGCTCAGGTCCGCGACATCTTCGGCCCTGAATCGCAACAGTGATGGCATGGTCTCAAGAAGGCGCGAGGGCATTCCAATGGTTCGCCAGTACCAGAGGTCCATCTCCCTGAAGATGTCTTGTTCCAGTTGCGACAAGTCTTCCGGTGCAGGCATCTGCCGATGAAGGATCTGCAGGGCGGACAGGACATTCACCTCGCGTTCGGCGGGCAGGCATAGGTTCAGGTATTCTTGGAAGAAGCGGCTGGCGAACTCGTCCTGAACGCATACAGCGTATTGAGACGCATACTCGCGGTTGTCCACGAAGCCCAGGAGTTTCTTGGAAGCCGGGGGCTGAAAATCAAGGATAGAATTGACCAGGGCGAAGATATACTGGTGCCGATGCACACCATCCACAAGGGGAATGGCGTGCTCCATTACCTCGCTGGCACGTTGCATCTCAAGCAGGGTCAATCGCAGGGTGCCGTACTCGTCGTACTCCAGAGTGCTTTCGTCATCGTGCGCATTGGTGGCATCGCGTGCCCTCAGGGAATCCGGCTGCTTCGCGGGCTCTTCATCATCCGCCTTTGAGATCAGAACGTAGTAGGGATCACCTCGGTCATCTGACTCGCGGCCTAGCACCCACCGGAGCCGGTTACCGGAGACCTTGCCGATGCACTGGTGTATGTTGTGCCTGTAGACATAAAACAGCGGGAACCCACACTCCTGACAGTACTCTTGGTTGCCCGAGTGATACCTCCCACATTTGATGCATCGTTTCAGATACCCGCCGACGTCGCGCAGAAACAGGTGTACCCGGAAGTCTAGGAGTGGTTGGCCTTTTCGTCCGGCTAGGTGATTCACGAAGGCGATGGCGCTGAGGTAGGCTTTTACCAGTTCTTCGGGCTGGTCGCTGGGATAGCCCGGTGGCAGGAGGTTGCAAAGCAGTCTGGTGAGGTCCAGCAGGCTTTGGGCCCCTTTCTGAATCAAGAGGGCCCTCATCGCGCGGACGAACTGGTGCCTTTGTGGATCAAGGAATACTCGGGACTGCGTGATGTCGTCTGGCGCGATGTCCATCAACGAGTATCCCTTCCCGGTCAGCAGACCCACTCGCTGCAGACCTGTCTCAATGTCCGTGTTCAATTCCCAGCCGAAGTCCGCGCCTGCATCCGGAAAGTGCAGCTCCGATGCATCCTCGTGTATCTCGGAATCCTCTGGCTCGTATTCGGGCTGAATGAACTCGTACGAATCCACGTCTAGCAGAGGTTTCACGAACCGATCCAACCGATCTGTGGGCGAGTAGAGGTAGCCGGGCGTAGTCTCGCTCTGGAGGGTAGCGCTGGTGCCGACCTGGACCACGGGGCCGGTTACGCGGGCTTTCAGCCGGGCGAGCAGGTACTTCAGGTGCGTGGCCTTGCTACCCCGATAGGTGTGTATTTCGTCCAGAACGACGTAGCGCAGGCTATCCTGGGAAGCATCAAAGATGGGTTGGTCTGCAGCGCGGGTTAGCATCCAGTCCAGCATCACATAGTTGGTAACCAGGATGTCTGGCGGGTCCCGACGGATCTCGTTGCGAACCTTTTCGTCTGTGTTGCCCGTGAACAGGCGGAACGTAATTGGGGTGTCTCTCGTCGCTTGCTCAAGCCGCCTCACCTGGTCGTTGGCCAGCGCGTTCATCGGGTAGATGATGATGGCCTTGACTCCGGAGGTACGGTTCTTCAGGCAATGATCTAGAATTGGAATTAGGAACGCTTCTGTCTTGCCTGAGCCCGTTCCTGTGGAGATGATCGTGGGCCGCCCGCCCAGGATGGAGAGAATGGCTTTCTCCTGGTGCACGTACAGCCTGTTCAGGTTGGGAAATGCATCGGCAAGCCTGTCAGCCAGGTGGTGATCCATACAGAACTGGCGGAAGGACGTTTTTGCTTGGCGGTACGTGCGGTTGACCGAGATGAAGAGGCTGCGGTCAACCTGGACGTCTCTCAGAATCTCGTCAGCGTCGTCTTCGCTCAGCGTCTGGAGAAGGGTGCGCCGTAACAGTGCGCGATATTCTTCCAGCAACTGAAGACTCATGGTGATGGGGTTGCGCAGTACGTCGTTCATCCGTGCCGATCCTGTGCTCTGCAGTGTTGGCAGCGCCTCGGCCCAGCGGGCTTGCTTGACTACCATCGTCGGCAATAGGTGCTTGTGGCTTGGTATTCAGTTTTGGCCAGATTGCCTACTCCAGCAGCACCTTTGTGCCTGCCGCGATCATCTTCATGAGGTGATCGCGCAGGGTCTCCAAGAGTGCTTCCACGTCTTGCTCGTCGGCGATCGTCTGGCCGACGCCGATGATCTCCTGGATACGCACCCGCGTTACCTTCTCCTCCGGCCGGGTCAGCGCTTGGACTTGCAGCAAGACCTTGGAGCGCAGTTCGTGAACAGCGGCTAGGTCAGATGCCATTTCGGGCAAACTTGCCCTGCACACCTGGCACACGAGGGCGTTCGCGGGCAGAGTAGCTTCGTGCTCTGTCCTCTCCCACAAGGGCCGAAGAAGCGATTCCTGCATCTCCCGGGGGACGCGCATCCAATCGGACAGGGACTTGATGTCCTCAATCGCCCGTGCGTAGGCATCAGCGCGCTCTTTGTGGCGCTCCTCGTATAGTGTACGATACGCGCTCTCTATTGAGGTCAGTGCGTTGTCAATCTCCTGCTCCTGTGCGTGTTCATGCAGATAGAATGTGCCCTCGTCCAGCCGCTGTTTCAGGGCCATCTCACAGTCCGCAAGGTTTCCGCCTTTTCCCTCGGCTCTGAGGGCGGGGTACATCTCGTTGACCGCCGCCCGCATTCGCGACAGGCGTTTGAGCCCTTCCGGCCCAATTGCTCTGCGAAGTGCGGCAATCTGGTCGCGCATCTTGCGGAATGTGGCACCCTCGCCCGCCAGCATGTTCACGCAGTCGTCGGATGGGCTGCCCAGGATGGACTCCAGAGTCTGGCGGTAGCCCTGGAGCATGTCTTCCACGGGGATAGCATTGGCGCGCACGGTCGCCTCCACGTGCACCAAGGCCTCCAATTCCTTGCGCGCCAGGCTTTGGAACGCCTGGGCGATAGCGGTCTCCTCCACATCCACCTCGTGGCCGGTGATGGCCTCATATTGCTTGGCGGCCTCTGTCAGCGTGGCCAGTTCAATCGGCTTCCGGGGCGCGAACGATGCCGACCGGAATGCGTTGGCACCGCTGAATGCGGCCCGGACCTGTGGGTCACGGTGGTCGCGGTAGCGGCGGCCCTGATAGGTAACCTCAATGGCGCCGCCGCGAAGCATGGTGGCAAGGACAAGCCAGAGGACTTCTCCTTCCCAACCGTAACCGATGCCGCCGAAGTGATTCTCAAGCACCCGGCCCGTAACGCGGTTGCCGTAGGAGTGTTCCCGCTCCAGGTAGGCTTTTACCTCCTTGATGATCGGCGCGTTCAGATTGACTACGAACTTGCCCGCCTCGCGCTTGACCAGGTCCAGCCCATCTGGCGGAGCGTAGAAGATTTTGGACAGGCTGTCTAGCCTGGCGGCCTTCAGAATCTCCTCCGCTTCACCACCCTTCAGTGCTCGGGCGCCCATCTCCAGTTTGCGATACAGGTCGGGGATGGCGAATTCAAAGAAGGCCCTGAGTGCGGCTGAGGCCGTGTCTCCGAGGTCGGCGCCGCGCTTGGAGATGCCCCGGAAGAACCCGCGACCCTGTGCCAGTGCGATCTCCACTTGCCTTCGCAGTTGCTCCTGCAGCCGCATCTCCTCGTTTCTCTCGTTGGTCAGCGATGTTTGTTCCTCAGCGTTCAGTTTGCTCTGTGAGCGGAATTGGTCATATTTCACCACCATCTGGTGAGAACGATAGATTTCGGTAACGAGGTCGTCAATCTCGGCGTTCAGGCTCATCGCCCACAGGATCTTGTTCTGGTACTCTGGGATTCGGCTATCGGTCTGGGCCTCCTCGCAGATGGCTTCAAACATCTCCGGCCCATCTGCGACGCGCAACTCCACGGGCACCTGAGCCTCCCCGCTGGTGATGGCTCGTCCCTGCCATGAGACGCCGACTTGGAAGGTGCGCAAGTTCTTGTATCGGTACTTCGCGAGGCTAGGCTCCGAAAAGATCTTGGCCAGGACGACTTGGAGGATTTCGTTTCGCTCTCGCGGCGTGGGGTTGAATGCGCTGCGTTCCGCGGCCCAGGACTTCTCGCGAGCGGTCTGCAATTTCCAGCCGGATTCGGTCTGGCGTATGAACTGCGCCTCGCTCAGGAGTTGGATTGCCCGCTGGACCTCCGGCAGCGGCGAACGGTCTCCCAGTTCTCGGTACAACAGCGCCGCGATGTTGGTCTCAGTCCTGGGCAGGTCGCGGACGAATTCCAGCAGCGCAATTACCTTGGCAGTGCGTGCCGGCCACGGATCATCGGGCCAGCGCCGGGTGATGTCCGAGATGTCCTTCTGCCGCTCGCTGGACAGGTTGCCCTCTATCAGGTCGTAGATGAGGTCAAGGCTTACCAGTGTCCCGACCGGCTTGTCGGCCAGGGCTGTGCGGTCGCTGACCAGCATCTCGTAGGCCTGCTTGATGATGGTGCGGTTGCTGCCGCCGATGTGTCGCGGTGCGCCCGCCTCCAAGCGGATGCCCGACACGATGTCAATGGACAGGTCAATGAAGTGGGGCAGGTAGGGGTAGAACTGGACGAATTCGTCGGCGCTGATGGGGCCCTGGCGGGCTGTTCGCTCCAATTGGGCGTGCGTCTTCAGCATGGGCGACCGCTCCTCAAACAGCCTTCTCAGCACCTGCTCGCCCTCAGGGGTCTTGGGGAGCACGCGCTTGGTCGCCACTTCCCGGATGTCTTCCGGAGCCATGTCTATCCGTAGCCGGAATCGGTCCTGGAGTTTCGCCAGATCCACCCGCTTGTCGTCTATGGCGGCGACCACCTCCTCCAGTTTCTCCTGCGAGGTTACGATCACCCAAACGGGCGCCGGGGCCTTCTTCGCGCGGACTCGGTTCTTGCCTTCCTGGCCGAAATGCTCTATGACGGCTCGGAGGTTCTCCATTTTCTCCGCGCTGCGCGCCACGTACTGTCCCACTTCATCAATGATGAATACGCACGCGGAGCCCGGTCGCCGTCGCGCGGTCAGGTCAAATGTCCTGTCCACAAGCGTGCGCACCGTGATATCGGTGTCCTTGCCCTGGAGTGAGATGGCCCAGGAGTCAGCCGTCGGATACGTGGCGGGGTCCATGCTGTGGAGGATAGCGCTTGCCCGCTGGATGCGCTGCGCGCCTTTGCGAATGCGGCGCCACACCGCGTATTCCTCTGGAGACACGTCGGAAAGTGTGCACGGAACCTGGCGGGGCGGTTCCGCATCCCTGTGGTTGTCGCGGTGCAGCCGGGCGCAGGTCTTCACGAACGTGCCCAGCCGTCCTTCGGCTTCCAACTCAATCTCCAGGTCGGCGATGTCGTAGTCCTCCGCGTAGTCCAGTTCGCGCAGAAGGACCGTGTACATAATCTCCGCGATGGGTTCGGTGGCTTTGCGTACCGCGCGGTCCACCTGAACGTCAAACATGACTACATGTGTCGGAATGCGCGCGTTGATGAACTCCACGAAATCGCGGATGCGTGGCGCGATGTCATCCGCCGGCGATTGCGCCTCCAGTTGGCTTAGAAAGACCTGGGCCGCCGGATGTCCCAGCACTTTGCGATTGGCCAGAACATAGCCCAGGTTCTTGGCGAAGGACGACTTCCCGGAGCCGAAGAAGCCGGATATCCACACGCCGATGCCTTCGCTGGGGTCGCTGGGCGCGTCTGCGATGGCCTTGAAGATGTCCCGGTATTGCTGCCTGATGCGCCGCGTGAACACGTAGTCGGTGATCTCGCGGTAGACCGTTGTTTCGTCCTGCTGGTCTACCTTGATGACTTCTTCAATTCGTTCCGAAAGGTCGCGGGCTAGAACTTCGCGTATCGTTTTCATCTCTCCTCCTCTGCCACAGATGCCACAGATCCACGGAGCGCACGGAGGCCTTCTGAACTTTCCTGTAATTGCTCTGTGTCCTCTGTGCCTCCGTGGCTACGGTTTGCCACAGAGGCGCGGAGTGCACAGAGACTTCTTGAATATTCCCCGTGTCCTCCGTGTCTCTGTGGCTACAATCTGCCACGGAGGCACAGAGTGCACGGAGTTCTCTAAGTTTTCTCCGCATTGCCTGGGTCTCCGCGGCTGCTACACCCTATATCGCCGAATGCCATCTTTCAATAGGCGGCTGTTGAAGTTGATTAGCAGGCCGATGGGCTTCTTTGTCATGCGCAGATAGCTCAATATCTGTGCCTCAAACACCGGATCCATCCGTTCCACGCTCTTGATCTCCACGATGATTTCATCTTCCACGAGGATGTCCAGCCGGTGCTCGCCGAGACGATGCCCCTTGTAGATCACCGGAACGCTGTACTGTGCTGCGTAAGCCAAGCCTGCCATGCCAAGTTCAATGCAAAGAGCGCTCTCGTAGATAGATTCCAGCAAGCCCGGTCCCAGGTGGCGATGCACCTCAATCGCGCATCCGATAATCTGCTCGGTCAGGTGATTCAGTCTCTCTTCGTCCATGTTGTATCTCACTTTCTGCCACGGAGACACAGAGCACACGGAGATCGTCAGAATCTTGTTCTAGTTTCTCCGTGTTCTCCGTGTCTCTGTAGCTGCAATCTGCCACGGAGGCACAGAGTGCACGGAGTGTCTCTGATATTCCCCGTGTTCTCCGCGTCTCTGTGGCTACGCCAGCCCGTGGGCGATGGCAAGGGACCTGTCCGTCTTGCATTTCTCCTTCACTCGGTTGGGCCAGTAGTGCATGGCGATGTGGCTCCAGTCAAACTCGCCCTTCTTGAGTCGCTCCCAGTGCTTCTTCGGTTCGCTGCTCCACAGGGGGACCAATTCCCACAGTGGGGCCATGCGCAGGATGATGCCGTCGTCTATCCAGTCGGGCGCGGGCTCGTACCCCTCGCGCACGATGCGGTCCATGGTCTTGGCGAACTCGGCTATCTCATCCCTGGTAGCCGTGATGGCCTCCAGCATCCGTTCAAGTCGCCTGCGCTCTGAGCCGGTTAGGGTGGTCAGAACCTCAAGCGCATCGCGCACGGGTTTCAGGTCGGCCAGGCGGAGATTGAGCCCGTTGATCTTGTAGTCCAGGTACTCGCGCATCAGGATGTACAGCGTGGCCTGGTTGATGCGCTCGTGGAACAGGACGAAGCCATACGCCCGTTTCGCGGATTGGAGCGGCCAGTACACCGGGCGCTTGCGGTACCATTTGAAGTGCCAGCGGGTGAAGAAGTCGCGGCTGAGGAACGCGCGCAGGTCGCCGCTCGCGCCGATGCCAATGACGTCCTGCGCCGCGCGTTCGCCTAGCATGAGTTCCAGCGCCTTCAGCACCAGCGCCGGCAGGTCGCGCGGATGGCCCTCATCCAGCACGGCGATGCCATCGGCCAGCGCCATGCCGCGCAGCGCCGCCTCGGTCTCTGCCGAGAACAGGTGCCGCCCGCCCCGTTCGTCCACGTAGGCGAACCGTTCCGGCGGGCCCACCAATTCGTTGAACTCGGCCTCGTCGGGCGCGGGCAGCGAGCCGATGGCGAAATCCTCGCGGCGATAGACGGCGCTCCCGATTGGCGGCTGACGATTGGCGACGCGCGATGGCGGGTCGTCCTTCGTCAGTGGGGAACCGCCGACCGCAAATCTCCCCAGCACGATGCCCACGGCGTAGGAGATCCAGCGGACGGCCAATTCCTCGCGGCTCATGGGCGCTTCGTCTTCGTTTGCCACAGAGGCACGGAGGGCACGGAGGTTTTCTGATTCTTGGTTGAATTGCTCTGTGCCTCTGTGGCCGTGGTTCGCCACAGAGGCACGGAGAGCACGGAGATTGTCAGAATCTTGTTCTAATTCCTCTGTGTTCTCTGCGTCTCCGTGGCTATGGTTCGCCACAGAGGCGCGGAGGGCACGGAGATTGTCGGAATCTTGTTCTAATTCCTCTGTGTTCTCTGCGTCTCCGTGGCTATGGTTTGCCACAGAGGCACGGAGGGCACGGAGATTGTCAGAATCTTGTTCTAATTCCTCTGTGTTCTCTGTGCCTCTGTGGCCGTGGTTCGCCACAGAGGCACGGAGAGCACGGAGGTCTTTTTCACTTGATTGCTCTGTGTCCTCTGTGTCTCCGTGGCTACGGTCTGCCACAGAGGCGCGGAGGGCACGGAGATTGTCAGAATCTTGTTCTAATTCCTCTGTGTTCTCTGCGTCTCCGTGGCTATCATCAGAGCCGCCGCGCAACTCCGCTTCTATGGCCGCGCGGTCCTCGTCCGAGATGCCGTAGAGGTGGTAGACCTCCTCGTCTATCTGGGCCTCCAGGGCGGCGAGGCGGGCGCGCGCCGCGGCCATCTCCTCCAGCCCTGTGTCCCACCGCGGCGGAGCGATGAAGTCGTAGGTGGTTTCGTCGCTGCTTGCTTGGCTTAGCCGAAGTTGGATTGCCGATCTCGTCGAGCGTACAAGCAGGGCTTGCAGAGAAGCGTCGGGCTCTCTGAAAGGTACTCGCGAAATGTCTCCAACTTGGAACGATACGGTGGGGTTCAAGAGTCCAAGTGCGAATGACATCCACGGCGAGTTCATCAACGCCAACACAACCGGGATCAGGTCGGTACAAGGGAATCCAGACGAGCCTTTAACATCAAACACAAATCCGGGAGGTAAGTAGCGCACGCCAAAGCCTGTGCTGCTGAGATCCGACCACGTCACCCCCTCGCGGAAGAACGCCTGCTCGTTCTTGCGTGTGTTCTCGGGCGATGGGGCTGCTGTCGTGGATGGATGACAGCGGATTTCCTCTCCATCGTTCCACCAGTTGACGACATGTTCCTGGTTCCCGTACCACTTTCGGTAGGCGCCGCCCTTCATGTAGGGGAACCACGTCTTGCCGGTGGCGCGGGCCTCGTCGCGGTCTCGACAGCCAAAGCCGATGCGCCCCACGCCCACCTCCCACCAGTACCGGAGGAAGCGCTCGTTCTCCCCAGTCTGCAACCCCACCACCGGCTGCGCCACGTCGCCCAGGCTGGGGAGCGTCTCAAACAGCGCCCGGATGGAGTCGGTGATCCAGTAAACCCACGGGCTGCCGGGGATGGCGTCAAAGCGGCGCTGGGGCACGCGGTAAACGCTGGGGGCGGGCCGCCACGAGGACGCAGCGGCCGCGGGGTCTCGGGCCGGCTCGGCGCTGTCGGCGGCCCTGAGGCTGCGCAGCGCCTGCTCAAAGGCCACGCGCTTGGCGTCGCCGTCGGGCGCGTGCACCAGGCGGAAGTAGGTCCCGACCGAGTTCTCGCGCCGCGCGGCGTCGGGGTCGGCACGAAGGACATAGCACGCTGTGTCCATCCGCGCATCAGGGAACAGATGATAATCAAACTGGAGCAACATCTCTATGACGGCTTCGCTCAGTATCCGTTCTCGGATTCTCTGGAAAGACGAGATGAACATGAAGCTCTGGCCTGTCAATATGCCAACCCGCCCGCCATCCGCGACCAGTTCTAGGCAGCGCTCGGTGAACGCGGAGTATAGGTTGCGCTTGCTGTCTGGGTAATCTTCTTCCAGGAGGCGCTTGAGGTTCTCGTTGTAGTCCCGCGAGTCAAGGTAAGGAGGGTTCGTTACGACAACATCATAGCGACGCAGCATCAAATCCACGAGGCGGAGGCCCTTGACGGCCTCGCCCGTGAAGAAGGTCTGGTCCACACCGGCGCTGGCCTGCTGACGCGCGAACTCATCCAGCCCTTGGATGAGTTGGGCCGACAGCAAGTCCCACGCCTCCTCTTCCGTCATCTCCCGCCAGTCAAACAGGGGTTCTCGCGCGTGCCGGGCCTTTTCCTGGGCGACGAGGTCTTCTATCTCCCGCTCCAGCCGGAGCAGCGAGCCCACGTCGCTAGCCTGCCTCAGGCGCTCCCAGAGCCTGCGGATGAGGCGCTCGTAGATGGGCCGCTGGAAGTTGGCCTCGCGCAGGAAGGTCCCCAGCCGCGCGCCGTCCAGCGGCAGGACGTCGGCGCAGGCCAGGTGGCTTTCGGCGACGCGCGCCCGCGGGTTCAGCGACTTGGCCTTGAGATAGAGCGCCAGCGCCGAAAGTTGGACGGCCCGCAGGTCAATGTCAATGCCGAACAGGTTGTTGGCGAGGATGGCGGCGGGGATGTCGGCGGGGTCCTGCACCGATGGGGTGTCGGGCCAGCCGGGCTCGCCCGCGCGCTCCAACTCCTCCTGGTACATGGCGGCGAACAGGTCAAACGCCACCAGGCCGAAGTGCATCGTGCCGCACGCGGGGTCCAGCAGCGTGATGTCCTTGCACAATTTCGGATTGGCAACGGACGCTTGGGGGCCGGGAAGCGGGGGCACCAGGTAATCCAAAAGGTGCGAGCCGAGCAGCCGGGTGTCGGGATGCATCTCCACCCACAGCCGCCCCAGCGTGTTCTGGACCAAAACCTGCACTACCCAATCGGGCGTGTAGAGTTGAGTCTTGACGGGTACGATGTGCGCTGGTATTTTCTCTTGCCTGCGTTGTCCCCATTCGTCGCGCTCGCGCTCATTGAAATACTGATACACCCACCCGATGGTCTCGTCGGCCTGCCAGGCCGGAGCGATTTCGGGGTCGTTGAGCATGGCCAGGAGGTCGCGGAGTGCGCGCGGGCGGGGGAACAGGCGGCTGGCAAGGGTGTCGGGGTCAAACAGCACCTTGAGTTCCTGGGCGACCTGCGCGGCCTGCCATAGGAGGAAGTGGCGGTATGCGGTGTCGGTGTCGCCCTCCCGGTGCAGTTTCAGGTCTTCGGCATGGGCCGGGTCGGCCAGGTAGAACTTGAAGGCGTTGGAATCGGGCCCCTTGTCCACCGTGCCGCGGATCAACTTGCGCGCCTCCATCATCTTGAAGGCCACCATGCGGTTCAGGTGGGTGAAGGCGACCTCCTTGACGAGTTTCTCCACAGCCTCGGCGCGGGGTATGCCTGCGCGGGCCTCGTCGTGGAGGAACTGGCCCAGGCGGCGGTAGGTCTCGGCGGTTTCAGGGTCGTCGCGCACCTGCGGCAGCCTGTCGGGCGGCGTCAGGGTCGCATCCGCGCGCAGGCCATAGACGCCCTCCAGCAACTCGCGGGCCTCGCGGACGAGGAGTTCTCGCGCCTCCAACGCGAAATCGTGAATGCGCTTGCGCTGCGCGTCAGATAAAGCCGCTGTCATGCACGTCCTCCCGCCACAGAGGCACAGAGAGCACAGAGCAGCTCTATGTTCAGTTTATTGTATGTCTCTGTGATCTCTGAGGTTCTGTGGCTATTCCTGACGTTCAATTCATCGCATGTCTCTGAGGCTCTGTGGCCATTCCTAACCTTCAACTCATAGTGTATCTCTGTGGTCTTTGAGGCTCTGTGGCTATTCCTAACCTTCAACTCATAGTGTATCTCTGTGGTCTCTGAGACTCTGTGGCCATTCCTAACCTTCAACTCATAGTGTATCTCTGTGGTCTCTGAGGCTCTGTGGCCATTCCTAACCTTCAACTCATAGTGTATCTCTGTGGTCTCTGAGACTCTGTGGCTATCCCTGTGCATACACCTTGGTATGATAACTTCCTCGGCCTTCGTTCTCGGCGATTCCCATGAACCGCAGGCCGGTGGTGCCCTCGGTGGTGGCAGGCATGAACAGCACGCAGGGCACGCGGGTGCGGCCCTTCATCTCGTCCAGCAGTTTGGACAGGCGGTACATGTTGGGCGACAGTGCGCCCGCGCGGACGATGAAGGCGATGTGGCGGTCGGGGTCCAGGGATGCAAGCCGCTGTGCCAGCAACTTGGGCAGCGGCTGCCAGTCGGGGTCGGATAGGTAGTCCTGCACCTGCTGCTGGGCGGCCTCAAATCCCTCTCGCCGCTCCAGGTCCGCGACCGCATCTATGCCCTCGCTGTCGTCAACGGCTTTCCACAGGAGTTCGGCCAGCGAGACCAGGACAACGGTTCGCCGCGTGTCGTGTTCCAGACGGGTCTTGAGGTGCTGAATCTCGCGCCGCATCTCCCATTCGTCGGCAGGGGCGTAGCAGAAGATGGCGAAGGGCAGGTCGGCGTAGATGTAGTGGCGCATCGGCGACGCCTTGAGGTCGGCTTCCAGGACGCTAATCCGCTCTTTGAGCGATGAGGACATGGGCATACTCCTCCAGGCCTGCAGCGGGAAACTCCATGCGAACGACCGATCCCGCCGCGCTGTAGTGCAACAGGTGGCGCTGGTGGGCTTCCATGAAGAGCCGCTCCACCTCTTGCACAGACAGGAAGAACAGTCTCCACTCCTCGCTGTGGAGCACACGGTTGCCCGAAAGTTCCCGCCCGTGCAGCCAGTGCGCGATAAAAGCAAACGACGGGACGGGCAGGTACACAGACGCCAGGCGCTTGTTGGCCGCGCCCTCCAGTATGCCGAAGTCACGGAGTGTGGCAAGCAACCCCTGTGCGACGCGGACAGTCGTGCAATCGCCCCAGCGGGTTGTTGTCCTGCCCTCCGCGACCCATTCCGCGAGAGTGCCCAGCACCAGGTCAACCGATACCGCCGTCTGGCCCGCAAGGCGGCGAGGGTACAGCACGTTGACCACCGTGTCGCGCAGGGTGCGGTCGTTCTGCGCCGAGAAGAAGTACAACAGGGGGGTGATCCACTGCACGGGGGCGGCCTGCTTCACCATCGCGACCAGCGCCAGGCCCACCGCGGGGTCGGTGAAGAACCGCTGGCGGAAGATGTTCACGATGTCTTCTGCCCGTGCCCGCGATGTCTTCCCAAAGATGTTGCGATGGCGCGCGTGGGCCAGGTTGTCCTCCACCGAGCGCGTGGTGTTCCACTCGCTCAGCAGGGTGAGGGTGTCGGGGATGAGCGCGCTGGCCTTGATGATGCGGCTGGTGTAGATGGGCTCCGAGTTCGTTGTCACTGCGTTGGCTCCACGCAATATGGGAAAACAGGCTTTCCAGGCTCTCCTTCCAAGTAGGCCCAGGCGAAGGTTCTTGCCCGATGGAGGAGCAGAGAGGTGGCGGGTGGGGGCGGTGGCACTTGAATCTGCAACATGCCGTTGAAGCGGTGCACGATGGTGTAGGGCATGGGGGCGCTGGTGAGTTCCGTGAGACACTCGCGGAGTTCGGCAATGCTGGAGATGGGCCGCTCCGGGGCAGGTGTATGAATGGGCAGCATGAACCGCAACACCAGCCAGTCGCGGTTGTCCGTAGCCAGGCGATACAGGTGGAGCGCGTGGGGCATGGCTTCGTAGGCGTCGCGGTGGCGGCTGGATGCCGCGCGGAGTGCCAGGCTGCGAGCGGCGACGGTCGGCGATACAGGAAAGAGCGGATCCAGCAGGAATTGGGCCTCGGCCGTAAGCGCGAGGTCGTCCCACCACGCGAGGCTGTCGCGCTGGGCCGCTCGGGCGATGAGCAGCCGCAGCATCAGGATGGCGTGTGCTTCCTGGGGCGTAAGGATGTCGGATTTTGCGGTCGGTGCCGGTTGACCCATCGGTAGACCTGTTTTGGGATTCAATGCCTGCATTCACATTATACCACAATTTGGGCGAAGGGCAACATGGGGTGGCAACCTTGCTCCGGCACCTGCCCGGTTCGCCATGCGGCGGTTCGCGGAAGGCACGGGCACGCCTGTGAGATGGGCAGCGGCGTGTGCGCGCCGTTTAGCATCGGCTGGTCGGCTCCCCGTCGCTTCCGCCTCTCGCAACAGTCTAGTGCAAAGAACTGCTCGGAAATGGGTCGTGGCTTGATGGCTACGACCTGTCTGTTTTCTGCCCAAATCTCTTGGAAGATGAGCCGCGCGATCTTTTACTGTTGCTCAGGGTTCGCTCGCGACCAAGCCAAGCAGAATTCGCCCAGGAGCCCGTGGCTTGCTCCAGGTGGAACTTCTTGTCTTCTGTCAATTGCCGCCCGCATGTGTACCACCTGTAGTCGGGTGATGTGTACCACCCATCGCCGCCTTGATGTGTACCACCCGGCGAGTGTGGCGGCCTGTTACGACGATT
>JADBJK010000016.1 GCA_014874485.1 Chloroflexota bacterium
AACGACCGAATGTCGTTAGGTTGTCGCGCAGAATCTACCTCACCTATCCCCACCCCGGCCCTCCCCTTTCCTCTCCGCGGGCGGAGAGGAAAGGGGAGGGTGTGGGAGGGGTTAGGTGAGGTCAAGCAGCCCCATCGCCCTACGTCAGGCGGCGAAAGAGACTGCCCATTGCAGCAGCCTTGCCCCCAAACCGAAATGCGCCCAATGTCTGCGAATCCTTGACACATTCGTGGGCGAAGCCCTCGGGCAGGCTACGCGCCGCCGAAGGGGCCCTTGACGTAGGAGCGGTGCTCGCAGATGAGGTGCTCGCGCACCTGGAAGATGTCCACGCCGCGCACGTGGCCCGGCTCGCCCGAGGCGCTCACCCAGTCGCAGCGCCAGCGCATGACGCACCGCAGGCCGAACCCGAAGACGTCCTCAACCTTCAGGCGGGCCTGGGGCGACCGGCGGAAGAAGTCCTGCCAGAACTCGGCGACCGCCGCCTTGCCCGAGCGCACGGCGCCGTCGGGCGCGGGGCCGGCAGTCTCCAGCACGCAGTCGTCGGTCAGAAGTTGCATCATGCCGGCGACGTCGTGGCGGTTGAAGGCCTCGGCGAACTCCAACACGACGCGCACGGCCGATTCAATCCGCGCCATCTTCATGCGAGCGACTCCTTGTGGGGGTGGGCGGCGGGGGTGAAGCCGCCGCGAGCGCAGCGAGCCAGGCCGACAAGCGGCGAAGCCGCCGCGCCGTTCAGCCGAGCGCGAAGCGGTCGGCTGAACGATCTGCCGCTCAGCCGCAGACGCGAGCGGCGAGCGAAGCGAGCCGCGAAGCGGCTGTCGGCTGGAGCGGCGGGTTATGCGGCGTAAGCATCCGTTCTTACTTATCAACTCAACGCTTTCTCCTCACGTATCGGTAGGGGTTTCATCCCATCGGTTATTGGGAGCATATCCGCAAAGCCAATTAAGCGCAAAGTGCCGCTCCACAGTAATTGAGCGTACTACAGACCATTCTTCAGGAGTTAGATCCCGGTATGCTTTCCCGTGCACTGCAAAATCCTCATCAATTACGTCAAGCAGCCCTTCTTCCTTGCAACGATTCGCAGTGAACCTCACAATATCATCAAATGTCTCGAGACCTGCTGCTTTCATCTTCGGATCAGGATCAAAAGTGCGCCCCTCTTCAATCAGTTGCCGAGTCCGACTGCGCCAATGCCAAAGTTCAGCCAAGTCACGCGCTTGGTCAATCTCCACATTGGGTAATAAACGCACTGATTTGACAAACTCACCGATCTCCTCTGAGGGGATTTCCTTCAGCAAGTCGAGACTGGCTTGGGTGTCGTAGGGCGGAAGACTAGGCACAAGTCCAAGAGCCCACATCAAAACCTGAACTGCCTCTATCCGCCACATTGCATTGAGCTGTTCTTGATGCGTCATCGTTAGCATTGTGGTCGTGGCAAATTCACGTTCCTGAGGCGAAAGAACACTCCACAGCCTTAAAGCGCGAAGACGCTCCCAGTACTTATCACGCATTACTTGAGCGTCGTGCTCGAACTTAATCCGTTCGCTCTCATCCCAGTTCTCAAACCATTGCATTAGCACATCTCGTGGCGGCGTTATCATCGCATAACCCACCACGTACTTGAGCGCGAGTAGCCGCTTCGCTACTTCCTCAGCAGATGGTCGCTTGTTACGCCCACGGAACCGCATTGTGATCTCCTTTGTCGCTCGCGAGCCGCATAACGGCGCGGCGGTTGAGATGCGCGCAGCGGAGGCGCTGGCGCGCCTCCGCCAGCGTCATCTCCAACCGCTTGTTCGGCCGCCGCGAGCGCAGCGAGCCAGGCCGACAAGCGGCGAAGCCGCCGCGCCGTTCAGCCGAGCGCGAAGCGGTCGGCTGAACTATATATTATGCTGCAATTTGCTATACGGCGGAATTTCCGTATAATATCGCCAATTCAGCGGGCTATGCGGGAAACATCCCGCGTATCCCTGCACTGAATCAATGACTTACGTTGGTGAAACGAAGTCCATCCGTATTATATCACACCTTCACGAGAAAAATCAATAGGTCTTATGAGCAATTTGCTACGTACGCCTCCCCCATCCCCCCAACCGCCCTTGTGTGCTATAATCCCCACGACACCGCCACGCGGGGGAGCCATGGAGTACGAAGCCATCATCGGAATGGAAGTCCACGCGCAACTGCTGACGCGCAGCAAGATGTTCTGTGCGTGCGCCGCCGACTACGCCGCCGCGCCGTTCAGCCGCACGCAGGAACAGTCAGCCCGACGCGCGGGGCATTTCCCCTCCTTGTCCGGCTATCGTGCCGCTACGTGTCGGACTTGACTCCGACGCGCTTCTTGCCCTGTTGAATCTCTGCCAGTTGGATCACCAGACGCAGGGCTTCGTTCACCGCCGCCTCATCTGGGAAAGCCTTGGCTACGTCGGGATCCAGCAGCACCAGATTGGTACCTGCACGGTAACGGGCCACGTGCTTGCCACGAACCCCTCCCTTGAGCAGTTCTCCCAGGTTGTACTCAGGGCGCAGTTCGTCGTCCATCTCAGTCGTGTCTTTGCTCTTCATAGGCTCTTCTCTCCGCGCGGGTCAGTTCGCGCGCACTGATAATGCGGACCGCATCTCCGCGTTCCCCAAACGACACAATTAGCAAACGGCCTCTGTACGACTGGCCCACGATGATGAAACGGTCTTCTTCTTCCGAATGGTCTGGATCGGACACAGTTACACTCAGCGGATCTCCAAACACTGTCGCTGCTTCAGCGAAAGATACCCCGTGCTTCGCCAGGTTCCTGGCAGCCTTCTGCGGGTCCCATTCAAATTCCACTCACAACACCCCCAAGCACATGCCGGCGTTCGCTGTGCGCTTTCGCGGTCGTCCAGGCCCAGGGTTTGTCCCAACTTCATTCTACCATTCTTCCCTGCCCTCGTCAAGGGATTTCGCGCAAGGGGTGCATTTCAATCCTGGGGCGAGAATGACCGGATGTCGTTAGGCTGCCGAGCAGAATCTACCTCACCTAACCCCTCCCGCACCCTCCCCTTTCCTCTCCGCCTGCGGAGAGGAAAGGGGAGGGCTGGGGTGGGGATAGGTGAGGTCAGCAGGCCCATCGCTGTACGTTGGGCGGCGAAAGGCGGATTCCGTTGAGTGTGGAGCGGCTCACGAGTCTGCTCCGGGCTGCCATTGCCGCAGGCTTGCCCCCAAACTGAAATACACCCTGCGCAGGGCAATTGCATCTACCCCGTTAGTGGGGCTTTCGGAGGATTGGACAGTTGCAACTGCCCCGATTTTGCTCCCCCCATTCCCCCACATCCCGCTTGTGTGCTATAATCCCCCCGACACCGCCTCGCGGGGGGACTTATGGAGTACGAAGCCATCATCGGAATGGAAGTCCACGCGCAACTGCTGACGCGCAGCAAGATGTTCTGCGCGTGCGCCGCCGACTACGCCGCCGCGCCGCCCAACACGCGCGTCTGCCCCGTCTGCCTGGGCATGCCCGGCACGCTCCCCGTCATCAACCGCCGCGCCGTGGAGTTCGTCGTCATGACCGGCCTGGCCCTGCACTGCCGCATCGCCGACCATTCCCGCTTCGCCCGCAAGAACTACCACTACCCCGACCTGCCCAAGGGCTACCAGATTTCCCAGTACGAACTGCCCCTCTGCTCCGACGGCTACCTGGAGATTGAGGTGGACGGGCGGGTCAAGCGCATCGGCATTGAGCGCGTCCACCTGGAGGAGGACACGGCCAAACTCATCCACACGGGCGACTACAGCCTCATAGACGCCAACCGCGCGGGCGTCCCGCTGATGGAAATCGTCAGCGCGCCCGATTTGCGCACCGGCGAGGAGGCCCGCCAGTACCTGACCCGGCTCCGCACCATCCTGCGCTACCTGGGCGTCAGTTCCGGCAACATGGAGGAAGGCTCCATGCGCTGCGAGGTCAACATCTCGCTGCGGCCCGCGGGCACGGACGTGCGCGGCACCAAGGTGGAGGTCAAGAACCTCAACTCGTTCCGCTCGGTCAAGCAGGCCATTGAGTACGAGACCGAGCGCCAGCGCCGCCTGCTGGAATCGGGCGAGCGCGTCGTGCAGGTTACCATGGGCTGGGACGAGGCCCACGGCCGCACGGTGCTCCAGCGCGTGAAGGAGTCGGCCGACGACTACCGCTACTTCCCGGAGCCCGACCTGCCGCCGCTGGAACTCAGCCGCCAGTGGGTGGAGGAGATACGGGCGCGCCTGCCCGAACTCCCCGAGGCGCGCAGGGAGCGGTTCGTCCGCGACTACGGGCTGAGCGCCTACGACGCGGGCGTGCTCACGGCAGACCGCGACGTGGCCGACTTCTTTGAGGCCGTCGTGGGCCTCGGCGGGGACGCGAAGGGGGCCGCTAACTGGATCACCGGCGAGATATTCCGCCTGATGAACGCCCGCGGCCTGGAGATGGGGCAGATGCCCATTCGCCCCGCGCAACTTTGCGAACTCATGGGGTTGATACAAGAGGGCGTCATCACCACGACCATCGCCAAGGACGTGCTGGGGCACATGGTGGACACGGGCGAGTCGCCGGGCGACATCGTGCGGCAGCGCGGGCTGGCCCAGGTGCGCGACACGGCGGCGCTGGAAGGCGTGGCGCGGCAGGTCATCGCCGACAACCCCGACGCCGTCGCCCAGTACCTGGCCGGCAAGGAGCAGGTGCTCAAGTTCCTGGTGGGGCAGATGATGAAGGCGACGCGGGGCCAGGCCAACCCCACCCTGGCCGCCGAGATTCTGAAGGCGCTGCTGGCGGGCCACCGCTCTTGACGGCAGGGGGTGGCGCGTTCACCGCAGAGACGCAGAGGTCGCGGAGAGACAAGAAACCTCTGCGCTCTCTGTGCCTCCGCGGTGAAACGGCCTTTCATTCACCGCAGAGACCCAGAGGTCGCGGAGAGATAAAGAAAAACCTCTGCGCTCTCTGCGTCTCTGCGGTAAAACACCGGCGGGCGGTGATTTTGGCCTCGCCGCCACAGTATGTTATAATTCGCACACATTGCGCCGTGCGCCGTCGCTTGAAACGACCCATCACAAGGAGGTGATTGGAAACCCGAATTACCCGCATCGGCTCAACGGCGAGCCACCATTCGCTTCACGCAAATCTAAAACAAAGGAGTTTTGGCAAATGACCGAGAAGTTGAATCCTTTCAAAATCGCACAGCAGCAGTTGGACGAGGCTGCGGCCATTCTGGAACTGGAACCCGGCATTCACGCACTCCTGCGCGAGCCCATGCGCGAACTCCACGTTACCATCCCGGTCAAGATGGACGACGGCAGCGTCAAGGTGTTCAAGGGCTTCCGCGTTCAGTACAACGACGCCCGCGGCGCGACCAAGGGCGGCATCCGCTTCCACCCCGAGGAGACCATTGACACGGTGCGCGCGCTGGCCGCGTGGATGACGTGGAAGACCGCCGTCGTGGACATCCCGCTGGGCGGCGGCAAGGGCGGCGTCATCTGCAACCCCAAGGAGATGTCCAAGGGCGAACTGGAGCGGCTGAGCCGTGGGTACATCCGCGCCATCGCCAAGTTCATCGGCCCCGAGACCGACGTGCCGGCCCCCGACGTGTACACCGACCCGCAGATCATGGCCTGGATGATGGACGAGTACAGCGTCATCACGGGCTACAACGTCCCCGGCGTCATCACCGGCAAGCCCCTGCCGCTGGGCGGCTCGGCGGGCCGTGGCGATGCGACGGCTCGCGGCGGCGTGTACACCATCCGCGAGGCGGCCAAGATGCTGGGCCTGAACCTGAAGGGCGCGCCGTGCGCCATCCAGGGCTACGGCAACGCGGGCTACTTCGGCCACATCCTCGCCCAAGAAATCTTGGGCCTGAAGGTTGTCGCCGTCAGCGACTCCAAGGGCGGCATCTACAAGGCCGACGGGCTTGACCCCAAGGCGGTCTCGGACCACAAGGACAAGACCGGCTCGGTGGTCAACTTCCCGGGCGCCAAGAACATCACCAACGAGGAACTGCTGGAACTGGACGTGATGGTGCTCATCCCCGCGGCGCTGGAGAACCAGATCACCGAGAAGAACGCCGCCAACATCAAGGCCAAGATCGTGGCCGAGTTCGCCAACGGCCCGACCACGCCCGAAGCCGACAAGATTCTGTTCGCCAAGGGCGTGTACGTCATCCCGGACTTCCTGTGCAACGCGGGCGGCGTTACCGTCAGTTACTTTGAGCAGGTCCAGAACGCCTACGACTACTACTGGCCGGTTGAAGAAGTCCATGCAAAACTGGACCAGAAGATGACCGCGGCCTTCCACGCCGTCCACGAGATGGCGCAGAAGCACAAGGTGAACAACCGAGTTGGGGCATACCTGGTGGCCGTGCACCGCGTGGCCGAAGCCATGAGACTGCGCGGCTGGGCCTAGAAGCCCGCTTTGCCATCAGAGCAAACCAAAGCGCCCTGGGTATGCCCCAGGGCGCTTTCTTGTCCCACTGGAAACGTGTGCGATGCCGACACCGGAAAGGAGTGGATGCCATCGTGAGCGAGTACACCGTACCCTGCGTCTACTTTGAGCAGGCCGGCCCCGCCAACACCGAGCGAGCCCTGGAGATCGCCAAGGCGCGGGCCGACCAACTCGGCATTCGGAGCATCCTCGTGGCGACGACCACCGGCGAGACCGGCGTCCGCGCCGCCCAGGTCTTCCGCGGCTACGACCTCGTGGTGGTGTCCCACAGCCACGGGTTCAAGGCCCCCAACACCCAGGAACTGACCGACGCGAATCGCGCCGCCATCCTCGCCGCCGGCGCGAAACTCCTCACCTGCCAGCACGCCTTCGGCGGCATCAACCGCGCCGTGCGAAAGGAGTTCGGCACCTACATGCTGGACGAACTCATCGCGTTCGTGCTGCGGAACTTCTCGCAGGGCGTGAAGGTGTGCGTGGAAATCGCCGTCATGGCCGCCGACGCGGGCCTGGTGCGCGTGGGCGAACCCGCCATCGCCATCGGGGGCACGGGGCGCGGCGCGGACACGGCCGTGGTGCTCATCCCGGCCAACGCCCAGGACTTCTTTGACTTCCGCGTGCTGGAAATCCTGTGCAAGCCCCGACTGGGGCGGCCGCTGAAGGGGTAGAGCATGGCGCGGGCGGTGCGGGTGATTCTCCTCGCGGCGGTTGTGGCGCTGGCCCTGGTGGGGTGCGGCCCATCGCAACCCGCCACCGGCACCGAGCAGCCGGCCGCGGTCAGCATCCAACAGAAAGGCTCCGACACCCTCGTGAACCTCGCCCTGGCGTGGGCCGAGGAGTACATGCGCCTGCACCCCGAAGTGCGCATCTCGGTAACCGGCGGCGGCTCGGGCACCGGCATCGCCGCCCTCATCAACGGCACGGTGGACATCGCCAACGCCTCGCGCGAGATGAAGCCCGAGGAGATTGAGGAGGCCAAGAAGAACGGCTACACGCCCAAGGAATACACCGTCGCGTGGGATGCCATCGCCGTGGTGGTGCACCCGTCCAATCCGGTTGACGGCCTGACGCTGCAACAGGTGTCCGACATCTACACCGGAAAGATCACCAACTGGCGGCAGGTTGGCGGGGAGAATCGCCCCATCGTGCTCCTGTCGCGCGAGTCCAACTCCGGCACCTACGTGTACTTCCTGGAGCACGTGGTGCGGCTGGGAGACCCTAAGAGCGACGCGCTGTTCTCGCCCGACACGCTGCTGATGCCGTCGTCCGAGGGCATCAGCGCCGAGGTGCGCCAGAACCCCAACGCCATCGGCTACGACGGGCTGGGATACGTAACGCCCGACCAGAAGACGCTGGCCATCGCGCGCGACGCCAACGGCCCCTACATCCTGCCGTCGGCCGAGACGGTCAACGACGGCTCGTACCCCATCGCGCGGCCTCTGTACATGTACACGGCAGGGGAGCCGGCCCCGCACGTCCGGGCCTACCTGGACTGGATTCTGGGCGACGGGCAGCGGCTGGTCGCCGGGCTGGGCTTCGTGCCGCTGCGCCAATCGCCGACGGGAGGTTCCGCCACACCATGAGACAGACGCCGCGTGTCCGCTGGGGTGAATTCGCCATAGAGTCCCTGATTCGGGTCATCGGGTTCTCCACCGTGGGGTTCGTCATCATCATCTTCCTGTTCCTGCTCCGAGAGGGCCTTCCGGCCTTCGCGCAGATAGACCTGGACAACCTGTTCGGCACACGCTGGTATCCGACCTTCGACCTGTTCGGCACGCTCCCGCTCATCCTGGGGTCGGCGCTCATCACCATCACCGCCATCGTCATCGCGCTGCCGCTGGGTGTGGCGACCGCCGTGTTCATCCGCGAGGTAGCCCCCAACTGGGCGCGGGAAATCCTGAAACCCATGATAGAGGTGCTGGCGGGGATTCCCTCGGTGGTGCTGGGATTCTTCGGGATGACGCTGGTCGCCCCCATCGTCCGCGAGACCTTCGGCGCGCCGACGGGCCTGGTGGCGTTCACGGGGGCGCTCATCCTGGCCTACATGTCGCTCCCCACCATCATCAGCGTGGCCGAGGACGCGCTGGACGCCGTGCCGAAACTGTACCGCGACGCGGGGCTGGCCATGGGCGCGACGCAGTGGCAGACTATCTGGCGGGTCGTCGTGCCCGCGGCGCGTTCGGGCATCCTTACCGCCGTCATGTTGGGCATGGGCCGCGCCATCGGCGAGACCATGGCCGTCATGATGGTTACCGGCAACGCCGCACGTATGCCCCTGGGATTGGACGCCCTGTTCCGGCCGGTGCGCACCATGACCGCCACCATCGCCGCCGAGATGGGCGAGGTGGCCCACGGGAGCGTGCACTATCATGCCCTGTTCGCCATCGGCATCATCCTGTTCGTCATCACGTTCCTCATCAACCTGGCGGCGGCTTCTACCATGTTCCGCAAGCGTCGGCGAGGTGGATTGCGATGAGAAACCGGTTTGTGGCGCAGAGAGTGGGGTTCGCGCTGCTGACCTTGGCCGCGCTCGTCGTGGTCATCCCCATCCTGACCATCGTTGCCACCATCTTCATCCGGGGCGCGGCGGCCATCAACTGGGAGTTCCTGACAGCCATGCCGCGCGACGGGATGCGGGCCGGGGGCATCTTCCCGGCCATCGTGGGCACCATCGTGCTCACGCTGGGCACGGCGCTCGTCGCCATCCCGCTGGGCGTGGGTGGGGCCATCTACCTGTCCGAGTACGCCCGCGACACATGGCTGACCCGCTCCATACGCCTGGCCATCATCAACCTGGCGGGCATCCCGTCGGTCGTGTACGGCCTGTTCGGGCTGGGGCTGTTCGTGCTCCTGATGGGGTTCGGGACGTCCATCGTGGCCGGGTCGCTGACGCTGGCCATCATGACCCTGCCCATCATCATCAGCACCGCCGAGGAGGCGCTGCGGGCCGTCCCCACCGAGTTCCGCACCGTCAGCGCCAGTTTGGGCGGGACGCGGTGGCAGGGCATCCGCTACATCGTCCTGCCCCAGGCGCTACCCGGCATCATCACCGGCGTCATCCTGGGCCTGCTGCGCGCCGCCGGCGAGACCGCGCCCATCCTGTTCACCGTGGCTGCGTTCTACCTGCCGCGGCTGCCGCGGTCGCCGCTGGATCAGACCATGGCCCTGCCCTACCACCTGTACGTCGTGAGCACGCAGGTGCCCGGCATGCCGTCGGAGATTCAGTTCGGGACGGCGCTGGTACTCTTGGGGCTTGTCCTGTCGCTGAACATCGTGGCCACGACGATTCGCAGTTACTTCCGGCGTCGGCGGCAATGGTAGGGCCATAGCACTCGGAGCGAGACGTGAGCGAGCCGAAGATTCAGATTCAAGACGTATCCTACGCCTACGGAGACCAGCAGGTGCTCCGCAACATCACGCTGGACATCCCGGCGCGGGCCATCACCGTCCTGTTCGGCCCCGCGGGCGGCGGCAAGACCACGCTCCTGCGCCTGATGAACCGCCTGAACGACCTGGTGGAAGACGGCCGCATGACGGGGCGCATCCTGCTGGACGGCGAGGACATCTACGCGCCCGGGTTTGACGTCCCCGGCCTGCGTCGCCGCGTGGGCATGGTCTTCGCGCTGCCCCTGCCTCTGCCGGGCACCATCCGCGAGAACGTAACCTACGGGCCGAAACTGGCGGGGCTGCGCGACCGCGCGCGTCTGGACGAAATCGTGGAGCGAAGCCTGCGCCAGGCCGCCCTGTGGGACGAGGTCAAGGACCGCCTGGACAGCCCGGCCAATGCCCTGTCGGGCGGGCAGCAGCAGCGACTCTGCATCGCCCGCAGCCTGGCATTGGAGCCGGAGGTGCTGCTCCTGGACGAGCCGACGTCCGGCCTGGACCCCATCTCCACGGCGAAGGTGGAGGAGTCGCTGCTGATTCTGAGAGAGCAGTACACCGTCGTCATCGTGCCCCACAGCGTCCAGCAGGCGAGCCGCATCGCCGACTACGCGGCTTTCTTCCTCATGGGCGAACTGGTGGAGCACCAGCCCGGCAAGAGGATTTTCACCACACCGGTTGACAAACGGACGGAAGACTACGTAACCGGACGATTCGGATAGCGCGCATGGACAAGATCAAGACCGAGCATCTGTACTTCTACTACGGCCGCAAGCAGGCCCTCTGGGACATCAACATCGCCATCCCAGAGCGGCACATCACGGCGCTCATCGGCCCATCTGGCTGCGGCAAGTCCACGTTCCTGCGCTGCCTGAACCGCATGAACGACACCATCCCCCGCACGCGCGCCGAGGGCAAGGTGCTCCTGGACGGGCAGGACATCTACAGCCCCGATACCAACGTGGTGGAACTTCGGCGGAGGGTGGGGATGGTCTTCCAGCGCCCCAATCCCTTCCCCGCGTCGGTGTTTGACAACGTGGCTTTCGGGCCGCGCGTCCTGGGCCTGTACTCGCGGGCCGAACTGGCCGACGTGGTGGAGGAAAGCCTGCGCAGCGCCGGGCTGTGGGACGAGGTCAAGGACAACCTGGGGCAAGACGCACTCTCCCTGTCCCTGGGCCAGCAGCAGCGGCTGTGCATCGCCCGGGTGGTCGCCGTCAAGCCCGAGGTCATCCTGATGGACGAGCCGTGCTCGGCGCTGGACCCCATCGCCACGCTGAAGATAGAGGACTTGATGAGAGCGCTTAGTACGGAGTATACTATTGTCATCGTAACGCACAACATGCAGCAAGCGGCCCGCGCATCGGACTTCACCGCCTTCATGCTCAGCGACGCGGAGCGCACGGGCCAACTGATAGAGTTCGGGCCGACCGCCGACGTCTTCACCCGCCCGCGCGACAAGCGCACCGAGGACTACATCACCGGGCGGTTCGGCTAACCACAGGGGGGAAGCAAAGATGCGTAGGGCATTTGACGAGGACCTTCAGGAATTGCAGAACCAGATGCTGGAACTGGGCAGCATGGTCGGCGAGGCACTGGCCCGCTCCGTGGACGCGCTGAAACGCCAGGACATGCAAGCATCCCGCGAAGTCATCCGCAACGACATGAAGATCAACGAGAAGCGCTTCGCCATTGAGGCCGACTGCCTGCGGCTGATTGCGACCCAGCAGCCCATGGCGCGGGACCTGCGCTCCATCGCCGCCGTGCTGGAGATCATCACCGACCTGGAGCGGTGCGCCGACTACGCGGCGGGCATCGCCAAGATCACGCTCATGATCGGCAAAGAGCCGTTCATCAAGCCGCTGATTGACATCCCGCGCATGCTGGAGAAAGACCTCTCTATGCTGGATCGCGCCCTCAAGGCGTTCGTGGACCGAGACGTGGACGCGGCGCGCCGCATCGCCGCAGAGGACGACGACGTGGACGCGCTCTACGACCAGATCAACAATGAACTCCTTGCGTTTATGCTCCAGGACCCGCGCACGGTGCGCCAGGCCACGCGCCTGCTGTGGGTGGCGCACAACCTGGAGCGCTTCGCCGACCGGGTTACCAACATCTGCGAGCGGGTGGTGTTCACCGTAACCGGCGAAATGCGTGAGATGAACATCCAGGAACCCGAAGAGGAACCCCAGTAGCGGCGGGGCCGAGTAGTCAGGGACAAGATGAAACGCGCGCTGCTCCTCGCGGCAGTTCTGGCCCTGGTGCTCGCGGCGGGAGCGCCCGGCGCGGCCTGGCATCCTGACCCCCGCATCCGCTGGGTGGACGGCGTCGCGGACCCGACCGCAGGCATCCGCGAAGGCCCGCCATCGCGCCCGGCCCCCGACGTGCCGCTGGCCCAAGTAGAGGACGCGCCCGCGTTCTTCAGCCGCTATCCCTCGTCCGCCGAAGTGCGCGCCTTTCTGGAAGGCCTCGCGCAGGAGTACCCACAACTCGTGGCGGTGGAGACGGTGGGCACCTCGTGGCAGGGGCGGCCCATCCTGGGCGTCCGCCTGGGGAACCAGGCCACCGGCGACCCGGACGCGCGCCCCGCGCTCTACCTGGACGGCCAGCACCACGCCCGCGAACCCATCTCCACCCTGTGCGTGCTGTACACCCTGTGGTGGCTTCTGTCGCAGTACGGCCACGACGCGCTCGCCACGCACCTGCTGGACACGCGCACGGTGTACGCCATCCCATCCGTCAACCCGGACGGCAACGACATCTGGCTGGCCGATCACTTCGCCCAGCGCCGCAACGCCAACCCCACCTGCTGCGACGATGACGGCGACGGCCTGGTGGACGAAGACCCGCCCAACGGCATCGGCTGGGGCACATTCCACGCCTACCTCTACGTCTTTGACCCCGCATGGCTCGCTGCGCACCCAGGCAACCCCTTTGTGGACGACTGGTACAGGCATGTGCGGGGCACGGCCGACATGGGGTTCGTGGACGCCGAGGGGAACCCCATCCCGCAGATAGATGACGACGGAGACAGCCCCCAGCGCGGCGTGAACGAGGACCCCATCGGCGGAGTGGACCTGAACCGCAACTACGACGTCCATTGGAACCTCGGCACACCCCAGGTCTGGAGCGACACGTACCGCGGGCCTGCCGTCTGGTCGGAACCCGAGGCGAGGGCCGTGCGCGACTGGGTGCTGGCCCATCCCAACATCGGCGTGGCGGCGACGCTCCATTCGGGGGCCGACGTGCTGTTGTACCCCTGGGGCTGGTCCTCCACCGAGCGCCTGCCCGACGGCCAGGTGTACGAGCACATCGGGCGCAAGGCGTCGCAGTTGACCGAATGCTGCGGCTTTCTGGGCGCACCCCACACGTGGACGGCGCGGGGGCTGTACACGGTTAGCGGCAGCGCCATAGACTGGCTCTACCTGCAGGGCATCTACGCCTTCTCGCCCGAGGTGTACGCGGCGAGCGGAATCGCCTACGCGACGCCCTACACCGCGCCGGGGATTGAGAACGCCTATCTGGCCTATACCAGCGTCGGCGTCATGTTCAACCCCCCGGAGGAGCAAATCGTCCAGACGTGCGAGCGGTGGCGGCGCTTCCTCGTGTACCTGCTGGCTGCGCTGCCCGCGCCCGTGTTCAACGAGGTCGCCGTGGACGGCAGCAGTCTGGTCGTGCGTGTCGCCAACAACGGCGGCATCGCGGCGGACCTGGCACTGGATGCCGCGACCGACAAGGGCCTAACCCTCCACGTGAACGCGCCCGGACTTCGGGGCAGGCCGTTCGCCTGGTCGTTGCCGCTGAAGCCGCTCCTCGGCCACACGCTCACGCTCACGGCCACCGCGACGCTGCACATCGGCGGCGCCCCGCGCGACCTTCCCCCGGCAACGCTGCGCGTGCGCGTGGGCGAGGGCGGCGTGGAGGTGCTGGACGGGAATCTCTCGCCGTTCGCGTCGCTGGCGGGGTTCTTCGGCGAGGACGGCTGGGACGCCGACCCGCGCCGCTGGGAGGGGGCCTACCACCTAGGGCCGCCCATCGGGTATCCGCTCGTACTCCCCGTGTTCTGGCGGTAGCGAGGACAGCCCAGGTAGACCCCGCCGCTCACACCACCCGCACCATCATCTCGCGGGAGGCGAAGTGTTCCTCGGGCTGCTCGGCCCCGGGCGGAGGCAGCAGCCGCACGCGTACCCGCACGAACACCGCGCCTCTACGCCCCACAGGGACAATCTCGTGGAACTGCCTGCGCCCGCTGTTGGTGATGACGCTGGTCGCGTTGGCGTGCTCGCGGCCCTGCGCGTCCGACTCCGTGTCGTAGGAAATCCACGTCTCGTACGCCTGCTCCGGGCCCAGGTTGATGCGCCAGCGCACGTGGATGGGGCGAGGGAATTGCACTTCCTCAGGCAAATCCAGAATCTCAATCCACCCCACCACGGTGTGATAGGCTCGGAACCACTTGGCCAGTTGCGCGTGCTGGCGGGTTGCTTCCTGTGCCTCGCGCCGCTCGTTGAGTTGGTCAATGTAGCGGAAGATCGTCTGCTGGATGTTCAGCGGGTTAGGCACTTCCAGGAAAACCACCGCCTGGGTTCGCCCTGCGGTCTCCACCGTTACGTCGCCGAAGCCGAGGAGCCCGCCCCAGAAGTCCTGCTGGTAGCGCACGTTCTGCACCTGATCCAGGCGTGCCTCGGTGCGCTGGTCATACAGCAGCGGAAACCTGATTTGGTCAATGATGCGGTCGTGGGTAAGGATGTAGATGTCGTTCCGAAAGTCTATGGAGTTCACCGTAAGCCATAGCGCCACACAGACCAGCCAGGCAAAGTACACGACGGATACCCAGCCCGCAAAGGCAGGGGCCAAGACGGACGCGGGGACGGTGATAAAGGTCCCCACCACAAGCCCCAGCGCCACAGCAGCCATGAGCGCCCGCACAAAACCCGTTACCCGATAGAGCACGCCCTGGACTTGCGACGCGGGGGTCTGCGGGCCAGGACGCTGTATGCGTATCGCTACCACCGCGCGCCAAATCAGCACCACGCTGCCCACCAGCAGCGTGGTGCGGACCCACGCCCCATTGGGCGCCCCGTCCGCGATCCAAGCGATGAGAAGCGTGAGGATACCGACGGACGGCAGAAGCGCCGTCCGCAGCAGCACGATGGGATGCCGATGCCACACCCTGCGCTCGGGCAGTGGGGGGGCAGCAGGCGGCTGGGCCATCACGAACCCCTCCGGCCGCCTGGGGCAACGAGATGCGCCTCCAGCATCCGGCGCACCTGCTCCTCATCCATGAGCGCGCGGCTGTGCTTCGCCTCGTCCGCCGCCTTCAGAATCTGCTGCGAGATGCCGAGCGCGTCCCGCACATTGTCCATCTGAAACGCCCGCCCCATGCTCGCGGTCTCCACTTTTACCGTGCCCAGGCCCACCCACTTCTGGAGCCCGACCGACGAGTACGAGGCGTTCTGCACCTTGGGCAGTTGCACCTCGTTCCGGGCGCGCCAGATGATGCCCTCGCGCCGTATCAGCCGCCGATTGGTGAGAACGTAGATGCGGAAATACCACCGCAGTATCGCCACCGGCAGCCATATCAACACGGCAAACGAAAGGGGCAACAGGAGGCCGAACAGGATCGTCTCAACCAACGTGGCCCTGCGGTAGGTGAGCGCGAACAAGGCCACGAGCATGATTGCCAACAGAAGCGGCAGCAACATGTCTCGAAGCAGGATCAGCCGGGAGTCCCGCCATACGCCCAGGAACCCCTCGCCAGGCTCCAGTGGCACCTCGTGGCGGACGAACCAGTCCACGGCCGCCCGTGCGCTGCTCCCGTCGGCCTGCCTCGCTTGCCCCTGTTGGCGGGTAACTTCCTCCACAGCCGCGCCCTCCTCACTGTGCGCGTATTATACCACAATCCGCGCGCTCACAACAGGTCTTTGACGCGCTCGGCGATTTCGCGGGTCATCCCCGGCACGGCGGCCAGTTCCTCCACGCTGGCCCGGCGGATGCCATCCAGCGAGCCGAAGCGGGCCAGCAGCGCCTTCCTGCGCCTGGGCCCGATGCCGGGAATCCGGTCCAGCGACGACGCCAGGCCCGTGCGCTGCCGGATGGTGCGGTGGTAGGCCACCGCGAAGCGGTGTGCCTCGTCGCGCAGGCGCTGCAGCAGGAACGCCCCCTGCGAGTTCGGCGGGAGCGGCACAGGGTCAGGTCGGTCGGGCACGAACACCTCCTCGTGCTCCTTGGCGAGGGACGCCAGGGCGATGTCGGTGATGCCGAGTTCCGCCATCACCTGCCGCGCTGCGTTCAGTTGGCCCTTGCCGCCGTCTATGAGGATGAGGTCGGGCTTCAGCGCGAACGAGTCGGGCCTGGCCCCTGGCG
Organism: Chloroflexota bacterium; assembly: GCA_014874485.1. GTDB lineage: Bacteria > Chloroflexota > Anaerolineae > DTLA01 > DTLA01 > DTLA01. The sequence goes on from JADBJK010000016.1 coordinate 16,173, forward strand.
CGCGCGGCTCCTTCTCACCCGCTGCCTTCAGGCGGAGCAATCGCCGCCGAAGCACCTCGGCCATCATGGCGAAATCGTCCGCGCCCTCCACCGTCTTGATGCGGAATCGGCGGTAGTCGCTCTTCCTGGGGATGCCCTTCACGAAGACCACCATGCTGCCCGTGGCCGACGCGCCCTGGATGTTGGAGATGTCGTAGCACTCCATCCGCGTGGGCGGTTCGGGCAGGCCCAGCGCCGCCTGCAGGTCGGCCAGCGCCGCCGCCCACTTCGCCTCGTCCAACTGCCACTGGGCGCGCAGGTGGGCCAGCGTCTCGGCGGCGTTCTTGGCCGCCAGCGCCACCAGTTCCTTCTGCTCGCCCCGCCGAGGCACGCGAACCGCCACCTTGTGCCCGCGCTTCTGGCGGAGCCAGGACTCCAAGATGAGCCGCTCGTCCAACCCCTCGCTGAGCACAATCTGCGGCGGGATGTAGGCCGCCTCGTCGTAGAACTGCTTGACGAACGAGCCGAGGATGTGCGAGGGCTGGTCATCCTCCACGCCGTCCAGCAGGAACGTCTCGCGCCCGATGAGTTTGCCGCCGCGGATGAAGAAGATCTGCACGCAGGTGTCGCCGTCCTCGCGGGCGAAGGCGATGACGTCCTCATCGGCGCGGGCGCGGGTAACCACGCGCTGGCGCTCCACCACCCGCTGCATGGCGGAAATCTGGTCGCGGACGAAGGCAGCGCGCTCAAAATCCAGCGCCTCGGCGGCGGCCCTCATCTGCGCCTGCAACTGTGCCTGAATGCGCTCGGTCTTGCCCTCCAAGAACAGGCAGATTTGCTGAATGGTGGCCCGATAGTCTTCCTGGGAAATCGCCCCGATGCACGGCCCAGGGCACCGCTTGATGTGATAGTACAGGCACGCGCGGCGGTCCTTGCCCGTGATCTCGCGCGTGCACGTGAGGTACGGGAAAATGCGCCGCAGGAGGTCCAGCGTTTGGTGCACAGCGCCCACATCGGCAAACGGGCCGTAGTAGCGCGCGCCGTCCTGGCGCATCTCGCGGGTTACCTCCACGCGGGGGAACGGGTCCTGCCAGTGGATCTTGATGTACGGGTACCGCTTGTCGTCCTTGAGCCGCACGTTGAAGCGCGGGCGGTGCTCCTTGATGAGGTTGCACTCCAGGACGAGGGCTTCCAGTTCCGTCGCCGTAACGATGAACTCAAAATCGGCGACCTCGGCCACCAGCCGCCGCGTCTTGGACGAAGCCTGGGCCGAGTCGTGGAAGTACGAGCGCACGCGGCTGCGGAGATTCACCGCCTTGCCGACGTAGATGACCCGCCGCTCGGCGTCCCGCATGATATAGACGCCCGGCTCGGTGGGCAGGGTGTCCAGTTTGGCGCGAAAGTGCTCGGCGATCATGCGCTCCCAGGCGACCCCATCCCATCCGCGCGGCGCTGTTTCCGGCGGCGCACCCACAGGTAGAAGCCGAGTATCAGCAGCAGGAACAGCACGAACGTGATGACCGGCACGAGGATGGCCATGACGGAGGTCCCCGCCGAGACCACGTCCTCGGTGAAACTGACCGCCGGGTTCAGCACGCCGCCGCCCATGGTGGTGATGACGGGGCGCGAGGTGGCCTTTACGGCGTGCACCCCGCCCGCGACGATGAGCCCGCAGACGACCGCCACAACCGGGTGGATGTCGGTGATGACCCGCGTGCTGGCGGCGAACAGGATGGCCCCCGCCGCAGGCCGTACCACCGTCTGGATGATGTCGTTGGCGGTGTCCACGGCGGGAATCTTGTCCACGAAGATTTCTACCGTCAGGAGCACCAGGAGCACGCCGATGGCCCACCAACTGGTGAGCGCGTCAAACGGCGGGCTGAGGTGAATCCAGTCGGTGAATCGCCCGGCCAGCGCCACGATGAGCAGGGGCAGGTAGGCATTCAGCCCCGCCGCGCCCGCCAGGCCAAACCCGGTCAGAAGTCCCGTTGCCCAGTCCATACCCTATCCTCCTAAGGGATTGCACCGCAGAGGCGCAGGGAGCGCGGAGAGAGAAATGGCCTTCCTCTGTGTTCTCCGCGTCTCTGCGGTGAATTCACCCTACCGACCCACCGCGCGCTCCAGCGCCATCCGAGCGACGCGGATGAGCAGAATCTCGCCCGATGCCATGACGAACCCCGCCGCCAGCGCCGGCAGCGCATCGCGGAGGGTCAACGCCCGCTCTTCCCTGCGGGCCAGCACCAGCCACAGCGCCGCGTTCACGCCCGTGAACATCAGCGCGATTCCCGCCAGGCTGACCAGCGCGAACAGCGGCAGCAGCCACGCCACCCCGCTCACGACGGGCAGCATCGCCCACACCGCCAGCGTCAGCCCGATGACCTCGCGCGGCCGGCGCAGGATGGTCGCGTCGGCCCAGTCGCGCCACAGGACGGCGTTCAGCAGCGGGTAGCCGAACCCCACCATCGCCATCCCGCTGAACACGCCCGTCGCGTACCGCAGCGCGTTGCTGGGCGCGTACAGATGCACCTGCCCGCCGGTCAGCGCATCCGCGAACGAGTTGCCGCCGTCCAGCGCCATGAGCGCCAGCCCCGCCGCCAGCAGCAGCGCGACCGACCTGGGCGGCCAGGCACCCGCCTTCGCGCGGCCTGTCGCCCAGGCGAAGGCCAGCACCGCCAGCGCCCCGAAGTACGTCCCCGTGCACCGCGCGCACAGCGGGAACGGCGTCCCGTCCACCGCGCACGAGTGCTCGGGCCATTGGTGGCAGACCGAATAGCCCACGGCCCTGGCTGCCGCCAGCGTGGCATGGGGAAAGGCGAACGCCCCTGCAATGAGCACGACCGTTAGCCCGATGACGATTCGCCTTCCCATACGCGCCCCGACATGCGATCAGCACGTGTATTATACCGCAGTTGCCCAGCGGGGGCGAGTTGTGCGGCGCGAACGGGGACGGCCCAAGCGTGCGGATTCGTGGAATTCGCGGACACCGGTCAGTCCAGCAGGTGCGCGGCGAGGTCGGCGGTGGTTGCCAGGATGAGGTCGGCCTGGGTCAGGTCGCCCAGCATCCCAAGCCCGCACAGCACGCCCACCGCCTGCGCGCCCGCGGCCTTGGCCGAGCGGATGTCCAGCGACGTGTCGCCCACCATCACCACCTGCGACGGCGCAAGCCCCAGCGCCTGGGCGGCCTTGTGCACGGGCTGCGGATGCGGCTTCAGCCGACGGACGTCCTCGCGGGTGATGACGACCTCAAAGCGTCCATCAAACCCGATCTGCCGCAGGAACGCGAGGGCGGCCTCTCGGTCGCGGGTCGTTACCACGCCCAGGCGATACCGCTCGCCCAAACGCTCCAGCAGCGGCCCGATGTTGTCCACGGGCAGGAAATCCTGGCGCTTTCCCCGCCACACGACGCGCAAGGCGTCGCGCAGGGCGAACACCACGCCGTCCAGCCCCACATGGTCCAGCAGGGTCAGCGCGCCGTTGACCCAGCCCTCGCCGCTCATCACCAGGTGGCGCAAGAACGGCTCCGGATCGCGGTTGCGGAACAGCCAATTCACCGGCTTTAGGCGGCGCGCCCAGGTGCGAATGGCGGAATCGTCGCTGTCAATCAGCGTGCCGTCCAGGTCAAACAGCACCGCCTGGACGTCGTCCCGTCGCAGCGCCCCGATAGGCGGTTGGGGCGCAGGGGGCTTGGCCTCTTCCGCGGGGAACGGTTCCTCGTCCAGGAGTTTCCTGTACACATATCGCCCAAGGACCCGCAACGTGGCCAGCGTCGGCGCGGCCAGGAAGATGCCCAACACGCCCGCCAGGCTCGCCCCCATGAGCACGCCCAGAAGCACCACCAGCGGGTGCAGGTTCAGGCTGTAGCCCATGATGCGCGGCACGAGCACGTTGTTCTCCACCTGCTGGATGAGCACATACAGCCCCGCGACCAGCACCGCAAACCAGAACGGCGTCAGCGGCAGATAAGTGGAGCCGCGCAGGAGCGCAACCAGGACGGCAGGCACCGCAGCGACGGTGGGCCCCACGTTGGGGATGAGTTCAAGCACGCCCGCGATAAGGCCCATCAGCAGCGCGTAGGGCAGGCCGACGAGGGTCATCGTGATCGCCACGGCGACGCCCACCACCAGGCACAGGATGAGTTGGCCCTGGAAGAACGCCTGCCAGACGCGCACGACCTGCACCAGGAGCAGCCGCATGTCCCGCTGGTAGCGCACGGGGGCAAGCGCCATGACCTTCTCGCGGATGTAGGGCGCGTCCTTCACGAACCAGAACGCCAGCACCAGGATCAGCACAAACCACGCGAGGCCGGACGCGATGTTCAAGAGCAGGTTCACCGACGACGACGCCAGCGAGGAGAGCAGCGACTGCAACGACGCCGACACCTGGTCGTACAGTTGCGTGGTGTCAATGGTGAAGCCGGCGATGACGATGGGGCCTTTGAGGAGAGAGATGGCGAAGTCCAGCACCTGCTGGATGCTGAGGTTCAGCCCGCGCACCTGATCCACCAGGGCAGGGATGACCAGAATCGGCACGAGGGCGATGATCCCCAGCAGGACGAGCAAGACCAGCAGGGCCGCCAGCGTGCGGGGAACGCGCAGCCTGCGGTGCAGGAACGACACGGCGGGGTTCAGCACATACGCCAGGATGAGCGCCAGCGCCACCGGCCCCAGAATGCGCCGAAACTGGTAGAACGCCAGCGCCGCGAGGATGAAAATCCCCGCCACAACCCACTGCTTTGTCCTGTCGCTCCACTTCTGCTCGGCCATGCAAACCACCGAAGATAGCACAAGCGCCCACCGCGAGGCGGGCGCCTGCGATTCGCTAGTCCACGATGCCTATGGCGTTGGGCGGCCAGTAGGAAAGCCAGGCGTGCCCGATGATGTTCTCCAGCGACACCGGCCCGAAGGCGCGGGAATCGTTGCTGTAGCCGCGATTGTCGCCCAGGACGAACACATGCCCCTCGGGCACCACCAACGGGGCCATGTAGCCCATGGTGGGCTGGGTCAGGTACGGCTCGTCCAGCGGCTGGCCGTCAATCCACACTGCGCCGTCCCGAATCTCCACCGTTTCGCCCGGCAGCGCGATGACGCGCTTGATGAGCAACTCGGAGGGGTCCCGCGGCAACCGCAGCACCACCACGTCGCCCCGGCGCGGCAGGTGGAACCGATACGACAGTTTCTCCACCACGATGCGCTGGTCGGTGTGCAGGTTCGGCTCCATGCTCTGGCCGAAGACCCGCGTGGCCTGGGCCAGGAACAGGTTGATAACCAGCGCCAGCAGCACTGCGGGCAGGATGGTCTCCAGCAACTCCCGCAGCCAGCCACCCCCTGCACCCCCGGAAGCAGGGGCTGGGGGGCGGGGCTGCGGTTGCGGTTCGGATGTGGGTTCGGGTGTCAGCGGAGCGTTGTCTTCCATGCGAACCTACCGCCTCTGCGGGGGCCTTCCTCCGCCGCGGCGGTCGCCGCCGGAACGCGGGCGGTCTCCGCCCGGCCGGGGGCCGCTGGGCTTGCGGTCGCGCGCCCGGGCTTCTTCCGCCGTCCAGCCTTCCAGCACGGCCTGCCGCGACAACTTGATCTTGCCGTCCTTGTCTATGTCAATGACCATGACCATGATCTCGTCGCCGACCTTGACCACGTCCTCCACGCTGGGAACGCGGTAATCGGCCAACTGCGAGATGTGCACCAGGCCGTCGGTGCCCGGCAGGATTTCCACGAACGCGCCGAAGTCGGTGATGCGGACAACCTTGCCCGTGTAAATCTTGCCGATGGTAGCCTCTTCGGTCAGGGCGCGCACCATGCGCTCGGCTTCCATGCCGCCGGGGCCTTCCAGCGCGGAGATGTACACCGTGCCGTCCTCTTCCACGTCAATCTTGGCGCCGGTCTGCTCCTGGATGCTACGGATGGTCTTGCCGCCCGGGCCGATGAGGGTGCCGATCTTCTCCTGCGGGATCTTCACCATCACGATGCGCGGCGCAAACGGCGACAGGGTGGCGCGAGGCTTGTCAATGACTTCCAGCATCTTGTCCAGGATGTACATGCGCGCCTCGTGGGCCTGCTGTAGCGCCTGCTCCAGGATGTTGTAGTCCAGGCCCTTGACCTTCATGTCCATCTGCAGGGCCGTTACCCCGTCGCGGGTGCCGGCCACCTTGAAGTCCATGTCGCCCAGGTGGTCTTCCATTCCCAGGATGTCGGTGAGCACGGCGTAGCGGTCGCCTTCCTTGATGAGGCCCATGGCGATGCCGGCCACCGGTGCCTTGATGGGCACGCCCGTGTCCATCAGCGCCAGGGTGCTCCCGCATACCGACGCCATGGACGTGGAGCCGTTGGACGACAGGACCTCGGACACCAGTCGGATGGTGTACGGGAATTGCTCCTGGGACGGGATGACGGGGACCAGTGCCCGCTCGGCCAGCGCGCCGTGGCCGATTTCGCGGCGGCCCGGCCCGCGCAGGGGCTTGACCTCGCCCGTGCTGTAGGGCGGGAAGTTGTAATGGTGCATGTATCGCTTGGCCCCCACGGTTACCACCGTGTCCAGGATTTGCTCATCGGCGCTGGTCCCCAGCGTGGCGATGGTGAGCACCTGGGTCTCGCCGCGCGTGAACAGGCCAGAGCCGTGAGCGCGGGGCAGCAGCCCCACCTGGCAGGAAATCGGGCGGATGTCGCGCAGCCCGCGCCCGTCCACGCGGATGCCCTTGTCCAGCACCTGGGCACGCATGGCGGTGCGAAGGGCGTCCTCAAACACCTCTTTCACGTCAGAGGCCGCAAACTGTTCGCCCGCCTTCTCCACCAACTCCGCGGCCAGGTTGTCAATGGCCGTGTTCCGCTCCTCTTTGGACAGGCCCGCCGTGAGAATCTGCTGGATGCGGTCGCCGATTTGCTCCAGCGTCCACTGGCGCGTCTCCTCGGGGACAACGTGCAGCGTGAACTCGCGCTTGGGCTTGCCGATGGCGGCTGCCATCTCGTTCTGCATGCGGATCACGTCCTGCATGGCCTCGTGGCCCAGGCGGATCGCCTCCAGCATCAGGCTTTCGGGCACCTCATCGGCGCCCGCCTCCACCATGAGGACGGCGTCGGCAGTGCCCGCCAGGCGCAGGTCCATCTCGCTGTTCGCCATTTCGGTGGCGGTGGGGTTGAAGACAAACCGGCCGTCTATGTACCCCACGCGCACCGCGCCCACCGGCCCCTGGAACGGGATGTCGGAGATGGTCAGGGCCGCCGACGCGCCGATGATGGACAGGATGTCCAGGTAGTTCTCCTGGTCGGCGGACAGAGCCGTAACGATGATTTGCACGTCGTTGCGGAACCCCTTGGGGAACAGGGGACGCAAGGGGCGGTCCGTCAGGCGGCACAGGAGAATGGCCTCTTCCGAGGGCTTGCCCTCGCGCTTGAAGAACCCGCCGGGGATGCGTCCGGCCGCATAGAGCCGCTCCTCGTAGTCCACGGTGAGGGGGAAGAAATCCACGCCTTCGCGGGGCTCTTTGGAAGCGGTGGCCGTCGCCAGAATCATGGTGTCGCCGCAGCGCACGGTAACCGCGCCGCCGGCCTGCTGGGCGAGCAACCCGGTCTCAACGATGATCTCGTGCTCGCCAACCTTCGCTGTAAATCTGTGTACTGTATTCAATTCAAACCTCCGTAAGTTTCCTGGGTACGGAGGTCAGGGACTGGGGACTATCCCCCACCGTGTGAGAGGCACTCCCCAATTCCTGTACCATCCGCCCCAGGGATGAAATGTAGGATATTGTCAGGGTTTTGGCTGTCTGCCGGACCTAGCCTTTTCTACACCTCCTGCGTTAGAATGTCAAACGAGTAGATGCTGGGTGATGCTCATCTACTCGTTCCGCGTGAACGTATAGAGAGATGACCGACGCCATCTACTTGCGCAGGCCAAGCCGATCCACAATCGCCCTGTAGCGATTGATGTCCTTGCGGCTCAGGTAAGCCAAATGGCGACGCCTCTGCCCAACCAGTTTCAGGAGCCCGCGCCTGGAGTGCTCGTCGTGCTTGTGCACTTTCAGGTGCTCAATCAACTGGTTGATGCGAGTGGTCAGCAGCGCAATCTGCACTTCGGGCGAACCGGTGTCGGCCGGGTGCATGTGGAACTGCTGAATGATATTGTCCTTCTCAGACTTCGAGAGCGGCACGCTGTCCTCCTTCACGCTCGTTGCTCAACTCAAAACCCTTACGCGGCGCATTATATCACACCTGAACTATCTGCGCAAATCTCGCAACAGGGCGGAGTGCACTTCAGTTTGGGGGGCAAGCCTGCGGCAATTGACACCCCTTTCGCCGCCTGATGTACAGCGATGGGTCTGCTGACCTCACCTAACCCCTCCCGCACCCTCCCCTTTCCTCTCCGCGGGCGGAGAGGAAAGGGGAGGGCCAGGGTGGGGATAGGTGAGGTAGATTCTGCTCGGCAGCCCAACGATATCCGGTCATTTTCGCCCCAGGGTTGAAATACACCCAACAGGGCGTTTCGGCGCCGGAGGGGTATCCCGGTAACCCGACATTCTTCGCCGCCTAGTGCCCCACCCGCACCTCGCACACCGCGAACTCTCCCACGGCGACGCGGGCCACGCCGCCTTCCCACACGCACTCCGCCGCCTGCCCGTCCACGCGAACCTCCGGGCGCTCGCCCAGCCCGTGAATGGCGACCTCCACGCCCGAGTATGGTGGCCGGTACGCCCCCTCTCGGTGCCAGCGAATCGCCCAGCCCTCCGCCGTCGGCTCCACGGCGAAGCGGCTCAGCCAGAAGACACCTTCCTTGTGCGCCCAGCCGTCGCCCTCGTCCTCGTACAGCCAACTTTCGCCGCGCCCCGGAAAGGCGTGCAGCGTGAGCGGGTCGGGCGGCCGCTCGCCCACGTACTGCATCACGGGCCAGTTGGGGATCACGCTGCCCGCGCGGGCGAACAGGGGCAATCGGTCCAGCGGCGCGTCCACGGTGATGGTTACAGGCCCGTCGTGCGCCTGGCCGCTCCAGAAGTCGTACCAGCGGCCTGCGGGCAGGTACACGCTGCGGCGGGTCGCGCCCTCCTCCAGCACGGGCGCAACCAGCAGCGCATCGCCGAACAGGAACTCGTCGTCCAGGGCGTAGGTGGCGGCATCTTGGGGGAACCCCAGGAACAGGGGCCGCATCATCGGCAAGCCCGTCCGGCTGCACTGCCAGAAGGCCGTGTAGATGTACGGGAGCATCCGGTAGCGCAGTTCAATGGCCGCGCGGTTCAGGCTCTCGTAGGGCTCGCCGTGCACCCACGGCTCCTGGTCCTTGGTCCAGACGGCAGTGTGATTGCGGAAGAACGGCGTGAAGACGCTCAACTGGTTCCAGCGCACCAGCAACTCCGGCGACGGGCTGCCGCTGAACCCACCGGTGTCGGGACCGGTGAACGCCACGCCCGAAAGGCCCAGCGTCAGCACCATGGGGATGACGTTGGCCATGGACGGCCAGTCGGAGCGGTTGTCGCCCGTCCAGTGGCTGCCGTAGCGTTGCAGCCCCGCCCAGCCCGACCGCGAGATGACCAGCGTGCGGCGGTCGGGGCGCAGGCGGCGCAGCCCTTCGCACGACCCGCGCACCATCAGCAGCCCGTACACGTTGTGCGCCTGGCGAAAGTCGGCCCCCTGCCCCTCCCAGGCGAAGCGCACGCAGTCGGGCATGGTCTCGGGCCCCGCGCCGAAGATGGCCGGCTCGTTCATGTCGTTCCAGAAGCCGTCCAGCCCCACGTCCAGCAACGCCTTGTACTGGTCGCCCCACCAGGCGCGCGCGTTGGGGTTGGAGAAGTCCGGGAAGTAGCACAGCCCCGGCCACACCGGCCCCTTGAACAGCCGCCCGTCCGGGTATTTGCAGAACACGTCCCGCTCCAGCCCCGAGCGGCACACGGCGTACTTGCGGTCGGCCTTGATGCCCGGGTCCACCATGCCCACCACCTTGAACCCGCGCTCGTGCAGGTGGTGCACCAGGCCGGGCGGGTCGGGGAATCGCTCCGGGTGCCACGTGAAGCACCGGTAGCCGTCCATGTAGTGGATGTCCAGGTGGATGGCATCGCAGGGGATGCGCCGCTGACGGAACTCGCGGGCGATTTCGCGCACGCGGGCGTCGGGGTAGTAACTCCAGCGGTTCTGATGATAGCCCAGCGTCCACAGCGGCGGGAGTTCCATGCGGCCCGTCAGGTCGGTGTACTGGCGCAGCACGTCGGCGGGGGCGGGCCCGGCGAAGAAGTAGTAGCGCAATTCGCCGCCGTCGGCCTCCAGCCGAAGCGTAGCGGGGTCGGAAGCGCCCACGTCCGCCACGGCGCGGTACGAGTTGTCAAAGAACACGCCGCAGGCCAGCCCGCCGCGCAGGAGCATGTAGACCGGGATGCTCATGTACAGCGGGTCGTCGCCAGGGCCGTAGCCGTTGCAGTCAAAGTTGTACAGGTCCATGCGATGGCCCCGCTTGTCCAGCGGCAGGGCCTTCTCGCCGAAGCCGTACACATGCGCATCGCCGGGCAGTGCGCGGGCCAGCGCCACCCGCTCGCCCGCCCAGGCCATGGGCGCAGTGTCGGCGTCCAGTGCGCGGCCGTCGGGCGTCAGGAAGCGGATGGACGCGTCGGCCTTGCGCACCTCCACGTGCAACGCGGGCGTGCGCATCACGACGGCGGCGGGCGTCTCGTCCACGGCGACGGCGCACGGGGGCCAGTCCGCGTCCTCGCGGGCCAGCGCGTAGGAGAACGGCGGGGGGAACTGGCGGTCGGGGCGCAACCGCACGCGCACGATGTCGGGCGACAGGGCCGTCAGTTGCACGTCGGCCTTTTCGCACACCAGGGTCAGCGCATTGCCCTGGACGCGCCACGAACGCACCGCCCCGGGCGATGTCCAGGCGGGAACAGCCGTGGGCTTGGCGGCGAAGCGGCGGCAGCCCCACCACTTGCGGAGCGGGTAGATGGCCGCCTGCACGACGACGCCGAAGCCAAGCGTGCCGATGGAGCGCACCAGTCGCGCAATTGAGGATTCGCGTTGCGGTTCGGACATAGCGACGCCTCCTGAAGCCTTGTGTTGCGTTTCGGATTCGCCCTACCCCGCCCTGCGCGCGAGGATGGCCCGGTCGGCACTGAGCGCCTGCTCCAGCCGCTCGCCGTTGCGCACCACATAGGTGGGAATCTGGTGCAGCGCCAACTCGGCCAGGACAGGCTCGCTGCCGGGCGCTTCGCCGAAGGTGGCGGGCACCACGTGCACGGCAATGGCCCGCAGCCCCCGCCGCCGCAGATGGTTCAGCACCTGCACCCAGCGCAAGTCGGCGGACGGCGTGATGACGACAACCGACGTCCCGCGCGGCAGGCTCATCCCCTCCCCGGCCAGCACCTGCGCCAGCGGCATCTGCCCACGCGCGTGGATGACCGCCAGCGTCTCCATGATCTTGCCCAGTTGGCGGTCGCCCCGGTCCGGCTGGATGAACTCGCGGCGCGACGTCTGGGCAGCCAGGCCCACCGCCCGATTCCGCCCCAGGAAGTGCTTGGCCAGCGACGCCGTGATGGCCACGACGTACTCCTCCGTGCTGGGCTCCAGCACCCGCGGGCCTTCTTTCATCAGCACCGCGGGCATGAGCCACTCGTCCGCCGCCTCGGCCACCCTGCCCACCTGTACGCCGCTGTGCATGTCGGGGAACAGCCACACGTCGGCCAGGGGGTCCAGTTCAAACTCCTTGACGATGAGCCGGCCGGTGCGCGCGGTGGACTTCCAGTGAATGCGGTTGAAACTGTCGCCCGGCTCGTAGTCCCGGACGCCCGAAACGTTCGTGGTGATGTGATGGGTCTTGCGGCGCAGGGCATCGCCGCCCGGGAGTTCGCCGCTGGGCGGGAGAAACGCGGGCAGGTCCACCGCGTAGGGGTACACCACCACCGACGCGGTCGCCTCCACGCGGCGCGTGATGCGGAACAGCCCGAAGGCGTCGCCGCTGGTCATGTCCACCGGCCCCAGCCGGAACCGGCCGCGTCGGTAGCACATGGTGCGGACCGTCCAGCCACGCCTGCGCCTCGGCCCCAGGGATGTGATCACGCGGCTGGCGCGGTGGCCGGGCAGTTCGGACAGGTCGCGCACCTCCAGCCACAGTTTCGGGACCAGGCTCGTGTTGCGCACGGTGAAGCGTTCCTCAATGTAGCGGCCCACCTGCGAGCGGTGCGCGGGCGCGTGGCGGATGAACTCCACCGAGCGCGCGCCCACCCTGGCCCACGCATACGCCACGACGACCGTCAGCGTAACCACGTAGGCGATCTGGTCGTACAGCGGCTGCGTCGTGGTGATAGCCACCACAAGGGCCGCCAGCACCACCAGCAGGATGCTCGCCGTGCGCTTCACGTCAGCCTGCCTTCTGCCCCGAACGCGCGAGCCGTTGCCGCAGGTCGCGCAGGATGACCGTCGCCGCCGCGGGCACGTTGAGTTTGGCCCAGCCCAGCGGCACCTCCAACTCGCTCTTCTCGCAGACGGTGGAGATGTTCGCGCTGTCCACCTGGGGTTTCAGCGCGCGCAGGAGTTTGGCGCGAAGGCCCGCGTCGCCCATGCTCATGATGTCGTCAATCTGGGCGATGAGCCGCCGCGCCTTGTGGATGCGCTTCTCCGTCGCCTCGCCCACCGCGCGTGGGATAATGCCGGTGTCCATCTTCAGGCGGTTCAGCGCCAGACCCGCCGCGTAGGTGCTGTCCACGATTTCATCGCGGTTCATCCAGACCGTCTCGTAGTTCAGCACGTACTTCCACGACGGCTGCACCAGCGCCCGCCGATGCTCCTCCACGGTGCGGCACAGCAGCCGATAGCCGTGCGCCTCCGGATTCTCAAACACCTCGCTGCCGGGGTCCAGGAAGGGCGCGAGGGGCGAGATGAACGGAATCAGACGGCGGGGTTGCCCGTTGCGCCCCGCGTCCACATCGTGCACCAGGTGGCGGCAGTACTCGGCCGTGCCCATCACCGAGTCGTAAGTCTGCTTGGGAAGGCCGATCATGAAGAAGACATCCAGTCGCTCGCAGCCGGCCTCCAGGGCGTACTCCATGGTCTTCTCCATGGCCGCCGTCGTGTAGGGGCGGCCAAACGCCTGGCGCACCTCATCGTCGTGCGACTCCAGCGACACCTCCAGCGTCCAGTGGGGCAGGCTGCGGCCGACCAACTGCATGAACTCGCGCGACGCCGGCTCAAACAACTCCAGGATGACCGGGTTGGGGAAGCCCCTGACGGCGGCGAGGAACGCCTCGGCATAATCCATCCCGGGCTGGCGGATGTCGCCCAGCACGAAGACCGGCCCCTTGCTGAAGCGGCTGATGCTGCGCAGGTCCTGGGCCAGGTCCGAGGGCGAGCGGTAGGCCGGGCGCTGGCGCTCGTGCAACTGCTCGTAGGCCCGCGCCGACCCGCCGCACGTCTTGCAGCCGTAGGTGCAGCCGCGGCAGGTGAGCGCCGCCGTGATGGGGTAATCCAGCCAGTGGCGGAACGGGATGGCGCTGGCCAAATCCCGATACCGCGCCACACTGCGGATCACATACGAATAGTCCAGCAAGACGTGGTCCAACGTGTCGGGCGAGAAGCCGATGGGGTTGGCGCGCACCTGCCCGTCGGGGCCGCGCCACGTGAGGTTGTCCACGTCGGCCAGGTCCCCGCCGTCGCGCAGGACGGTCATCAACTGGCGCATCGGCTCTTCGGTGGAATCGCCCCGCACGACGAAGTCCACCTCCGGGTACTCGGCCAGCAGTTCGCGGTGGTAGTAGGTGCTGGAGAACCCGCCGAGGAAGACCGGCGTATTGGGGTGGTGCTTCTTGACCAGGCGCGCCACCTCTATCGCCCCGTGCGCGTGGGGCATCCAGTGCAGGTCTATGCCGAAGGCGCGCGGGTTCAGCGAGCGGATCATCATCTCGGGGTCAAACCGCCGTTCCCGCAGCATCCGCACCGCCAGGTTCACGATGCGCACGCGGAACCCGTGCCGCTCCAGATACTCGGCGATGGTGGTGAACCCGATGGGGTACATTTCAAAGACGGGCGTGGACGGCACCAGGTCGCTCACAGGCCCGTACAGGATGGACTCTTTGCGGAAGTCGTACACGCTTGGAGCATGAAGCAGGACGAGGTCAAGGCGAGACATGGGCGACGGTTACCTCCGTGGGCGCGCGCGCATTCCCGGCACCGGCACCGAATCCAGAATCTCCTGCACCACCGTGCGGGAGTCCACGTTCTTGATGCGGGCCGCCGGCGATACGATGAGGCGGTGCGCCAGGGCAGGGATGGCCAGGGCCTTGATGTCGTCGGGGATGACGTAGTCGCGCCCTTCCACGGCAGCCTTGGCCTGGGCCGTCTTGTACAACGCCAGCGAGCCGCGCGGGCTAGCCCCCAGGTAGATGTCCGGGTGCTTGCGCGATGTGTTCACGAGTTCTACGATGTACTCCTTGATCGCGTCGTCTATGTGCACCTCTTTGACGGCCTCCTGGGCCTGGAGCAGAGAATCGGCGTTCACCACTTGCTCCACCGTCTCCACGGGGTGCACGCGCTGCTGCGAATCCAGCATGCGGATTTCGTCCGCAGGCGACGGGTAGCCCAGGCTGATGCGCAGCATGAAGCGGTCCAACTGCGCCTCGGGCAGCGGGAACGTGCCCTCGTACTCAATCGGGTTCTGCGTGGCCAGCACGAGGAAGGGCTTTTGCAGCGGGTACGTAACCCCGTCCACGGTAACCTGCTTCTCTTCCATGGCCTCCAGCAGCGCCGACTGGGTCTTGGGCGTGGCGCGGTTGATCTCGTCGGTCAGCACGATTTGCGCCATGATGGGGCCGGGGCGGAACTCAAACTCACGCGTCTTCTGGTTGAAGACCGACACGCCGGTTACGTCGCTGGGCAGCATGTCGGGCGTGAACTGAATCCGCTGGAACGTGCAGCCCAGGGAGCGGGCGATGGTCTTGGCGAGCATGGTCTTGCCCACGCCCGGCACGTCTTCTATCAACACGTGGCCCTGGCACAGGAGCGCGATGACGGTCTGCTCCACCTGCTCGCGCTTGCCGATGATGACCTTCTCCACGTTGTCTATGATTCGCTTGGCGACTTCCTGAACGCTCTCCATGTCAAAGCCCTTTCGTTGTCCTTGAGGCGAGAAAAGCGCACCCCATTCGCATTATAACGGAAACATCGGGCGGGACAATTCCGCGCATCTACGATACTCCTCGCCCATGCGGTCGGTTCAGCGGCAGGCCAATGGGCGGGCGCGGCGCTACCGCCCCCGTTCCAACTTCGCAGCGAACGCCTCCAGCGTGTCGTCGTAGCGCACCCACACGCGCGCCAGGTCAAAGACGGACGGCGAGGTCTGCACGGTTCCCGAACGCAGCGTAACCGCACCCACGTACCCCTCGCCCCGCAGCAACTCCACCACCTGGCGGTTGTAAGTGCCATACGGGTACGAGAACAGGCGCGGGCGCTTGCCGGTGTGCTTCTCTATGGCATCGGCGGCCTTCCGCACCTCTCGGAGCAACTCCTCCGCCGACAGGCGGGTGAGCATCGGGTGGCTGTAACTGTGCGACTCCACATCCATCCCCGCGCGGCTCATCTGCTCCACCTGCGCCCAGGTCATGTAGGCCGGATACTCGTCGTCAATGGGCTGGGGGTTGATGAAGAACGTGGCCGTGAACCCGTACTTCAGCAGCAGCGGGAAGGCCACCACGGCGTTGTCGCGGTAGCCGTCGTCAAAGGTGATGACGACAGCCCTGGCAGGCAGGGAACCAGCGCCTTCCAGATAGCGGACGACGTCGTAGAGGCGGACCGACTCGTACCCCTGGGCTTTGAGATACTGCAACTGTTCGTCAAACCGCGCGGGCGACACGGCGTAGTCGCGCTGCGCGGCGCCGGCATCGTCGGGCAGATCCATGATGCGGTGGTACATCAGAATGGGCACAGGCGCAGGGTTGCCCTGGCCTACAGGCGCGCGCGTGGGGGTTGCAGTGGCCGTCGGCGGGAGCGTCGCCGTCGCGGTCGGCGACGGGGCGGGCGTCGGGCTCGGCGTGGGCGTGGGCGTGGCGGTGGGGGCAGGCGTCGGCGTGGCCGGGGGTACCGTCGCCGTTGGCAGCGGGATGGGGACGGTGGGGGCCGCAGCGCCAGAAGGTCCGCAGGCGGCCAGCGCCACCGCGACCAGCACCACGACTGCTGCCATCCCGCCGCGGCGCACCCCCCACGCCAGCGCCGCGCGCCAATCCCGCCTCGTCCTGCGCCGCCCGCAAGTTATTGACACAAGCCCTCCTGTCTGGTATAATTCTCGTAATTCCACAAGGTCTGGAACCGTCTTGGAGGAGATGCCATGACGAAAGCCGACAAGTTCATCTGGGCCATTGCCATCCTGCAATTTATCCCGACGCTCACGTTCCCGCCTGCAGTGCTCGCCAGCGCCAAGATCACCGTTCTCGTCCTGCCGATTGTGCTATTCGCCTTCCTCGGCTGGGGGCTGGTTCGCCACCGCCCGTGGGCTCTCACCCTGAGCGTCTTCGTGCAAGGCTTCAACGTCATCATTCGCGTGCTCATGCTCCTGCCCCGCGTGGTTACCAACGGGCACGTGGACGTGGCTTGGCTTGTAACCAGCACCCTGGCTGTGGCGCTTTCCCTCGTCTTCCTGTTCCTGCTGGAAAAACCGGACGTGCAGATCGCCATCACGGCCTAGCGTCGGCTCCATCCGCTTGTGCCCACTCCAGAATCCGCTCCCAACAGGAGCGGATTCTTTGCAATTCGCCCTCGGTCTCCGGCAGTTCGCCGTAGTGCGAGCGGACGTAGGCCTCGGTGATCGCCCGCAACTCTGGCGCGAGGTCGGGGAATGCGGGCGTCAGCGCCTGCAGGAATTCGTAGGGCGTCTGCCAGGCCTTGCGCGGGTGGCCCATCCCCGCCGCCCACCGCAGCAGGTTCGCGTAAATCCAGCGGATGGAAGCGGCCGCGCGGAACCGCTGGCCCAAACCGAACTGGCCCACGAGGTTGAGCCAATCGCCCAAGCGATCCCACCCCGCCCGAAGCGTGTTCAGAAGTCCGGGCGACGCCGGGGCCGTGTCGCGGACAAACTCGCGCTCCTCTTGCCGCCCCGACGCCGCCGCAATGGCCCGCGCACGCCGCACCGAAAACGCCACCAGCGCCAGAATGCCCAGGACGAGCAGACCCACGACGGCGTACTTCAGCGCGTCCAGATACGGGGGCGGCGGCGCGGGCGTCTGGGGCAAGAACTCGGGCGTCGCCTGCGGGACAGGGGTTAGACCCGGAACCTCCACCGGCATCAGCGACCGGAAGAACCGCACAAACCAATTCAGCAGCGGCTGGATGAGCCAGGCCAGCGCCTGGGCCACCAGGAGCGCCACCGCCTCCAGGATTCGCCACAGTGGCGATAGCGCCCGCATCACCGCGCTGATGTTGCCCACCGTGAGCAACTGGCTCGCGATGACCGCCAGGAACAGCACGGCGGCGATGGCCCCCAGCGTGGACGCGAGCCAGAACGGGGTGGACACCCTCCCGCCTGACTCCGGTTGCAGTTCCAGGTCGTACACGCGGCCAACGCCCACGGCCAGAAGGCCGAAGAAGAAGTACACGATGGCGAACCCCAGAATCGGCACGCGCCACCCCACCAGCGCCGAGACCGCCGCGTTCCACATGAGCAACACGATTCCCGCGCGGAAACTGAACCCGATGCGCTCAAAGGTGTGCTCGCGGTCTCCCAGCGTCAGCCCGCGCCACCACAGGAAGAACACCCCCAGGAGCAGGACCAGATCGGCCGGAATCGCCTCGGAAATCCCCGCCATGCGCCGCGCAAATTGCGCCAGCCACGCCGAGGCCGAAAGTCCCGCCGGATACAGGTGCACCCGCACCGCCGCCAGGCCCGACACCAATCCCAGCGCCATGACGACAAGGGACACGGCCCTGGGCGCGACGTTCAGGCGGTTCATCCCCTTCACCAGCAGCGCGATGACCAGCAGGCTTCCGAATACCGCCAGTCCCAGCGGCACCGCCGGATGGCGAGGGGCAAACGGGCGGATGGCGAACAGGAACCACGGCGCAATCCACGCCGTCTCCATGGCGACGAGCGCCAAGTCCAGCAGCGCGCGCTTCCAGTCCAGGCGAGGCCCGCTCACGCCTGCACCTCCACTTCGCGCAACTGCCACAGGCCCACGTCCTCAAGCGGGCGCTGCGACACCGTGTAGGCCGGAATCCCCTCCAGCAGCCCCGTGTCCACGTCGGCGTCCACGGCCACCAGGGCCACCTTGCGCCCCGCCGCGCGGAGTTCCAGGAGCGAGGCCAGCAGCGCCTCGGAGACGATGCCCGAGATGACGACCAGCGTCGCGCCCCAGGGCAGTTTGGGCGACTCCGTCTCCAGCAGCCGCTCAATGCGCGCCGTGGAGAAGGCCGTTACCGCCGCCAGCGCCTCCAGCATGTGCATGAGATGGTCGGGGCTCCGGCTGGGGAGCACCTTCAGCGGTTGATCCGACCGCGGCAGGCTGCCGTTGGCCAGCAGCCCCACCAGGTACTTCTGCTCCACGGCGAACGACGCGATGGACGCCGCCACGCTCACCACCCGCTCCAGGAGCACAGGGTTGCTCCCCTGAAGCGGCTCCGGAAGGGTGTTGACGTTGAGGAAGATAACCCACTGGGGGCTTGTCGTCGGCTCGTACACCTTGACCTGGAGCCGCTGCTGCCGCGCCGAGGCCTTCCAGTGGATGTGCTTCTGCCCGTCGTAGGGCTGGTGGTCGCGCACGCCGACGGCGCGGCTGGGATCGGCGAACAGCGGCTCCTCGGCCCTGGCGTCGCCGAAGGGGTCTTTCGGCGGCAGTCCCAGCGCCTCCAGCGGCAGCACCTGCGGATAGATGATGAGGGTGTCCTCGGTCTCGTCCACAACGGACGCGGAGAACAGGCCGAACACGTCACTGGCCTGCAAGCGCACCGGCCCCAGGGCGTAGAACCCGCGCTGCGCGCAGGCGATGCGAAACCGCCGCGTTACTCGTTCGCGCCACCGCAGCGAGTACAGGTTCACCAGGTAGCCGACCGTCTCCTTGTGCGACGGAGCCAGGTGGTCGCCGATGAGGGGCAGGGCCGTCGGGAGTTCGTCCTCGGCCTTCAGCCACGCCACGGGGAGCAGTTTGCCGTTCGTTACCTGGATGGACAGGGTAACCTCCTCGCCGACGAAGGCGCGGCGCTCGCTGAGTTGTCGCTTGTAACGGACGCCGCGCAGGGCGTAGCGGTTCCACAGCCAAGCCACCGCGATGACCGTGAGGAGCACGGTGGACATGATGACCAGGGCGTCCTGGCGGAACAGCACCCCCAGCAGGCCGAAGAGGACGGCCAGCGCAATCCAGGCATCGGTGAACATCTACTGCTCCACAGGCACGGGCACCGACTCCACCACCTCGGCCAGAATCTGCTCCGGCCTCCGCCCGCGAAGCCGCGTCTGCGAACTGATGAGGATGCGGTGCCCCAGCACGAACGGCGCGAGGTACTTGACGTCATCCGGCAGCACGAAGTCGCGCCCGCGGATGGCCGCCAGCGCCTGCGCCATGTGGTACAGCGCCAGCGTCCCGCGCGGGCTGGCCCCCAGCATCACGGCAGAGTGCTCGCGCGTCGCCCGAACGATGCGGACGACGTACTCGCGCACGGACGCCTCCACGCGCACCTGGCGGACGGCATCGCGGAGCGTCAGCCAGTCCTCCGCCTGCATGACGGGCTGGAGCCGCTCCAGCGGGTCTTCGCGCTCAAAGCGCAGGAGAATCTCGTTCTCCTCAGCCTCCGTGGGGTAGCCCAAGGCGATCTTGATGAGGAAGCGGTCCACCTGCGCCTCGGGCAGCGGGAAGGTGCCCTCCAGTTCAATGGGGTTTTGCGTGGCCAGCACCAGGAACGGGCGCGGCAGGGGGTACGTAACGCCGTCCACCGTGATCTGCCGCTCCTGCATGGCCTCCAGCAGCGCCGACTGAGTGCGCGGCGTGGCGCGGTTGATCTCATCGGCGAGCAGAATCTGGGACATGACCGGCCCAGGGCGGAACTCAAACTCCTGCTTCTTCTGGTTGAAGAACGAGATGCCCGTAACGTCGCTGGGCAGCAAATCCGGCGTGAACTGCAGTCGGCTGAAGGTGCAGCCGGCGGACCGGGCCACCGCCTTCGCCAGCGTCGTCTTGCCGATGCCGGGCACGTCCTCAATCAGCACGTGCCCCTCGCACAGCATGGCCGCCAGCAGCAACTCCACCGTCGCCCTCTTGCCGACGATCACCGTGTCCACGTTGTCCAGCACGCGGGCCATCGCTTCGTGAATCATCCCCACCTCCACTGCGGTCTGTGTCTCTGCGTTCAGTATACCACTGCCCAAGGCGGGCGCAAGAATCCCATCGGGGCCTGTGCCCGACCCACCTCTGCGTTCACCACAGAACACGGGGAGACCGAAGAGAAAAGGCAGCAGATGTCGGCCCCCCACAAAAGCGAAGCGCCCCTGGAACATGCGGGGCGCTCTGGAAGTGTGCCTTGCTCGCCTTTGCGTGCGCCTATGCGCCGCCAGCCACGACCATCGCCATCGCGTGCTCCTTGGTGTGCGTCAGGCTGATGGCCCATCGGTGCAGGCCCAGTTCCTCGGCCCGGTTGCGCGCGCGACCGTGCAGCCGCACGATGGGCTTGCCGCGGAAGTCGGCGAGAATCTCCATCTCCGTCCAGTCTATCCCCACCAGGCCCGTGCCCAGCGCCTTGGAGATGGCCTCCTTGCCCGCGAACCGCACGGCCAACTCGGGGACGCGCCCGTCGCACAGCGCGATCTCGTTCGCCGTGTACACGCGGCGTAGGAACCGCTCGCCCCACCGTTCCACGGCGCGGGCGATGCGCGACACCTCTATCAAGTCCACGCCCACCGAAAGGGCCGACGCGGGCATGACAGGGAAGGGATAGGCTTTCATTGGCTCCGCACCAGGCCGCCGTTGTGGCCGCGCCCCACACCGCGGTAGATGAACCCCAACTCGCGCATGCGCGGCGGGTCGTAGATGTTGCGCCCGTCCATCAGGATCGGCTGCCTCATGAGGTCTTTGATGCGCTGCATGTCCAGTTGCTTGAACTCGTTCCACTCGGTTACCAGGATGAGCGCGTCGGCGTCCTTGGCGACCTCATACGGGTCGTTGCAATAGGTTACGGGCACGTCCTGCATGGCGCGCTTGGCCGTCTCCATGGCGACGGGGTCGTAGGCTTTGACCTGCGCGCCCTCGGCCACCAGCAGCCGCGCCAGCGTGATGGACGGCGCGTCGCGCATGTCGTCGGTGTTCGGCTTGAACGCCAGCCCCAGCAAGCCCACCACCTTGCCCCGATACGAGCCGAGGATGTCGCGCAGGTGGTTGATGATGCGCTTGCGCTGGTCGTAGTTGATCTCCATCACGGCGCGGAGCAGTTGGGGCCGCGTCCCGTGGGTGGTCGCCATGTGGATGAGGGCCTTGACGTCCTTGGGGAAGCACGAGCCGCCCCAGCCGATGCCCGCGCCCAGGAAGTGGGGGCCGATGCGCTTGTCGGTGCCCATCCCGCGCGCCACCTCTTTCACGTCGGCGCCCAGCGACTCGCAGATGGCGGCGATCTCGTTGATGAACGAAATCTTGGTCGCCAGGAAGCAGTTGGACGCGTACTTGATCATCTCCGCCGTGCGCAGGTCGGTGATGATGGTCTCGGCCTGGAGCGGGTAGTACAGTTCGGCCACGCGCTCCGCCGCCTCGCGGCTCAGCGACCCCAGCACGATGCGGTCGGGGTTCATGAAGTCGTACACGCCCGAACCCTCGCGCAGGAACTCGGGGTTGGAGACCACCCAGAACGGGATGGACGGGTCGGGCATGTTCTCGCGGACGATGTCGGCCACCCAGTCGCCCGTGCCGATGGGAACGGTGCTCTTGTTGACGATGATGAGCGGGTGGTCCAGGCGCTTGGCGATCTCCACCGCCGCGTCGTGCACGTGCTGCAGGTCGGCCTCGCCTTCCAGCCCCGACGGCGTCCCCACCGAGATGAAGACGAACTCCGCGTCCTTCACGCCCTCATCGTAGGACGTGGTGAAGAAGAGTCGGCCCGCCTCGCTGTTGCGGTGGACGATCTCCTCCAGCCCTGGCTCGTAGATGGGCAGGATGCCCTTGCGCAGGTTGGCGGCCTTGCGCTCGTCTCGGTTGACGCACACCACGCGGTTGCCCAGGTCGGCAAGGCAGGCCCCAGTAACCAGCCCCACGTACCCCACGCCGATCATGCAGATTCTCTTCATGCCCTTGCTCCTTTGCAATGATGCGCGAACCCGCAGGCAGACGGGAGCCGAACGCCCATCCCCCGCGGCCCGCGATTACACACCGTAGCCGCGACCCACGCCTCGGTACAGGAACCCCAGTTGCCGCATGGTTTCGGGGTCGTAGATGTTGCGCCCGTCCACGATAATGGGGCGGCGCATGGCCTCTTTGATCCACTTCAGGTCCAGGTGCTTGAACTCGTTCCACTCGGTGCAGATGACCAACGCATCGGCACCCTGGGCCACCTCGTAGGCGTTCTCGCAGAAGGTAACGCCGTCCAGCATCGCCTTGGCGTTGTTCATCGCCACGGGGTCGTAGGCACGGATGATGGCCCCCTCGTTCTGCAAGAGGTGGATGATCTCCACGGCGGGGGCCTCGCGCATGTCGTCGGTGTTGGGCTTGAACGCCAGCCCCAGCACGCCGATGACCTGCTCGTCCAGCGAGCCGAGGATGTCGCGCAGTTTCTGCACCAGGCGGCGGCGCTGGTCGCGGTTGATCTCCAGCACCGCGCGCAACAGTTGCGGGTGGCAGCCGTGGATGGCGGCCATGTGCGCCAGCGCCTTCACGTCCTTGGGGAAGCACGACCCGCCGAAGCCGATGCCCGCGTCCAGGAAGGCCGACCCGATGCGTTTGTCGTAGCCCATGCCCGCCGCCACTTCTTTCACGTCGGCGCCCAGGGCCTCGCAGATGGAGGCGATCTCGTTGATGAACGAGATGCGGTTGGCCAGGAAGGCGTTGGACGCGTACTTGATCATCTCGGCGGTGCGCAGGTCGGTGATGACGATGGGCGCGCGGAGCGACAGGTACAACTGCGCCACCTGCTCGGCGGCCTCGCGGTTGAGCGACCCCAGCACCACGCGGTCGGGGTTCATGAAGTCGTACACTGCCGACCCCTCGCGGAGGAACTCGGGGTTGGACACCACCGCGAACGGCACGTCGTTCTTCTTGTGCTTGTTGACGATGTCCGCGACCCAGTCGCCCGTGCCGATGGGGACGGTGCTTTTGTTCACGATGATGATGGGGTGATCCATGACCTCGGCGATGGCTTCGGCGGCCTGCCGCACGTAGCGCAAATCCGCCTCGCCCTCGGTGCCCGAAGGTGTGCCGACTGCGATGAAGACGAATTCGGCGTCGCGCACGCCCTCGGCGTAGGACGTCGTGAACCGCAGGCGGCCCGACTGCGCGTTGCGGCGGACGATCTCCTCAAGCCCTGGCTCGTAGATGGGCAAGATGCCCTGGCGCAGGTTCTCAACCTTGCGCTCATCAATGTCCACAATGGTAACCAGATTCCCGAGGTCGGCAAAACAGGTGCCCGTGGTCAGCCCCACGTAGCCAGCGCCGATGACGCATATCTTCTTCAACGAGACTTCACCTTCCCAGCGAAGATTCTACAACCGCGCAGGGCTGCTACTGCTTTACCACAGGGATTCTTGATCGTCTGTCATTGCGAGGGCACGCAGCGCCCGTAGGGACAATTCATGAATTGTCCCTACGGTTATTCTGAGGCGCGAAGCGCCGAAGAATCTCGTCAACCGAGATGCTTCGCTTCGCTCAGCATGACAGATGGAGCGTGAGATTGCTTCGCTTCGCTCGCAATGACAACAGGCAATTCTCCCCGTGGTCAAGTGCTACAAGCCCAACGGCCATTATACTATACCTCGCGGAGATGAGAAAAACGCACAGGATAGATTGTCATTCTGAGGCGCTCCGCGCCGAAGAATCTCGCCAACCGAGAGGCTTCGCGCGCAATGACACAGGGCAAGCGGCAAGCGCCCCCAGCCCAGTGTTTCCCTTACGTCTCCGCGGTCTCTGGGCACTCTGCGGTGCAACAACAGCACCGTCAACCCTGCCGCTGGCGGGCGATTTCGTACAGCGCCACCGACCCAGCCACGGCGGCGTTCAGCGACCCCACGCGGCCGCGCATGGGCAGCCGAATCAGGAAATCGCACCGCTCGCGCAGCAGGCGGCTGATGCCGCTTCCCTCGCTCCCGACGACGAGCGCCAGCGGCCGATTCAGGTCGGCCTCGGTGTACGGCAGCGCATCGGGCGTGGCTTCCAGGCCCACCGCCCACACGTTCGCCCGCTTCATCTGCTCCAGCGTCTGTGCCAGGTTGGTTACGATGCCCACATTCAGGTGCTCCGCCGCGCCAGCCGACGCATTCACGACCGCAGGGGTGATGTCCACCGCGCGGCGCTTCGGAATCACCACGCCGTGCACGCCCACCGCCTCGGCGGTTCGCAGGAGGCTGCCCAGGTTCTGCGGGTCCTGCAGGCAGTCCAGGACGAGCAACAGCGGCATCTCGCCGGCCTGCTGACTCGCCCGCAGGGCCTCCTGCCACGGGACGTAGGGGTAGCCGCTGACCTCCAGCGCAACGCCCTGGTGGTGGCCCGCGTCCTTGCCCACCAGTTTGTCCAGTGCGGCGCGGTCCACGGCCACGTGGGGCACGTTGCGAGCGCGCGCCTCGGCGAGGATGTCGCCCACCGCCCCGCCAGACGCCACGTTCTGCGCCAGGAGCAGTCGGTAGAACCGCCGCCGATTCGCCCGCAGGGTCTCCAGGACGGCGTTCCGTCCGTACAGCACCTCAAAGCCGGGCATTCAAATCCCCCTCGCGAACGCACAGGTTTACCGCAGAGACGCCGAGGCCGCAGAGAAATCGCTGTTCCACTCTGCGTGCTCTGCGTCTCCGCGGTGATGTTCCCCCGGCCGAGGCCCCTAGTCCTCCGCTGCCTCGGGCGGCCGAATGCGCCAGGTCGTGCCGTCGGGCCTGTCCTCCAGCGCCACGCCGAGCGCGCCCAGGCGGTCGCGGATGCGGTCGGCCAGCGCCCACTGCTTGGCCTGGCGCAGTTCCGCGCGGGTCTCCACCAGCAGGCGCAGCAGGTCCTCGGTCAGGCCAGCAGTCTGCGCCTGGTACGTTTCGGGCGTGATAAGCCCCAGCACATCCCCCACAAGGCGGCCGTAGAGCGCATCCACCTGCTGCCAGGACTCGCGGCTCACGGGCGCGCCTTCGTGCACCATCTTGTTGACCTCACGGTTCAGGTCAAACAGCACGGCCAGCGCGTTGGCGGTGTTGAAGTCGTCGTCCATCGCCTCGCGGAAGCGCGCCTCGGCGTCTGCCACCAGGCCGGCGACGGTCTCCGACACAGGCCCCGACGCCGCCTCTTCCACCTGGGCGCGCACGCGGCGCATGGTCCCGTAGAGCCGCTCCACGCCCTTCGCCGCGGCGGTGAGCGCCTCGTCGGTTACGTCAAGCGGGCTGCGATAGTGGCTGCCCAAGATGAAGAAGCGGATGGTCATCGGCGCGTACTGCTGGAATGCCTGCTCCAACGTGATGAAGTTGCCCAGCGACTTGTGCATCTCCTCGCCGCGGATCATGAGCATCCCGTTGTGCAGCCAGTACTTGGCGAAGGGCTTGCCTGTCGCCGCCTCGCTCTGGGCGATTTCGCACTCGTGGTGGGGGAACTTGTTCTCCATCCCGCCGCCGTGGATGTCAAACGGCTGGCCCAGGTACTTGGTGGACATGGCCGAGCACTCAATGTGCCAGCCGGGGAACCCCATGCCCCAGGGGCTGGGCCACTGCATGATGTGCTCGGGCTCGGCGCGTTTCCACAGGGCGAAGTCGGCGGGATCGCGCTTCTCTGGCAGCACTTCCACCCGCGCGCCTTCTATCAGTTCGTCCACCTTGCGGCCCGACAACTTGCCGTACTCCGGCCACTTGCGGACGGAGAAGTACACCGACCCGTTGACCTCGTAGGCGTAACCCTTCTCTATGAGCGTCTTGATCAGTTCAATCTGCTCTGGGATGTGGCAAGTGGCGTGGGGCGTGATGTCGGGGCGGGTTACGTTGAGCGTGTCCATGTCGCGGAAGAAGCGCCGCTCGTAGTACTCCACCAGCACCCAGGGGTTGAGCCGCTCGCGCTTGGCCCCCTTGAGGATGCGGTCCTCGCCCGTGTCCAGCAGGTGGCCCACGTCGGTGATGTTCTGGACGTGGAGCACCTTGTACCCCAGATAGCGCAGGTAGCGCACGACGGTGTCAAAGTTGACGTAGGTCTTGCCGTGGCCCAGGTGCGCGTCGTTGTGCACCGTGGGGCCGCAGACGTAGATGCCCACCCGCCCCTCGTGGATGGGTTCAAACAGTTCCAGTTGTCGTGAAAGTGAGTTGAAAACTCGGAGCGCCATGGTTTACCTCCATACCCAGGAATAGGGAATTCGGTGGTCGCAGCGGATTGGGAAGGGCCTCATCAGCGCCTTCCCCATGTACAGATGCACTTCCACGCGCTCCGTGCCAAGAATTCAAACGCGAGCATTGGTCGTCTCCACACGAGTCCGAGAGTATCAGCGGCGCGATCTGGCTCGCCCCTCTTGTCTAAAAACCACCTCTAGGTCTGACAAGGCATATTCCGCCTCATCGTCTTCCATGCCACGCATGGCAAAGGCCAGCGCGAGCGAGGACCACTCTTGCCGGTCCTGCTGCGCAGCCTTTGTAGCGTCCATCGGATCCCCCTGGTCAGTCATGGAGCGGTTTCTACATGTTCGGCTCTGGTCTGGCCACTGAGCGCAAACGGTCCGCGAAAGCCATCTCAAAGGTTACACAGCCAGCGCGAAATGGACGCGACCTGGCCATCGTCGTTCAAATTGGCAGCATTGCCGAGATGGCCTGACTCCAATTGAGCCCAGATTTCACCAGCCATTCTACTCTCAATAGCGGCCCCGATAAAGAACGTGTGAGGGGAGAGGCCTTTGTCAGAGAAGGCTTTACGGATGCGCTCTAGAGCTGACCGAGCAGTCTTCCAGTGCTCGTCAGCCCCTGCGGGATCTATGCCGCCCTTTAGTTCGCCGAGAGCAATATATGATTCTGCAACCCGATACCTTGTCCGCAGTATTTCTTGAGGCCCCATGTTGAACAGACAGATATCGACATTGCTGTCTGTCAAAGGCACCTTCAAATTATAGATCAGGGTGCGCTGTGAACCTCCGTTGCTCCAGGCCAAGCCACGCAAAGCATACTCAATGTCAGAGTCCTCGTCTGTCATGTGAGCCCATTGCCTAGTTTTTGAATGTTGCCAGACATA
Organism: Chloroflexota bacterium; assembly: GCA_014874485.1. Taxonomy (GTDB): domain Bacteria; phylum Chloroflexota; class Anaerolineae; order DTLA01; family DTLA01; genus DTLA01. Next base: position 43,441 of record JADBJK010000016.1, read on the forward strand.
ATCAATTCCAGCGATTTTCAGTGTCGCAATGATGGCGCGGGCGAGTTTCCTTTGCGCCAATGCGCCACCCAAATTTCGCATAGAACCGCCAAGCGTATCACCGCGAGTCAGGAGAAACCGAAACACGAGCTCCTCGACAAATCTGGCTCCCGCTGGCTCAAGAAAACGTCTTATCAGCCCCTCGATCGCTTCGCGTTTATCTTCAGGCTGCAGATGAACAAGCGCCTTATCAGACAGGCCCGCTGCGGTCAATAGCCCCGCCTCGATTCCCTGAATCGTGAGCAGGTCGTAAGGTGTTCTCGCTACCGACGCCGCTTGCTGCAAAGCCCTCGCCTCTGCAACGTAAGGGGCAGCGCGCCTGTTCTTCTCAAGCGCAAGGGCTACAAAGCCAGCGCGCGTAGCTTCGTAGCTGGTTACGAGATCGTGGCTGGAATGCAGATGATCTAGGTACGGGCGATTAGACATCACCGTTTTCTCCAGACGTAGATGCACTTGCGCAGAATTGCGCGGCCATATTCGCCCATTTGCTGACTACTGTTACCTTTACCATTTGGCAAGACAATGATGCTCTCAGCAACGAAACCGAGTTTCTCAGCAATGTCCGAGAGTATCAAGTCAACAGAAATACTTGCTCCCGCGTACCGAACATTATCGTTGACCATGAGCAGCAAAGAGCCCGGCTTCAAGACGCGAGCACACTCGGCGATGACACAAGCCATTTCGTAGAAATACCCCCTTACCATTCTCGGAATGCCGTTATTATTCAGAATCCCCAGGGTTTTCTGTCTCTCCAGATAGTGCAAGATGGCTTGGAGCAGAGTTTGCTCGTCCGCAGCAGTCAACGCATTCGTCCATCCTTGATTGATGGCCAACAAGTCCTTAGCCCGATTCTCCACAGTACAACTCAGCATTTCCTGACGAAGACCTGCAATGCCCGCTTCATCTACACCTAGCACTGCTAACTCAAGTGCATACGTCCGAGTGTAATCATACCGGTTACAGTACGGTGGAGAGGTCATGATCGCATCGTAGGAATTATCCGCTAGGCCCGGCAATACCTTGAGACACGATCCTTCATAGAGACGAATTCTCCCCAGATACGATTCGGGAAGAAACAGGCCGACCCTGTGAGAAGGCGACGCGTCCTGGAGTATCTCGCTGATTTTGTCGCAAATGGCCTGCTCAAATCTGGCTATTTCTCCTTTGTCAAAGACCTTCCGGCCTTGCCTGCGCCCAGACCTATAGTCCCAGCGAAGATACTGACCGTCCTTGCGAGTGAAACTGATTGACTCAAGAACGCATAGTAGAGCGAAGCGTAGGACAGTCTGGACCCTACTGTTTTCCTGCAGGCATGCGCCCAAGTACCTCTCTATTGCATCCTTCGTTTCCTCAGGGTACGCCCCTCTTGTGATCCGTAACTCTGGCAACCTAACCCGTGCGTCCGAACGCTGCCAAGGCCGCAGCAAGCACCATTGCCACAGCCTTTCGAAGTCTTCAGGTGTAAACTCGGTATCAATGGCCCGCTTGGCGGCAACAATCTGCTGACCGATCGGGAGTAGCTCGATCCCATCAGCGTCCATGCCCATCGCACTGGCCACGAACAGAGTCGTTCCACTGCCGGCGAAAGGATCAAGGATTCGGCCTCTACGGATTCCATATTCGTGAAACAGATGCTCAACCAAAGACGCAGAAAACGCTTCTTTGAACTTGTACCACCGGTACACAGGTCTGTTCTTGTTCGCCTGGAAACTGACAAGTGCGCGGCTAAGCAGAGGTTGGGCCGTGAGTCGGTCTTGAAAGCGCGCAAGTAAGTCCTGATCTAGGCGCGTAATCTCGTCTAGAATAGCATCTCGCTCGCTTGTAACTGCCCGAGGCACGTCCATAATTCAGTACACTCCACCATCATCTACCAATAGCCCCACAGACCGAACTCAACTCTAGCACAACCACACTCGGAGTCAATATGTGATCACCCTGTACCTGCGATTCCACCGACCCACCTCACGACCGCGCGCCCTCAATCTGCGCGAAAATCATGCGTCCAGCGGCGGTCTGCAGCACCTTCGTAACCACAACGCTGATGGTCTGGCCGATGTGGCGCCGCCCGTTCTCCACCACCACCATCGTGCCGTCGTCCAGGTACCCCACGCCCTGGCCGAGTTCCTTGCCCTCCTGGATGATGCTCACGCTCAGGGTCTCGCCCGGCAGCACGACGGCCCGCACCGCATTGGCCAGTTCGTTGATGTTCAGGACGGTTACGCCCTGGAGTTCGGCCACGCGGTTCAGGTTGTAGTCGTTGGTGATGATGGGGGCGCGCAGCCGCTTGGCCAGCATCACCAGTTTGTCGTCCACGTCGCGCACGTCCTCAATGTCCAGGTCGGCGACGCGAATCGGGACGACGGACTCCTTCTGCAGGCGGTTCAGCATGTCCAGCCCGCGCCGCCCTCGCGCACGCCGCAGCGGGTCGGGCGAGTCGGCAATGTGCTGAATCTCGTTGAGCACAAAGCGGGGCACGACCATGGTGCCGCTGATGAAGCCCGTGTGGCTGATGTCGGCGATGCGCCCGTCAATGATAACGCTGGTGTCCAGGAGAACGATATTGTCCTCGCGGCTGACCTCTCGGCTCATCCGCCCGCTCAACAGCGCGAAGAAATCCCTGTGGCGCATCACACCGACGAACATGCCCATGTACCCCAGGAGCACGGCGAACACCGCAGGCAGTGCCCGTCCCCACGGCGACGGGAGAAACGACAGCGGCAGCGCGAGCAGCGCCGAGGCAATGAGGCCCACGATCAGCCCTGCGATGCCCGATACCACCTGCTGCGCCGACGCCGTGCGGATCGCGTTGCGGATGTTGCGGATGGGCCGCAGCACCACATAGGGGGTGATGAGCAGGCCCAGCGCGGCCCCAGCCAACGACAGCGTGAGAATGTAGCGCACCGATTGGGTGTCCACCCGCCCCCCAAGCAGGATGCCCACCTCCCAGCCAATCAGTCCGAAAACGATCATTCCAATGATACGGACAATGAATTCGCCAGTCATAACACGCTCCTCACAAGTCCTGTTATTCAGGTTGTTCCTTGCGGTGGTCTATCTCGGCGAGTGCACCTCCTTACTGCAGGCTATCCTCCTTTGGCAGTTGTCCGTGGGTGCGGATGTCGGGAACTGACCGCAGAGATTCAAGGATACAGGAACACTTCCTGCCCTCTCACCTTCACGGCGTGCTCCGCGCCTCCGCGGTGCGAGAAGCGACCCACACCCAAGAGGACATCCCGCCTTCTCCCACGAGCAAAATCAAAGAGTGCACATCCCGTGCACTCTTCGCGATCCGAATCCTATTGCGAATAGCGATGCCGATGCCGATTTTCGGAAGACGATGGACCGATAAGTGCCAGGGATGATAGGAAAAACCGCCTGCCGCCGCCATGGCGAACGGTAGTATGAATCAACAAGATACGAAATAAATCTCTACATAAATGATAGCACAACTTGCGCGAAAAGTCAACGCTACGGCGCGGGCGCAACCCCAAGCCTCAGGTTCGGGTTCACGTCCAGGTCGTGGCCGGAGCGCTCGCCCCGCGTGAAGCGGAAGTAGCCCAGGCTGGCGATGGGGGCGGCGTTGTCGGTGCACAGGGCCGGGGGCGGCACCAGCACCGGCACGGGCGCGAGGCGGGCGGTCATCTCCTTGCGGAGCAGGGCATTGGCCGCGACTCCACCCGCCAGGAGCACCTGCCTGGCCTTGGTTGCCTCGGCGGCCTGACGCGTCTTCTCCACCAGCACGTCCACGACGGCCGCCTGAAAACTGGCGGCGATGTGGGGAACCGGTATCGTGTGCATCAGGGGCGGGGTCTGCGACGAGACGAGTTTGGACTTGCGGTCGGCGGCGGGGGCGCCGATTTTCGCCTCGTACTTCCGCACGGTGTGCAGGACGGCGGTCTTCAGCCCGCTGAACGAGAAGTCGTAGGTTCCCTTGAGCCAGGCGCGCGGGAACTGGAACGCCTCGGCGCTGCCACGAGAGGCGGCCTGCTGGATGGCGGGGCCGCCAGGGAAGCCCAATCCCAACAGTCGCGCCACCTTGTCAAACGCTTCGCCCGCCGCGTCGTCAATGGTCGCGCCCAGACGCTTGAACTGGCCGTGGTCGGTCATCAGCAGGAGTTCCGTGTGGCCGCCGGAGACGATGAGCGCAAGGAGCGGGAACTGCGGCTCGGGCGGAGGGGCGGGCGGCTCCGCGGGTTGAGGGGGCGCGCTGCCCAGGTCCGTCGGCGCGGGCCTGGTGGGCACGAGCCAATTGGCGTAGACGTGCGCCTCAATGTGGTTGACGCCCACCAGGGGGATGTCATGGGCGAAGGCCAGCGCCTTGGCCACGTTCACGCCGACCAGGAGCGAGCCGGCCAGCCCAGGCCCATAGGTTACGGCGATGGCGTCCAGGTCCCGCCAGTCCACGCCCGCGTCGCGCATGGCCTGCTGGATGACGGGCACGATGGTCAGGATGTGCTGGCGCGACGCGATTTCCGGGAACACGCCGCCGTACTGCTTGTGCAGATCAATCTGCGAGGCGACCACATTGCTCAGGATGCGCCGCCCGTTCTCCACGACGGCCGCACCCGTCTCGTCGCACGACGTCTCAATGCCCAGAACCAGCGTCATGATGCACCTTCCCGTCGGTCGTGATCGCCGCAGAGACCACCAAGGGTCTCCATCCCCCTCCGCGCCTTCTGCGTCTCTGCGGTAAACTTACGCGCTACCCACATTGTAGCGCAGGTGCGGGGGAGATGGCAAGCAGCCGCACCTACACACAATGCACACACCACCTTCAAACATTCTTCACACGGGCCTGCTATACTCCAGATGTAGATGTTGGCAAGGCCGTATACGAACACAGGCCGCCAGCACCCAACGATCAAGAACAGTAAACCGTGGAGGTTGAGAAAATGAAACGATTTGTGTTGATGACGCTTGTAGTTGCATCGCTGGTTGTGGGGACCGTCGCAGCGGCTCCCGCCTTGGCTCAGGCGCCTGTCCCGGTCGCGGCGGCGACATCCCTGACCGAGGACGAGGCCGACGCGTTGGCCTTCATGCGCGAGGAGGAGAAGTTGGCCCATGATGTCTATGTTACGCTGTACGACAAGTGGGGGTTGCCGGTCTTCAAGAACATCTCCGCCGCCGAGCAGACGCACAGCGACGCCGTGAAGCGCCTGCTGGACCGCTACGGCGTGGAAGACCCGGCTGCGGGCAACGCCGTCGGCGAATTCACCAACCCGACGCTGCAGAGCCTGTACGACCAACTCGTGGCACAGGGTAGCCTGTCCATCACCGACGCGCTGAAGGTGGGCGCGGCGATTGAGGAGATTGACATCCTGGACCTGCAAGAGCGGATCGCTCAGACGGACAAGGCCGACATCACCCGGGTCTACTCCAACCTGCTGAAGGGGTCGGAGAATCACCTGCGGGCCTTCGTGTCCAACCTGGAGGCACGAGGCGAGACCTATGCGCCCCAGTACCTGAGCCAGGCCGCGTACGACGAGATCATCGCGTCGTCCAACGCGAGCGGCAACGCGGGCGCAAGGGGCAGGAACGGCACGCGCGGGCGGTAGTTGCCGACTTCCGAACCGAACTGAATATCGCTTCCATCGGGCCGGTGCATCCAAGCGCCGGCCCTCTGTTTCGCCGTCATCCTTTCCCGGGATGGGGCGGATTGACTCGGTGCCAAAGTCTGCTGCTCGCGCCGAGCAGAGGTGCGACGCACCTTGGTCGCCCCACAAGGCGGAAACGAATCGGCGCATTTGCGAAAAATCCGCACTCCTGCTATGATTAGACCAAATGTGCGAACGGAGGCAGGGGACATGCCGCTGGACCTTTCGGCCATTCACCCGCACATACGCGCCCTGGTGGACCTCCAGCGCCCGGAGGAACGGATGCGGCTCCTGCGCGAGGCCCGCAGCGTCCTCCAGCGGGCCGACCCCGACAAGGTGCGCGACAATCTGGAGGTGCGCAACAAACGCTACCCCTGGCTTGTGGCCAATCCCTTGCACTCGCTCGGCGACACGTTCCCGGTGCCCCCGCTGCCCGTGGGCGGCTACTCCGTTGCAGCCAGCGACGGCTCCAACATCCCGCCCGACCGGCATAGCCCCGTCCGCTACTGCATCCTGAACGTCAGCAAGGTGGTGCTGGCCTACGGCGAGAACCCGATGGCCTCGTTGACGTCGGTTACCGAGATGCTCTACAAAGAGGAAGACCTCTCCCTGGACGGCAAGCCTCTCAAGGGCGAGTTGCTCGGCGCGAAGATGGCCGTGCGCGAGTTGGAGGTCCTGCTGGAGACGGCGCTGGCCCTCTCCGCTCCGCGCGTGGCCCTGCACGATGGCACGCTCATCCTGTGGCCCCTTCAGAACCAGCCCGACCCCGTCCGCGACCGCTTCACCCGCCCGTTTCGCCGCGCGCTGGACGGCTTCCGGGCAGAGCGCATTCCGCTGTTGAGTTACATCAGTTACCCCAGCGCCCGCGATTTGTGCAATGCCCTGCGGGTGGCCCTGTGCGACACCGAAACGTCGGAGTGCAAAACGTGCGAGAGCGATCACCGCGAACTGTGCGAGTTCCTGGGCCAATTGCGCGACCGCGAACTCCTGCAGGGCGTCCTGGAGCCAGGGGAGCGCACCGATCTCTTCGCGACAGTCTCTGACGTGGTCAGGGAGTATCATGGGCATGACATCGTGTTCTGCTACCTGGACGTGGGCGGGGAAATCGCCCGCGTGGAGATGCCCAAGTGGGTGGCCGAGGGCGAGGAGGCCCTGAACCTGGGGCTGGGCGTCGTGCTGGATCAGTGCGCGCTGAGCGGCGACGTGCCCCCCTATCCGCTGGCGCTCATGGAGGCGCACGAGGCCGCCGTCATTGACGTGGCGATGCGAACCGTGGTGGAGGAACTGGTGGAGGGCGAGTTCGCCCAGCGCGGCCTGCCCTACATCCGCTCGGGCAAAGACAGGAGCAAGAGGAGGCGAGGCGTATGACCGAGAGAATCGGCGAAATCATAGAGACCGACTCGTTCACGTTCGTGGCGGAGAGTTTCGCGCTGAACCGCCCGCCCGCGCTGGGAAGCCTGGTCAAGGCCCAGGCAGGCGGCGACACGTGGGTCTACGGCGTCGTCGCGTTCGGCGAGACGGTGTCGGTGGATCCGGGGCGCGGGGCGATGCGCCGCAGCCGCCCCGATGCCTACGATGAGGCCGTGTACACCCGCCACCCCGAGTTGGAGCACCTGCTGCACACCAAGTTCACGGTGATTCCCGTGGGGTCGCGGGTGGGCGAGCGGATGAGCCAACGGATTCCGCCCCAGCCGCCGCCGATGCACTACTCGGTGTACGCGTGCGCGCCAGACGAGGTGCGGGAGTTCTCGGAGCGGCGGCTGTACCTGCGCACGCTGGCGACGGCCCAGTTGCCCGCACCTGTGGAGCACGTCCTGGCGGCCCACCTGACGTGGACCTACGAGCAGCGCGGGCGCGATGAGGCGTGGCTGGAACAGGCCGCGCTGGAGGTGGCCGGGCTGCTCCAACAGGACGTGGAGCGGCTCCTGGCGGTGCTGTACGCCGTGGACCCCGAAGCGTAAGCCGCGCGTTGTGATCTCGGAGGTAGGACATGGACAGGAAACGACTGGGCGTGGTGGTAGACGGCTCCTTCACGGCGGGGCTCACCGTGCGGCTGGACCCCGGGCAGAGCACCGAGGATTTGCAAATCGGCAGTTTCATGGTAGTGCAAGGGCGCGAGTACACCTACTTCTGCATGTTGTCCGATTTGCAGTTGCGCACGTCGGACGCGCGGCTCATCGCCAAGCCGCCGCAGGGGTTCACGCCGTTCGTGTCGCGCGTGCTCAGCGGCTCGGCGACCTACGCCATGGCCGTGGTCAAGCCCATGCTCATGATGCCCACCGTGGACGTGCGCGACGACTCGCGGCTGTTGGTCGGGCAGACGCCGGAGGAGCGCGGCGTCATGTCCGTGCGCACCATCCCCATGCACTACGCGGAACTGGTGGAGGCGACCGAGATAGACTTCCTCACCGTCTTCGGCTCGCCCGACAAGCCCAATCACTTCGTCTTCGGCCAGCCCCTGACGATGGACCTGCCCATCTGCCTGGACCTGGGGCGGTTCATGGAGCGCTCCAGCGGCATCTTCGGCCAGACGGGCACGGGCAAGAGTTTCACCGCGCTGGTCGTCCTGGCGGGCATCATCAAGCACGATGTGGGCGTGAACCTCATCTTTGACGCGCACAACGAGTATGCCTACGGCAAGGAGAGCGAGGAGAAGCAGTGGGTCAAGGGCCTCAAGCACCTGTTCGGGTCCAAGGTGCGCGTGTACTCGCTGGACGAGTCGCAGGCGAACAAGCCTGGCCGCCCGGCCGACGGAATCCTCAAGATCGGCCTGAATCAGATTGAGCCAGAAGACGTGATCCTCATGTCCCAGGAACTGGGGCTGACGGCCAAGGCGGGAACCATGATCGGCCTGCTGAAGGATACCTACGGCGACAAATGGCTCACCCGCCTGATTGAGATGGACGCCGAGGCACTCAGCGAGTTCTGCCAACAGTCGGGCGCGCACGAGGGGTCGGTGCAGGCTCTCCAACGCGACCTGAAGAAACTGGCGCGGAAGGAATACATACGGCCCGAAATGGACTCCAACCTGCTGGATGAAATCATCCTGACGCTGAAGGATGGCAAGCACGTCATCCTGCACTTCGGCCAGCACAGCAGCATGATGGACTACATGCTGGTCTCCAACCTGGTAACGCGGCGCGTGCGCGCTGCGTGGGAGAAGCAGACCGAGCAGTATGAACTCACCCAAGCGAACGCGGACCGGCCCAGGCCGCTGATGATCACGCTGGAGGAGGCGCACAAGTTCCTGAACCCCGAAATCGCCTCGCAGACGACCTTCGGCACCATCGCCCGCGAGATGCGCAAGTTCCACGTAACGCTGATGGTGATAGACCAGCGCCCGTCGGGTATAGACTCGGAGGTGCTGTCGCAACTGGGCACGCGCATCTCGGGCAAGTTGGCCGACGAGCGGGACATTGACGCGGTGCTCACGGGCGTCAGCGACCGCAGCGCCCTGCGCAACGCCCTGGCCAGCCTGAAACTCCGCCAGGAGGTGCTGGTGGTGGGGCACGCCGTGCCCATGCCGATCCAGGTGCGCCCGCGCACCTACGACGAGGCGTTCTGGGCCGAGGTCTCCAAGCCGACAGCCCCTGTGGCCGATGACGACCTGGAGCGCGAGAAGCGGGAGTTGTTCGGGGCGTAGGGCAAGCCCGCCAACAGTCCTCGGCCCGCGGACTACACTGGGAGCGCCCAGCGACGGAGTTGTTCGCCCATGGCCAGAGAGACCAACTCCTGCGGCATCGGCAGTAGCCGCAACATGGTGGCGGTAAGGTGGGGCACGAAGTCGCGGTAGAGCCTGCGTGTATGCGCTTGCATCCCCTCGCTGTTCAGGTGCGCGACGACGGCGTCCAAGTCAGCGATGGCGACCAGCGGCACGAGATGGAACTCCTCACGCCAGGGATAGCAGCGTCGGTCTACGGCGGCAACGACGCGCGTCCCTTTGGTGTGCGCCACGACGATATGCGGCATAGCGTAGAAGGCGCGCAATTGCGGCGCGTCTTCTCGCGGCATCCATAACCCCGAATGGCACGTCTCGTAGTCGATCCACCCGCGGTGCAGGTTGCGCCCCGTCAGGATGGGGACGTAGCCCGGGCGCGGTTCGGCGACGACGGACGGGTGTCTGCGGATTTCGGGGCTTCGCGCCGCGAAGTGGATGCGAAAACACGCGCCCAGCGGGATTCCCCTGCGCTCGAACTCCAGCGCGTCGGGAGTTTCAAAGCGGATCATCTCGCCTCGGTAGACGGGCTTGCTCAACGCGCGTACCGTCCCATCGTACAGTTCCAGCCCTTGCTCCCCCTTCGCAAGCACCAGAACCACCGCGCTCACGTTCCGTTTCGGGAACGCTTTGCCGAGATAGTACACCGAGACCTTCCCCGACTCCGCCAGGAAGGCGCGGAGTCTGGCGAAATCGTCCAGGACAAGCCATGTGGCCGGGACCACAAGCACGGCTTTACCGCGTGGTTTCAGCAGATGCACCGAACGCTCGATGAACGCGCCGTAGATGTTGTACTTGCCGAACCAGGTGGAGAAACGCCGCTTGTAGAGCGCCTTGTGCTCGCGGAGCGTGTGAATGGGATAGTGGGAAGCATCGCCGATGATCCCGTAGGGTGGGTTGCCGATGATGATGTCGAAGCAGTCCTCGGTCTCCCACAGCAGGTAGTCGGCCTCCACGAAGCGTGCGCTTGGGAGTTGCGTTCGTGCCGGGCCGAACTCCGCCGCGTGGATGTCCATGCCGGTGAGGTTGTGATGCGCCCCGTACTGCGCGGCGAAGGCGCGCAGGAACGGCGCGTCGCCGCAGGCTGGCTCCAGCACGTCCAGAGCACCGGCAGCGAGCGGTTCACACAGGCGCACCATGAAGTCCACGATCTCGGGCGGCGTGGCCACCATGCCGAAGGCGCGCGCTTTCTCGTCGGCCGAGACGATAGCGTGGCGCTTGGAAACTTCCACGGGCGTTGCCTCAACGGGACGTTCTTCGCCCAATGGCAGTGCCGTTTGCATGGTCCTCCGTCCTGCTCACCGTATGAACAGCGACAGCACCCAGAAGATGCCCAGGAAGATGGCGATGATGACGGCGGAGATGCCCAAGAAGACGAACACGCCGACAACGAAGTTCACCACGCGGTTGTCGTGCTTGGTAACCATCTTGCCCGAGCGCAGGAAGTAAGGCGTGTACATCACCACCAGGCCCGCCACCGCGCCCCACAGGATGCCCTCTTCCACCGTGATGCTGACGCCGGCCGAACCCAGAACGCTGGCAAGGATGGCCCCTGCGACAACGCCGAAGATGGGCCATCGCCAGCCCAACAACTGCTGCCAAGCCTTCTTCACGCCGTAAACACTCTCCTCTCGCCTATGCCGGGCGGCTCACGCGATGACCCGCAGGACGCGCGGGATGATGCGGAAGGACGCGGGCGCTTGCCCCACCAGTTCCCCGTCGGCCTGCACCAGCATCCGCTCCTGGGCTTCCGCGTGCACTTCCCGCGCCTTGTGGATTTGCACCTTCGGGTGGGTCAGGTGGGTGCCCTTGTACACGCGGGGCACGTTGATGACCAGTTCCGGCTTGGAGAAATCGCCCAGGATCACCAGGTCAAACTCGCCATCTTGCAACTCCGCCGGCGGCGCGATGTACATGGCCCCGCCGAAGTATCGCCCGTTGCACACCACCACCGAGTTCATCCGCCGGTCCTGCGCCTGCCCGTCAAAACGCAGGGACACGTGCTTGTTGCGGTAGTACACCAGCGTCAAGAACAGGTTCAGGAGGTACGTCAGCGTGCCGCCCAGGGCTTTGGAACTGCGCTGGACGCGCTCTACTACTTCGCCGTCAAACCCCAGGCCCGCGACGTTGGCGAAGTACAGCCGCCGCTCGCTCCCGTCAAACCCCTGGAAGACGGCGTAGCCCACGTCCACCAGACGCTCTGTCCCGCCGACGAGCCTGGCGCAGGCCTCGCGGTAGTCGTGCGGGATGCCCAGCGTGCGCACGAAGTCGGAGCCGGTGCCGCCCGGAATGATGCCGAGCGGGGCCACGGAAGGCTGGCCCGGCTCGCCCAGCAGCCCGTTCACCGTCTCCATCAGCGTGCCGTCGCCGCCGTAGGCCACGATGGGGCCGTATCCCGCCTGGGCCGCCTCGCGCGCGATTTCGGTGGCGTGCAGGGGCCGCTCGGTGAGCCGGAAGTCAAAGGCCAGCCCCAGGCCCGCCAGGTGCTCCCGCACGGTGGGCCATTGCGCCGCCACGCGCCCGTTGGCGGCGATGGGATTCACGATGACAAAGGCTTTCTGCTCGTTCATGCGCTCCCTCCCGCTCGGCTGAAGACATTATAGCACGGCCATCCTCGGTCTTTCAAACACGCGAGGGGGCAAAAGGTTCTCCAGGGCGCACGCCGCAGATTTTGTACGCGCTGGGCAAGTATGGTAAACTACGCGGCGAAGAGGACTACATGGAGGGCGAGGCAAGCCGTGCCCGAAGAAGAGGTTGTCATCTTCACCAAGCCGGGGTGTCCCTACTGCGCAGCAGCGAAGGAAGACTTCCGTCGGCGCGGCGTGGCCTTCACCGAGTACAACGTCCTTGCCGACCGCCAGGCCCGCGAGCGCATGCTGGCGCTGAACGGCGGCAAGCGCGCCGTCCCCACCATTGTGGAGGGCGGCCGCGTCCGCGTGGGGTTCAACGGCTACTGAAGCGTCTAGCGCGGCCGGTCGGGTCGCACGGACTGGCGTCAAGTCTTCAGATGCGACGCATTTCACAGGTGCGCCGCATCTGAACCACCCTTTCTCGCCCCGCACCGTAACAGAAGGGGCTTGGCGACGAGAGGGTTAGCCTACAAAACCCAGTGTCAAAAGAGGTGAGAGCATGAAGAAAGGCAGGGTCTTTTCCGGGGCGCGTCCCACGGGACGCCAACATCTGGGCAACTACTTCGGAGCCATCCGCAACTACGTGGCGCTGCAGGAGGAGTACGACTGCGTGTACTGCGTCGTGGACCTGCACGCGCTGACCTCGCTGGTGGACACATCGCCCTTGCGCGAGTACACCTACGAGATGGTTCTGGACTGGTTGGCCGCCGGAATTGACCCGACGCGCACCATCGTCTTCGTGCAGTCGCACGTGCCCCAGGTAACCGAACTGTACACGCTGCTGGGCATGACGACCCCCCTCGGTTGGCTCACGCGCCTGCCCACGTTCAAGGACAAGGTGCGCGAACAGCCCGACAACGTCAACTACGGCCTGGTCGGGTATCCGGTGCTGATGGCCGCCGACATCCTGCTATACAAGGCCGACGCGGTCCCCGTGGGCATTGACCAAGCGCCGCACCTGGAGTTCACCCGCGAAATCGTGCGCCGCTTCAACGCCCGCTACGGCGAGGTCCTGGTGGAGCCGCAGATGGTGCTCACCGAAGCGCCCAAGATTCTCGGGCTGGACGGCGTCAGCAAGATGAGCAAGTCGCTGGAGAAGGACAACAGCATTGAACTGGCCGACTCGCCCGAGGACATCACGCGCAAGGTCATGGGTGCGGTAACGGACCCCGCGCGCTTGTACAAAAAGGACCCAGGCCACCCGGAGGTGTGCAATATCTTCACCCTGCACCGGCTCATCGCGGGCGACGAAGCGCGCATGGACCAGATTGCGCGCGACTGTCGGGGCGCGACCCTCGGCTGCGTGGAGCACAAGCGGATGTTCGCCAGGGAACTGATTGAGTTCCTGGCCCCGTTCCGCGAGATTCGCGCGAAGTACGCCGAGCACCCCGACGACGTGTGGGACATCCTGCGGGATGGCGCGGCGCGGGCACGCGTCATCGCGTCGCAGACGCTGGACGAGGTCAAGCGGGCCGTGCGCCTGCCCTAAAACGCTGACACCATCAACGAGGCCACGCTATGCTTTCCAACGCAAATGCCATCCTCCCACGCCTTGTGGAGATTCGCAGGAGGCTGCATCAGTATCCCGAACTGGGGTTTCAGGAGCACCAGACCGCCGACTACATCGCGGGCCTGCTCGCGTCGCTGGGCCTGAAGCCGCGCACTGGCGTCGGCAAGACGGGCGTCGTCGCCGACATGGGGGCCGGACGCCCCATCGTGGCGCTTCGGGCTGACATGGACGCGCTGCCCATCCGGGAGGAGAACGACGTTCCCTACGCCTCGCGGAACCCTGGGGTGATGCACGCCTGCGGCCACGACGCGCACATGGCGTGCCTGGTGGGGGCGGCCATGCTCCTGAAGGAACACACGCTCCCGGGCACCGTCCGCCTCATCTTCCAGCCCAGCGAAGAAGGGCAGGACGAGGAAGGCCAGAGCGGCGCGATGCGCATGGTTGCCGAGGGCGTCATGGACGGCGTGAGCGCCGTCTTCGGGATGCACGTGGACGACGAAGCCTACGCCGGCACGGCGGGGGTCCGCCCCGGCCCGGTGATGGCCGCCGCGGATGCGTTCCGAATCGTCGTGCGGGGGCAGGGCAGCCACGGCGCGTACCCCCACAAGGGCGTGGACCCCATCCTGCTGGCGGCGCAGGTGGTGGTGGCGCTGAACCACGTGGTGGCGCGGCGGATTTCGCCCCTGGACAGCGGCGTCATCTCCATCGGCAGCATCCACGGCGGCACGAAGAGCAACATCATCCCCGCCGAGGTGGAGATCAAGGGAACCGTGCGGAGTTTCACGCCGGAGGTGCGGGGCGCCCTCTTTGACGGGGTGCGACGCGCCTGCGAGGTGGCCCGCGCCCTCGGCGGCGATTACGACCTGGTCATCCAGGAGGGCTACCCGCCGACGGTGAACGACCCAGAACTGACACGCCTGGCGCAGCGCGTGGGGCACGAACTGCTGGGCGAGCGATTCGGAGACCAGCCCGTGGAGATGGGCGCGGAGGATTTCAGCATCTTCGCGGCCAAGGCCCCCGGCTGCTACCTGCGGCTTGGCGTGCGGACGCCGGGCCAGCCCCTGCGGGCCATCCACACCTCGCGGTTTGACGTGGACGAGTCGGCGCTGGCCGTGGGGGCCGCGCTGTTTGCGGCGCTTGCCCTGGCGCGCCTGGAGCAGGGCGACTGACGGGCACACGCCCGTGCGGAGGAGTGAACGTGAGACCTCGTACCTCGCCGATTATGACCTTTGACGAGATGATAGAGGAAGCCATTACGGTCGGGCCGAAGACGGTGGCCGTAGCCGCCGCGGCAGACCGCGAAGTGCTCATCGCCGCCGAGGAGGTGGAGCGCAAGGGCATCGCCCACTGCCACCTGGTGGGCGACGAGCGGGCCATCCGCGCCATCGCCGAGCAGGAGGGGTTGAGCCTCGCCGGCATGGAGATCACCCACGTGCCCGACGCGCTGTCGGCGGCGCGCGAAGCGGTGCGCCTGGCCAGCGTGGGCGCCGCCGACGTGGTGGCGAAGGGGCAACTCAAGACCGACGAACTCCTCGGCACGGCGCTGGACCGCCAGTACGGCATCCGCCGAGGCCGCCTGCTGACCCACGTGGGCATCTTTGAGATTCCGGGCCTGGACCGGCTCATCTACATCAGCGACAGCGGCGTAGTGCTGTACCCGACCATCTACCAGAAACTGGAAATCATCCAGAACGCGGTGGAAGTGGCGCGGCTGTTCGGAATCCAGCGCCCGAAGGTGGCTATCCTGGCGGCATCGGAGACAGTCCACCCCAAGGTGCCCTCGTCCATTGACGCGCTGGCCCTGTCGCGCATGGCGGCGCAGGGCTGGGTGGACGACGCGGTGGTGGATGGCCCGCTGCCGCTGGATGCTGCCATCTCGCCCGAGGCGGCGCGCATCAAGAACCTGGGCGGCGAGGTGGCGGGCCGCGCCGACATCCTCATCGTGCCCAGCGTGGAAGCGGGCAACACCATGGCGAAGAGCATCCTGTACTTCGCCAACGGGCGCATGGCCGGGCTGGTGGTCGGTGCCAAAGTCCCCATCATCATCAATTCCCGCGCGGACGAGCACGTAACCCGTGTGCTGTCCATTGCCATGGCCGTCGTGCTCGCCCACGCGCAACACTCTATACCACAAGGAGATCGCTAATCTATGCGGAAGTACGGTGCAGTCGGTGCGCTTGTGCTTGTTCTCGCAAGTCTGGTTCTCCGGGTTTCGCCCGCCCTGGCCGGCCCGCCCGCGCAAGACCCCTGCCCGGGCAACCTGCTCGCCAACCCGGGGTTTGAGGACGGCAGCCGCCTGACGCTCGGCGAGGGCACCAGCCTGTCGTCGTGGGTCGCCAACGGCTGGTATGCCTGGTCCCTGCTGGGCGATCAGGTGCGCAACCGGGAGCCCGAGTTCAAGGTGGAGGACATTGTAGAGAAGAACAGCCCCTACCGCGTCCACAGTGGGCGATACTCGCAGAAGTTCTTCACGCTCTGGGCGACCCATACGTCGGGCTTCTACCAGCGGGTGGCGGTGCCCAAGGGGAGCCTGGTTACCTTCACCATCTGGGTGCAGATTTACACTGGCCAGACCGAGATGTACGGCCGCAACAACAGTTTCATCTCGGACCTGACCGAGGGCGGGCCGGGCTACTACCGCGTGGCGGCGGGCATTGACCCCTACGGCAACACGCCGCCCGGGTTCGGTGCGCCTCCGCCGGAGACCGCCGTCTGGTCCGCGCCCGTGCTGGACCGCGAGACGCGGCGCTATGATGCCGATGGCTTCCCCTACGATGCCTGGGTGCAGTTGACGGTAACCACTCGCGCCCTCGCGGATCACGTTACCGTGTACACCAAGGGCTGGCAGGAGTACGCCGTCAAGCACAACGACTCGTTCTGGGATGACGCCTGCCTGACCTACGTCGCGCCGACGCGGGCGCCGACCAACACGCCCAAGCCGACGGCCACGCCCACCGACACGCCCACGCCGACGGATACGCCGCTCCCGACGAGCACACCGACGGACACGCCCACGCCGACACCTACGGCCACCTTCACGCCGGAGCCCACGCCGACATCCACGCCGGTGCCGCCCACGGCGACGCCGACCGCCACGCCCACGCCTGTGCCCGGCGTGCTGGAGCGGCTGGATGTCGGCGTGGTGTCCATCGCCGCCGTCGCGGTGGCGCTGGTGGTCGGCCTGGCGGCGGGGTTCTACCTGGCGGGCAGCCGCCGGGCCAAGTGAGTCCTCACGGCCCGTAGGGTGTTAGCACCACAGAGACGCAGAGGCCGCAGAGATTGATCGTGAATTCTCTGTGTTCTCTGCGTCTCTGCGGTGAACCCATGAATTCAATATAATTCTCTGTGCTCTCTGCGTCTCTGCGGTGAACCCACGAAACAAATCTCTGCGTTCTCTGCGTCTCTGCGGTGAACCCATGAATTCAATATAATTCTCTGTGCTCTCTGCGTCTCTGCGGTGAATCCATGGCGCGGCGTCCCAGCATTGCGAAGAGCGGCGCGTCGTTGTATAATGACACGCGCACAGACCTACCGGGGAGGCTTGCCGTGTCGCCCGTCCTAGACGAGAGGATGCTGGATTTCATCAGCCACAGCGATGCCCAGACGCGACGGCTTGGAGCGCGTCTGGCTGCCCTTCTGCGCGGCGGCGAGGTCATCTGCCTGGAGGGGGAACTGGGCACGGGAAAGACCTGTTTCGCCCAGGGTATCGGAAAGGGCCTGGGCGTGGAGGAGCCGGTGGTCAGCCCCAGTTTCACCCTCATCCGCGAGTACGCCACAGCCCCCTCGCGCCCCAAGTTCATCCACGCGGACCTGTACCGCCTCGGCGAGGATGACCTCCCGACCCTGGGACTTGAGGAGTACATGACCGCGGCCTGCGTCGTGGTGATTGAATGGGCGGACCGCATGGGCGCGAGCACGCCGGAAAAACGCCTGGAGGTGCGGCTTCGCTTCGTGGATGACACCAAACGCGGCCTGACGTTCGTTGCCTACGGCGAGGAGCATCGGCGTCTGCTGGACGCATTCCGGCAGAGCATGTTCGGCGCCGGCGAGATGGGAGGGGAGCGGTGATCGCCAGAGACGCCATCGTGCTGGCCATAGACACGGCCACGTCCACAGCGGGGGTCGCCCTGTACACCGAAGACCGCGTGCTGGCAGAAGCCACGTGGGTAACCCAGGGCAACCACACCGCCGAACTGATGCCGGTCCTGGCGTCTGTCATGGAGCGGCAGCGACTGAAAGTGCGGGATTTGGGCGGGCTTGTGGTCTCCATCGGCCCCGGTTCGTTCACGGGAACGCGCATCGGCCTGGCCGTGGCCAAGGGGCTGGCGCTGGCGCACACCTTGCCGCTGGTCGGCGTGCCCACGCTGGACGCGCTGGCCTACGCTCATGCGCCGCTGCGCCTGCCGACGTGGGCGGTGGTAGAAGCGGGACGCGGGCGCTACTGCGCGGCGCTCTACGGCATCCAGCGCGGGCAATGGCAGAAGGTCCTGCCCTACCGCATCGTGAAGTTGGACTCGCTCGTGCCCGACGGGAATCACAAGACGCTCTACTGCGGGGAATTGGACAGGGACGCGCGAGAGTACCTGCGGCAGAAGTTCGCGGACCTGGCGATTCTGGCCCCCAGCGCCGCATCGCTGCGCAGGCCCGCGTTCCTGGCCGAGTTGGGTTGGCGGCGGCTTCTGGCGGGCGAGACCGACGACGTGGCCACGCTCAGCCCCATCTACCTGCAGCATCCCGTCTCGGAGAGGGAGCCGTGAACAGCGACATCTTGCCCTATATTCTCCAGCCCATGCGCGTTCAGGACATCCCCGAAGTGCTGGAGATTGAGCGGGTGTGCTTCTCCATGCCCTGGTCGGCGCACGCCTACCGCTACGAGATTGAGGAGAACACGCTGTCCTGGTACGTGGTGGCGCGCCCGGCCCCCCGCCAGGCGGAGCGCGGGCTCCTGGGCAAAATCCTGAACCTGCGTTCGGCGGGACAGCCTCGCACGCCTATCATCGGGTACGGCGGCTTCTGGATGATGGTGGACGAGGCCCACATCAGCACGCTGGCCGTCGCGCCGCCCTATCGGCGGCGGGGTGTGGGCGAACTGCTGTTGCTCACGATGATAGAGGAAGCGCAACGCCGAGGCGCAGCGGCCGTAACGCTGGAGGTGCGCGTGAGCAATCTGCCGGCCCAGCGGCTCTACGAGAAGTATGGGTTCACGGTGCAGGGCCGCCGCGTGCGCTACTACAGCGACAACGGCGAAGACGCCTACATCATGACGACGCCACCGCTTCGCTCCGCATCGTACCGTGAGACGCTGGAAGCCCTCAAGGCCCGCCTGTACGCGCGTCTGTCCTCGGAAGCCCCGCCCGTGGCGCAATAGGCTGCGCGGATGGCGCTTCCCTCCGCGACAGCCGTCCATCCTCGCCGCTTCGCCGCGCGGAACGCAACCGCAAATGACGGTTGCACCAAACCTCGGGACCTGCCTTACGGATGGGTGCATTTCCGTTTTGGGGCGAGAATGACCGAATGTCGTTAGGTCGTCGCGCAGAATCTACCTCACCTATCCCCACCCCGGCCCTCCCCTTTCCTCTCCGCGGGCGGAGAGGAAAGGGGAGGGTGTGGGAGGGGTTAGGTGAGGTCAAGCAGCCCCTTCGCTGCACGCCGGGCGGCGAAAGTGGATTTCGTTGGTGGGGAGCGGCTCACGGCCCTGCTCCGACGTGCCCATTGCAGCAGGCTTGCCCCCAAACTGAAATGCACCCCTACGGATGCCCCGCTTGACGTCTGCCCGCGCGCGGCGTAAGATGAACGCAGGACTGGGAGGGATCCTGTCGCATGGCTAGAGACGATTTGTTCGCCCACGCCCGTGCGGAGCAAATCCGCAAAGAAGCCCCCCTCGCCGCGCGCATGCGCCCGCGAACGCTGGACGAGTTCGTGGGCCAGGAGCATATCGTCGGCGAGGGCAGGCTGCTTCGCCGCGCCATCCAGGCTGACCAGTTGAGTTCGCTCATCTTCTGGGGACCGCCGGGCACCGGCAAGACAACCCTCGCCATGATCATCGCCAACACCACCAAGTCGCACTTCGCCGCCATCAGCGCGGTCATGGCGGGCGTGGCCGACATCCGCCGCCTGATAGACGAAGCCAAGGAGCGCCGCAATCTCTACGGCCAGCGCACCATCGTCCTGGTGGACGAAATCCACCGCTTCAACAAGGCCCAGCAGGACGCGCTCTTGCCCCACGTGGAGGACGGGACCATCATCCTCATCGGCGCCACGACCGAGAACCCATACTTTGAGGTCATCTCGGCGCTGGTGTCGCGCTCGCAGGTGTTCCAACTGCGCCCGCTGACCGAGGAGGACATCCTCACGCTCCTGCGCCGCGCCCTGACGGACAAGGAGCGCGGCTACGGCAACTGGAAGGTGCGCGTGGACGAAGAGGCCATCCAGCACATCGCCCGCATCGCCGGGGGCGACGCCCGCCGCGCGCTCAACGCTCTGGAACTGGCCGTTACCACCACCCCCGCCGACAAGCAGGGCTGGGTACACGTTACGCTCCAGGTGGCCGAGGACTCCATCCAGCGGCGCGCCATCCTGTACGACAAAGACGGCGACGCCCACTACGACACCATCTCGGCGTTCATCAAGAGCCTGCGCGGGTCCGACCCCGACGCCGCGCTGTACTGGATGGCGAAGATGCTCTACGCGGGCGAGGACCCCCGATTCATCGTGCGGCGGATGATCATCTTCGCGTCGGAGGACGTGGGGCTGGCCGACCCGCAGGCGCTGGTGGTGGCCACTGCCGCCGCCCAGGCGCTGGAGTGGGTGGGCCTGCCCGAAGCGCAGTACGCCCTGGCCGAGGCCGCCATCTACCTGGCGACCGCGCCCAAGAGCAACTCGGTGGGGGCCTACTGGAAGGCGCTGGCCGACGTGGAGCGCGAGGGCAAGGTGGAGGTGCCCGACCACCTGAAGGACGCCAGCCGCGACGCCGAAGCGCTGGGCCACGGCGAGGGGTACAAGTACCCGCACGCGTTTGACCGCCACTGGGTGGAGCAGCAGTACCTGCCCGATCCCCTCAAAGGCCGCCGCTACTACGAGCCCGGCACGCTGGGGTACGAAAAGCGCATCAAAGAGTGGATGGAATGGATGCGGGGAGAGGAAAAAGCAGAAGGTAACGAGCACGAACCAGAATAAAGGTCGGTATCTACCGCGTACATCAGCCCCCTCGCCAAGCCACCGCCCGCCGCTCACTCCGCATGCTGTGTCCCCGCATCTGACTGGTTCTGCCCCTGCGACCAGTCCTCCACACTCAACCCGGGGACACGCGCGAACTCGCGGACGTTGTTGGTAACCACAGTGAGGCCGCGACTGACCGCTTGCGCGGCAATGAGCAAATCCAGCGAGCCGATTGGAACGCCCTGGGCCTCCAGCGCCGCACGGAGGCGTCCATAGGCCACCGCCGCCGAGTAGTCGAAATCCAGAATCGTGAGCGGAAGGAGGAACAGCGCCAGAGCCTGCTCATTCTGTGCCGGACGCTGGCTGCGGTAAACGCCATACTGGAGTTCGGCAACGGTGATGGAGGAAACGCCGATGTCGGCGACCGTGTGTTGGGCTATCTTCTCCAAAAGGCTTGCGGGCTTGTGGCGGATCAGGGCAATGCAGATGTTGGTGTCCAGCAGGTACTTCATTCAAAAAGCCCCTCGCGCTGTTGCGTGGCAGGCTGCGCGCGCTCGGCCATGAAATCGTCCGAAAAGAGCGCCAAACTGTCCAGAAGCGCCTGCCAGGAATCCTCCTCAGGGATGAGAACCACCGCATTGCCAATTCGCTTGATGTAGACCTTGGTGCCTGCGAATCGGTACGCCTTCGGAAGTCGCACGGCTTGGCTTTTTCCATTTCGGAACAACCTGGCAGTATCCATACGGCTAACCTCTCTCCAGGGTATATATTTCTAGTATATACGTACTTTGTCGTCCCGTCAAACCGAGGCGCGACGCCCGCAAGACCGGCGACTGCATCCCGAAGCCCACGCAACCAGCACGGCTTCCGTGTGGCGCGTAATCCCGCGCCGCGCGCCAGGCCGCTATCCGAAGTAACTCGCCGCCAGCGCGATGAGGAACTGCCCCGCGTAGTAGAACGCCAGGCTGATGCGGTGATACCGCCACGGCTTCCAGAAGCGCGCCGCCGCCAGAATGACGTCGGACACGTAGAATAGCACCGCCCCGACCGCCACCATCGCCGCCTGCCCCGCGCCGAACACGGGGCTCGCCAGCGCGGACACCGCGCGGTTCACCATCACCGAGATCACCACCATGTAAGCGAGGACCGGCACGCGCATCGCGCCCAGGTTGGGCCGGATGAGCGCGTAGAACCCCGCGCCCGCCGCCAGCAGCACCGCCCCCGACACGATGTCCCACCCGGACGACCGCCCCAGCGCCGTGAACACGACCGTGTACGCGACATGGGCCAGCAGGAACAGCACCAGGCCCACCAGGAACGCCCTGCGGCTGTCGTGGAACATGAGGGCCACATCGCCGCCCAGCGACAGGCCCAGCCCGACCAGCACGCCGAGGGTGTAGGTGGGGTTGTGGGCCGGATCCAGAAACGCCAGCGCGCAGGCAGCGATCACCAGCAGCGTGGACAGTGGCTTGAACACGTACACCAGGCGCGGCCTCTCGGCGAACTCCGCCCAGATGAGGGCGCCTACGGTAACCGCCAACACGGGAGCGAGGAAAACCGCGGGTTTCATCGCATCGTCCTCCCTGCGCAAGGATGATGACAGCCCGAAGATGGTCGGCGCGCGGTGGGGATTCGCCACCACGCGCCATTCGGCCGAAACAATGCCCTCCTACGCCACTGCGGCCGGGAACGGCCACCTCGCGCGTGGGTCGCGGGCTACCGGCCCTCCACCGCGGCGATGGCCTGCTCGGGCGGGACATTGCCGTACACGACGCTCATGATGCCGGGGAGATACTTGTCCATCATGAGGACGTTCGTGTACACCATGGTCTTGATCATCTCGTGGGTCAGGTCTCCGCCCTCCACGTCAATGCTGGTCTTGTAGCGGATTTCCCCGTCCGAGTAGTCCAACTCAAAGTTGCCCAGGACGAGGCCGTAGTTGGCCCGCGTGAGGAACTCGGCGACGGCGGAGCGTTTCTCCGGCGGGGCCTTGGCCTCCAGCACGGAGTAGAAGATGAACCGCTGCTGCTCGTTCTTGGCCTGGGCGTAGCACATCCAAGCGCCATTGCGGCCCGAGAACCCCATCTGGAGAATGGGCCTGTCCTCCAGTTGTCGGAACTTCCACTCGTCGTCCTTGAAGAACTGCACCATTTTGTCAAACACGGTTGCGGCCATTGGGCCCTCCTTTCTGGCTACTCTGGTAGCCTGCGGCTATTATAGCCCCGATGTGGGGCCTGTCAACGGCGCCGCCGAACTGTTTCACCGCAGAGACGCGGAGAGCACAGAGGGGGATACGGGTTTGGGGGATTGCTGCCCTGCGTCCTCCGCGCCTCGGCGGTGAGTCTGTCCGCGATGCCGGTTCACCGCAGAGACGCAGAGAGCACAGAGGGGATACGGGTTTGGGGGATTGCCGGTCCGCGCCGCTGCCCCCACCGCTGACCGCTGACGGCTGCCCGCTGACCGCTGACGGCTGATCGCTGACTGCTGCCCGCTGCAATCCCTCACGCCCAAGCCCCGCCGCGTCGCTGCACCTCGGCCAGGACCCGCGCCACGACGCTCGCGATGTCCCCGCCCGCCGACGCCGCGCTTACATACGTCCACCCAGGCGGCACGGGCGCGCGCTCCGCCAGCCCCACGCCCACGCCCCCCTGCGCGCACGGGATGGCGATGGCGATCCTGTAGCGCGTGCCCGCGTCCCGCACTTCAAACGACGCCTCTGGCCGCAGGCCCGCCCCCTTCAGCGCCCGCCACACGCGCTCCTCCAGCGGCTCGCGAATCCACAGGTCGTTGATCTCCTCAGCCGACAGGAGCCGGCCCAGCGTCGTGGGCAGGAACACGAGCCGCCGCAGCCGCCGGCTGGGAATCGGCCGGGGGAGCGGCTCCAGCGGCCCCAGCACCACGCGGTAGTACCAGTCGTCGGCGCGGGGGTGATCGGCCTCGTCGGGCAGCAACTCGCGCCGCCGCGCCAACTCAAACCGCAGCACCGGCGCCACATACCGCACGCTCCACGCCATGTCGGCGAAGACCTTGCTGAAGTAGAACGCCAGCAGGTCGGCCCCCACCTGACGCGGCGCGCGGTTCACCGGAATGCGATACCAGCCCTGCGTCTGGACGATTTCCCAGTCTCGGCGGCTGTTGACCAGCACCACCAGCACACGGTATGTATCGGGCGAACGGTAAGTGGTCTCGGTATTCATCGCAGCGTTGCCACCAGGAAGGCCGCGGCCGCCAGTCCCATCAGCAGCCACAGCAGCGCGATCACGTGCCCCACGCAGCCCCAGCGGGACGCCGTGCGCGAGGCGGTGGATTTCTCCGAGGACTCCTTGCCCGACTTCTTCGCCGATGCCCGCTGCCCTTTGGCCCAGCGGCGCGTGGCGAGGCCGAGGACGATCAGCATCCCGCTGCCCATGCCCCCGCTCACTAGCCCGTAGGGGTACGATGCGCTGGCCGTCCCCGACTGCAGGATGAGCCACGCGACGCCCAACAGCCCAAACGCGATGAGCACCAACCACCACACCAGTGGCGAGTTCTTCGGCATGGTAGCCCTCGCATCAGGTGATTCGGCGCGCCTCTGCCAGTTGCGGCGCGAATCGCCGCAGGTCTTCGCGGAGACGCAGCAACGCCAGGTCTTTGGCCTTCGCCTCCAGCATCACGTCGTACTCCCGGAAGCCGTCGGTGTCCTGCACGAACTGGATGAACTCAAACGGATTGATGAAATCCGAATGCTGGGTCCACAGCGGCGGCAGGAGCACCTCGCGGCGGGTGCCGTCGGGGTTCTTGCGCGTCGCCACGCGGAACTCGGTGCGCGGCGAACTGAAGTGGATTTTCGGCGTCTGCCCCGCCGGCCACGAATCCAGCGCCATGCGGACCGCATCCCGCAGCGGCACGCCCTCGTGATTGCAATTCTGGAAGTGCAGGTAGTCAAAGATGAGGCGGATGCCCGTCTGGCGGTGGACCCAGTGGGTGTCGGAAATGCAGAACTGGCTCTCGTCGTTCTCCAGCACCAGCCGCCTGCGGGCGGGTTCGGGCAGGCGTTCGTAGCGGCGGGCGAACCGTTCCAGGGCCGCCCTGCGGTCGCCGTACAGCCCGCCCACGTGGGTAACCACCACCGCCTCGTCGCCCAGGCCCATGGCGTCCAGCATCTGCGCCTGGGCCACGATGTCGCGCGCGCCCTTCTCGGCGATGGATTCGTCCTCGGCGTTGAGCACGATGTACTGCGACGGGTGGAACGACAGCCGCAGGTCCTGTCTGCGGGCCATCTCGCCCAGGGCCGCCAGTTCCGCCGCACACTCGTCAATCTGGCGGTGGAATTGGGGCATGTCGGGATGGGTCAGGTAAGGCGCGACGTCCGACGAGATGCGGTACATGCGAATCTGCATCTCGCCCAGGTACACGAAGATGTCGCGCAGATAGGCCAGGCTGACGCTGAGGTGGGGGCTGTTCTGCCATCGGCGCGTGTCGTGGGACTTCAGCCCAGGCCGCCCCAGCACTTTGACCGCGAATCCAAGCCGCATGTGCCTGCGCTCCGAGCGTTGGGTGTGCGCGCCGTGAGGGGTCCCTCACGCCGCGCGTGCGCGGGCCAAAGGGTAGCACGGGCGCGGGCGGATGTCAAGCGCCGCGCGTGCGCCTCGCCTGCTTTGACAAGGGCACGGGCGGTCTTATAATTCGGGTGAGTGGGAGACTTTCATCTCTAGGAGCAGCCCGTGAAACCGCGAAGTCAAATCCGCTCGGCCCTGCGGT
Source organism: Chloroflexota bacterium (assembly GCA_014874485.1). Classification (GTDB taxonomy): domain Bacteria; phylum Chloroflexota; class Anaerolineae; order DTLA01; family DTLA01; genus DTLA01. Next base: position 68,827 of record JADBJK010000016.1, read on the forward strand.
GGCTGGCGCCCGGCATGCACGTCAAGCGATGGCTCCTGTTGCTCCTGCTGGGCACGACCATCGTGGGCCTGGGCGTGGCGTACATCCTTCGGGAAGTTTACGTGCGGTGGACCTTCCCACCCGTGTTCTACTACCTCACGCTCCAGTTCATCGGACGGACGTGGCGCGGGCTCCTGTTCGGCGTGCTGGGACTGGCGGCCATCGCCGTTGCCATCTACCAACTCAACCGCTCGCTGCTGGCGGCGTTCCTGAGGCCGGGGCAGCAGGACGTGGCCGAGGCAGTGTACAAGCACTGGCAGCGCGACCGGGGGCCCCGAATCGTGGCCATCGGGGGCGGCACGGGCCTGTCCACCCTGCTGCGCGGGTTGAAAGAGTACACGCAGAACATCACGGCCATCGTTACCGTGGCCGACGACGGTGGCAGTTCGGGCAGGCTTCGCCGCCAGTTGGGCGTGCTGCCGCCGGGCGACTTCCGCAACTGCCTGACGGCCCTCGCCGACGCCGAGTCGCTCACCACGCAACTGTTCCAGTACCGATTCAGCGAGGGCGAGGGGCTGAACGGGCACAGTTTCGGCAACCTGTTCATCGTCGCCATGGCGGGCGTTACCGGCAACTTTGAGCGCGCCCTGCTGGAGTCCAGCAAGGTGCTGGCCGTGCGCGGGCAGATTCTCCCTTCCACGCTGGAGAACGTAACCCTCGTGGCGGAACTGAAGGGCGAGGGCGAGGAACTCTCCGAGGGCGAACCCGCCTGGGTGGAAGGCGAATCGCAGATACCCGAGAGCGGCCGACCCATTGAGCGCGTGTTTCTCCAGCCGAGCGACGTGCCCGCGTACCCCGGGGCGCTGCGGGCCATCCTGGAAGCCGACCTCATCGTGGCGGGGCCGGGCAGTCTGTACACCAGCGTCCTGCCCAACCTGCTGGTGCCCGACATCGTCCGGGCCGTGCGGGCGTCGCGGGCCAAGAAAATCTACGTGTGCAACGTGGCGACCCAGCGCGGCGAGACCGAGGGGTACACGCTGGCCGACCACATGGACGCGCTCCATCGGCACATCGGCCCCGACGTCTTCCCCAACGTCCTGGCCAACGACAACCTGTCTGCGGACTTGCCCAACGTCCCCGGCGTGGAATGGGTGAGGCCCGAGTACCCGTCCGACGCCCCGTACCGCGTGTACACGAGCGACCTCGTGGATCGCGAGCGTCCCTGGCGGCACGACTCGGCCAAACTGGCGTCCTGGCTCATTGAGTTTTGCGAGAAGGGCAAGTGAGTGTATAATCGCTCGTGAATTCTGGCACAATCTCGGTGCCGGAAGGCACACGGGCGGGGCTTCTCCGACGGGGCCAAGCGGCAAGTACGGGGAGCGCCGCCGATTTCTGCAAGGAGTGGGGGCAATGAACAAGAAGACCATTCGTGATGTGCCCGTAGCGGGCAAGCGCGTTTTCGTGCGCGTGGATTTCAACGTGCCGCTGGAGGGCGGCGAGGTGCGCGATGACACGCGCATCGTGGCGGCCCTGCCCACCATCCGCTACCTGCTGGACCAGAAGGCGCGGGTGATTCTCGCCTCGCACCTGGGCAGGCCCAAGGGCAAGGTGGCGCCCGAGTTCAGCCTGCGGCCGGTGGCCAAGCGGCTCGGCGAGTTGCTGGGCATGGATGTGGCGTTCGCCGCCGACTGCGTGGGGCCGGAAGCCGAGGCGGCGGTGGCGGCGCTCAAGCCCGGCGAAGTGCTCATGCTGGAGAACCTGCGGTTCCACGCCGAGGAGGAGGCCAACGACCCCGAATTCAGCCGAAAACTGGCGGCGCTGGCCGACCTGTACGTGAACGACGCCTTCGGCACGGCCCACCGCGCCCATGCCTCCACGGCGGGCATGGCGGCGTACCTGCCCGCTGTGGCCGGGTTCCTGATGGAGAAGGAGATTGATTACCTGGGCCGCGCGCTGGAAGACCCCAAGAGGCCTTTCGTGGCCATCCTGGGCGGCGCGAAGATTTCCGACAAGATCGGTGTCATCAAGAACCTGCTGGGCAAGGTGGACAGGCTCCTCATCGGCGGCGGTATGGCCAACACGTTCCTGAAGGCGCAGGGCTACGACGTGGCGGCGTCGCTGGTGGAGGAGGACAGCGTCGCCGTCGCCAAGGAGTTGCTGGCGCAGGGCGAGGGCAAGATTCTCCTGCCGACGGATGTCGTGGTGGCCGACGCCTTCGCCGCCGACGCGCAGGCCAAAGTGGTGCCCGTGGGGCAGGTCCCCGCAGGGTGGCGTATCCTGGACATCGGGCCGCAGACCGTGAAGGCTTTCTCCGACGCACTGCGCGGGGCCAAGACGGTGGTGTGGAACGGGCCTATGGGCGTGTTTGAGTTCCCGCGATTTGCCGAGGGGACGTTCGCCATCGCCCACGTGCTGGCGAAATTGCCGAAGGCGATCACCATCATCGGCGGCGGCGACTCCGCGGCGGCGGTGGAACAGGCAGGCGTCGCGGGCAAGATGTCGCACGTGTCCACCGGCGGCGGCGCGTCGTTGGAGTTCCTGGAGGGCAGGACGCTGCCCGGTGTGGCGGTGCTGGCAGACCGCTAAATTGGGGAGCATTCTGGGGCACAGCGTAATGTGTCCAGCACGCTGTGCCCCTGCAACCCCTACTGCATCGTAACCTTCATATCCAGCGGCACGGTGTTGTACCACGTGTTGCCGGGCTTCAGCGGGAACAGTTGCCCGTCGGGGCCGATGAGCGTGAGCGGGTCGGGCCGATTGGGCCGTCTCCACGTTACGTCCCACGCCTTGCCGTCGCGGAGCACGGTGCCGCGCCCCTCGCCCCACAACTGAATCTGGACAGAGTGGGAGCCGAGTTCGTCCTCCACAATGAGCGTCTCCACGTGGTTCACGTACAGGATGACCACATTGTTCGCCCCGATTTGCTGGTCCGTCAGGCGGTCCTTGTGCGGCTCGCCGAGGATGGAGTGCAGGTACTGCCCCCGTTGAGCATCGTAGGTCCAGGTTACGTCGGAGTAGTACTTGCTGTATGGGATGAAAACCGACGCAACGGGCTTGCCGCCAGCAGGCACGGCGGCGTCAAACCGCATCCCGCGGATGTCGCGCTTGCCGAACAGGCCCTTGGTCTTCAGATAGTTCCAGATGGTTTGGGTATCGGTGAATAGCGTGTGCTCGTAGGCCAGGCCGGGGATTTTCACCCGGTAGAACACGGGCGCGCCAAACCAGTCGGAGAAGGCCCGGTCTGCGAAGTCCGACTCGGTGATAAGGCGCGTAACCTCAGGGCTGGCCCCCGAATAGATGAGCGCGCACTGGAACATGGCGGGGATCTCCAGGTCAATCAGGCGGGCGCTCCGCACCGAGCCGATGCGCTCCACGTCCTGGCTGTGGTAGATGGCGGTGAAGCGGGTTACGCCGCCCTCGGCCAGGTGCTCAAACACAATGTCCGCCGCCTGAAGGCCCGACTGGGGCCGCACTTGGGGCGAGTTGGAAATCTTGACGGCGATGGGCGGACGCTCCAAAAGCGTCGGGTCGGCGACGGGAAGGCCGGTGAGAGGCCAGACGTTGCCCGCGACGGTGGGTAGCGGCGTTGGGAGCGCCGGCGTGGGTTCGGGTGTCGGCGTTTCCGCCTGGATGGGGGGCGGTGGCGTCGGGGTGGGCGGTTCGGGCGTGGGCGTGAAGGCCGGGCGCGGGGTCTTGGTCGGCGTGGGCGTGGGGGCCGGACCGCCGCAGCCCGCCAGCGGCCAGACCATGACTGCGACGAGCAGGGTCAGAACGCTCAAGTGCAGACAACGCTTCATTTCGTGTCTATCCTCCGGTTGGGTTGCGCGGAAGCGCATCCGCGCTGCGTGGCGCAGGCCCTGATTATACCACCTGCGCCGCCTTGCGCCAACCGCGCGAGGGTTTATCACCGCAGAGCACGCGGAGACCGCAGAGATTTGTCTTGCCCCCTCTGTGTTCTCTGCGTCTCTGCGGTGAACCCACGCAAGGGTTTGCGTTTTCGCGCAACTTACGCTATAATAGGTTCAAGAGCAGTAAATCTCAACGGTAAGGGGAAGCTCGGATGGAGAATCAGCAGCCGGACGTTCATGCGCAAGATCAGGAGGTGAACCTCAGCACACCGCCCGTAACCCCACCTTCCATGCAAGACCTGCTGGAGCAGGAACATTTCGGCCTCAAGACCTTCACCCGCGGCGAAACGGTGGAGGGCAAGATCGTCGCCATCTCGGACACCGAGATGCTGGTGGACATCGGAGGCAAATCGGAGGCTGTCGTGCCACAACGCGATCTGGAGTCGTTGGACCCGGAGTTCCGCAAAGAACTGCAAGTGGGGGACAAGGTGGTGGCCGTTGTCGTCCGGCCGCAGACCGCCGAAGGCCACATCGTGGTCTCTCTCGCCCGTGCCGAATTGGAGAAGGACTGGCGGGCGGCGGAGAACCTGTACAAATCGCAGGAGGTGTTTGACGGCCTGATCACCGGCTACAATAAGGGCGGGCTTATCGTCCGCATGGGCAAACTGCGCGGGTTCATCCCGGCCTCCCAACTGGCCAACGAGCACCAGCGCAAGGGCGATGACAACGAGCAGGTGTGGGCAGACCTGACCGGCAAGACGCTGCCCCTGAAGGTCATTGAACTGGACCGCAGGCGCAATCGGCTGATTCTCTCCGAGCGGGCGGCCCTGCGGGAGGTACGCGACAGCCAGAAGGAGCGGCTGCTGGATTCCCTGCGCGAAGGCGAGGTCCGCAAGGGCATCGTTACCAGCGTCTGCGACTTCGGGGCCTTTGTGGACCTGGGCGGAGCCGACGGCCTGATTCACATCTCCGAGTTGGCATGGGGGCGCATCACCCACCCCAGCGAGGTCTTGAAGGTCGGGCAGGAGGTGGAGGTTTACGTCCTGAGCGTGGACCGGGAGCGCAAACGCATCGGCCTGAGCCTGAAGCGCCTGGAGCCTGAGCCGTGGGACTTGGTGGAGCAGCGCTACAAGGTCGGGCAGTTGGTGGAGGGCGTCATCACGAAACTCACGTCCTTCGGCGCTTTCGCCCGCATTGACGACCAGATTGAGGGGCTGATTCACATCTCCGAACTCTCCGATGACCGAATCACCCATCCGAAGGAGATCGTGAAGGAAGGGGAGACGCACACGCTGCGCATCATCCGCATTGACTCGCAGAAGCGGAGAATGGGGCTGAGCCTCAAGCGTGTGGCCGACCCGCAGTACGCGGACATTGACTGGCGCGAGGAGTACTCGGCCAGTCTCCAGGACGATTGGGATGACGACGAGTTGGCCGAGGATGCGGCGACGGCCGTGGCGGACGAGGATGTGGAGGCGTGCCTGAGCGAGGCCAGCGACGCCGACGAGGAGGAAGCCGACTAGGGCGCAGGCGGGGCTTGCGCACACACCCGATGGTATTCTCTGGATCCCGTCAGCGACGGCGGCTGATCAGGTTGATTCGGTTTACAGGAAATCGGTTTAGAGGAAGTCTCACCCTATGCGTTTGAAATGGCCCTAGTTCAACCGGACCGGCGCAGCGGAAGCAGAGAAGTCAGGGCTGTTTCGCCATAGGGCGGGACAGCCCTGATGTTTTCTCAGGGCCACAACAGGGTTCCGGTTAGGGAAAGACGAGGCAGCGATATGGCTACCAAATTTGAGCGGCTGTTTTCGGAAGAAGCACGTAGAGCGTTGGCGCAGGCGCACGACGAGGCGCGCCGGCTGAAGCATAACTATCTGGGCACGGAGCACCTGCTCCTGGGGTTGATTCGCGAGCAGACGGCGGCAGCACTGATCCTGATGCAGATGGGCGTGGACCTGAACGAGATTCGGGCGCTGGTGGAGCGGATCGCCGGGCGCGGTGAGTACACCGGGGCGGGGACGCCCACCCTGACGCCCCGAACCCAGCGCGTCATTGAACTGGCCATTGACGAGGCCCAGCGCATGGGGCGCGCCCAGGCGGGCACGGAGCATCTCCTGCTCGGCATCATCCGCGAGGGGCAGGGCGTCGCCATCAGCGTCTTGCGCAAGATGGGCCTGGACCTGGAGCGCGTGCGGCTGCGCGCCACCCAGATGTCCCAACAGATGGCGATGGCGACCCCCGTCGGGCCAAGGCCGAAGACCAAGGAGACCCCCCTCATAGACCAGTTGAGCGTGGACCTCACCGCCCTGGCCGCGGAGGGAAAACTGGACCCCGTCATCGGCCGCGAGCGCGAGATAGAGCGGGTCATCCAGATTCTGTCGCGCCGCACCAAGAACAACCCCGCCCTCATCGGCGAGCCGGGCGTAGGCAAGACGGCCATTGTAGAGGGCCTGGCGCAGCGCATCGTCGCGGGCCAGACGCCGCGCCCGCTGCAGAACCGGCGGCTGATTCAGTTGGACGTGGGTTCGCTGGTCGCCGGCACCATGTACCGGGGCCAGTTTGAGGAGCGCCTGAAGAAGGTCATTGACGAAATCAAAGGCTCCAAGTGCATTCTGTTCATTGACGAACTGCACATGCTGGTGGGCGCGGGCGCGGCCGGGAGCCAGGTGGACGCCGCCAACATCCTGAAGCCTGCCCTCGCCAGGGGCGAACTCCAGTGCATCGGCGCGACCACCAGCGACGAGTACCGCAAGCACATAGAGAGCGACCCCGCCCTGGAGCGCCGCTTCCAGCCGGTGCGCGTGGACGAGCCGACGGTGGAAGAGACCATCGCCATCCTCAAGGGCATCCGCGAGCGGTACGAGGAGCACCACAACGTGGACATTGACGACGGCGCGCTGGAAGCGGCGGCGCGCCTCGGCGCTCGCTACATCTCCGACCGCTACCTGCCCGACAAGGCGATTGACCTCATTGACGAGGCCGCCTCACGGGTGCGGATGTACAAGTCGCCGGAGGCCATCCGTCCCATAGACGAGGCCTTGCAAGAGACCGACACCGGCCAACTAGACCTGGGCTGGCTCAAGCCGCAACCGCGTCCCGTGGTTACCGCCGACGACATCGCCGAGATGGTGGCCATGTGGACGGGCATCCCTGTGGCACGGCTCGCCGGCGAGGAGTCCGAGCGCCTGCTGCACATGGAGGAGGCGCTCCATCGCCGCATCGTGGGCCAGGACGAGGCCATCTCTACCATCGCCAAGGCGGTGCGGCGCGCCCGAGCCGGGCTGAAGGACCCCAAGCGCCCCATCGGCTCGTTCATCTTCCTGGGACCCACAGGCGTCGGCAAGACGGAACTCGCCAAGGCGCTGGCCGAATTCATGTTCGGCAGCGAGGAGGCACTCCTGCAACTGGACATGTCCGAGTTCATGGAGCGGCACACCGTGTCGCGGCTGGTCGGCGCGCCCCCGGGCTACGTGGGATACGAGGAGGCCGGGCAGTTGACCGAAGCCATCCGTCGTCGCCCATACAGCGTCGTCCTGTTTGACGAGGTGGAGAAGGCCCACCCCGAGGCGTTCAACATGCTGCTCCAGATTATGGAGGACGGCCACCTGTCGGACGCCAAAGGCCACAAGGTGGACTTCCGCAACACCATCATCATCATGACGTCCAACGTAGGGGCCGAACTGCTGAACCGCGAGGCCACGCTGGGCTTTGCCACGCGGCGCGAGACGGCGAAGACCGAGGAGGAAGCCTACCAGCGCATGCGCGACAAGGTGCTGGACGAACTGCGACGCACCTTCCGCCCCGAGTTTCTGAACCGCGTGGATGCCGTCATCGTCTTCCGCGCACTGAACCGCGAGCAGATCAAGCAGATCGTGGACTTGGAACTCGGCAAGGTGTGCGAGCGGCTGAAAGAGCACGCGCTGTCGCTCCAGGCCACCGAAGCGGCCAAGGAGTTGCTGGCCGAGCGGGGCTACGAGCCGCAGTTTGGCGCGCGCCCGCTGCGCCGTGTCATCCAGCAGTTGGTGGAAGACCCGCTGTCCGAGGGCGTCCTCGCGGGGCAGTTTGTGAAGGGCGACCAGATTCTCGTGGATGTGGAGAACGGCCAGATTACCCTGCGCGCCCTTGACCGAGAGACGGAGGTTGCCGCGTCCAGCCCGGCCTAGTGCGCGGGCCGCAGCAATTCTTGACGTGTGTCATTGCGAGGGCGCGAAGCGCCCGTAGGGACAATTCATGAATTGTCCCTACTGAGGCGCGGAGCCGCGAAGAATCTCGTCAACCGAGATGCTTCGCTTCACTCGCAATAACGTGAGAAGGCACGTGCGACGCACCTCGGAGGTGCGTCGCACGTGGGCCGACTGGATGGCTTCGCGTGGCTCGCAATGACAGATGGGATGTCATTACTGAGCGGCGGAGCCGCGAAGAATCTCGTCAACCGAGATTGCTTCGCTTCACTCGCAATAACGTGAGAAGGCACGTGCGACGCACCTCGGAGGTGCGTCGCACGTGGGCCGACTGGATGGCTTCGCGTGGCTCGCAATGACAACGCGCAGTTTTCTGTGTGGTCAAGCACTAGTGCGCGGGCCGCACGTTCGGGGAGCGGATTGCCTTGCCGAAAACCAAGACGGTGTACGTGTGCCAGCAGTGCGGGAGCACATCGCCCAAGTGGGTGGGGCGGTGCCCGGATTGCGGCGAGTGGAACACGATGGTGGAGACGGTGGTGGAGCCTGCCCGCGAGGGCGGGAGCCGCGCCGCTCCGCCATTGCGGGCCAAGCCCCAGCCCATGCGCGACATCCGCTCCGACGGGTTCGACCGCATCCCCGTGTCCATGGGCGAGATGCAGCGGGTGCTGGGCGGCGGCATCGTCCCTGGGTCCGTGGTGCTCATCGGCGGAGACCCGGGTATCGGCAAATCCACGCTCCTGCTCCAGATGTCCGCCGACCAGGCCGCACAGGGCCGCCGCGTGCTGTACGTGTCGGGCGAAGAGTCGCCCCAGCAGATCAAGATGCGCGCCCAGCGCCTGGGCGTGGACGGCGATTCCCTCTACGTCCTCCCCGAAACCAGCCTCCAGCAGATTCTGGAGCAGATTGAGCAGATGAAGCCCGGTTTCGTCGTGGTGGATTCGGTTCAGGCCATCTACTCGGAGGATTTGGAGTCCTCGGCGGGGAGTGTGAGCCAGGTGCGGGAATGCGCCGCCGCGTTGCAGCGTCTGGCCAAATCGCTGATTATCCCCATCTTCCTGGTGGGGCATGTAACGAAGAGCGGCGTCATTGCGGGCCCGCGCGTGCTGGAGCACATCGTGGACACGGTGCTCTACCTGGAGGGCGACCGCTTTCACTCCTACCGTCTGCTGCGCGCGGTCAAGAATCGGTTTGGCTCCACCAACGAGGTCGGCGTCTTCAGCATGGAGGAGCAGGGGCTGGCGGAGGTGGCCAACCCGTCCGAGGCGTTCCTGGCCGAGCGGCTGCCGTCGGCGTCGGGGTCGGCCATCGCCGTAACGATGGAGGGGACGCGCCCGATTTTGGTGGAGATTCAGGCGCTCGCCAGCACGACCAGTTTCGGCCTGCCCCGCCGCACGGCCAACGGCGTGGACATCAATCGCCTGTTGCTGCTGGTGGCCGTGCTCTCCAAGCGCGTCGGCATCCGTTTGGGCGACCAGGATGTTTTCGTCAATGTGGTGGGCGGGCTGCGCATCACCGAGCCTGCCGCGGACCTGGCGGTGGCGCTGGCCATCGCATCCAGCGTGCGCGACGTGCCGGTGGCGGCGGACATGGCCATCATCGGCGAGGTGGGCCTGTCGGGCGAGTTGCGGTCGGTGAGCCAGACCGAGCGGCGGCTTATAGAGGCGGCGCGGCTGGGCTTCCGCCGCTGCCTGATGCCGAAGACAGGCTCGCGGGTGCGCAACGTCCCGGCGGGGCTAGAGGTGCTGCAAAGCCGCACGGTGGACGAGGCGCTGGAAATCGCCCTGGCGCGGTAGACGAGCGCGTTTGACGGAAACACCCCATCCTGGTATCATAGGCAGCGCAAAGACGCCATGGGTGGGTCAGACCGGCCGATGCTGCCCGATTTGATCCCTGGCCCCCCGCAACCGGGGGGTTGAGCCGCTGAATCATCTGAACGCAGGGAGAAAATCGTTCATGCGGATTGGGATTGACGCGCGCCTCGTGCACTACACCAAAGCGGGCATCGCGCAATACATCATACAACTGGTCTCACAACTGGCAAACCTGGACAGCAACAACGAATACGTGATCCTTCAGCATCGCCGGGACAAGGCCCCCCTGGTGCAGCGCCCCAACTTCCGGCGCCACCCTGTCTGGACGCCCAGCCACCACCGCCTGGAGCAGTTGACGCTGCCCCTGGAGATCCGTGGCCTGCGGCTGGACCTTCTCCACAGCCCGGATTTCATCCCGCCGTTTCGCCGCAACTGCCTGTCGGTCATCACGGTGCACGACCTGGCGTTCCTTCTGTTCCCGCAATTCATGACCCGCGAAAGCGCCAATTACTACGGTCAGATTGACGTGGCCGTGCGCAACACCGACCACATCATCGCCGTGTCCCAGAGCACTTCCGAGGACTTGCAGCGGTTGCTGGGCGTGTCCGAGTCCAAGATATCCGTCATCTACGAGGCCGCCAACCCGCTGTTCCGCCCCATTGACGACCAGGAGGCGATGGAGGCGGTTCGCCAGCGTTATGGCATCTCCGACGAGTTCATCCTGTTCGTGAGCACCATAGAGCCGCGCAAGAACCTGCCCACGCTGTTTGAGGCGTTCCGCCTGTTGCTGGACCGATACAAGAGCGCGGCCAAGTTGGTAGTCGTCGGGAAATTGGGATGGCTGGTGGACGACTCGCTGGCGGCGGTGGAGCGGCTGCGCCTGCAGAAGAATGTGGTGTTCCTGCAACAGGTTCCACCCGAAGACCTGCTGCATCTGTACAACGCGGCGCGCATGCTCGTCATGCCGTCGTTCTACGAGGGGTTCGGCCTGCCTGCGCTGGAAGCCATGGCCTGCGGCACGCCGGTCATCGTGTCCAACATCTCCTCGCTGCCCGAGGTGGTGGGCGATGCGGGCATCCTGGTCCCACCCCAGGACGCCGAGGCCATTGCCGTGGCCATGTGGCGCGTCCTGAGCGACCCGCGCCTGCGCGAGGAAATGCGGGCCAAAGGGCTTGCGCGCGCGGCCTGCTTCTCGTGGGAGAAGGCGGCGCGGCAGACCCTGGAAGTCTACCATGAGGTGATGAGCCAGACGTGAGCGAGCGCCCGCGCGTGCTGTTCCTCACATCGGAACTGCCATACCCGCCGCACCAGGGCATGGCCATCCGCGCCTACAATCTCATCGCGGGGCTGCGCGAGCGGTTCCGCGTGGATTTGTACTCCCTGTCCAGCAGCCCCGAGGCGGCCCAACACGCCGCCGCCTTGCGCCAGGTCTGCGAGCGCGTGGAAGTCCTGCCCGCGCCCACCCGCACGCGCGCCCAGCGGGTCCGCGCGCTCCTCACGACGCGCCTGCCCGACATGGCACTCCGCGCCTACTCGCCCGCGTTCCAGGATGCAGTGCTCCGCGCGCTGGCCGAGCGCGACTACGCCATCCTGCACGTGGAAAGCATAGAGATGGCCCCCTACGCCCTGGCCGCGCTGGAAGCCGGCCTGCCCCGGCGGCCCCGCATCGTCTTTGATGACCTCAACGCCGAGTACCTGCTCCAGAAGCGGGTTTTTGAGACCGACCTGCGCAACCCGCGCCGATGGATCGGAGCCGCCTACTCGTTCGTCCAATGGCGGCGGCTGGCGCGGTACGAGCGACAGGTGTGCCGCCTGGCCGACTGCGTCGTGGCCGTGTCCGAGTGGGATCGCGACGCCCTGGCCCACCTTGCGCCCGGCGCGAACATCCGCGTCGTCCCCAACGGCATAGACGCGGCGCACTACCTCGGCTACACACCGGACGGCGAGGACCCGACCGCCGGCACCCCTGGCCCGAAACTGGTCTTCACCGGCAAGATGGACTTCCGCCCCAACGTGGACGCCGTGTGCTGGTTCGCCGACGCCATCCTGCCCCGCATACAGGCGCATGTGCCCGATGTGCACCTGTACATCGTGGGCCAGCGCCCGTCGCCCGCCGTGCAGGCCCTGGGAAGCAGGCCCGGCATCACGGTAACCGGCTTCGTCCCCGACGTGCGGCCCTACATCGCGGCCGCCGATGTGTACGTGGTCCCCATGCGCATGGGCGGCGGCACGCGGCTGAAGGTGCTGGAGGCCATGACGCTGGGCAAGGCCATCGTGTCCACATCGCTGGGGTGCGAAGGCTACGGCCTGACGCCCGGCCGCGAACTGGTTGTCGCCGACGACGCGGCGCGGTTCGCCGACGAGACCGTGGCGCTCGTGCGCGACCCGGCCCGCCGCGCCCAACTCGGCACGCTCGCCCGCGAGTTCGCCGTGTCGCGCTACGACTGGAGCCGCATCGTCCCCCTGCTGGAACAAGCCTACGGGTTCTGATTCGCCCCTGATTTCGCCTTGGGGTCACTGGCCCTTGGGACTCGCATACGCGCCCATCCCATCGGTTACCGCGAGGCGCGCAGCGACGGAGCAATCCCCCCGGCGCGAGATTGCTTTGCTTCGCTCAGCGTGACAGAGTGGGCTGTCATTCTGACCGGCGAAGCCGCGAAGAATCTCGTCAACCGAGATGTTTCGCTTCGCCTCGTTCGCATCAACGTGACAAGGCACGTGCGACGTGCGACGCACCTCGGAGGTGCGTCGCACGTGACCCGACCAGATGGCTTCGCTTCGCTCGCAATGGCATTTCCGCTGGCATTCCACTTGCATCTGCCCCTAACCCAGATGCCCAGATGAACGAATTGTCATCTGGAACGAGAGCGATTGTCATCAAGATTTCATCTAGGGATGTTATACTTTGCATGGAAGAAGGTAAGGAGCGGGCAGCACATGGCAATGGAGTTCACTCGTAGTAGCCAGTCTGTGTATTTGCTGCGGGTACAGGAGAGTCTGAGCCACCGTCTGTATCTGGTAACCAAACGCATCCTGGACGTTGTGATTGCCGGCATTGCGCTGGTACTGGCAGCGCCGCTGATGCTGGTGGTGGGATTGGCCATCAAGTTGGATTCGCCCGGGCCCGTTCTGTTCAAGCAGCAGCGGGTGAAGGGCCTGGGTCCCGATGGCAAGCCCATCCTGTTCACGTTTTACAAGTTCCGCTCCATGTATCACAACGCGGACAGCAGCGTGCACCAGAAGTTCATGAGCGACTTCATCAACGGCAACGGCAGGCTGCACAAGGATGGCAACGGCAAGGCGATGTACAAGTTGGCGGCGGACCGCCGGGTAACCCGCGTGGGCCGGTTCATCCGCAAGACCAGCCTGGACGAACTGCCGCAGTTGATCAACGTGATCAAAGGGGACATGAGTCTGGTTGGCCCCAGGCCCGCGATCCCCTATGAAGTTGAACAATATAAAGAGTGGCACAAGAGGAGGTTGTTGGTCACCCCGGGCATCACGGGGTTATGGCAGGTCAAGGGTCGGAGCAGCGTAACCTTCGATGAGATGGTGAGGTGGGACATCGAATATGCGGAGGACCGCTCCCTAGGGATGGACCTGCGCATCCTGCTCCAGACGATACCTGCCGTCCTCTCGGGCAAAGGCGCGGCCTAAAGGCACTACCCTGGAGCCTATCAGACCCTTCCCTCTCTACTCTAGCGCTAGACCGTGATGCCCAGAGACACGTCTGCGGTCGGGTTCGCGCCCCGACCGCAGACTTTTTTGTGGGGTTCACCACGTGCGACGCACCTTCGGAGGTGCCCCGCGCGTCATCGCCCGCTTGGCACGCGGAGACCCCTCGCACCAGGGGCGTACCAGAAAACGAACCCAACCCGCCGTCCCCAAATTTGACAGCGATAGTATAATGGGCGAAAAGTCTCGGAGGTAACCCGTGCGTTTCGCGTTTTCGCCCGACTTCGCAGCCCTGTTCCCAGAGTACAGCCGCTGGCTTGTGGTGGCGCACAACCTGGACAACCGCGGGCAGCACGAGGAGGTGGCACGCCTGCTTGCCGAGGCCAGCGCCCGCATCCGCAGCGACGCCGCCCTCGCCGCAAACCCCGCCGCCCACCCGCGCCTGGCAGTCTGGCGCGAAGCGTTCCGCCGCTTCGGGGCCAAGCCCGCCGACACCCGCCCCGCGCTGGAAGCCCTCGTGCGGCGCGTCGTCAAGGGCGACGACATCCCCTACATCAACACCGCCGTCGCCCTCATGAACACCCTGTCGCTGGCCCACCTGCTGCCGTGCGGCGGCGACGACCTGGGCCAGGTGGCGGGCGACTTCTCGCTGCGCCTGGCGCACGGCGACGAGCCGTTCACCCCGTTCATCGGCGGCGAGACCGAATACCCCGCGCCGGGCGAGGTCATCCTGGCGGACGACGCCCGCGTCATGTGCCGCCGCTGGATCTGGCGGCAGGGCGATGCCACCAAGATCACCCCAGACACCACGGCCGTCGCCATCAACGTGGACGTGCTGCCGCCCGCCACGGTGGCCGAAGGCGAGGCCGCCGCCCGTGAACTGGCCGAGCGCCTGCGCAAGTTCTGCGGCGCGGACATCCGCATATTCCTGCTGGACAGGACCAACCCCATCGCCGAGTGGTGATCGGCGAAGGAGGCCGAGATGTACATGCGAGACCATCGCAGGTTCGGGGTCGGCAACGCCATCCTCGCGCTGGTGTGCGCCGCCGCCATCGTCGTGTGCGCCTACCAGATTCAGGCGGCGGGCAGGGGCATCGCCAGGGAGAACCTCACCGTCGGGAGCACGCCGGTGGAGATTTTCCGGCCGTCGGGCGGTGCGTCCGAGCCGGCGGTGGTGGTGGCGCACGGGTTCTCCGGCTCGCGGCAGATCATGTACAGCATCGGCTACACCCTGGCGCGGAACGGATACCTGGCCGCGCTACTGGACTTCCCCGGCCACGGGCGGAATCCCATCCCCCTGCGCCAGGCCGGCCACGTCCGCGACGTTACGCAGTTGACCGATGTCTTCGGCCAGGTGGTGGACTACGTCCGCGCCCGCGACGACACGATAGACGACCAAATCGCGGTACTGGGCCACTCCATGGGCACGGCGGTGGTGATGACCTACGGGCTGGACCACGCCGACGTGGGCGCAACCATCGCCCTCTCGGCCATCATGACCGACATCAACCCATCCATGCCGCGCAACCTGCTCCTGCTCACCGGCGCGCTGGAATTCGCCAACCTCAAGCAAAACGCCCTCGCCGCCCTGCGGAACGGCGGCGGGCAGGAACCGGGCATCCTGTACGGCGACTTCGCCTCGGGCACCGCCCGCCAACTGGAATTCGTGCCCGGCGTGGAGCACGTTACCATCCTCTTCAGCCGCGAGACGCTTCTCCGCATCACGCAATGGTTGGACGCCGCCTTCGGGCATGCGCCCAACGGCTGGACCGACTCGCGCATGAAGTGGGTACTGCTCCTGCATGTGGCCGCGCTCGGACTCTACCTGCCGTTGAGCGAATGGGTCTGGTGGAAGCGCGCGCCCATCCGCGGGCGGCGTATGCGGGTGCAGGACCTTCTGCTGTTCAAGGGCGTACCCGCGCTGCTGACGCCGCTCGTGCTCTGGGCGCTGTCGCCGCTCACCACGCTGATTCCGCTATCCGTCGCCAACTATCTGGCCGTGTACTTCCTCCTGGCGGGCACCGGCAGCCTGCTCCTGATGCGCAGCCGGGGCCTGCTGGAGCGGCGCACCTGGCGCGGGTGGCTGCGGCCGGGGTGCGTCGGCGCAGGGCTGGTGCTGTTCGCCTACATCGTGCTGACCCTCTTTATTCCGGGCGACCAGACCTGGACCAGCCTGATTCCCACGGGCCGGCGCGTGCTCTGGTTCGCGGTGCTGGCCGTCATGTGCTTCCCGTACTTCCTGGCCGACACTTCGCTCACCTACGCCAGGGGGCGCGGGCGAACCTTCTGGCGTTTCTTGCTGACCAAGGCCATCTTCCTTGCGTCCATGTTCTTCGCGCTGCAACTGAACCCAGGGCTGTTCTTCATCCTGCTCCTGCTGCCCTTCCTGCTGGTGGCGTGGGCCATGTTCGGCGTGTATGCCACACGGGCCACGTCGCGGCTCGCGTCGCCGCTGCCGGGGGCCATCGCCACCACGCTCGCCTTCGCGTGGTTCATGGCGTCGCTGTTCCCAATGGTGTAGGGCACGGCTATCGCCGTTGAGGAGCGAACCCGGGGGTTCATAGGCGCGCTGCGGTGAAATCACCGCTCAGTTGTTCACGCTGCCCTCCAGCCGCTCCCCAGAATTTGACACGCCCCCTGTAGTGGAGTAGACTCCGCAGATGCTGTGTGCAATGCTATGTGCATAGCATTGTGCATTGCAAATCCACATCGCGAGACAATCAAGGAGGCCGCCATGGGAAAAGTGCGCGTCGCCATCATCGGCGTCGGGAACTGCGCATCGTCGTTGGTGCAGGGCGTGGAGTTCTACAAGAACGCGGCGGACGATGACACCGTCCCCGGTCTGATGCACGTCCGCCTGGGCGATTACCACATCGGCGACATTGAGTTCAGCGCCGCCTTTGACATTGACGCCAACAAGGTCGGGAAAGACCTGTCCGAGGCGATCTTCACGCCGCCCAACAACACCTACAAGTTCGCCGATGTCCCCCACCTGGGCGTCCGCGTCCACCGAGGGATGACCCACGACGGCCTGGGCCGCTACCTGTCCCAGGTCATCCACAAGGCTCCCGGCTCCACCGACGACATCGTGGGCATCCTGCGCGACACCCACACCGACGTGGTCGTGAGTTACCTGCCCGTGGGCAGCGAGATGGCCACCAAGTGGTACGTGGAGCAGATTCTGGACGCCGGCTGCGCGTTCGTGAACTGCATCCCCGTGTTCATCGCCCGCGAGCGCTACTGGCAGAAGCGATTTGAGGAGCGCGGCCTGCCCATCATCGGCGACGACATCAAGTCGCAGGTGGGCGCTACCATCGTGCACCGCGTCCTCACCCGCCTGTTTGGCGACCGCGGCGTGCGCCTGGACCGCACCTACCAACTCAACTTCGGCGGCAACACCGACTTCCTCAACATGCTGGAGCGCGAGCGCCTGGAGTCCAAGAAGATCTCCAAGACCAACGCCGTAACCAGTCAGTTGGACTTCAACCTGCCGCCCGAAGACGTGCACGTGGGCCCCAGCGACTACGTCCCGTGGCTGGCCGACCGCAAGTTCTGCTACATCCGCATGGAGGGCACCACCTTCGGCAACGTCCCCCTGAACCTGGAACTGAAACTGGAGGTGTGGGATTCCCCCAACTCGGCGGGCGTGGTCATTGACGCTGTGCGGTGTGCCAAGATCGCCTTGGACCGGGGGGTGAAGGGCGCGCTCGTGGGGCCGTCGGCCTACTTCATGAAGTCGCCGCCAGTGCAGTATCGGGACGACGAGGCCCGCGCCATGGTGGAAGCCTTCATCCGAGGGGAAGACGCGTAGGGCCTGCGCCTCGGCGCTTGTCAATCCGGAAGTCCACGCACAGGTCGGGCGTTACTGCCCGGCCTGTGTTTCTGCGCCCCAACCGCCACGACCCCCACAGGGTACCGACGCTCATCTGTACGAAACACACAACCCAGGCGGCGTTTCCATACGATATTCGCCCGATTTGACAATGCAAGCGGCGCACTAGTTTTGCACAAACTTGTGAATTCTGGTATAATGTACGTGCACCCGATGGAGATTCACATCATCACATGAGGAGGGAATTCATGCCGACGCACGTGCCCGACATCGTCATCGGTCGCCTGCCCTTGTACCTGCGCGCCCTGGAGCATCTGCTCAAGGAGGGGCGCGAGATCACCTCGTCCCAGGAACTCGGCGAGCGGCTCGGCTACAGCGCTGCCCAGATTCGCAAAGACCTCTCCTTCTTCGGCGAGTTCGGCAAGCAGGGTTCAGGATACCGCATCGGGTACCTTGCCCAGGAACTGCGCAAGATTCTGAAAGTGGACCGCGAATGGCCCGTGGTAGTCGTCGGCGTCGGCGACCTGGGCCACGCCCTGGTGCGCTACGCGGGCTTCAAGCCCAAGGGGTTCCGCATCGTCGCGGCCTTTGACAACGACCCCGCGAAAATCGGCCAGCAGGTTGGCTCGCTGGTGGTGCAGGACAGCCGCCTCATTCCGGAGGAAGTGAAGCGCCTCGGCGTGCAGATCGCCATCATCGCCACGCCCGCGTCCGCCGCCCAGGAGGTGGCCGACACGCTCGTCGCGGCGGGAATCCGGGCCATTGTGAACTACGCGCCCATCTCCGTGAAGGTGCCGGCGGGTGTGCGCATCCAGTACGTGGACCCGGCGGTGCAACTCCAGCGCCTCACGTACTACCTTTAGCACGAGACGAGGGCCCACGCCATGGCTCCTGATGTCCGGGCGAAAGCCCTGGAGGTCCATCGTCGCCTGCTGGCGGCCTATGGCGACCCCCCGCTCCCTTCCAACCGCGATCCGGTGGACGCGCTGGTGCTCACCATCCTGAGCCAGAACACCAACGACCGACTGCGGGACATGGCGTTCCACCGCCTGCGTGCGGCCTTCCCATTGTGGGAACAGGTGCGCGACGCGCCGGTGGAGACCATCGGGCAGGCGATTCAGGTCGCGGGGCTGTGGAAGCAGAAGGCCGCGCGCATCAAAGAGGCGCTGCAACGCATCACCGCCGAGCGGGGCACGCTGACGCTGGACTTCCTGCGGGAGTTGCCAGCGGAGGAGGCCCGGCACTACCTGCTCTCCTTCAACGGGGTGGGGCCCAAGACGGCGGCCATCATCCTGCTGTTCACCCTGGGAATGCCCGCCTTCCCGGTGGACACGCACGTGCACCGCGTAACGCGGCGGCTGGGCCTCATCCCCGACGGCACAGGCCGAGAGAAGGCGCACGAACTGCTGGAGGCCATTCTGCCGACGGAGACCTACTACGCCTTTCATATCAACGTCATTCGGCACGGGCGGGCCGTGTGCGTGGCGCGACGCCCCCGCTGCGCGGAATGCACGCTCCGCGACGTGTGCGACTATTGCGCCCGCACGTGCGCGCCCGCACCCGAAGGGGAGACGCCATGACAACGCTGCTCCTGGTGCGCCACGGCGCAACGCAGGCCAACGAGATCGGCTACTGGCAAGGGTGGGAGGACACCGCGCTCACGGAAGTGGGCATGGCCCAGGCCCAGGCGGTGGCCCGGCGCATCGCCCGCGAGTTCGCGCCCGTCGCCGTGTACAGCAGTTCCCTGCGCCGCGCCCTCCAGACCGCCGAGCCCATCGCCCAGGCCGTGGCGTGCCCCCTCATCCCCCACGACGGCCTGCGCGAAATCCACTTCGGCCAGATCAGCGGCCTCTCCCTGGAGCAGTTTCGCAAGGGGTTCCCCGGCCTGTTTGAGGCGTGGACCGACAAGACGAACCTGGACTTCGCATGGCCCGGCGGGGAGAGTCGCCGCGCCTTCTTTACCCGCGTGTGGGGGGCGGTGGACCAGATTCTGGCGGCGCACCCCGGAGACGATACGGTGGTGATCGTGGCGCACGGCGGGAGTCTGCGGGCGACGCTGGCCTACTTGCTCCCCGACCAGTTCACCAACTGGTGGGCCTACGACCTGCGCAACACGTCCCTGACCGTCGTGGACGTGGTCGCAGGCGAGGCGCGACTCCGCCTGCTCAACGACTGCGCGCACCTGGACGCGCCGTAACCCGCGCCCCGCTACAGGATGCTGAACGTGGAGCCCGTGGCGGTCTTCTCCACGTGGATGCGGTGTGGGAATACGTCTTGCAATTCCTCCAGGTGGGTGATGACGAGAATCTTGTCAAACTCCTCCTGGACGGATTGGATGGCCTCCACCAGTTTGCGGCGGCCCGAGGCGTCCTGCGAGCCGAACCCCTCGTCAATGATGAGCGTGCGCAGTTGGGCGCCAGCTCGCCGCGCCAGCAACTTGCTCAGCGCGATGCGGATGGCGAAGTTCACGCGGAACGCCTCGCCGCCCGAGAACAACTCGTAGGGGCGCGACCCCAGTTCGTCCGAGATGTGGATTTCCAGCGTCTCCTGGGTGGTGCCTGCCTTCGTCTCCCGCTGCGTCTGCATCGTTACCTGCATCCTGCCGTCGGTCATGCGTTGCAGCAGGGCGTTGGCCTCGTCCTGAATCTCGGGAATGACGCTCTCAATGATCATCGCCTGGATGCCCTTCTTGCCGAAGGCCAGCCGCAGGTCATCGTACAGGGCCTTGTCGCGCCGAGCCTCCCCCAGCGCCTTGGATTTCTCCTCGCGGCGCACGGCCAACTCCTCACAGTACGCGACCTTCTGGCGCGCCATGGCAAGGTGGTCGCGGGTGCGACGCTCCCGCTCGGCCAGCGCATCCACTGCGGCCCGTTTTGCCCTCGCCTCGGCCTCGGCGGCGGGCAATGCCTTCAACTCGGCCTCCAGTTCGGCCTTGCGGTCGGCGGACTGGGCCAGGGCCTGCCGCAACTGGGCGATTTCCTCATCGTACCGCGCCACGTCGGCCCGCAGGCCCTCAATCCGCTCCCGCGCGCTCTGCAGGCTCGCGTGCTTGCCTTCGTATTCGGCCAGCGATTGGATCACGCGGCGCAGTTCGGCGTGCGTCTGTGGGTCGTAGTCCAGCGCGCGAATCTCGGCTTGAACCTCGGCCAATCGCTTCCGCTCGTCGGCGGCGAACTCTTCGCGTGCCAGGCGCTGCTGGAATTCGGCTGCCTTCGCGCGGAGCGCCTTGGCCTCTTCGGCGGCCGCCTCCGCGCGGGCCAGCGCCTCCGAGAGCGCCGCATCCTCCCGCTGCTTCGCACCGCGATTCTTCAGCGCGACGTCCAGCGCCGCCCCTTCCTGCTCCCAACGCCTGCGTTCCTCGTCCAGCGCCTGCATTCGGCTCTGGTTCGCGGTGAACTGCTCCTTCTTCGCGCGCCCCTCGGCGGTCATGTCCGCTATCAGGCGCTGGCGGTTCTCCTCGCTCAAGGGCGAACGGCACAGCGGGCAGGTCGCCTCGGCCGCTCCCAGTTGGTCAATCTTGCCCTTGAGGTCGTTCATCTCCTTGCGGAGTTGCTCGTTCTCGGCCTTCAGCCGCTCCGTTTCCACCCTTGCCTGCTGAACCGACTGGTGAAGGGCCTCGCGCTGCCGCTCCTTCTCCTCCAGCGCCTCCAACTCCTTGACAACCTGTGCGCGCTTGGCCCGAAGGGATTCGGCCTTGGCTGCCTCGGCCTCCTTGTCCGCGGCCTGCTTCTGCACGTGCTCCAGTTCCAGGGCCAGGCTCTGGCGGGCCTGGGCGATACGGCCCTCCAGGCGGGTGGCCTCGGCGTTCAGTTCGTTGGCGCGGATGCCCTTGCTCGCCAGCGTCTGCTCGCGCTCCCGCGCCTCCACCAGCCGCTGGTAGCCCGCCTGGATGTCGGCCTCGTCGCGCAGCAGCGCCTCCAGCGCCCCCACCTGCTTGAGCACGGCCTCGCGTCGCTGCTCTCGCTCCCGCAGGGCGCGCTCATCCTGCGCCCGCCTGCCGATCAGGTCGTCCAACTCGCGCTTCTTGTGGCCGAGTTCGCTCACGACCGCCTCGGCTTCGCGGGCGCGTTGCTCGGCTTCCGCCAGTTGCTGGGCCAGGGCCTCGGTCTCCAGCACCAGGGCCTTCTCCTCGGCGCGGTACGAATCCAGGTTCTGCAGGTCGGCGTCCAGACTCTGAATCTCGGCCGTCAACTGGCCGATGAGTTGGGCGGCCTGGCCCGCCTGCTCCTTGGCGATCTCCTCGGCGCGGTCGTACAGGGCCAGGCCCAGGATGTCGGCCAGCACCTGCTTGCGTTCGGCGGGCGTCTTGATGGTGAAGGCGTCGGCCCGCCCCTGCTTGAGAAACGCCGAGTTGATGAAGGTGTCATAATCCATCCGCAAGATGGATTTGATGCGTTCCTCGGTGGCCTTCAGCGTCGCCTCGGTCAGCACCACGAACTTGCCGTCCTTGTCCATTTGCAATTCCAAGGTGCTCTGACCCCGCCCGCGGCTTGTGCGCTTGCGAATGACGCGGTACAGTTGCCCGTCCATCAGGAAGTCAAACTCCACTTCCATATCGGTCTGTCCCTGATGGATGAGTTGGTCGTCCTGGTCGCGCGGAGCACGGGCCTTTCCCCACAGCGCCCAAGTGATGGCATCCAGCAGCGCCGACTTGCCGTGGCCGTTGGCCCCCGACAGGCAGGCCACGTGGATGCCTGCGAAATCCAGCACAGGGACGTTGTCGCGGTAGCAGAGGAAGTTGCGAACCTGGAGGCGTACTGGAATCATGGCGCTCACCTCGTCATGGTCGTGCTGCGGCCAGTATAGCACAGGCGGCGGCCGAATCAAAAGCCAGGGCCTGGCGCGCCTCGGAGTTGTGGCAGAATTGCCCCGCGCGGGAGACCTCACCCACTGCGGGCGGCTCGCGCCTGCTCCTCAACTGCGCGGACGAACGCCGTCTTCGCGTCGGTGTACGCCGCGCGGTCTGAGCCGAACCGCACCGCCAACTCACGCTTGAGCCTCTCGTAGGCGCGTGCCGTCTCGGGGTGCGTGCGCAGGTAGTCCCGGAACAGCAGATGCCGCTCCCAGAAACCGCTGGTAACCGCCACGAGGTGCAGGTGGAAGGCATCACCCGCCTGCTTTCGGTGAAAGTAGCGGCGTTCGGGGATGGCCGCCTCAAACTCGGGCACGTACTCGTAGCCCAGAGCCTGGAGTGGCGCGATGCACTGCGCGGCACAGTCCAGGCTCGCCACGCCCACCAGGATGTCTATGATGGGCTTGGCCGCCAGCCCTGGCACCGCCGTGCTGCCGATGTGCTCCACCGCCACGGCCCACGCACCGATGGCACCGAGAATACGCGCCTTCTCGGCCTCAAAGCGGACTGGCCAGGCGGGATCGTAGTCGGCGATGACGATGGGGTGGTCCATGGCTCACGCTTGCGCGCAGGCAAGAACCCCAGGCCCGGACATGCGCCCCGGGCCTGGGTTGTCGTGCACAGAGGATTGTTACGGGGCTAGAAAGAGCGGCGTCCGCCGCGGCCACCGTAGCCGCCGCCTCGGCTGCCACCCCCGCCACCACGGCCACCGTAGCCACCGCCACGGCTGCCGCCGCGACCACCGCGATCCTCGCGGGGCCGGGCCTCGTTCACGTTCAGCGTGCGCCCGCCCAACTCCTTGCCGTTCAGGCCCGCAATGGCGGCCTGCGCCTCGGCTGCGTTGGGCATCTCCACGAAGCCGAAGCCCCTGGATTCGCCGCTGTACTTGTCCTTGATGATGGCCGCCGACGTTACCTGACCGAAGGCCTCAAAGGCCTGGCGCAGTTCCGCTTCGGTGGTCTCCCGCGCCAAATTCCCAACATAGATATTCATGGTACCCCTTTCTGGGTTCACCCTGGCGTCCGATACGGCATCGGACACATTCTCTCACGGTCAGTGCTAGCGGCCGCACCCGGTATGTGACCATCCTGACGCAACTGCAGTGTACCCCCAACGGCGGATTGTGTCAATTCCGCCTCTCCCCCGAAAGGGCGGCGGCCCCGCGCGTCCTGGCACGCGGCATCGCATTTTGCACAATCTCCACAACTTCTGCGCGACCTCTCCAGATTCAGATGCTAGAATGGGGGCAGAGTAGCGAACGGCACGACTTCCGCTCCCCTGAACCGTGGAAGGAGGTGGTGTGCAGGCGAACCTGGAGAAGCCGTGATTCGCATCCGAATTTACAAAGAATCACGGCTTCTCCATAAGTTCTCCACAATCGCGTGCTAAAATAGCAGTGGATTACAAGGAGGTGAGGACCCGAAAGCCCTACCAACCGCATGAGGCGCT
Source organism: Chloroflexota bacterium (assembly GCA_014874485.1). Lineage (GTDB taxonomy): Bacteria > Chloroflexota > Anaerolineae > DTLA01 > DTLA01 > DTLA01. Next base: position 92,454 of record JADBJK010000016.1, read on the forward strand.
ACGTGAAGCATCTCAGTCCAGTAGATGGAGGTAGAGTATGAAGAAAGTCTGGAAGATTGTCGGAATCGCCACGCTCGTGATGGCCATCGGGGTGGCGGCCCTCGGTGTGGCCTACGCCCAGGAGCCAACCCCGACCCCAGGCACCAAGAGTTTCTTCGGGTGCTTTGGCTGGGGCTTCGGCAAACTCGGCGACTACGGCAGCCAGTTCCTGGATACCCTTGCCAGCAAGTTGGGCATCCAGCGAAGTACTCTGGACTCGGCGATAGAGGCCTCCCGCAAAGAGGTCATTGACCAGATGGTGAAGGACGGCAAGATCACCGAGGAACAGGCCCAGTGGATGCTCAACCCCACCGAGGCGATGAAGGCCCAGATTGAGCAGATGGTGAAGGACGGCAAGATCACCCAGGAGCAGGCCGACTGGCTGCTTCAGGGTCTGGAGAAGGGCTACGTGCCCATGGGGCGCGGCTTCGGGTTCGGCCACATGCGAGGCGGCCGCTTCGGTGGCTTCCGCGGGTTCGGCTGGCCCAAGGGCACCACGCCTCAGGCCACTCCCACGCCATCCACGAGCAGTTTCTCAACAACTCTATAACGAGCAACCCGCAGCAAGGGGGAAGGGCGGACGAGGGCGTTCGCCCTTCTCTTTTCGCCTTGCACGGGTGCGGGTTTGGCATCATAATAGGGTATGGTTTCACCGCAGAGACTCGGAGGACACAGAGGGCAAAGAGGGGGTCTCTCTCTGCGATCTCTGCGACTCCGCGGTGAATGAAAGACTCTTTCACCGCAGAGCACACCGAGACCGCAGAGATTTGGTTTTGGTTCTGGCTGGACGCCGTGCTCTGTGGGCAAGGCGTCTCGGGAACGGAGTCAGAATCACAGGACAGCACGCCATGGGAACGCAGCCGCAGCGGATTCTGGTAGTGGATGACGACAGGGGAATCGCCCGCCTGCTGCGCACCTATCTGGAGCAGGCGGGGTTCCAGGTGCTGGTCGCCTACGACGGCGAGAGCGCGCTTCACGCCATCCGCCGCGAGCGGCCCGACCTGGTCCTGCTGGACCTGATGCTGCCCGACCGCGACGGGTGGGAGATCACCCGCATCATGCGCGAGGACCCCAGCCTGGCCGACATCCCCATCGTCATGCTCACCGCGCGGGTAGACGACACGGACAAGATCGTGGGGCTGAACCTGGGCGCGGACGACTACCTGACCAAGCCGTTCAACCCGCAGGTCGTCGTGGCCCATGTCCGCGCCGTCCTGCGCAGGGCCGCCGCGGGGCCTGCCGCGCCGCGCGTCCTGCGCTGCCGCGACCTGGTCATGGACGTGGACCGCCGCGAGGTGTCGGTGGGCGAAAGGCGCGTGGACCTCACGGCCACCGAGTTTGAGTTCCTGCGCGCGCTGATGGAGCGGCCCTCGCACGTCTTCACCCGCAGCGAGTTGATTGACAATGCGCTGGGCTACGAGTACGACGGCATGGAGCGCACGGTGGACAGCCACATCAAGAACCTGCGCCGCAAGATTGAACCCGACCCGCAGAAACCCACCTACATTGAGACCGTGTACGGCGTCGGGTATCGGCTCCGAGGGGAAGCATGAAAGCCTTGAATTCGCTTTGGGTGCGCCTGACGTTGACGTTCACCCTCATCATCCTCATCGTGGTCGGCGCGATTGCCATCTGGATGAACCGCGCCATGGCCACCGAGTTCCGCCAGTACATCACCCGCAGCGAGGTTACGGCCTACGGCATGGAGAGCCTCGCCGCCTACTATCGGACGCACGGCGGCTGGGAGGGCGTGGAGGAACTGCTGAAGAACGGCGTCGTCGTTACGGGTTCCCGCTGGGGAATGATGGGGCGGCGGCCTGGCATGCCCGAGATGCGACTCAGCGTCGTCCTGGCCGACGCGAACGGCAAGATCGTCTTTGACGGCGTGGGCCAGAGGGTAGGCAAGCGGCTCAGCGCCGGCGAACTGAAGGACGCCATCCGCATTACCGAGGTCGGCGGCGAGCAAGTGCTGGGCTACATGCTCATCGCGCTCCCCGGCGCGCCGCAGTTGGGTTCGCCCGAGCAGCGCTTCCTCACCCGCACGCGCGGCATCCTCATCTCGGTGGCCGCGCTGGCGGTCATCCTGGGGCTGGCCGTCGGCGCCATCTTCAGCCGAAGCCTCACCGCGCCGCTCCAGCGGTTGGCCGCGGCGGCCCGCGCCGTGGGTCGCGGCGAAATCGGCAAGCGCGTCCCCGTGGAGGGCACCAGCGAAGTGGCCGAGGTGGCGCGTGCGTTCAACGAGATGACCGCCGCCCTGGAGAAGGCCGAGAAACTGCGCCAGAACCTGGTTTCCGACGTGGCGCATGAACTCCGCACCCCGCTGAGCGTCCTGCAGGGCAACCTGCGCGCCATCCTGGACGACGTGTACCCCCTGAACAAGGAGGAAATCGCCCGCCTGTACGACGAGACGCGCATCCTGGCCCGCCTGGTGGACGACCTGCAGGAACTGGCCCAGGCCGAGGCGGGCGCGCTGCGGTTCAACATCGTGCCGACAGACATCGGGCGGGTGCTGCAGGCGGCTGCGGCGCGATTTGAGCCGGCCGCCGAGGCGAAGGGCATCCGCCTGGCGTGCGAAATCCCCGATGGGCTTCCTGCGGCCCTGGCCGACCCCGACCGTGTCAGCCAGATTCTGAACAACCTCATCACCAACGCGCTGCGCCATACGCCGGAGGGCGGACGGATTACCATGTCCGCCACGGCCCGCGAGGGGTTCGTGGAGGTTGCCGTCGCCGACACGGGCGAGGGCATTGCGCCCGAAGACCTCCCCCACGTCTTTGACCGATTCTGGCGGGCCGACCGCTCGCGCAGTCGCTCCGGCGGTGGGGCCGGGCTGGGGCTTGCCATCGTGCGCGCGCTCGTGGAGGCCCAGGGCGGGCGTGTTCGCGCCTTCAGCGAAGGCCCCGGCAAGGGCAGCGTCTTCAGTTTCACCTTGCCCACTCGCTGAGTCTGTGGTAACATAGGGCCGCAGCCGCCTGCGCAGGCGGCCGTCGTTCCGCACCATACTCGGCGGAGAGGCCCGCACATGATGGACACGCCCTTGTCAGGACAGGTGGCCGGCGTTTACCTCGGCCTTGACCCCCATTCGCTGATTACCACGCGCACCGACGCGGCACACGTTACGTGGGAAGGCTTCGCCGGAGACAGGCACGCCGGTCTCACCCGCCCGTCCGACGGTCGCACGCCTCACTACCCCCGCGGCACCGAGATTCGCAACAGCCGCCAGGTTTCCGTCGTTTCGGCCGAAGAACTGGCCGAAATCGCGGCGGCGATGGGCCTGGATACCGTCCTACCCGAATGGCTTGGCGCGAACCTGCTCCTGACGGGCATCCCGCGCCTTACCCGCCTGCCGCGCGGCGTGCGCCTGTTCTTCTCCGGCGGCGCTGTCCTGGTGTCGGAGGGCGAGAACCTGCCCTGCTCGGCCCCGGGCAAGGTGATCCAGGCCCAGTATCCGAGCATCCCCGGCCTTGCGCGGCTGTTCGTGAAGGCCGCCTGGGGCAGGCGCGGCATCGTCGCGTGGGTGGAGAAGCCCGGCCTCATCCGAGTCGGCGATGACGTGCGCCTGCTGCAACCGCCAGGGGGAAAGCACGACTCCTGGCATCCGATGCTGCGGGATTCCACATAGAAGGCGAGGCTGAAAATGCTCCCGTTGCGCTTGCGCATCTATCTCGCGATCTTCGTCGGCGTTCTGGCGGTGGGAATAGTCGGCTTCACGCTGACCGAGGGCCTGACGCCCCTGGACGCGCTGTACTTCACCATCGTTACCGTCGGCACGGTGGGCTATGGCGACATCCACCCGACCACGCCCGCGGGCAAGGCGCTGGCGGTCCTCGTCATCGTCATGGGCGTGGGCACGTTCTTGAGCGTGATCGCGAGCGTCGCCGAGGCCGTCATCCAGCGGCGCGAGAAAGAAGCGCGGCTGGAGAAATTGAACATGGTCATCGGCGCCTTCTTCAGCGAGGTGGGAACCCCGCTCCTTCGGGCTTTCGCCAACGCGGACCCCAACCTGGCGGGCGTCCGCGACGCGTGCAGGGTGGCCCCATCGTGGGGCGCGCAGGATTTCGCGGCGCTGCGGGGCCTCTTGGAGTCCCATCCCTACAAGGTCGCCATCGGCGGCATAGACCTCCCCTGGCTCAAAGACCTCCTGGTGGGCGAGCGGACTTTCCTCCTCGGTCTGCTGGAAAACCCCATGCTGCACGAACACGAAACGTTCACGTCGCTCCTGTGGGCTGTGTTCCACCTGGCCGATGAACTCTCACACCGCGAGGACCTGTCGGCGCTGCCGCCATCGGACCTGGCGCATCTGGCCAATGACATGGAGCGGGCCTACGCGCTCCTGGCCGTGCAGTGGCTCGCGTACATGGAGCACTTGAAGGCCGCCTACCCGTATCTGTTCTCGCTGGCCGTGCGGCTCAACCCGTTCGTCCCGAATCCGTCGCCCGTTGTGCAACCGTAACCCAACCGCGGGAGCGCGACCGCCCCGCACGAGGAGGCACGCATGCAACTCGTTTCCGTACTGCTGGCCCTGTCTCCGGTGCTCGTGATCCTGTTGCTCCTCACCCTGCGGCGCACGGCTGCGGATGTGGCCGGGGGCATCGGGTGGGTGGTGGCGCTGGCCGCGGCCTGCCTGTACTTCGGCACGCCGCCGGGCGTCGCGCTGCGGGCCAGCCTTGGGGGGCTGGTGGCGTCGCTCCCCATCGCGCTGGTGGTCGCCACGTCCATCCTGCAGGTAACCGTCATGCAGGAGACGGGAGCCCTGGCCCGTATCATCGCCCTCATCAAGACCGTCGCGCCAGGCGACCGTGCGGTGCAGATCATGATCATCAACATCGGCTTCGGCACGCTGCTCACGGCGCTGGGGGCGGTGCCGGTCTCGGTGCTGCCGCCCATCATGCTGGCGCTGGGCTACTCGTCCTTCGCCGCCATCGCGCTGCCCGCCATCGGCTACGACGCCCTGTGCACCTACGCACTGCTGGGGATTCCCGCCGTGGTCTTCGCCAATTTCGTGGGCAGGCCCGTGGCCGAGGTAGGCGGCCTGTTCGCCCGCTACATGCCGGTCATCAGCACGTGCATCGCGCTGGGGATGCTGTGGATCGCGGGGCGCTGGGCGCTGCTCTGGCGGGGGCTGGGGCCTGCCCTGCTGGCGGGCCTCACGGCGGGGCTTACCGCCATGGCCATGAACGCGCTGGGCATGATCACGCTCACGGGCGTTGCGGCGGGGGTAGCGGTAATGCTCGTGATGCTGGGCTACCTCAAGGTCAGGGGCCGCCCGCTCCGCGACGTGTCCGCCACCGGCGAGGCCGACCGCGCCGCCATGAGGCGCATGTCGCTGGCCGCGGCCCTGTCGCCGTGGATTCTCCTCACGCTCTTCGCCCTGCTGGTCAACGCGCCGTTCTCGCCGCTGTTCGCGCTCACGTTTCAGCGGTGGGCCATGCCGGTGGAAATCGTGCCGGGCGCGCCCGAGAAGTTGCGCGTCCTCTGGCAAGCCTACTTCTGGATTCTGGTCAGCACGGCGTTGGCCCTGCCCATCCTGAAGCCGACCCGCGCGCAACTGCGGGCGTCGGTCAGCAAATGGTGGAAGCGCGCGCCCCGGCCCGTCCTGGCCGCTGCCGTCTTCTTCGCCATCGCCTTCGTCATCAACCACTCGGGCAAGGGGACGGACTGGCAACTGGCCGATCCCACGCGCAACATGGTGCACGTGGTGGCCGATGCCGCCGCCAGGACGTTCGGGCGACTGTACCCGCTGGTCGCGCCCTACCTGGGCCTGCTGGGCGGGTTCATCAGCGGGTCGGAGACGTCGTCCATCGCCATGCTGACCGCCCTGCACCTGACGACGGCGCAGAAAATCGGGGCGGCGGGGTTGCTCATCGCGGCGGCCAGCGGCATCGGCGGCGGGCTGGCCAGCGTCATCTCGCCCGCAAAACTGCAAAACGCCGCGGCCAGCATTGACCGCATCGGCGAGGAGTCGGTGGTCATCCGCACGGCGTTCGTCATCAGCCTGCTCATCACGGGCGTGTGCGCGGTGATGACGCTGGTGTGGGCGTTCTGACCCGGGCTAGCGCGCGGCCTCCTTCGGCGCGGGCCACCACGTGCGACGCACCTCGGAGGTGCGTCGCACGTTCCTTCTCACGTCATTGCGAGCGAAGCGAAGCAATCTCGCCTTCTGGAGATTGCTTCGGGCACTGCGTGCCCTCGCAATGACAACCTCTGCCTGTCATTGCGAGCGAAGCGAAGCAATCTCACGCTCGGAGATTGCTTCGGGGCTTCGCCCCTCGCAATGACAAATGGAGCACTAGCGCGCGGCCTCCTTCGGCGCGGGCCACGAGCGGATGAGGCGCAGAAAATCCTCCAGCGTGCCGCGGTAGTCGGCGGAGACCGCCTGCCCCTCCGCCTCGCCGTACACCACGTAGAACGTCCGCATGCCGGCTTTTGACGCGGGCACGATGTCGGCCTCCGGGTCGTTGCCCACCATCATGCACTCCGACGGCGCGTGGCCAATGCGCTCCGCGATCTCCAGGTAGTAGCGCGGCTGCGGCTTGCAACTGTGCATGTTCTCGTAGGTGGTGATGAGCGCGTAGGGGAAATCGGCCACGCCCGCCCACTCCAGCCGGTGCTGCACCGCCCGCAGCGGGAAGACCGGACTCGTGGCGATGACCACGTCGTACCCGCGGTCAAAGCATTCCTGCACCACGCCGCGGGCCTCCGGGCGCGGGCGGGTGTACTTCCGCAGGGCCGGAAAATCCCGCTCGTAGAAATCCGCGAACACCGGCCCCAACTCGTCGGGGCCGTGCCCAATTTTGGGGAAGAAGTCGTCCGCGAAAACCTCCTGGTTGGTGCGCGTCGGGTCGGTGTTCTGGATCATCCGCTGGGTGGACTCCATGACCTGCCGCGTGAGGCGTTCGGGCGGGATGCGGTCCCCCAGCCGCGCGCACAACGCCTGGAAGTACGGCGGCAGGAACGTGCGCATGTCGTTGTCCAGCAGCGTGGCGTCCAGGTCAAACAGGATGGCGCGGATCATTTGGCCCCCTCCCGCGGCGGCTTGGCGTGGGCGTTCAGGAACCGCGCCACCTCGTCGGCCACCTGGCCCTCACGTCCTGCCAGGTAGTGGTCGGCGCGGGTGAGGATGGCGATCTCGGTGAGGCCCGAGAGGCCGCCCGCCCACGCCTTGAGTTCGGCGACGGGGCACACGGTGTCGCGGTCGCCGGCGACGAACAGTTTGGGGACATCCAGGTCATGCAGCCACCCTTCCGGCATGCGCCACAGAGGCAGCGCCACAGCCGCGACGGCAGCCACAGGCCCCGTGCGCTGCGCCGCCTCCAACGCGACCCACGCGCCGAAGGAGTACCCCACCAGCGCCAGCGGCCCGTCCCGCACGGCGTCGTGGCCGCGAGTGTAGGCAGCGGCGGCTTCCACGTCCTCCACCTCGCCGCGGCCCTCGTCGTAAGCGCCCTGGCTCTGGCCTACCCCGCGGAAGTTGAAGCGGAGCGCCGCCCAGCCTGCCCGCGCAAGCCCCTTGGCGATGGCCACCACCAGCGGCACGTCCATGCTCCCGCCGTACTCCGGGTGCGGATGGCAGACCACCGCCCCGCCGCGCGGCGCTGCCGCCTCCGGCAGGTGCAGCACGCCCTCCAGCAGCGGGCCGTGCTTGTCCGGGTGCTTGAAGTACACTTGCTTCATCGTCCCACCTCCCGCGCGCTAAAGTTCGGACACATTAGGGCATGACGTAACGGTTTATTCACCGCAGAGAACACAGAGAGCGCGGAGATTCAATCCAGTATCCTCTGTGCTCTCCGCGCCTCTGCGGTGAAACGTGATCCTGCCGCAGAGACATACACGGCGCGGGCTATCGCTTGGCCAGTTCCGCGATGGTAACGCCGTCGCCGCCTTCTTCGGGCGCGCCCGACTTGTACGCCACCACCAGCGGATGGTTCGCCAGCGCCTCGCGCACCACCTGCCGCAGTACGCCCGTGCCCCTGCCGTGGATGATGCGCACCCAGGGCAGGCCGGTCAGGAAGGCGTCGTTCAGATACCGTTCCAGTTCCACCTGCACCTCCTCGGCGCGGCGGCCGCGCAGGTCCAATTCCGCCTTCACGGGCCGCCCCACCTGCGGCGCGGGGGTGTAGTCGCCACCCGCCGCCCGCGCGGCTTCCTGCGCAGGCGCGGCGCGCACTTCCAGGTCCGACGCATCCAGCGACAGGCGGAAGCGCCCCAGGCTCACCTCCACGCGGTCGCCGTCAATGGCCGCGACTTCGCCCGCCGCCTTCAGCGACTTGACCCACACCGACGCGCCCACGCGCAGTTCCCCCGGCGCGAATTCGGGCGAGGGTGGGGGAGGCGGCGGGGGCAACCGTGACTCCAGCGCCTGGGCGATCTGCTCGGCCTGGACGACGGCATCGGGCAGCGCCGCGCCCCGCTCCAACTGTCGGCGGGCGCGCTGCAGTTCACGGCGGAAGGCTTCCAGTTCCTCGCGCATCTGCTCCCGCGCTTGGGCGATAATCGCCGCCTTGGACGCCTCCAACTCGGCCAGTTGCTTCTGCAGGCTTCGCTGCAGGTGTTGCAACTCCTCGCGGGCGGCCCGCGCCGCTTGCAGTTCGGCCTGCGCCTCGCGGTGCGCCACCTGGATTTCGCCCAGCAGCACGTCGGCCTCCAGCGTCTCGGGCGAGACCAGCGAACGGGCCTCCTGCACAATCGCCTCGTCCAGCCCCAGCCGCGTGGCGATGGCGAAGGCGTTGCTCCGCCCAGGCAGGCCGATGGTCAGTTCAAACGTGGGCGACAGCGTCTCCACGTCAAACTCCACGCTGGCGTTCTCAACCCCTGGCGTAACCTGGGCGTAGTACTTCAGTTCCGAGTAGTGGGTTGTCGCCATGGTGGTGATGCGGCGCTCCACCAGGTGCGACAGGATGGCCCGCGCCAACGCCGAGCCTTCCACAGGATCCGTCCCTGCGCCGATTTCGTCCAGCAGCACCAGCGACTGCGAATCGGCCCGCCGCAGGATGTCCACGATGTTGTTCATGTGCGACGAGAAGGTGGACAGGCTCTGCTCTATGGACTGCTCGTCGCCGATGTCGGCGAAGACGTTGCGGAACACGGTGAGTTCGCACCCCTCGTCGGCGGGCAGGTGCAGCCCCGACTGGGCCATGAGCGCCATCAGGCCCACGGTCTTCAGCGACACCGTCTTGCCGCCCGTGTTGGGGCCTGTAACCACCAGCACGAAGAATCGGTCGGTGAAGACAACGTCAATGGGCACGACCGTTTCGGGCGGCAGAAGCGGATGTCGCGCCCGCAGCAGGCGGATGCGCGAGCCTGGGTGCGGCGGCAACTCGGTGCCGTCGGCGTCGGCGCGCGCGGGCTTGGGCGCGAAAGGCACCAGCGTCGGCTCGGTGGCGCGCATCGCCTCGGCGTACTTGGCCTTGGCGAAGATGACGTCCAGGTCGGCCAGGATGTGGAGCGTGCGCAGGATGAGCGGGCTTTCCTCGGCCACCAGGTCGGTCAGTTCCGTGAGGATGCGCCGCACCTCGCGCTCTTCTTCCAACTGGAGTTCGCGCCAGGCGTTGTTCAACTCCACGGTCGCCAGTGGCTCAATGAACAGCGTCGCGCCCGAGCCAGACTGGTCGTGAATCAGGCCAGGGATGCGCCCCTTGAACTCGGCCTTCAGCGGGATGACGTAGCGCCCGTTGCGCTGGGTGATCAGCGGCTCCTGCAGAAACGGCGCGTTGTCGGCGCTGGTGATGATACGGTTCAGTTTGTCCAACAGGCGGTCGTGGGCCACGCGGACTTCGGCGCGGATGCGGGCCAGTTTGGCGCTGGCCGAATCCACCACCTCGCCGCGGTCGTTGATGCAGCGCCCGATTTCCGCCGCGACGTGGGCGCACTCCTCTATGAGGGACGCCTTCTGCGCCAGGAGCGGGACCTGCGCCCCCATCCGCGACAGCGAACGGCGGAGCGTCCGCGCCGCGTTGAGCGTCTCGCGGATGTCCAGCAGTTCCTGGGCGTCCAGCATGGCGTGGCGCTCGGCGCGGCTGAGCAGCGGGCGGATGTCCCGCGCGCCGCCGACGGACAGCGTGCCCTTCGTGTCCAGCAGCAGGCGCGCCTCGCCCGTCAGCCGCAGCAAGCGTCGGGCCTCGTCCAGGTCGGTTACGGGCTGGGTCGCCAGCGCCCGCTCGCGCCCGAACGAAAACGACGTGTGCGCCGCCACGCGCTCCAGAATGCGGTCAAATTCCAGCGTATGCAGATGTTTCGCGTCCAAAGGTGTCTCCCATCCTTGGGCGGGCCGCCTCCGCAGCCCCGCGCTTGCCATCCAGGCGGAACGAGTATAGCATACGGCGGCGGCCTCGCCAAAGCGCGGTGAACCGCTCGCGCACTTGCCGAGTAGTACATTACAACAGGGATTCTTGATGGTTTGTCATTGCGAGGGTGCGTAGCGCCCGTAGGGACAATTCATGAATTGTCCCTACTGAGGCGCGGAGCGCCGAAGAATCTCGTCAACCGAGATGCTTCGCTTCGCTGGCAATGACAGGCAGAGGTTGTCATTGCGAGGGCACGCAGTGCCCGAAGCAATCTCCGAGCGTGAGATTGCTCCGCTTCGCTCGCAATGACAGGCCCAAGTTGTCATTGCGAGGGGCGAAGCCCCGAAGCAATCCCCGGAGGCTGTCATTCTGAGGCGCGAAGCGCCGAAGAATCTCGTCAACCGAGATGCTTCGCTTCGCAACGATGTGAGAAGGCACGTGCGACGCACCTCGGAGGTGCGTCGCACGTGGGGATGGCTTCCCTCGCAATGACAGCAGGCAATTTTCCCTGTGGTCAAGTAGTACATCTAACAGCGCTCAAGGAGCAGGCATGGAAAAACGATTGCTGATCGCCTACGCCACGCGCGCAGGCTCCACCGAAAGCATCGCCGAGGCGGTCGCGGTGTCGCTGCGCAGCGAGGGTTTCCAGGTGGACGTACAGCCCGTCCGCAAGGTCCGAAGCCTGGCCGGGTACGATGGTGTCATCGTGGGGAGCGCCATCCGCGCCGGACGCCCTATGCCCGAAGCCGTCTCGTTTGTAGAGAAGCACGAGCAGGAACTGAGCCGCATCCCTGTGGCCTACTTCGTCGTGTGCCTGACCATGGCGAACGACACGGAGGAGAACCGCTGCACCGTCGCGGCATATCTGGACGGCCTTCGTGCCAAGACGCCCGGCGTGAAGCCGGTGGACGTGGGGCTGTTCCCGGGCGTCATGGACAGCCGCCGCCTGCCCTTCCCGATTCGGCTGCTCATGCGGGCCATGAAGGCGCGCGACGGCGATTACCGCAATTGGGATGCGGTTCGGGAGTGGGCGGCTCGCATCGCGCCTGCGTTTCGGTGAGCGCAACATAGCCTGTCCGCGCAGACGCTACGGCCTTCCCACGGGCATGAGGTACAGCGGCTGTTCGTTGTCCGGTAGGCCGACGACCTTCTTCACGTCCTCGTCGTAGAAAGCGCCGATGGTAACGGTCCCCAGCCCCAGCGCGACGGCTTGCAAGTACACGTTCTGCGACACGTGCCCCGCCTCCATGTGCACGTAGCGCACGCCCCGCTCACCATACTTCTGCGTCGTGCGCTCGTACGCAGCGGCGAGCACAAGAACCACAGCGGCATCCCTCACGGCCGACTGTCCAAAAGCCGCTTTGCTCAATTCAGCGAGGCGGTCGCCTGTTGCCGTCCGCTCCAGCGCGTGCGCGGCGGGATGGTATTTATACACACCCGCTGCGAGGTCGGTTACGTTGCTGACGACCGCATACACCTCCATTGGGTACAACGCGCCTGCGGAAGGCGCAGTCCGAAACCCTGCGAGGTCGGTGATCCCCTGCGCCGCCCACAGCAACTGGGCCAACTCGGCCAGCATCAACGGCTCATCCTTGTAGTCGCGGATGGAGCGCCGCTTCAGCAGAGCCTCCTCCACGGATGTGGCGCTGTCGTATCGCGGCGTCGGCAGGGCAATGCGGTCGGCAGCCGGTTGCAGCGCGTTGGTGTCGCCGCCGCGCTGCGAGAGGATGAGCCACGCCACAGCCGCCACGCCGATCACGGCAACTGCGAGTGCCGCCCAGTACGCCCTGCGCATGATCCTACCTCAACTTGCCGGCCCGCGCCAGCGCCGCGCGCACCTGGGGGTTGAACCGGGGGTCGTTGCCCGTGAAGAAGCCCGAACCCGGGTATCCCAACTCAATCCGAATGACGGGGTCTTGCGCGCCCAGCGGGAGCATGATGGTTACGCCGTCAAAGGACATGGACGAGATGGGCGTCCAGAACGCGCCCGCATAGACCTGCCTGCCGTCCACCCGCGCGACGAACGGAAGGCCCCGCACGGGCACATGCAGCGCCATGACGCGGGCGAAGGCCGCCTCGGTCAGGCGAATCTCGTGCGTCGCCCAGGTGTAGGAGACGATGTCCTCCAGGGAGATGACGGGCGCTCCCGCATCCCCATTGGCCAGGTAGATGGCGAACTCCTGCGGTGTGGGGTTGCACGCGGGCACGACCACAAGCAGCACCGCCAGAAGCCCAGCCGCCAGCCGCCTCATGCTCATCGCCCCTGATTCCTCTGCACCGCCGTCTGCTTGGTCCACCAGAACCGCAGGACCGCCTCGCCCATGTGCTCGTAGTACTCCACGCGGATGGTGTGCCGCCCGGCGCTCAGCCCCTCAAAGACCGCCGTGTACGTCCGCCGTATCCCGTCCTGCCACTGGTCCAGCACCTTCCAGTCGTCCACCCACACGCGCACGCCATCATCCACAACCACGGTGAACTCGTATGTGCCTGCGGCGAACTCCATCTCCCGTGTCCAGCGAACGGAGAAGTTGTCCGACCCGATGCCCGGCCCCGGGCTACCCAGGCCCCACTCAAAGTTGAGCGTGGGGTCATCGCGTACGAAAACGGGCTGGCCGCGCAAATCTCGGTTGGAGAAGTACTCGCCCTTCCAGCCGGCGTAGGACACCAGCGCCTCCCACGACACCTTGACCTCCGCCTTGCCCGACGCGTTGTAGTACGCGATGCGCACCGTGTGCCAGCCCGTGTCGGTAACCCGAACATCGCCCGCATACGTGGTCTCGGACCCGGTGTGCCACTCGTCTATGACCAGCGTATCGTCAAACCACACCCGCACCCCATCCCACGCCCTGGCGTAGAAGCGGTAGTTGCCCGGCAGGAAGTACCACTTGCGCGTCCACCGCACCGAGAAGCCGTCGGCGGGAATCTCCGGCGCGGGCGCGGCGAGTCCCCAGGCGAAATCCACTTGCTCGTCGTCGCGCACCAGGGCGGGCGGCCCAGCCAGGTTGGCGTTGGCAAAGTACTCGCCTTTCCAGTTGGGGAAGGCGTCCTCGTACTCCCACCACAGGCCGACGGTAGCCGACCCGGCGCGTTCGTAGTACTCCAGCATGACCGAGTGCGGCCCCTGGTCCAGGAAGACGCTGGCGCTGTAGAGGGTCTCCGCGCTGTCGTGCCACTCGTCCACCAGCAACTTGCCATCCACCCACAGGCGGCAGCCGTCGTCGGAGCGCACGCGGAAGTGATACGTGCCCGCCGCCAGCGACAGCGTCCGCGTCCACCGCACCGAGAAGTCGTCGGCGGGGATGGCGGGGTCGGGCGAGCCGGTCGTCCACCGGAAGTCTATGGTAGCGTCGTCGCGGACCAGCGTCGGCTCCCCTGACAGGGTCGGATTGTCGTAGTACTCGCCCTTCCAGCCGGCGAAGGTGGTGGGCGGCTGGGGAGTTGGGACAGGCGTGGCGGTGGGCGGCACGGGCGTGTACGTGGCCGTGGGCGCCAGCGTGGGCTGGACCGAAGGGGTGGGCAACGGCGTGGACGTCGGGGTCGGGGCGATGGGCGTCGGGCGGCGCAGGCGGAACGGGGCGCTGGCCTGCAAGCGGCTTTCTGTGCGGGCCACCACCCCCACAGCGCCGCGATCCAGCAGGCTAGGGTCATCCGGGAAGACGATGGCCGCGATGAAGGCTCCGTCTGCGCCCACCTCCGCGCCGTCGTAGGCGTAAGCCTCCTCCTCCACGAACGGCGGCGACAGATAGATGTACACCGTCTCGCCGGGCGGCCAGTTCACGCCCGTAACGGTAACGTAGGTGCCCGCATATCCCTCGGCGGGGTCCAGGGTGATGGTCGGGCGCGGGCGCGGCGTGGGTGTGGGCCTGACCGCCGGTCCCCGCACCACCGTGGCGATGGAATACCCCAGCAGCGCCAGGCCCGCCGCAAGGGCCAGCAGGGAGAGCACCGCGCGCAGTGCGGTGGTGGCTGGGCGCTGCTGTCGGTTCGCGCTCACACCTCACCTCCGTGGGACTCCAACGCACAGGGCCAGTAGCAGGCTCGCGGGCCTGACGTTACGAACCCTCCGCACGCTGCTCGGCGTTGCGGTAGCGGTCCTTGTCGCGCACGCGGTACTTCTCCATGACGCGCGCGAAACTGTCCTGCAGGTCAATCCCCTCGGAATTCGCCATACAGATGACGGCGAACAGGATGTCGGCCAGTTCCATGCCCAGTTCCTGGGGCGCTTCCGTGGGCTTCTTGGGCTTCGGGCCGTACAGGTGGTTCACCAGGCGGGCCGTCTCGCCCACCTCCTCGGCGATGCGCGCCAGGTTGACCAGCGGCGACCAGTATCCGCCGCCGACGGTGCGCACCCATTCGTCCACTTCGCGCTGCCAGTCGCGGATGGTCTTATCGCCCATAGCCTTCTCCGATGCCGAAGACCCGCGCGGCATTCCCGCCCAGCATCGCCCGCTCCACTTCGGGCGACAGTCCCACGGCGCGGATGCGCTTCAGGTACGTGCGCGCGCGAAGCAGCGGGTAGTCCGTCCCGAACAGGACTTTCTCCGGCGCGATCTCTGCCGCCACGCGGAAGATGCGGTCGTCGTACAGGTAGGGCGATGCCGCCGTGTCGTAGAACACGTTGCGCAAACTCGCGCGCACCTCCGACATGAGTTCGTAGAACAGTAGCCCGCCGCCCCAGTGGGCGCAAACGATGCGCGCGTCGGGAAACGCCTGGGCGAACCGCAGCACCACCTCCGGCCCGGTCTTGCCCTTGCCCGCGTAATCGTGCCCCACCTGCTCGTTAGAGTGCGTCAGCACGACCCAGCCCAGCATCCGTGCGGCCTCCATGATGGGCCGCATGGCCTCCACGTCGCTCAGCGCGTAGCCCTGGCCGTCGGGCATCAACTCGCCCAGGCCGCGCAGCCCGCCCCTGGCGCAGCGCTCCATCTCGTACACGGCCCTGTCGCCGTCGCACGGGTTGAGCACCGCCAGGCCCACCAGGCGACGCGGATACCGCGCCACGGCTTCCATCACGTAATCGTTGTCGTCGCGGCAGATGCCCGCGTCGCGCCAGGCGAATCCGCAAACCACGGCCACGTCCACGCCGTCCTCATCCATGGCCTGGATCACGTCCTCCGCGGTCGCCAGGCGGGCTTTGGGGTCGGCATACAGCCGCTGGAAGTAGGCATCGCGCGCGCAGAACTCGTCCCGACAGGCTGCCACTTCGGGACGGTGCACATGCACATGGACGTCAACGATCAACGCTTCCTCCCGCGCAGAAGTTGGCCAGCCCGATTATACCACACGATGCGCCCGCGGGCAATGGCAACAGAGCCGCCGCCCCCGCCGTTTGGCAAGCCGGGGATTTTGGCTAAAATGCACATCGGCAAAGGTTCGCCACGGGCTTGCTACCCTACTACAGCAAGGAGGACTGCACCATGGATCTTGCCCAGATGATTCGCGACGTCCCCGACTTCCCCGTGAAGGGCATCCTGTTCAAGGACATCACAACCCTCATCAAGGACCCGGCAGCGTTCCGGGAAGCCGTAGATCGCATGGCTGCCCCCTACGAGGGCATGGAGATTGACCTGGTGGCGGCCATTGAGTCGCGCGGGTTCATCTTCGGCGCGCCCCTGGCCTACAAACTCGGCGCGGGGTTCGTCCCGGTCCGCAAGCCCAACAAACTCCCGGCGGAGACCATCAGCGCCTCGTACACCCTGGAGTACGGGACCAACACGCTGGAGATGCACAAGGACGCCATCCGCCCGGGGCAGCGCGTCCTGCTGGTGGATGACCTCCTGGCGACGGGCGGCTCGGCCAAGGCTGCCGCGACCTTGATTGAGCAACTCGGCGGCAAGGTAGTCGGGGTCGCCTTCCTGATTGACCTGACGTTCCTCCATGGCGTGGAGAAACTCAAGGGCTACGACGTGTTCTCGGTCATTCAGTTCTAGTACTCTGCCACAGGGATTCTTGATGGGATGTCATTGCCAGGACGCGTAGCGCCCGAAGCAATCCCCGGAGGCTGTCATTCTGAGGCGCGGAGCGCCGAAGAATCTCGTCAACCGAGATGCTTCGCACGTGGGGATTACCTCGCTTCGCTCGCAATGACAGATGGGATGTCATTGCGAGGGCGCGTAGCGCCCGAAGCAATCCCCGGAGGCTGTCATTCTGAGGCGCGGAGCGCCGAAGAATCTCGCCAACCGAGAGGCTTGGCTTCGCTCGCAATGACGTGAGAATGCACGTGCGGCGCACCTCGGAGGTGCGTCGCACGTGGAATCCCGCCCAGGATGGCGAAGGCCCAACCCCCGTGCGCGCTACGCCTCTG
This sequence comes from Chloroflexota bacterium, assembly GCA_014874485.1. Taxonomy (GTDB): domain Bacteria; phylum Chloroflexota; class Anaerolineae; order DTLA01; family DTLA01; genus DTLA01. The sequence goes on from JADBJK010000016.1 coordinate 109,080, forward strand.
CGGTGAAAGTTCCCCGCGGGCCTACAGTTGCAGCGAATCCCCTGGGCGCAGCACCACGCACTTGGCGCTGGTGTTGGCCTCCACCGCCGCCTTGAACTTCTCGGGGTCCTGCTTGATGATGTCAAACGTCCCGTAGTGGATGGGGATGACCACCTTGGGCTGGATCAACTGCACGGCCCTCAGCGCGTCCTCTGGCCCCATGGTGTAGTTGTCGCCGATGGGCAGGATGGCCACGTCAATCCCCTTCTCGCCGATCAGTTTCATGTCGTAGAACAGCCCCGTGTCGCAGGCGTGGTAGATGTTCTTGCCCTCCAGCGTGAGGAGGAAGCCCGCGGGGTTGCCGCCATACGAGCCATCGGGGAACGAGGAGCCGTGCAGCGCGGGCGTCAGTTGCACCCGCCCGAACGGGAAGTTGTACCCTCCGCCGATGTGCAGGCCGTGGGAGCGCAGCCCCAGGTTCGCCGCGCGCACGCTGATCTCGTGGTTCGCGATGACCAGCGCGTTGTTGGCGCGGGCGATGGCCTCCGTGTCGCCCCAGTGGTCGCCGTGCGCGTGCGACACCAGCACGTAGTCCACCTTCACATCCGAAGGCTTCACCGTCGCGGTGGGGTTGCCCTCCAGGAATGGGTCTATGATCATCTTGCTCCCGCCGCCTTCCACCAAGAAGCAGGCGTGGCCGTAGTACGTCAGTTTCACTGCCATCTCGCACCTCCGTGTCCAGTGGTCTCGTCGGACATAGTATAGCCGCGCTTCCCGCCGCCTGTCAACGCTGCGCAACTTGCGGCTCGGTTCCATCCTCTTCAGTTGCGACGCACCTGCGAGGTGCGTCGCAACTGAACACCCCACGTCTGACAGCCTCCACCCAACCCTCGGGCCGCTGCGCAACTTGCCTCACCCAGCCGTGTTGTACAGGGTGCAGAAAGGGGGGATAGGCATTGGATTGGGTGCTCATCGGCATCTCGGCGGTCGCAGGGTATCTTCTGGGGTCATTCCCCACGGGCTACCTGATGGGCCGCATCCACCGCATTGACATCCGCCGATTCGGGAGCGGACGCACGGGCGGCACCAACGTCCTGCGCACTCTGGGCTGGCTTCCCGCGCTCATCACCGCCGCCACCGACGTGCTCAAGGGCATGGCAGCGGTCTGGCTGGCGAGGACGCTCGGCGCGCCGTCTGCGGGCCATGCGATGGCGGCCGTGTGCGCCGTCCTGGGGCACAACTACACGTTCACACTGAAGTTCAGGGGCGGCGCGGGCGTTGCGCCGATGGTTGGGGCCACGGCGCTGCTGTCTTTCCCCGTGGCGGCATACCTGCTGCCCGTGGGCCTGGCGGTCATGGCCATATCGCGCTACGCGTCGCTCGGCTCGCTGACCCTGTCCGTGCTGTTCCCGCTGGGCATAGCAGTCCAGTGGGCTGGCCACCGAGTGCCGCACGCGTACCTTGCGGCCTCGCTCATCATGAGCCTCGTGGTCATCCTGGCCCACCGCCCCAACATCCGCCGCCTGTTGAGCGGGACCGAGCGCAAGATCGGCCAACGGGCCACACCAAACGATGCAGGTGAATCCCTCGCGCCCCCAGGGGCAGACCCCACGCGCTAGAGCCCTCACCTCACGGCAGCAGGCTCGCCAGGCCGACGAAATCCCCCTCCTCGCCCACGCGCACGTCGGTTCGCACCACACCCGCCCGCGCCAGCCGCTCCAGGCTACGCTCCAGCCGCCACGGCTCCCACCCGAACAACCGCAGGAGTTGCGCGGGCGTGGCCACCCGCACCGTCGCGAGGTAGCGGGCCAGAATCGCGTCGGCGGCCTGGTTCTCCGAGATGTCCCGCGATTGCCTCACCACCTCGGGGAACTGGCGGATGAACAGGTCGTACACGTAGCAGTAGCCCCAGCGGTTGGCGTCCGAAATCCCCACCTTGACGATCTTGAACCCCATCTGCAATTCGGCCAGGGCGCGGTCAAAGCGGGGTGCGTTGTCCTTGCTCGCCAGGCGCGCTTCGCGGCGCAGGTGGCTGGTGGGCAGCGCGCCGTGGGCCAGCAGCGCCTCGTACACGCGCTTGGCTTCCTCGCTGAGCCTGCCCTCCTCGTACTCCTGCAGGTAGTCGTCCAGTTCCCCGAAGTTGCCCGAAAGGGCGTAGAAATGCGGGGCCAAATCCAGCGCGATGAAGACGGGCTTCTTGCGCAGAAACTTGCCGTACAGGATGGCCTTGCGTGCGGGGAGCGTGTCCTTCCAATCCCAGGTCAGGCCCAACTCATAGTCGTCGTGGTGTTCGGGGATGGATCGCGTGCCGCCACAGATGGCCTCCCACAGGCTGGGCAGTTCCATGTCCGCCGCCGAAAACAGGTTCGCAAGGCCGACATCGTTCAGGAACGCGAGCGCCTCCTCCTCGCTCCGCACGCGCAGGTGCGGCAGCCGTCGGTACTTCGCGTCTCGCCAAAATTGCAGTTCTTCGGGGGTGAGGTGCACCATGCGCGCTCTCACCACGGTCAAACGTGATCCCACAGCGGCAGTTGGTAGGGCGGGCGCTTGCCGTCCAGCAGGACGTAGGGCGCGGCGCGTTCGGCGTCGGCGCCCAGTTGCCTCAAATCGCGCAGGGTGCGGATGCGGCCCTGCCTGCGCGCCTGAATCACCCGCCTGGCCGACTTGGGGCCGATGCCAGGCACACGGAGCAATTGCTCCAACTCGGCGCGGTTCACCTCCACGGGGAAGTGCTGCGGATGGCGCATCGCCCACGCGGCCTTCGGATCGGTGCAGAGCGAGAGAAAGCCCGCATCGTCAAACGGAAGGTCGTCCAGCGCGAACCCGTACTGCCGCAGGAGAAAATCGCACTGGTACAGCCGATGCTCGCGGAGCGGCGGCGTTGGCGGCAGTTCGGCCAGCGGCGTCCCAGGCTGCGGCTGGAACGCGCTGTAGTACACCCGCGACAGGCCGAACTCGCGGTACAGGCGCGCCGCTGTGCGGAGAATCTCGGCGTCCGATTCCTGCGCCGCGCCCACCACCAACTGGGTGGTCTGGCTGACCCGACGCAGGGCCTCGGTGCTCTGGCGAATCTCGTGCACCCACCGCATCATCTGGATCAGCCCGCTGAAGAAGTCCTTGTCGGGGGCGATGCGGCTCAACCGTTCGGGCCCTGGCGCTTCCAGGTTCACCGACACGCGGTCGGCCAGGAGCATGGCCTGCTCCACGTGGGCGCGGCTGGAGCCAGGGAGTATCTTCAGGTGGATGTAGCCGCGGAAGCCCTGCTTGCGGCGGACCAGTTCGGCGGTGGCCAGCATCCGATCCATGGAGCGGGTGGGCGACCCCGCCACGCCCGAACTGAGGAACAGCCCCTGCACCCGACCTCGGAGCGCCAGTTCCTCAAAGGCGCGGGCCAACTCGTCAGGGGTGAAGGCGGTACGGCGCACGTCGCTGCTTCGGCGGGTGGCGCAGTAGTAGCAGTCGTTCTCGCACACGTTGGTCTGCAGGACCTTGAGCAGCGCCACCTTCTTGCCGTCGGGCATTACGGCGGGGTAAACCCAGCGCCCGATGTCGTCCTTGCGGCGGCCGGCGTCGGTCCCGCACGCGCCGCAGCACAGGTCATATCGGGCCTCTTCGCCCAGGGCCGCGAGTTTCTCCAGCGTATCCATCTCCAGCCTCCGAAACCCGTCTGGAGATAGTATACGAACATATGTGCTAACTGTCAAATGCCGCGCGGGGCGGGGGGCATTTCCATTTTGGGGCGAAACCGACCGAATGTCGTCAGGTTGTCGCGCACAACCTACCTCACCTATCCCCACCCCGGCCCTCCCCTTTCCTCTCCGCGGACGGAGAGGAAAGGGGAGGGTGTGGGAGGGGTTAGGTGAGGTCAAGCAGCCCCTTCGCTGTACGTCGGGCGGTGAAAGTGGATTTCGTCGGTGGGGAGCGGCTCACGGCCTGCTCCGACGTGCCCATTGCAGCAGGCTTGCCCCCAACCTGAAATGCACACGCGGACGCACGGGGCGGCGAGAAACGCCTACCGATACACGGGCATCACGTGCGATACACCTCGGAGGTGCTTCGCACGTGCGTTGCCTCGTCATTGCGAGCGGAGCGAAGCAATCTCGCACCCCGGGGATTGCTTCGGGGCTTCGCCCCTCGCAATGACATCCCATCTGTCATTGCGAGCGAAGCGAAGCAGTCTCGGTTCACGAGATTCTTCGGCGCTGCGCGCCTCAGAATGACAGAGTCATCTGTCATGCTGCGCGTCGCTCAGCATTTCGGTTCACGAGATTCTTCGGCGCTGCGCGCCTCAGAATGACAGAGTCATCTGTCATGCTGCGCGTCGCTCAGCATTTCGGTTCACGAGATTCTTCGGCGCTGCGCGCCTCAGAATGACAGTTCACCGCAATCGCTGCGGCCCCACGCGCCGTCGCACGCCTACCGATACACGGGCGTGCACCAGTGGCGATACTTGGCCACCTTGCCGCGCACGATGTCAAAGTACAGGTCGTAAACCTTCTGCGTGATCGGCCCCATCGCGCCGTCGCCGATGATCCGATGGTCAATCTCCACGATAGGCTCAATCTGCACGCCGGTCCCGCAGAAGAACGCCTCGTCCACGGTGTACAACTCGCTGCGGTCCACGTGGCGCACCTCGGTCTCCAGGCCGAACTCGGCCAGGGCGATTTCCATCACCGTCTCGCGGGTGATGCCCTCCAGGATGTCGTCGGTAACCGGCGGCGTGATGAGTTTGCCGTTGCGCACCAGGAACAGATTCTCGGCGCTGCCTTCGGACACGTGCCCGTCGTGGGTCAGGACGATAGCCTCGTCGCAGCCAGCCATCGCCGCCGCCGTCTTGGACAAGGCCGAGTTGATGTAGGAGCCGGTGATCTTGGCGCGCGCGGGGATGGCGTTGTCGTCCACCCTGCGCCACGGCGAGATGATGACCCGCGCGCCCAGTTCGCCCTCAATGTAACGCCCGAAAGGCGTCGCGAACATGGCGAACTCGTCGGTCAGGTTGTGCAGCCGCACGCCGATGATCTCGTCGGCCTTGTAGGCGATGGGGCGGATGTAGCAGTCCTCGCGGTAGCCCTCGCGGCGCAGGAGTTCCACCAGCAGGTCGCTCAACTCCTCGGGCGAGTAGGGAAGGCGGATGTGCAGGATTTTGCACGACCGATGCAGGCGCTGGAAATGTTCCAGCAGGCGGAAGACGAACAGTTGATTCTCGTCGGCGTTCCAGTAGGCGCGGATTCCCTCAAAGCACCCCGTGCCGTAGTTGAAGGCGTGGGTCATGATGCTGACCTTGGCATTCTCAATCGGGACAAAACTACCTTTGAAGAACGCGTACTTGGGCATCGCCGCCTCCTTTTGGTGTGCGTGTTCGGAACCGACTGTATGTTACCGCAGGGCTTGCGTGCGGTCAACTATTCGCGTCGCCGCGCCGCTGCACCCGCTTGGCCATCAGGATGTCGGGCTTGCCGGGGCCGTTGGCGTCGGGCACCACGCCCGCGATGACGAACCCCACCTTCTGGTAGAACTCGTAGGGGTGCCCGCGCAGGTTACGGATGGTTGCCAGGCGACCCAGCAGGTTGTCGTACAGGTCCACCCCCGCCAGGCTGGTCATGCCGTCCTCGTCGTCCGTGCCCACCCACAGGGTCAGCGCGCCGCGCTCGGCGGCCAGCGCCTCCAGGTCGGCCAGCAGCGCCCGCCCGATTCCCCTGCGCTGGTGGTCTGGGTGCACGGCCAGCGGATGCACCTCCCACACGTTCCCGCCGTATCCGGGAATCCCTCCAATCCAGCCCAGAACCACGTCGCCCTCCACCGCGATACGGTTGACGCGCCCCTCGGCGAAGGACTCGCGCACCTCGCGCAGGGCCGATCGCATGTCCGGCCAGGCCGTCGGCCAGTGCTCGCGGAACGCGGCCACCAGCAACGCCGCCGCCTGGTGGATGGCATCCCAGTCATCCGGTTGCAGGTCAATGATGTGCATACAACTGCTCCTCCAGCAGCGCGGCCAGATACGGGCGCACGGCATCCAGCGACGGGAACACCCGATGCGCCAGGGTCGCGACCTCGGGCGACGGCGGCTTCAGGTCGGGGACGAGGATGGGCGTCATGCCGGCGGCCCGCGCCGCGCGGATGCCCGCCTCGGAATCCTCCAGCACGAGGCATTCGCGCGCCGGCACGCCGAGCCGCTCTGCCGCCAGCAGGAACACATCCGGCGCGGGCTTGCCGTTGCGCACCTCGTCGCCACACACGACGACCTCAAACCGCTCCAGGAGATGCGTCAACTGCAACTTCTGGACGACCAGCGGGCGGTGGGTGGAACTGGCGACGGCCTTGCGGATGCCTCGCGCGTCCAGGAAGTCCAGCAGCGGGTGCAGGCCAGGCTTGGTAGGAATCCCGCTGCGCAGCATGGCCTCCTCCAGGTACCGCTGCTTGCGCGCGTAGGCGTCCTCCACCGGCAGCGCGGGGCCGTAGGCGCGGGCCAGGATGGCTTTCGTGTCCGCCGCCTCCCGCCCGATGAGTTGAAAGTACACGTCATCGGTGAGCGCAAGCCCCCAGTCGGCCAGGGCGCGCCGCCACGCGTCCCGCGCCATGCGCTCCGAATCCAGCATCAGCCCGTCCATGTCAAAGATGACAGCAGAGTGCGCCACCGCTCCCTCCGACTGCTGCTCCCCATCCCTCACCCGCGCACGAAGTGGGGCATCGCCGCGGGAATCTCCAGCGAGAGTTCCACAAACCCGCGGTACTCGCCGTTCTCGTACCACGGAGCCTGGTAAATCAACTTGTGGACGCCCTTCTTCTCAATGGTGTACACGTTGGGCGTGCCCGATTCCAGCAGGGCGCGCAGTTTGGTGCGGGCGGGTTCGGGGTGGCAGTCCAGCACGTTGCGCCCGATGAGCGCGCGCCCGCCATCGGCAGCAAAGACCTGCGCGGCGCGGTCGTTCATGTCCAGGATGACGCCGTCCCTGTCGCAGACGGTGATGGCTCCGGGGAACTCTTTGGCCCAGTCGGGTATCGGCATGTGTCCTCCTCGTCGTCTCATTTGGGGAAACCCTTGCGCGCCGGTCGTGTTGCGGCGCACGCCCCATCGTATCACGGCGAGGCGGAAGCGGCAAAACGGCGGCCCGACGCGCAGAGCCAACTTGCCCCCACGATTGACAAATCGCGCGAAGGAGCGTATACTGTGAATGTAGCAACCATTCGGTGGTGCGTGCCTTATGACTGTTTTCCGCCCAATGGGCAGTATAGGAACAAGGACATCGGGGTGAGGTATGCCCTGGTGTCCTTTTGTTTTTTGTGAAAACGGCCGGGGCAGCCTAAAGCCCCAAAATACACCGCCCCACGCGGGCGCAGGAGGGAGAGACATGGAGTCCGGGATGATCAGCAAGATTCAGAAGGCGAAACGGTACGCGCAAGAGAAAGACCGCATTACTTTTGAGCAATTCCGTGTCCGGTTCCGCGGCGAACACGACACTTACACGCTGACCTTTAATGAGGGCAAGTGGACCTGCCAGTGCAATTTCTTCCTCTCGCATGGCGTTTGCAGCCACACGATGGCCCTGGAGCGCATTCTGGGAGTGATGTTGCCTGTGGCCGCCAGCACCGAAGGCGTGCCGCAGGGGGCCTGAGCCTGGCCTGAGGACCACCGGTCGGCCTGGCGGGCGCCGAACCAATCCGCCAGGCCGGCTTTTTTGTACGCGATGGGGAGGGCAATCGTGAGCGCGTTGAAGCGATGGCAGTTCTGGCTGGGGGTCCTGATCAGCGCCGTTTTCCTGTACGACGTGGTGCGGAAACTGGATTTGGCCCAGGCGTGGGAAGCCGCGCGGACCGCCAACTACTGGTGGATCCTGCCGGGCGTGGCGGTGTACTTCGTCGCCGTCTGGGCGCGCACCTGGCGCTGGCACTACATGCTCCGCTCCATCAAGCACATCTCCCTCAAGCGCCTGTTCCCGGTCGTGGTCATCGGATACATGGGCAACAACGTGTACCCCTTCCGCGCGGGCGAGGTGATCCGCGCCTACGTCCTGAAGCGCCGAGAGGACGTGAGCATCAGCGCCAGCCTCGCCACCATCATCGTAGAGCGCATCTTTGACGGCATTACCATGCTCTTCTTCGTCTTCGTGGTGCTGCCCATCGCGCCCGAAGCGGCCGAATGGCGGAGCATCGTCGTCTGGTTCAGCGTGCTGTTCTTCGGAGTGCTGGGGGTGTTTTTCCTCATCGCAGCCTCGCCCCGCCGCTCGCAGGCGCTGGCCGGATGGCTCATCCAGCGGCTGGTTCCCGTGCGGTTCCGCGCGCCCGCCGAGGGCATCACCGGCCGCTTCTTGGAGGGCCTGCGGTTTCTTCGCAGCGGGACCGATGTCCTCATGATCTTCGTAACGTCCGTCGCCATCTGGCTCACCGAGACGACGAAGTACTGGTTCGTCATGCACAGTTTTGATTTCCAGGTCTCGTTCTTCGTCCTGATGCTCATGACGGCGGTGGTGAACCTGGCAACGACCCTGCCGTCCTCGCCTGGGTACGTGGGCACCTTTGACTGGCCGGGCATACGGATTCTGCAAGAGGTCGGCGTGGACGGCGCCATCGCCGCCAGTTACACGCTGGTGCTCCACGCCGCGCTGTGGCTACCCATCACGCTGCTGGGGTTCTTCTACATGTGGCGCGAGAGCGTGAGTTGGAGCCAGTTCGCCGAAGCCGCAAAGTTGAAGGGAGAGGCGGCGACATCCGGGGATGGTTGAGGCTACGGCTGCGATGGGTCGGACAGTCCTTTTCGTGTGCAGCACCCCGAATCACGTGCGCATCTTCAGCCCCGTGGCGCGCATCCTGGCTGACAGCGAAGACGCGCCGAGCATCCGCTACCTGTCGCTGGACCCCTACTACCGCCAGGGCGTGGGGCAAACCTTGCGCGAGCAGGGGTGGCAGGAGCACATCGCGCTGCCGCGGCCGTCCAGCGACACGAGCACCCCGTGGGAGGGAGGCCCGCTGGCCCGCATGCGCATCCTCCGGCAGGGGAGGCGGGCCGTGCGCAGGCTCATGCGCGACATCCAGGCTGATGTCATCGTCCTGGGCAACGACATCGGTCCACTGGAGCGTGTTCTCATCGGCGAGGCCCACGCCCAGCATGTCCCATCCCTGCTGGTGCAGGAGGGCGTTCTCGCGCTGGACGACGCGCCTTTCGCGCGGTTCTCCCTGCCGCGGCGGGCGGTTCACAAGATCATGATGGCGCTGGGGCTTCGCCTGCCCGACCCCAAGCCCTGCGGACTCAACGGCGCGGACCACGTCGCGGTCATGGGTGAGGCCATGGCCGAGTGGCTGGTGGCACACGGCCTGTCGCCTGCGCAAGTAACGGTTACCGGACAACCGCGCTACGATTTCCTGTATGCCCTGAAGCACCGCGCCGTCAGCCCCAAACCGCTGTCCGTGCGGCTGCCCGACGCGGAGAAAATCATCCTGTTCGCATCCCAGCCGTACATCCGTTACAAGATGTGCTCTGCGCAGGAAGCGCGGCAGATTTGGCAGACCGTGATAGAGGGCGTGAAAGGGCTCGGCGATGGGCATCACCTGGTCGCCAAACTGCACCCGGCCGAGGATGTGGAGTGGACGCGCCGCTGGCTGGCCGACATCCTCCCGGCCCGGTGGACCCTCACCCGCGACGATGACGTGTTCAGCCTGACCGCTCGCGCCGATGCTCTGGTTACCGTGATCTCTACGACGGCGTTGGAGGCCCTATACCTGGAGAAGCCGGTCGTCCTGGTGGACGCCTGCGGCGTGAGGCAGCCCATCCCATACGTGCCCAGCGGCGCGGCGCTTTCGGCACGCGGCGCGGCCGAGTTGACCGTGCGCCTGGGAGAGGCGCTGTACGACGAGAACGTGCGGGCGAGATTGGACCAGGCACGCCGCGCCTTCGTGCCCAAGCAACTGGACATCGCCGATGGCAAGGCGTCCGAGCGGGTGGCTAACCTCATTCGGACGCTTGCAAGAGCGTGAGCGCCCTGGAGACCAATGCAAAGGGGTAGAGATGCGCACCAGCCTATTTCGGAAACATAGAGGTTTGTGGCTTCCTGTGCTCTTCGCCGTAGCCCTACTGGCGGTGTCGCCGCTGCACGACACCTTTGAGGAGTGGGATGGAGTCGTGCAGGCGTTCGCCGGCATGGAAATGGTGTCTGGCGTGAGCTATCGGGGGTGGGTTACCGCTCATTGGCCCCCACTGTATCCGCTCCTCATCGGTTTGGGGAGTCGCCTGGTATCCGCGTTTGACGCGGCCAAAATCGTCTCCATCGTCGCCGCCGCGATCCTTGTCTACGTCGTCTATGCATTGGCGGTGGAACTATCCGGCAAACCAACCCTTGGGTTGCTGGCTCAGGCTTTCCTCGTCGTGAACCCGAGGTTCGTGGTCTCCGCCATCCAGGCCGAGAATCACATGCTGGAGTCGGTGTTCCTCGTTTCCGCGCTCGCGCTGTTTCTGAAAGCGACCAAGTCGTCCGACGCCAAACTCTGGCTGGCGGCGGGAGCGACCGCGGGGCTTGCGTCCCTGGCCCGATACACGAGTTACGCGCTCATGCCCGTGTTCGTTCTCATGGCATTCGTGCTGCTGGATCGCAGACGGGCACTGCGGGCGGTTGCCCTGCTCGTGGCAGCGTTTGCGGTGGTCAACTTGCCCTGGTGGTACGCCAACGCGCGGGCGAACGGGTCGCCTCTCGCGAACAAGCTGTACATCACCGCTGGGTGGGGCGTGCTGTCGGACCTCTCTTCCTATAGGTGGTGGTGGGACACCCACACCGACTACCATAGCCTCTTGGACATCTTCAGGGCGAACCCCATCGCTTACGTGATGAACACCCTGCGGACCTTGCGTTCCAGCGGGAGAGTTTTGCTTACAACTGGAGGCGCGCTTGCGCCATTCGTGATCCCGGCGTTGTTTCACACCGTGATCGCTCTGCCATGGCGCCAGTGGAGCGTGATCCTCGGCGCAGCCGCACTGTATGTACTCGGTGTCTCGCAAGCCTTGGTTCTAGACGAGTACCTTCTGGGCATCACCACCGTGCTTTGTGTCTTGAGCGTGCTCTTCGTGGCCGACTACCTGGCGCGATTGGGGAACGTATATCGGTCGCTGGCGAAATTTCGCTTCCGCGCAGTGGCGCTAGCAGTACTCCTGACAGGCGGGCTTCTGCTTACGTCTCTCGCCGTCCGCCGCTACGTGGAGATGGACGACTACGACAACGGCCAGATGGTGGACTACCGAGCGATCACGGCCGTTCTCAAAGCGCACGACCCTGACCTTTCGCGCAAGCTCGTCATGTCTGTGCACCCCGCGCGGGCCTACTATCTGGGGTCGGGATACCTGCCCGCGCCGCTGTACTACGAGGGCACGGTGGACGGCTTGGTCTCGTACCGGGGGATCAAACCCGAAACGGACATGCTCACTTTGCGTTTCCCCTCCGCCACCCCGCTTGAGCAGGCGCGGGCTGACTATCTCATCTATGATGTGGGGCTTCGCTCGCACCTGCCCCAGTTTGCGTTCCTGTTTGACCCCACATCGGAGCAGGTACCGGACAACTTCCGGCTAGTTTACCAATCCAACGACGTGGTCGTGTATGAAATCCTCCGGCGGTGATCCGCCGCCAGGACACCCCGACCCACCGAGGCTGACATGGCTGAAATCAAGGACATCCGAAAGCGACTGAGCGAGAATCAGCAGTACGAGGCGAACCTGCGCCCCGCGTTCCCCAAGAACATGCTGGTGGAACTGACCAACGCCTGCAACCATCGCTGCATCTTCTGCGCGAACCGCAAAATGACGCGCCCCGTGGGACACATAGATGACGCGCTGATGCTTCGGGTCTTGCGCGAGGCCTTTGACCTGGGCACGCGCGAGGTGGGCTTCTACGCCACCGGCGAGCCGTTCGCATCGCCCAACCTGGCCCGGTACGTGGGCGAGGCCAAGCGCCTGGGCTATACCTACGTGTACGTAACGACCAACGGTGCGCTGGCAACCCCGCCCCGCGCGCGGGAGGTGATAGACGCCGGCCTGGACAGCATCAAGTTCTCCATCAACGCCGGCACGCGCGAGAGTTACGAGCGAATTCACGGGTACGATGATTTCCAGCGGGTGCTTCAGAACCTGGCCTTCGTGTCGGAATACCGCAAGGCCCTGGACAGGCCCTTCAGGGTGTACGTGTCTTGTGTGTTGACCCGATACACCGAGGGCGAGCAGATGCGGCTTCGTTCGCTGGTGGAGCCGTTGGTGGACGATGTGTTGTTCCTAAACGTGGTGAACCAAGGCGGGTTCATGTTTGAAATCAACGAATACCTGGCCGTAAACGGTTCCGCCCCGACGCGGACTCCGCCCTGCCCGATGCTGTTCAACCGAATCCACATCACGCGCGAGGGCTACCTGAACGCCTGTTGCGTGGATTACCAGAACTATCTTGTGGTGGCCGACCTGAATGTGCTGTCCCTGCGCGACGCCTGGCACAGCGAGACTTTCGTTGAACTGCGGCGCAGACATCTGGAGGGTGCGCTGACGGGCATCCTTTGCCACAACTGCCTGTTCAACCAGGACACGCCCGTGGAGCCGTGGATGCCCCAGTACGCGGCCCTATACCGTCCCGACGAGTCGCAGATCGCAGCCGAGATGCGCAGGCGGCTGGCCGGCTGGGATGCGAAGGAGACGGAGGCGATTCCATGACCGACGCAGGCCCCGTGCGCGCCATCACCGTCGCCGTGTGTACCTACGGCGATGCCCCGCATCTGGCCGAGGCGCTGGCGTCGCTGGTGGCGCAGGAACTGCCCACCGGCCTGCGCGTGGACATCCTCTGCGTGGACAACAACCCCGCACCGCGCGTTGCGCTCCCCGCCGACCTGGCCGACCGTGTGCGCATCGTCCGAGAGCCGACGCCCGGCCTGTCGCGGGCGCGCAACGCCGCCGTGGCCCACACCACCGGCGACACCCTCGCGCTCCTGGACGACGACGCCGTGGCCGCGCCCGGGTGGGTCGCGGCGATGGCCGAGGACTTGGAACGCACCGGCGCGTGGTGCCTGGGCGGGCGCGTGCTCCCCCGCTGGCCCGGCGACGAGCCGACATGGCTGCACCCCCAACTGCGCTACCTGCTGAGCATCGTGGACCTGGGCGACAAGGTGCGCTCCCTGCGCGGGCCTCTATTCCCGTGCGGCACGAACCTGGCCATCCGTCGGTTCGCATTTGACCGCGTGGGCCTGTTCCGTCCCGCGCTGGGACGGCACCCCGGGTCGCTCCTATCGGGCGAGGAGATTGACCTGTTCCGCCGCGTCCTGCGCGCCGGGGGCACCGTGGCCTACACGCCCCACGCCGTCGTCCACCACATCATCCCGGCGTCGCGCCTGACGCCGGCCTTCCTGCGCCGCCGCGCCTGGTGGGAGGGGAGGACGTTGGCGCTCCTAGACCGCATCCACCGAGGCTGGGCATTCGCGCTGGGGATGGCCATCGCGCGGACGGGGCTTGCTGTCGTGCGTGAGCCGGCCGCGTGGGTCTCGGCGCGGCGGGCCGGCCAGCCCCCCGAACTGGCCATCTGCCGCGCCCGGAAGGTGCTGGGCTACTGGGCCGGGCTGTTTGCCCCCATCCGCGAGGAGTAGAAGGCCGTTTTGCGCACAGGTCAGACCGCACAGTATAATCGGATTGTCGCAACGGAAGAGCGACTTTCGCCGCCAAGAGCGCAGAGTACGTAGGAAACGTTGAGAATCTCTGCGTTCTCTGCGTACTCCGCGGTGAATCTGTGGCCCCATTCTGGGGCTTGTTTGCAGTGCAAGGAGGGACGGCCATGAGCAAAATCTACGTGGGCACATCCTCCTGGTCCGACCATGCCAACTTCTACCCGCCCGGCCTGCCAAGCAATCAGCAGATCGTCTTCTACGCCCAGCATTTCCCCATCGTGGAGATCAACTCCACCTTCTACCGCATGATGCCCGCGCGGAACTTCCAGTTGTGGGCCGAGCGGACGCCTCCCGGCTTCATCTTTGACGTCAAGCCCTACCGACAGTTGACCTGGCACGACCGCGAGAACCCGCCCGACGACGAGGCGTTCGCCGCGTTCCGCGCATCCATCCAGCCGCTGCGGGACGCAGGCAAACTGGGTGCGGTTACCTTCCAGTTCCCGCCGCGGTACGGGTACTCGCCTGAGAATCTGGACTACATCCGCCGGTGCCGGGAGGCCCTGCCCGACGACCGCATGAGCATTGAGTTCCGCAACCGCACGTGGTTTGAGGACGAGCGCCTGCCGGAGGTCGTGGAGGCGCTGCGGCAGATGGGGCTTGCGCTGACCGTCGTGGACGAGCCGCAGGTCGGCACGGGCAGCGTGCCCATCGTGCTGGAGGTCCCCAACCCCGACCTGAGCGTCGTGCGGTTTCACGGGCGCAACGTGGGGACTTGGTACAAGCAGGTGGAGCGCACGGCGAGCCGCTTTGACTACCTGTATTCGGAAGACGAACTGCGCGAGTGGGTTCCCCGCATCGCGCGGCTGGCGGGCGCGGCGCGCGAGGTGCACGTGTTTTTCAACAACAACAAGGCCGACTACGCCGTTACCAACGCCCGCCAACTCACGCTGCTGCTGCACGAGTCCCTGGCAGACCACGAGGTGATCCGCCCGGCTACACTTCTTTGACGATTTGCCGCACGGCGGTGAGAACCGGGTCCCACACGGGCGAGAAAGGCGGCGCGTAACTGAGGTCCAGGTGGATCATCTCGTCCACCGTCATCCCTGCGTGCAGGGCCACCGCCATGACGTCAATCCGCTTGGCCGCGCCCTCGGTGCCCACAATTTGCCCACCGAGGAATCGCCCGGTGCCCTTCTCTGCGAGCACCTTCACGGTGATGGTCCCCGCCCCCGGGTAGTAGCCCGCGCGGGTGCGGCTCTTGACCGTGGCGGACACGAACTCCAGGCCCAGTTCGGCGATTTCCTTCTCCTGCAGGCCCGTTCGCGCCACCTCCAGCGAGCAGATTTTGCTCACGGCCGTCCCCACGACGCCGGGGAACGTGGCGTGGCGTCCCCCCAGGTTCAGGCCGGCGACGCGCCCCTGCTTGTTGGCCGTCGTGCCGAGCGGGATGTGCGCGGGCCGGCGGCTGACCAGGTGGAACACCTCGGCGCAGTCGCCCGCAGCCCAGATGCCCGCCACTTCGGTCTGCATGCGTTCGTTCACGCGAATCGCCCCTTTGACGCCCAGCGGGATTCCCGCAGCACGGGCGAGTTCCGTATTGGGCCGGACGCCCATCCCCAGTATCGCCATATCGGCAGGCAACTCGCGCTTGTCCGTGATGACCGCGCGCAGCCTGCCGTCCTTTACGTCAAACGCGATGACCTCCTCGCCCAGGTACAACGTGATTCCGATGCCTCGGATGGCGTCCGAAACCAGCGCGCCCATATCGGGGTCCAGCGTGTTCATCACCTGCGGCCCGCGCTGCACCAGGGAGGTCTCCAGATCGCGCAAGCACATCGCCTCGGCCATCTCCAGGCCGATGTACCCGCCGCCGACGATGACAACCCTGCGGGCCTTGCCCTCGTCCACAATCTGGCGCAGGTGGATGCCGCTCTCCAGCGTGTGCACGCCGTAGATGCCCTCGGCGTCGGCCCCTGGAACGGCAGGGCGCACCGGCAGCGCACCCGTTGCGATGAGCAGGTGGTCATACGGTTCCCACCAGGCGTCGCCGGTCTCCAGATTGCGGACGCGCACGCGACGGCCCTCGGGGTCAATCTCCGTTACCTCGTGGCGCACGCAGGCGTCTATCCCCTGTCGGCGGAACTCGTCGGGCGTGCGGGCGACGAGGGCTCGCCACTCCTGGACAAGCCCGCCCACGTAGTACGGTATGCCGCAGGCCGCGTAGGATGTGTGCGGCCCGCGTTCAAACACGACGATGTCCAGGTCATCGCGAAGGCGGCGAGCCTGCGACGCGGCGCTCATCCCCGCCGCATCCCCACCGATGACGACGAGACGCTCCTTCCCCATGCGCGACCTCCTGTGCCGGTGTTTGGCACACAGGGTAGCCGATGGCCGCGCGCGTGTCAAAAGAAAACCTCCGAGCCGGGGGTCGGCGTCGGAGGTCGTGCATCTGTCATTGCGAGCGAAGCGAAGCCATCCCTACGTGCGACGCACCTCGGAGGTGCGTCGCACGTGCCTTCTCATGTCCTTGCGAGCGAAGCGAAGCATCTCGGTTGCGAGATTCTTCGGCGCTCTGCGCCTCAGTAGGGACAATTCATGAATTGTCCCTACGGGCGTCGCGTGCCCTCGCAATGACAACCCCTCCCTGTCATTGCGAGCGAAGCGAAGCCATCCCTACGTGCGACGCACCTCGGAGGTGCGTCGCACGTGCCTTCTCATGTCCTTGTGAGCGAAGCGAAGCATCTCGGTTGGCGGGATTCTTCGGCGTCGCGTGCCCTCGCAATGACAAGCCCAGATTACTACGTCCCCTCCTCCCAGGAGCCCAGGTATCGCTTCTGCTCGGGTGTCAGACGGTCTATCTTGATGCCCATCGCCTTGAGTTTCAGGCGGGCGATTTCGCGGTCAATGGCCTCGGGAATCGTGTACACCTGGGGCTTGAGCGACTTGGCGTTCGCCAGCATGTACTCCACGCCCAGCGCCTGGTTGGCGAAACTCATGTCCATCACGCTGGCGGGGTGGCCCTCGGCGGCGGCCAGGTTGATGAGGCGACCCTCACCCAGCACCGAAATGCGCCGCCCATCGGGCATGGTGTACTGATCCACGAACTCGCGCACCCGCTTCTTGGACACCGCCATCTCCTCCAGCGCCGGGATGTTGATCTCCACGTTGAAGTGGCCGGAGTTGGCGAGCACCGCGCCGTCCTTCATCACCTCAAAGTGCGCGCGGTCAATCACGTGGATGTCGCCGGTGGACGTGATGAAGATGTCGCCCACGCGCGCCGCATCCCGCATCGGCATCACGCGGTAGCCGTCCATCACCGCCTCCAGCGCGCGGAGCGGGTCCACCTCGGTAACGATGACGTTGGCCCCCATGCCCCTGGCGCGCATGGCGATGCCGCGGCTGCACCAGCCGTACCCGCTCACCACGACCGTCCGGCCCGCCAGGAGCAGGTTCGTGGCGCGGATGATGCCGTCAATGGTGGACTGTCCTGTGCCGTAACGGTTGTCAAAGAAGTGCTTGGTCATGGCGTCGTTCACGGCCAGGATGGGGTAGCGCAGCACGCCGTCGTGGGCCATGGCCCGCAGGCGGATGACGCCGGTGGTGGTCTCCTCGGTGCCCGCGATGACGCCGGGGATCAGGTCGGTGCGCTCGCGGTGGAGCGTGGACACCAGGTCTGCCCCGTCGTCCATGGTGATGTGGGGTTTGAGTTCCAGGGCCGCGCGGATGTGGGCATAGTACGTGTCGTGGTTCTCGCCCTTGATGGCGAACACGGAGATGCCCTCGTGGACGACCAGCGACGCCGCCACATCGTCCTGGGTGGACAGTGGGTTGGACGCGCACAGGGCCACCTGCGCGCCGCCCGCCTTGAGGGTGCGCATCAGGTTGGCCGTCTCGGTGGTAACGTGCAGGCAAGCGGCTATGCGCATCCCCGCCAGCGGCTTCTCCTTGGCGAACCGCTCGCGGATGAGACGCAGGACGGGCATATCCTGCTCGGCCCAGTCAATTCGGTCTCGGCCCTTATCGGCCAGTCTCAGGTCTTTTACGTCGTGCGGTACAGTCACTGCAATCTCTCCTTCGTGTGAAATAAAGCGAATAGCCGTCAGCGGGTGGCTGTTGGCGGTCAACTTCTTCTTCGGTAGGCCATGGCCTCGTGGAACTCGCAGTATTCCGCGAAGCCGAGTTTCGCGTACACGTGCCGCGCCACCGCGTTGTCGGCGCCCACGTTGAGCACAATCGTCGGGATTCGGGCGGCCAGGTCCCGCAGCACCGCGGCGGTGCACGCCTGCGCATATCCCCGCCCGCGATAGTGCGGGTGCGTGAACACGTTGCCGATGGCCGCCACGCCGTAGGTCTCCGAGACCAGGTGCGTGCCTGCCACCGCCACGAGTCGCCCGTCCCGCTCCACGCCGTAGAACACGCCCTGCATCAGTTGGTACGGGCTGAAGTGCGCCTCGGCGTACAATCGGTACAGACTCTGCACCTCGGCCAGGCGCGCCCCCGTCAGACGAAACGCCAGCGGACTCGGCGGCGGCAGGGGCGCACTCGCATCCCACACCATGCGCACCATGCGCTTGGCCTCGGCCAGCGCGTAGTGCGCGTGGAGCGCAGGCGCTTGCTCGTCGGTGAAGATGGCATACGCCTGCGCAGGCCGCATCACCCCCGCCAGGATCACCGCAAGCCCGCGCGCGTCGCCGTACAGCAGCAACGTGTCGGGCGCGAGGCCCCTGAACAGCAGGGCCAGCGCGCGTGTGCCGTCGGCGTGCTCGGCCAGGGCCCACTCGCACTGCTCAAACAGCGACGGCTCCAAATCGCCGATGCCGTAAGCGGCGTACACCCTGTCCTGATTCAGAACGGCCAGGATTTCATCGCGGTCGCGGGTCTCGCGCACCGTCCAGCCGCCTGCGCCTGCGCTCTGCGTCCGCGTACTGCTCCTGCTCATCTGCCGCCGCTCAGCAGGTCATCCAATTCGGGCGCATCGCCAAAGGTTTGGCGGTAGCGCGCCACGAATTCGTCCCGCGTGTAGTGGTGGTTCTGCGTCCCGTGCTTCTCCAGCACGTAGGTGGCGGCCAGGCTGGCAATGCGCCCCGTCGTTTCCCACGAGTACCCGCGCATCATCCCCTTGATGATGCCCGCGCGATAGGCGTCGCCCACGCCCGTCGGCTCGCACAGCGTGCTGGGGCACACAGCGGGGACTTCCACCCTGCGCCCGTCGGCCCAGATGACCGACCCGTCCTCGCCACATGTAACGATGAGGATGTCGGCCAACCCCTGCACTTCCTCGTCCGTCAGGCGGGTCTTGTTCTTGAACATCTCCAGTTCGTAATCGTTGACGATGAGGGCTTTCGCCCCGCGCGCGCTCTCCACCAGTTCATCGGGGCTGAGGCGGATGATCTGCTGGCTGGGGTCGTAGATGTACGGGATGCCCAGCGCCTTGCACTCCTGCGCATACTGCGTCATGGCGACGGGGTCATTGGGCGAAATGACGGCCAGCGTCGGCTTTGGGTCGCCCACCTGGCGGAAGGAGAGGTCGCGTGCCCTGGCCATCGCGCCCGTGTAGAAACTGGCGATCTGATTGTTATCCTGGTCAGTGCTCACGAAGAACGACGCGGTGAACAGGTCGGGTATCTCGCGGATGAGCGACGTGTCCACCCCGTTCCGCTCCAGCCAGGCGCGGTAGTCCGAGAAGTCCTGCCCGACGGTGCCCATGACGGTGGGGCGCTCGCCGAGCAGCGCCAGCGAGTAGGCGATGTTGGGCGCGCACCCGCCACGCTCCTTCCGCATGGAGTCCACCAGGAAGCTCACGCTGAGCATGTGAATCTTGTCGGGCAGGATGTGATCCTTGAACCGACCAGGGAACGACATGATGTAGTCAAAGGCGATGGAGCCTGTTACGACAATCCGCATGATCAGGACACTCCGAACTTTCGTCTGGCCAGTTGCGACACCTGCGCCGTGGTGGCCAGCACCCTCTCGGCAGTCTCCACCGACAGCGAGCCAGTGCCGCACGACGGCGTGATGAGGCTAGCCTCCACGATTCTGTCCAGCGGGATGCCTTTCGCCACCAGCATCTGCATGGCCTGCTCCAGGCGTTCCAGCAGGTGCTCCGGCGTCTCGGCGTAGATGACCTCGCTGGCAGGGACGATGCCCCACGCGATGATGCCGCCTCGGTTCAGGAACGCCTTGACGTCGTCGGCGTACAGGGCCAGCGTCTCGGCGTAGCCGTAGGCGTCCAGGTTGAGGATATGGATGGACGTGGCCAGCAGCAGCGACCAGTCGGTGTTGCCGCAGCAGTGCACGCCTTTGATGCCCTCCAGCCCCGCCAGGACTTCTTCCATGAGGGTGATGGCCTGCTCACGGCTGAGGGAAACGTAGGCCGAGCCAAAGGAACTCATGTACGGCTCGTCAATGAACGTGATGACCTTGGGCGAGAGTTTCTGCAGTTGCTTCTCCTGCCACCGCGCCTTGAGCCGCAGGTGCTTGGCGATGGCGTCGGCCAGAATCTCGTCGTACAGGACCGGGCGGCGGTTCTGATCCACCACCACCAGCCCCCACGAGACCGGGCCGGTAACCTGCCCCTTGACCGCCGTCAGGCCGGGCAGCGGGCGGCCGACCAGTTCCGGCAGCCCCGCCGCGTAGTCGCGGCTAATGGCCCCGTGCTCCAGGTCGTTCTTGAGGTACGCGACGTACAACGCCTCTAGCGGCTCGTCCAGGTCCTGCTCGCGGTCCACGTAGATGCGCTCCTGTTCCAGCACGACCCCTGGGAACCGCTCGCTGTACTGCACGTACATGTTCTCCAGGAACGACCGCTTAGGCAGTTGCGGCCATGTGGGAATCTGGGGGAAGTTCTTGAGCACCAGGTCGCACGCTTGCTTTGGATCCGTGTGGGGGACGCTGCCCACCGACATCGGCAGAAGTTTAGGCTCCAGGGGTCTCATCATTCGCCTCCATTCCCATGATTCGCCGCAGGCCCTCGCGGAACGGCGGCCAGACGATGCCGCGTTCGGTGATGATGGCGGTTACGTAGCGGTGCGGCGTAACGTCAAAGGCGGGGTTCGCGACGGCCACGCCCTCAGGCGCGATGCAGACGCCCTCCACGTGGGTAACCTCGGTCGCGCACCGCTCCTCAATGGGCACGGCGTCGCCGTCGGGCACGCTCATGTCAATGGTGGACGTGGGGGCGACGGCATAGAACGGGACGCCGTTCTCCTTGGCGACGACCGCGATCTTGTACGTGCCCACCTTGTTGACCACGTCGCCATTGGCCGCGATGCGGTCTGCGCCCACGAGCACCGCCTGTATCTTGCCCGTGCGCAGGAAGTAGCCCGCGGCGTTGTCGGCAATGAGGGTTACGGGGATGCCGTCCTGCATGAGTTCCCAGGCAGTGAGCCGCGCGCCCTGGGAACGCGGGCGGGTCTCGTCGGCGTACACGTGGATGCGCTTGCCCTGCTCCACAGCGGCGCGCACCACACCCAGCGCCGTGCCGTAGTCCACGGTAGCCAGGCGGCCCGCGTTGCAGTGGGTCAGCACCGAGTCGCCGTCGCGCAGGAGTTCGGCCCCGAAGCGCCCCATGCGGCGGTTGGTCTCCACGTCCTCGTCGGCGATGGCCTGCGCCTCGGCCACCAGCGCCTGGGCGATTGCGGCCACAGGCTGCCCACGCAGGGCCTCGGCCCGCTTGCGCATCCTGTCCAGCGCCCAGAACAGGTTGACCGCCGTCGGGCGGGTGGCCGCGATTTCGCGCGCGGCATCGTCCAGTTCGGCCAGCAGTTGCTCGGAGTCGCGGGCCTGGCTACGCACGGCGCACAGGGCGATGCCGAAAGCCGCCGCCGCCCCGATGGCGGGCGCTCCCCGCACGGCCATGTCGCGGATGGCCTGCGCCAACTCGTGGTGGTCGCGGCAAACCAACACCCGGTACTTCTGAGGCAGGAGCCGCTGGTCAATCATGTGGATTGCGTTGTCATGCCACTCAATGGTGCGCACCCGTCTCCCCTCGGCTTGCGTTTGATTTCCCGCAGGCGCGCTGCGCCGCAAAGAAAGAGGTCTCTCCTGCGAGAGAGACCTGAGCGAGGCAGGGGTATGGTAGCATAGGGCAGGCACTTTGTCAAAGCGGCGACGCGGCGCGGTTGTGCGAACGCGGCGCGCGGCTTATAATGCACGGCCAAGAGGTGCAACCATGCGAGACGACCGAAGGTGGGCTGCCGTGTGCGGCAAGTATTGCGGCGATTGCCCCGAACTCCAGAGCGGGTGCAAGGGGTGCGCCTACCAGTTGGGCATCGCCCGAGCGAGCGAGTGCCCCGTGTTCCGATGCTGCGCCGTGGACCGCGGCCTGGAGCACTGCGGCCTGTGCCCGGACTTTGCCTGCCACACGTTCCTGGCGCTGGACAGCCCGTTGGAAGGTGCGAAGCGGTACCGAGCCCTGATTCACCGCGCGGAAGTGGGAACAGACGCCTGGCTTGACGAGGTGGCCTCGCGCAGGCGCAAGGGGCGGTAGGAGCCTGGGGCAGCCTCGGCATGGAAAGGCTGCCCCAGGGTGGGGTCCCTGGCCCCCGGGGGAGCAGGGGCCAGGGGGCGAGGGGGATTCCCGGGCAGAACCCGAGACCTCCTCCAAGCAAGGATTACGGGCCTGCCTGAACGACCGGCAGATGCAGACGATAGGCAGACCCCACGAGAATGGCGCCGTCAACCTGCGTCGGGTAAAGAGCGTCCCCGTCGCGAGTGGAACCCTTCACGTAGTAGAAATCTAGCACAGCCGCGCCGGGCTCCGCGCCGACGAACGTAACGGAGAAGATACGCCCCATGCCCGTGAAAGGCTCGGCTGGGTTGGTGTTCGTAACCGCGTACCAAATCTCCCCCGTGCTATTGTTCACCTGGTTCTTGATGATGAAGTGGTTGTTCTCGTCAAAGACCTCCCAGATAGGCGTAACTTGTGTGGCAGTGGCCTGAAGCCGTGCGGTGTCAAAGTACAAACGCACGTCTATCCCATAATAGTTGGTGCCACCCTCCAGCCACACGTCCACCGTAACGGTGCCGCCGGGCGACGCATGCGCCGGGAACGGCAGGATTCGGATGGTACCCGCCGGCCCTGCGCTCTGTGCGGGGTCATTCTTCACCACGGGTGCTCCTTGCGCGCCGCTCCCCAGGACCAGGAGGCACAGCAGAGCGCCCATCAGGGCCGCGCGCCTGCGGCCTTTCGCGTAACGCAAGCACCTCATCGGATGTACCCTCCCGACAGCCCGCTGCCAGCCGCCTGCGGCCACCTCACGATGATGACCGGCATGTAGATAGAGTACATGGGCACACGCGCATACCCGAACAGCACCGCGACGCCCGCAGTGTCGCTCGTCAAGTCAACCGGCACGGGGTCGGACGGCGTGGTGCGCCGGTAGGCGTCCAGCACATGGTACCGGTCGCTCACGGTAACCAGGTAGCGGCCTCGCGCCAGGTTGCTGAACGCAAAGAACCCGCTGGCCCGCGTGGTCGTCGTGGACGCGAGATAAATGTCTGCCGCCGAGAGCAGCCCGTTGCCATCCGTGTCCCGATACAGGTCCACCGTAACGTTGCCGATGCCCGGCTCGCCCCAGTTCAAGGCCCCGTTGCGGTTGGCGTCTTCCCACACGATGCCGTCAATCACACCCGAGGGGGTCGGCGTTGCGGTTGGTGTGGTCGTCTTGGTCGGCGTCGGCGTGATGGTCGGCGTCGACGTCATGGTAGGCGAGAGCGTAGGCGTGGGCGAGAGCGTAGGCGTCGGGGTGTGGGTCGGCGTCGGGGTATGCGTCGGCGTGCCCGTGTGGGTTGGGGTCAAGGTAGGCGTGGCGGTGGGCGTCCTCGTCGGCGTGGCCGTTGGGGTCGGGCTGGGCGTCGCCGTCGGCGTAGAAGTGGGCTGCTGCCGGTCGTAGAACTCGTTGCCATTGTAGGTGCCGGCAGGTATGCCCGCGTACTGAATCCAGTCCACGGTTCTCACGATACCGCCCGCACCAGCCGTGGCACCCGTGGAGTAATAGCCCGCCGGGTTCGTCTCCACGATGTTGTAGTACGTGAACACTTGCGACCCAGAGGCCGTGATCTGGAAGTAGCCGGTTGGGCCGGTCAACATGAAGCCCAGCCACGTGCCGTAGGGTGATGTGGGGTCATTGCTACCCCAGAGCGTGATCCCGGCACCGGCGAGGGGATGAGAGTGGTCGCCTGGGTAGCCCTCATACACGTAGCCAGAGAATGTGCGCCCTGGAACGGTGGTCCCCGTGGGCGTGGGTGTCCGCGTCGGCGTGTTCGTCGCCGTTGGTGTGGCCGTCGGGCCGGGCGTGTACGTCGGTGTCGCTGTCGGCGTCGGACTGGGCGTCGCCGTCGGCGTGTTCGTCGCTGTCGGTGTGTTCGTCGGGCCGAGCGTGTACGTCGGTGTCGCTGTCGGCGTCGGACTGGGCGTCCGCGTCGGTGTGTTCGTCGCCGTTGGTGTGGCCGTCGGGCCGGGCGTGTACGTCGGCGTCGCCGTCGGTGTCGGACTGGGCGTCGCCGTCGGCGTGTTCGTCGCTGTCGGTGTGGCCGTCGGGCTGGGCGTGTACGTCGGTGTCGCTGTCGGCGTCGGACTGGGCGTCGCCGTCGGCGTGTTCGTCGCTGTCGGTGTGGCCGTCGGGCTGGGCGTGTACGTCGGTGTCGCTGTCGGCGTCGGACTGGGCGTCGCCGTCGGCGTGTTCGTCGCTGTCGGTGTGGCCGTCGGGCTGGGCGTGTACGTCGGTGTCGCTGTCGGCGTAAGTGTAGGAGTCGCGGTAGGGGTGTTTGTCGGCGTGGGTGTTGGCGTGTCCGTCGGCCCGCGCACGATGAGCGTCCCGTCCACCTGCACGGGATAGAGTGCGGCGCCATCGCGAGTGGAGCCTTTGGCATAAATGAAGTCCAGCGCCGTCGTCCCAGGCGCAACACCCAAGAAGGTAACCGAGCAAATGCGGCCCGTGCCGGTGAACGGCTCCGCCGGGTCCAGGTTGGTTACCGCATACCAGACTCGCTTGTGAGTGGCATCGTAGTCGTCCACTGTGTTCTTGATGATGAAGTGGTTGTCCGCATCAAAGAGGTCCCACAGGGGCGTCGTCTTCCCGGACGGGACGCTCGCCTTGTCGTTTTCAAAGATGAAGCGCAGGTCCAGGCCGTAGTAGTTGCCGCCGTTTTCCAGCCACACGTACACGGTTACCGTGCCGCCAACGTCCACATAGGCCGGATTGGGCAGGATACGGATCGTGCCAGCAAGGTCTTGCGGCAGGACATCATCCGGCCCCACGCCCTTTGGGTCCTCCAGATCATAGGCCAGGCTCTGCTTTTCCGGCGGAACCAGCCAAAATTGCCCTGCAAGCAAGACGACGATCATCAAAGCAGGAAGCAGATAGGCGCGCAATAATTTGCCGAATTGGTTCAGATTGTCGCTCATTCGTCATGCCCCCTCGCTCTCTTGACCCAGCCCTGCAGACTCACGGCCACGGCACCGGACTGGTGCTGGTGTAGTTGCCCGCAGCGATGGTAATGTCTAGGATGTCCACCATCCCATCGGCGTTGATGTCCGCGCGCTCGGTCAGAGGATTTACGGTGAAATCATACTTTCCGCCAATGATGCTCATGTCCACGATGTCCACTTCATCGTCATCATTGGCGTCTCCCCCCAGTAGTCTCACTCGTGGCAGCGGGTTTCCGCCTCGGACGAGAGCCTCTACCCGCTCGGCATCCAGGTATCGGGCCATCTCCAGGGTAACTAGATAGGTTGCAGTGGGCACTGTGATCGTGTAGCGGCCGGTGGCGTCCGATACCCCTGACGCACCGCCCGGCCACGCCGCAGCGACGGCACCGCTCCAGTCGTTCCGGCCCTGCAACTCCACCTGGCCGGTGATGACCGACATCGGCAGGATGCGAATGGTGCCGGTGATGACGTCGGGCGTCATCCTCACCCCATCGGGCGACCCCAGTCGCGGGTCGGAAATCCCGACAACCGCGTCCGTCGGCAGTTCCGGCGGGCTCTTGGCAACGAAGCGCACCCAGCCAATGGTGCCCGACCCCGTGGCAGGCGGCGCGGGCTTGAACTGCGTGGCGGCGAATCGGATCGTTCCCGCGACATTGTCCACAGTCGCATCCCAGCCGGGCGGGGTGTAGTCGGGCAGAATGAACGTATCGTCAAATCCCGCCGCCTGCGCCTCCAGCAGTGTCGGGTCAAAGGTTACGGTGAACTGGTAGCCATATGTATTCTCACACGTGAGCACCAGCGTGGCCGTGATAGGCCCATCCGACTCCATGACTTCGCCCGGCGGCGGCACCCGCACCTCCAAGGCACTATAGGGCACGATGGTAACCAGGCCGGGATACACGGAGACCGGCTCCAGCCGCACCCCGTCGGCGGTCGCCATCTTCACCCCTTCCAGGCCAATCTGGGTTTGGGCAGGCAGCGGCGATGGCGACTTGGCCCGAAACCGCACCCATGCCACTGCGCCTGACCCCGTCGCAGGTGGCGCGGGCTTCAGTTGCGTCGTGGCGAACCGCACGGTCCCCGCGACGTTGTCTATCGCACCGTCCCACCCACTGGGCGTGTACCCTGGGCTGACGAAACCCGCCTCAAACCCGGCTGCTACCGCCTCCAGCAGCGCCGGGTCAAAGGCTACGATGAACTGATAGCCGTACAGATCGGTGGCCGTAACAACCAGGGTTACGGTGATTTCGCCACCCCCCGCCCGGACTTCTCCAGGAAATGGCACCGAAACCCGAATCTCATGCCCGGACTGGGCGTGGGCCCCCATCGCCGCCCACAGCAACAGTCCCAGCCCGGCCGCGACGAGAAGGGCCGGCAAGAATCGCACTGCCAGCAGATGGTGCATCCTTCCTTCACGCATATGGATACCCCTTCCAACCTATGCGCCGGCTCCCCGCGTCCGTCTCCACACAATCCAACCGACGCCAAAGAGAACGACCGCCCCCGCCATGCCTGCCAGCACCAGCGCCCAGTCCAGGCTGCCTCCCGAAGAGGCGCTCGCCGGGGTAGCCGTGGGCGGCGGTGCCGTCGGCCCGGTGTACACCGTCGCCGTCGGCGCGGCCGTCGGAGCAACCTGCGACGCCGCTTGCGTAGGCGCGGGCGGCTGCGTGGGCGTTGCGGTCGCCTGCGCCGGCGCCGCAGTTCCCGCCGGCAACGCCGTGCTCGTCGGCGCGACGGTGGCAGGGGGCATGGGCTGGGTCGCTGTGGGTTGCACGGTCGGCAAGGCCTGCGTCGGCTCCGGCGTCGGCATCGGCACGGTGGGCTGCGGCGGAGGCGGAGCAGGTGTCGGAGTGGGTGGCGACTGCGCAGGTTCCACCACCCGAATCTCGCCGTTCACGACGCTGGCCGGGATTGCTTCGCCAGTCCGTGTCGCCATCTTTTGATACGTGATGGTCAGGGCGCTTGTCGCCCCGCGCTGCTTGCCCTTGAACAGGATGATGAACACCGTGCCGCTCCCGCTCACGGGCTCGGTCGGGTTCAGTTGGGTCAGGGCGTACCAGATGGTGCCCTGGGCGTTGTCCGCCGTGTTGCGGATCATGAAGTCCACGCTGAGCAGGTCGCCCGGACGCACCTGCACACCCGCCTGCGTCGCGTCGGCGTCCACCACTTCCACCACGGCGGGATCAAAGCCAATTCGGATGTCCAGTCCGTAGAGGGCCTGGACGTTTTCCACGCGCACTTCCACGGCGGCGGTCTGCCCCTCGCCCACCAGGGCCGACGCCGGCGATAGGACTACGCGCGTGTTCGTCTGGGCCGCCGCGCGGACCGCGACTGCCGGTCCAAGGAGCGCCAGGCTGAGCAATATCTGCCAAATGCTACGTAACATGGTGTTCCCCCTCGCCCTTTCGTGTAGATTCGGAAGACGGGAGAGGCGGTCTCCCCACCGCCTCTCCCTGCCTGTGTGTCAACGCACTACGGTGTCCACGGCGACGATGTCCGCGAGTAGTTGCCGCCCATGAGCACTAGGTCCAGGATGTCCACCTCATTGTCGGCGTTGATGTCGGCGCGCGGGTCGGTGATGCCGGCACCCGCCCGGCCAAACTGCCCGCCGATGATGCCCGCGTCCAGGATGTCAATCACGTCGTCGTCATTGGCATCGCCGCCGAGCAGGATGACCTTGTTCAGCGTCATGGTGTCGCCCGCGACGACGACTTCCGCGCTGGCATCCAGGTAGCGCGCCATCTCCACGGTGAACGTATAGGTGTCGTCGGTCATGTTGGTGAACGAGAAAGTGCCCCACGGGCCCGTGGTAACCGGCGCCGGGTCGTAGCCGTAGGTTACGCCCGCCAGCGGGTCCACCACCGCGCCCGAGTCGTTGTCGCGGCCCTGCAGGTCCACCACGCCGCTCACCGTCGTCGTGCCCAGGATGGTCAGCGTGTCATCCGTTACCGAGTCCACGTAGATGTTCACGCCGCCCACAGCGCCCAGCCGCACCGATGCCGCGTTCAGGTCTATCGTCGCCGTCGTGTCCGTCCCCACAATCTCCTGCGCCTGGAACGTGATCGTCAGCAACTTCACCCCCGTGCCGCTCACCGCAGCATCCGGGTCCTGCCGCGAGCAGTAGAACGTCAGCGTCCCGGTGCCGTTGTTGTAGGTCGTGTTGCAATCCTGCGACCCCTTGAAGTCGCCGTCCGCCGTGCTCACCACCTGCAACTTCGCCGGGTCAAACGTCAGCGAGAACTGCACCCCGTACAGGTTCGCCGTGTCCACCTTGATGTCCACGTCCACGTTCTCGCCCTCGCGCACCCGCGCAGGATCCGGCACCACGTCCGCGTACACCGCACCGAACACCCACGGGTCGTAGTCCACCGTCCCGCTCACACCATCGCCGTTGGTCCCCGTCGGCCCGGCAATGTCGCCCCACTCGTTGTACTCGGCCACCACCGAGCCACTCGCGGCGTTGATGCCCGAACCGGTGTTCGCGCGGAGCGCGTTGCCGTAAATCTGCACCGTACCCGCGGGCGTCCCGTTGAACTCCATGCCATCGCCGCCGTTGTTGTGGATGTAGTTGTCCACAACCTTCAGGCCGGTGATGGCGCCGTTGAAGTGGATGCCGTCATCGGGCCAGTTCAGGATTTCGCAGTTGCGGACCCACAGTCGCTCTACGCCGTCGGCCACGCGAATGCCCACGTCGCCCGGATCGCCGCCCGTGCCGTCCAGCGTGATGTTGTCAATGGTTACGTCGTCGGCCGTAACGGTGATGCCGTCGGAGCCGGGGCCGATGACCGTGCCATCCACGCCGACCAGGGTCAGCGGCTTGTCAATGACAACGCCGCCAGGATAGGTACCCGCGCCCAGGTAGATCGTGTCGCCTGGGTTGGCCTCGTCCACCAGTTGCCACAGCGGCTTGGTACCGAGCCACGGGTCAAAGTCCACGTTGTCCGACACCGGATCGCCCGTGCCGCCCGGGTTGCTGCTGTGCGCCGGGCCACTGGCATCGCCCCACCAGTTGAGTTCGGCGTCCAGTGTCTCCGTGCCTTCCCAGACAAGCCCTGTGATGTTACCGCTGAACGAGTTGTTGCGAAGCACGGTGCCCGTGCCCACATGGCCGTTCCAGGCCCTGCCGTAGAAACTGCGGTCTACGTTGGTAACCTTGTTGTTCTCAATAACGGTGCCGTCCGTCCTGCCGACGTTGTAGATGCCAAAGGAGTTGGCTGCGCCCGTGCCGATGATGGTGTTGCCGGAGATCACAGCGCCCGTGGTGGCACCGCCCGACCCGTCCCCGCCGGAGTTGTTCCACAGGCCGGGGCCGCGCCGATACGCCTGCAGGTTGGTGATTACGTTGTCGGTAATCTGCACGTTGGTGAACTTGCCGGCCGCGCCTGTGAAGGCACTGGCGAACGTAACCGCCGACGCCCTGTGGTTGTAGTCAAAGGGCCCGCCAGTGCCCATGTCAAACGTGTTGGCATGGACAATCTGCGGCGTGGTTACGTCGCCGTTGTAGGTCATGTTGAAGATGACGTCCGTGCCCCAACACCCGGCATCCAGCGTGTTGTAACTGACATCGGTCGGGCCGAAGTGGCGCTCCAGCAGCACCGCGTTCGCGCCCGTCTGGGTAACGATGTTGTGCTGGAACACCAGGCTGGCATAACTGGTGTGAGCATAGAAGCCGTAGTCCTCATCGTCATCGGGGTTATTGCTGCCCAGAATCTTGTTGTAGGTGATGGTGAAGGTGTTGCCCGACGAGGGCGAGCGGGCGAAGATGCCCACGCGCACGGGTTTAGTCCCGCCGGTCGCTCCGGCCTCGCGCAGGGTGAAGCCGGTGAACGTTACGTCGCCGGTGGTCTCAATGTGCACCAGGCCCACCGAGGGCAACCCCGCGTAGGAATCGCCGTCAATGATGGACTGGTCAATGCCCGCGCCCTGCACGGTGAGGGCCTTGGTGATGAGAATCTGGCTCTCGTTGTACGTCCCCGCGGCGACGTAAATCGTGTCGCCGTCCCTGGCCTTGTTGATGGCCCCCTGGATCGTCCGGCAGGCCGTCGCCCACGACAGGCAGTCGTTGCCGTCATCCCCCGTCGTGGACACGTACCACGGCCCGCCTGCCGACGCCATCGGTGCTACCCCGGCCATCAGGCTGGTCAAAAGCAGGATTACCGCCAATATCCGAACTTTCGCACTCATGCCTTGCTACCTCCCTTTGTCGTACTCTTCGCGCCCGCCCGCGAGGCGAGCGCCGCTTCTTCCCTGCCATAGGCCCGGGGGCGGGATGCTCCCCCACCCCGCCCCCAAGCCGTTCCGAACCTTACTACGGCGTCCAGGGCGAGGAGGTCTTGGTGTAGTTCCCCGCCGCCAGCACCAGGTCCAGGATGTCCACTACCCCATCGTAGTTGATGTCCTCAGGTGTGGTGGCCGGATTCACGCTCTGGCCGAACTTCCCGCCGATGGACGACAGGTCGCTGATGTCAACCTCGTCACTGTCGTTCACATCACCGCCCAGCAGCACCACGGTGTTCAGCACCAGCGTGTCGCCCGCCACGTTCACCGTCGCCGACGCGTCCAGGTACCGCGCCATCTCAATGGTAACCAGATACGACCCGTCGGTTACGCCCGCGAAGTCGTACCGACCCCACGAGTCCGTCGTATCGGTCCCGCCGGCGTAGAGGATGCCCGCGGGGAACGTTACCACCGCGCCTGAGTCGTTGCTGCGGCCCTGCAGGTCCACCACACCGCTCACGTCCGTCGTGCCGTAGATGGTCAGCGTGTCATCCGTTACCGAGTCCACGTAGATGTTCACGCCGCCCACAGCGCCCAGCCGCACAGACGCCGCGTCCAGGTCTATCGTCGCCGTCGTGTCCGTCCCCACAATCTCCTGCGCCTGGAACGTGATCGTCAGCAACTTCACGCCCGTGCCGCTCACCGCCGCGTCCGTCCCACCACGCGAGCAGTAGAACGTCAGCGTACCGGTGCCGTTGTTGTAGGTCGTGTGGCAATCCTGCGACCCCTTGAAGTCGCCGTCCGCCGTGCTCACCACCTGCAACTTCACCGGGTCAAACGTCAGCGAGAACTGCGCCCCGTACAGGTTCGCCGTGTCCACCTTGATGTCCACGTTCACGTTCTCGCCTTCGCGCACCCGCGCAGGATCCGGCACCACGTCCGCGTACACCGCACCGAACACCCACGGGTCGTAGTCCACCGTCCCGCTCACACCATCGCCGTTGGTCCCCGTCGGCCCGGCAATGTCGCCCCACTCGTTGTACTCGGCCACCACCGAGCCACTCGCGGCGTTGATGCCCGAACCGGTGTTCGCGCGGAGCGCGTTGCCGTAAATCTGCACCGTACCCGCGGGCGTCCCGTTGAACTCCATGCCATCGCCGCCGTTGTTGTGGATGTAGTTGTCCACAACCTTCAGGCCGGTGATGGCGCCGTTGAAGTGGATGCCGTCATCGGGCCAGTTGCGGATTTCGCAGCCTTCCACGTGCAGGCGCTGCACGCCGTCGGCCACGCGGATGCCCACGTCGCCCGGATCGCCGCCCGTGCCGTCCAGCGTAACGTCCATGATGGTTACGTCGTTCGCCGTTACGGTGATGCCGTCGGAGCCGGGGCCGATGACCGTGCCGGGCTCACCCCTCAGCGTGATGCCCTTGGCGATGTGAATCCCGCCCGTGTGGTTGCCCGCCATGAGAATCAGCGTGTCGCCCGGCTGCATCTGGTTGATGACCTCGCCGATGTTGGTGCCCGGCGTTGCGCCGTACGTCATCGGGGACGAGCCCGGCGTAGCGCCCAGCCACGGCGAGAAGTCCACGTTATCGCTGACGGCGTTGCCCTGACCGTTGGGGTTCGTGCTGTGGTATGGGCCGGTCGTGTCGCCCCAGTAGTTCAGTTCGGCGTCTATCGTCGTGCCAGCGTACTCATTCTGCACACCATACGTGGTGTTGCCGCTGATGGTGCTTTGGTGAATCGCCACGTTGTAGGAACTCCCGCTGGGGCCGGTGGCGTAATCGTTGAGGTACACCCCCACGTCGTGGCCGGTGATGCTATCGCCATCTATGGAGACGGTGATATCTCCATCACCATTCGTATAGATGAAATAGCCCACATCGCCATTGCTCGTCAGGGTGTTGTCCTCAAAGGTTGCTGTAACAGAAGAGCCTGCGCTCTTGTCCTCGTCGGCGATGATGACAGCCCCATCCACGTTATTGTGGAAGTTGTTGCCCGTGGCTGTGAGGACGATGTCCACGTCGCCCGCGTACCCATCAAACTCGTTGCCGATGTACAGGGCGTACTGGCTGTCGTAAACCTCGTTGCCCGACAAGGTTACATTCTTCACAACATGTGGAGACCCGCCGGTAAAGCAGTTCTCTATGTAGATGCCGGCAGACGTGCTGTTGTCCGATGCGGCGGGCGTGTCGTAGCCGTAGATGGTATTGTTTGCGATGCTCGCCGTGGACTGAGACCCGATCTCCATGGCGTAGCCGAAGTCATCCATGACCTTGTAGAACGTGTTGCCGCTGATGACGGCATACACGTATTCATGGGTGAGAATGGCAACGCGTCCGGCATCA
The DNA here is from genome assembly GCA_014874485.1 of Chloroflexota bacterium. GTDB lineage: Bacteria > Chloroflexota > Anaerolineae > DTLA01 > DTLA01 > DTLA01. The sequence goes on from JADBJK010000016.1 coordinate 141,666, forward strand.
ATGAAGGTGTTGCCTGTGAAGGACACCTGGGCCCGTGCCGCGTCGGTGTACGACGGTGCCCGAATGTAACTGCCGAACTCGTAGTACCCGCCACTGGCATCCGGCACAGACATATTCTTGAGGATACTGTTGGACACCGTCCCTGTGCTGTCCCAGTACAGGAAGCCGAAGACACCATTTGCCTTGACCAGGTCAAAGTCAAAGGTGAGGTTGCTGAAAGTGATGCCAGTGGAGTTGACCACGCGAGCAACCGTCTGGCGGCTTGAGCCGTAACCGCCCACGTTCCACGGCAGCGTCGTAGCAGGCTTCACGATGGTCGTATCCTTGTCCGCGCCGACGATGGTCAGGTTGCTGCGCGAGTCAACATTGATCGTGCCGTCATACGTCCCCGCGGCGACGTGCACCGTGCCGCCGGCGATGGCTTCATCCACGCCTTTCTGGATCGTGGCGAACGGCGCGGCCTCGGTGCCTGGGTTAGAGTCAGAGCCACTGTCGTCCACGTACAGCGCCGAGCGCGGCGCGACGATCACGATGTCCCGGCCTGGATCTGTGCGCCCAGCGTTGGACGTGATCACGAACTCACCATTCGGGCCCTGGGGCATGCAGCCGAAGAAGTTCCACTGCCCGGTGCCGCCGGTGTACCCGGGACCGGTCAGGTCGGCCACGAACGTGCCTGTGGCGTCATACAGGTAGAGGTCAATGGTGCCACTGTAGTCGGTGATCATCGTCGTTGCGATGTGCGTGGCCGCGGGCGTCGTCCAGTAGGACCAGTAGGAGCCGGGGATGGGTGTGAAGCCCAGGTCCTTCACCCACACGCCTCCGGAGTACGTGAGCGTGTGCGTGTGGTTTACCGGCTCAGCAGTGGTTTCCCCGGACCAGTAGACGATCTTCGTCCCGTCGGCGTTGGAGATGGGCTCGTACTCCTTGTAGTCCGCGGTGTTCGTGATGTTGGTGCGGGTTGTTCCATCCCAGATGAACAGGTCTGCGACATCGCCTCCGGCCCCGTAGTCCCAGAAGACAATGGCCGTCTTGCTGGCACCCAAAAAGTCGGGGTTCGCCACGTCATCCGGAGCCGTCGGTTCGTAGATGTACGTGCGAGTGCCGGTAGCAAGATCGTAGCGCATGACCTTGTTGGGGTTGGTATTGTGGACTTCCACAAAGCCCACGGCCGTGCCATCGTCGCTCCAGAACGGATTACCGTACTGGTAAATGTCGCCTTCGCCGGAATCGCCAGGCGAAATCACCACCTCACCCGTCCCGTCCGCATTCATGAGCACCGTCTCGCGGCGGGTGATCGCGCCCTCTGTCCAGGTTTTCACCGCGACGATCTTGGTCCCGTCGGGACTGAGACCAGCCTGCCGGTAATAGACGCCGCTGGGCGCGTTGGTGATGGGCGCATAGTAGTAGTTCGGGTTGTCAAACGTGGACCAAGCGGCAATGCCTAGTCCTCCAGCATCTCCAAACGGTTGCTCATGAGATACAATCTTTGGATTCGGCCCCGCGGCGCTTTGAATTGCGCTCAAGGGCAACATAGTTGCGATCAGCAGAATGACCGCCAATATCCGAACTTTCGCACTCATCGCATGTCCTCCTCAACAGATGTGATTTGCGGGTAGTTTCGGTCCGACCTTTGGAAGCACCCCAAGGTTCGCCGCAACCTCACCTCCTTCCGCCCATCCGAACGTCCTCGCTTGAAAACGCGGTGCGCGGGCAGCCCCCTACCATGCCACCGGGCTTGTGTCCCCGTAGTTGCCGCCCATGAGCACCAGGTCCAGGATGTCCACCTCGTCGTCGGCGTTGATGTCGGCGCGCGGGTCGGTGATGCCGGCGCCCACCTTGCCGAACTGCCCGCCGATGATGCCCGCGTCCAGGATGTCAATCACGTCGTCGTCGTTGGCGTCGCCACCCTCCAGCACCACCTGCGCGAGGTTCGTGGTGCCGCCCGCGGTAACCACCACGCCCGTCTTGACCGCGTCCAGGTAGCGCGCCATCTCCACCGTAACCGTCCAGGTTCCCTCGGGCACGGTCAGGCTGTAGGTGCCTGCGGCCACGGTGATGTCCGAGTCGCCGTCGGCAGCGGCCACCGCCCCGGCGTGGCTGGCGCGGCCCTGCAGGCGCACCGTGCCGGCGATGGTGCCCTCGCCTAGCACGGTGATGGAGCCGTCAAACTCGCCCACGGGCGTGATGACCTCGGTGCCCTGCTCGCCGCCCACGAAGCGTACCAGTTTCACGTTGCTGAAGGAGAGCGCCGCCACGCCCGCCGCGTCGCCCCGGAAGGTGATGCGCGCCACCACGCCCATGCCGTTGGGGGGCGTGTCGCCGTCCGACAGGCTGGACGCGAACTTGACCGTGCCCGCCACGTCGTCAATGACGCCGTTCCACGGCGAGAACTCGCCGTCAAACCAGTCCGTTACCAACGTCGCGCTCGTGGCGGTGAGGCGTGTCGTGTCGTAGTCCACAATGAACTGAAACCCGAACATCCCATCGGCGGCGATGAACACGTCCACCACAACCGAGTTGCCGACCCGGATGGCGCTGGCGGCGGGCATGAACCCGATGCCACCGTTCTGCTGGACGCCGCCCACCACCGGGTGCCACGGGTCGTAGTCCACGCCCGACGAGACGCCGTCGCCGTTGGCGCCTGTGGGCCCGGCCACGTCGCCCCACCAGTTGTACTCGGCCACCACCGTGCCCGTCGCGCCCGGCGTCGTGTTGTTCACGCCGTAGCCGTTGTTGCCGAGGAAGTGGTTGTCCTGGATGGACACGGTTCCGGGCAGCGTGATGCCGTCCAGGGTCAGGCCATCGGCGGGCTTGGTGCCGGCCTTGTCCCAGAAGCCGCTCTGCCCTTCGCAGCGGTTGCCCTGGATGGTGAGGTTGGTGTACGCGCCACCGCCCCCTCCGCCGCCGAGCCAGATGGCCGACAGGTCGGCGTTGCCGTAGATGAGGTTGTCGCGGATGACGACGTCGGTCGCACCGTAGCGCAGCCAGACCGCGGCGTGGCTGGTCTCCTCGTGCGGGGCCGTGCCGTCGCAGTCGTGGATGCGGTTGCCCGCCACCGTCAGGTTGCGCATGGCGGTCAGCGGGTTGGTGGTGAAGCCATAGTTGGCGAGTTTGACGGGGATGCCCAGCGAGTTCTTGATCTCGTTGTTCTGGATCACCACGCCGTCAATGGTCTGCTGGAGCAGCGCCAGGCCACCCGTGGACTCGGTGCGGAACTCAATGCCGCTCCAGTCCGTGAGGTTCTGCAGCGTGCACCCCTCCACACGGACATCCGTCAGGTTGCCGTAGCCATCCACGCCGATGTCCAGCGCGTCAAACACGACGTTCTGGATGGTGATGTGGGCCAGGCCGGTGCCCACGGCGCGCCCCGAGCCGACGGTGCCGTCCTCCGTGGGCAGCCAGATGCCGCCCTCGTAGTCGGCGGCGTTGCCGTCGCCCACGATGGAGAAGCCCGCGCCGTCAATTACCACGCCGCTGACGCCGGGCATGACGACAATGGCGTACGGATGGGCGGGGTCGTTGGGATCCACCAGGTTCGCGCCCAGGGTGTAGGTGCCGGGCGCCGTGATGGTGTAGCCCCAGGCGGAGATGGTATCATCGCCGCTGGCAACAGGGGGAACGAACGCCCAGACAAAGACCAGGCCCAGGGCGAGGGCCAATCGGAGCAGCCTGCACTTCATCGGACACCTCCTATAAGAGTTGCAAACTTCCGAGACGCCGACTATAATTGCAGGCGAGGACGCAGGCAGGAAGCCCAATGGGGCGTCCGTTCCCACCGATTCGCGGCTTGCTTGTCGGGCCTGCCCGCGAACCGGTCTGCGTTCTCGCCTGGGTGGGCCGTTGCAGCGGCTCACCCAGTTTTTATGCTTCGGTAGGACTCTTTTCCTATTGAGCGTACCGATACTTTATCGTACAATGGTGGCGAACAGGGACGCGAGGTACGTTGAGTACCCGCTCATGGCAGTCTACAACGCTCCGCAATCCTTACCTGTTCGCAACAGTAGAAGGACTGACCGTTTGGGGGGGCGGTCAGTCCTTTTACGTTGCGGACCGACCGGCCCCAGACCTGCGCACCCGCACATGCGACGTGGGCGCGCGAAAAGGGCGCCCCCAAACCGTCGGGAGATCGCTGCCCACAGATCCTCAGGCTGATTGCCCCGTGCGTGCTTCGCAGGGCGAGAGTAGGAGTATCGTTCCCCACGTAGTCTCCGCAGGATTTTGAGGGAGAGGACAGGAGTCATCTGCCCCCTCCCTCACGCACACCACCCATGCCACCGTATCCATGATAACAAAAACTCGGCGCGCTGGGTAGACCCAAGCGTACCGAATTTTGGGGTACTTTCGTACTCAATTTGTGCCGGCAATGTCCCGGCCCCAAACCGTCATCCCGAGCGGCGAACCCGCGAATCTGCACGAACGCAAGCAGAATGCCTATTTGCGTGAATTCGCGGCTATTCGCGGATTCCACCCGAGAGGCCTCGCTGCGCGCAGCATGACAGCGCAAGCCGTAGGGTACTTTCCATGGCCGCCGTTTCCCGTTCTGTCATTCTGAGCGGCGAAGCCGCGAAGAATCTCGGAATGGCGGGAACCCGCGAATCTGCACGAACGCGAGCCAAATGCCTATTTGTGTGAATTCGCGGCTATTCGCGGATTCCACCCGAGAGGCCTCGCTGCGCGCAGCATGACAGCGCGGCTACTTCGTCCCCCTCTTCAACCGCACCCTGGGGAGTTGGATGTTTTGCTCCACAATGGCCATGACCGCCTCGGCGCGTTTCTTCACGCCCATCTTCTGATACAGCACCGACAGGCTGTTCTTCACCGTCTGCTCCGACAGCGAAAGGTGCTCGGCGATCTCCCGATTGGACGCGCCCTCGGCGATGAGCGCCAGGATAACCAACTCGCGCTTGGTCAGGTTGCCCTGCGCGCCGGCCCGCTCTTGCGAGAGGCGACGGAAGGCTTCTAGCAGGCGCGCCGTGTTGGTGGGGTCCAGCGTCGCCTGTCCCTTCGCAACGGCGCGGATGGCCGACAGGACGGTTTCCGCGTCGGCAGCCTTCAGGATGTAACTGGACGCGCCGGCCTGCACGGAGTCCAGGAGAAAGTCCGCGTCGTCATGCATGGTGAGCATGATGACCCGCGTTTCGGGGTGCTCGGCCACGATGCGCCGACACACCTGGATCCCGTCCATATCGGGTAGTCCGATGTCCAGGAGCACCACGTCCGGCTTCTTGCTCATCTGCTGAAGGGCCTGCTCGCCGGTGCCCGCTTCGCCCACAACTTCCACGTCGGGGCTGCGATTCAGAAGTTCGCGCAGCCCATCGCGGAACACGGCATGATCATCCACCAGTAGGACACGAATCATTCCGCTGCACCCCCGAAGACGCTCCCGTATGGAAGCGATATCGTTATCCGCGCGCCTTTGCCCGGCGCCGAATCAATCTCCAGTTCGCCGCCCGCCGCCGCAACGTTCTGCGCCAGGGTTCGGAGCCCCGTTCCCGACGACAGGTCCGCCGCGGCCGGGTCAAACCCGCGCCCGTCGTCCACAATCGTCAGCGCCACGCGGTGGCCCTCCACGCGCAGCGCCATGCGGACCGATCTCGGCGCGGCGTGCTTTCGGATGTTGTTCAGGTACTCGTTGGCGGCACGGTACAGCAGGCCCTCCACCCTGGGCCCCAGTCGCGGCAGCGGCGCGTCCACCTCCAGCGTTACCGGAATGCCGTACTGACCCGCCTGCACGTCCACCAGCCTGCGCAGCGCCTCCGCAAACCCTTGCTGCTCCAGTTCCACCGGCCGCAGCGCATGGAGCACCCGCCGCATCTGGGTTACCGAGCCCTGCAGCGCCGATACGATCCAGTCCATCTCGGCGGCAGCCCGCGCCGGGTCCGACTCCAGCAACTTGCGGGCCAGTTGCGCCTTGACGAGAATCGCGGCCAGGTCCCCACCGACGCTGTCGTGCATCTCGGTGGCGATGCGGTTGCGCTCCTTCAGGATGCCCAGTTCCTCCGACCGGGCCAGCAGCCGCGCCTTCTGGATGGCCGCCGCCGACAGGTTGGCGAAAAGCCCCAGCAAATCCGCCTCGTCTTCGTCAAACAGGCCTTTGTCCCCCTGCCGCAGGACTGTGAGGACGCCGATGAGTTCGTCCTGCGTCTGGAGCGGCAAGGCGGCAGCAAATCCCTGGAAGCCGACCCTGTTCAGGCGAAGGCTCTGGAAGACCGGCTTCTTGTCGGCGGCGGCCCGTCCCCACACGCCGCGGCCAGGCGACCCCACCATCGGGAAATGCGCCGCGCCTGCGGGGCTGACCGCCACGAGTTTCAGCAGCCCGTAGCGGCGGTCCTGCTCGTACACGGCAACCGCATCGGCGCGACACAGGCCCCGCCCGGCATCCGCCGCCAGGACGGCCGCCGCCTCCGCGTCCGGCGACTCCATCAGCCGAACCGAAATGCGGTGCAAATCCCGCAGGCGTACCGCGGATTCGGCCAGTCGCCTGCGGGATTGTGTCCGGCTCAGGGCGCTCCCCAGCGAGGCCGCGAGCATCTGCGCCAGGCGAATCTCCGCATCGGTCCACTCGCGTGGGCCCAGGTGGTACAGCGACAACACGCCGAACCCCTGCCCACCGACGAAGACCGGGACGATCATGGCGCTCTGGATGCCGATCTGCTGCGCCGTTTCCAAGACTTGCGGCGCACCGGTATAGTCCTCGCGGCGCGTGATCATCACCGGCGCGCCGGTTTTCAGGGCACGGTGCGCGGGCGTGCTGGGCGAATAGGTCTCCACAGCACGCACCACCGCCTCGGGCACGTTGCGGCTGGCGAGGCATCGCAGGCTCTTGCCCGGGGCCATAAGTTCGTAGATGGCGCACGCCGAGACCTGCAGTGCCTTCTCCACTGCGACGAGGGCCGACTTCAGCAACTCGGCCACGTCCTCGCGCTCGCTAACATAGAGAGAGACCTGATGCAGGGCCTCCAACTCCGTGCGCATGTAGTCGCTGGACGCGCGCAACGCCTCATGTTCCACCGCCGAGGCCAGCAGCGATGCCGTGGCTTCCAGGAACAGGACATCTGCCCGCGACGGCGGCGAATCTTGGACGGTGGCCGCGACCAGAACCCCCTCGGGCTGCGCCCCGCCCAGGAACACGGGGGCAAACGCAACGTGTCGGAATGTCGCACGCAGGACCCCCGGCCCGTCGTCCGGGTTCACAATCACCGGCAGCGCGACCGGGTGCTGGGACACGAGGCGCGACACAGCGTATTCGCGGACCTCGGCCAGGGCGCTCGGCGGCATCTGCAGCACTACGTCCGGGGCCAGGCCCTCCGCAGGCCCCAGCAGGCAAATGGCCCCGGCCTCCCAGCCCAGCCCGGCCAGCGTGTGCTCCAGCACCGCGTCCAGCGCCTTGCCCAGGGCGCACGCCGAGGCTACCGCCGCCTGCGAGCGAGCCAGGCAGGTCAGCAGGCGCTCGCCGCGGTCCGTCGGCAGCACGTGGTCATATGGGACGGCTGCCTCGTAGAGGGTCATGGCGTCGCTCGCCCCTGCGCCCCTGGATGGCGGGCGTGCCGCTGCAGGCCGTCGCGTCATCACGCCTCCGCAGCAGGCTCCGATGGGGCCGCCTGCTTCTTCCTGTGGTTGATGACGATGCCCGCCACGCCGATCGCGATGGCGATGAGGGCGAAGACTTGCGCCGCCGCCAGGCTGCCGAGTTTCCAGGCGTCGGGCCGAAGCATCTCAATGAAGAAGCGGCCGAACGGGTAGTAGATGAGGTAGGCGAAGAACACATCCCCATCGCGCAGGCGAGGCGCCCACTTGCGCGCGAAGACCATGAACAGGATAAACCCGATGAGGCAGTACAGCGACTCGTACAGGAAGACCGGGTGGAACCGCTCGTAGTTCTCCAGGCCGGGCAGCCGCCTCTCGGGGGCGATGTAGATGCCCCAGGGCAAATCGGTCGGCGGGCCGTACAGTTCCTGGTTGGCGAAGTTGCCCCAGCGGCCGATGGCCTGGGCGATGAGCAGGCCAGGCGCAGCGACGTCGGTCCAACGCAGGAACGGGAGTTTCGCCCAGCGGGTGTAAATCCACAGGCCAACAGCGCCGCCGATGACCGCGCCGTAGATGGCCAGCCCGCCCTCCCAAATCTTCAGGATGGCGATGGGATTCTGGCGGTAGTACCACCAGCCGAGCGAGCCGTCGGCAGGCGACGAGAAGACGTGGTACAGCCGCGCGCCGATAATGCCCCCGATGAGGCACAGGATGAGACCGTTCCAGACGTGCTCCGGGTCCTCGCCGCGCCGACGCGCCTCGTGGGTGGCGATGTAGGCGGCAACGAGAATGCCCGTTACGATGAGCAATCCGTACCAACGGACGGCAAACGGGCCGATTTGAAACGCAATCGGGTTCATGAAAGCCCTCCCGCGATGGAATCGCCCGCGCTCCCGAAGCGGTGTCGGCTTTCAGGAGGCAGTGGGTGTACGCATTGAATTATACCACAAAGCCTGCTATAATTCCAGTTGAGACCCGCCGCCTGCACAAAGTACCGTACCTTGGACAGGTGCGTACCCCATGCGCGACGCACTTCCGAAAGTGCGCCATGCCTTGAGACGGAGCCGCTTTGTGCGGTCGGCGCGAATGCGAGGGAGGCGAAGTGAGCGGGGACTGGAATGCGCTGTTGCCGGTGTGGGGCAGCAAGGCGGCGAAGATCGCGCTGATACTGCTCCTGGGATTCCTGGGCTACCGCCTTGTGCGCGTCGCGACGGCTGGGCTGTACAGGGTACTGGACGGAGAGGGCCGCCTGCGTCTGGAGGCGCGGAAGCAGCGCAGAGAGGCCATCGCCCGCACATTGAACCGCACGGGCGCTGCGATCATCATCGGCATCGTCGCGCTGACCATCCTTGACGAACTGGGCATCAACGTGGCCCCGCTCCTGGCCAGTGCAGGCGTGGTAGGCGTCGCCGTCGGGCTGGGGACGCAGAGCCTCATCAAGGACATCCTCGCCGGCCTGTTCATCCTGCTGGAAGACCAGTTCGGCATCGGCGACTTGGTAACCGTCGCGGGAGTTACCGGAACTGTAGAGGAGATGTCGCTGCGGCGAACCACCGTGCGCGACTTCAACGGCACACTGTACACCGTCCCCAACAGCCAAATCAGTGTCGTGTCCAACGCCAGCAAGGACTGGGCGCGGGTCATTGAGGATGTGGGAGTGGCCTACGAAACAGACCTGGGGCACGCGATGGCCGTGCTGTCGGAGGTGAGCCAGACCGTGGCCTCGGCTCCGGAGTTTCAGGCCGATGTTCTGGAGCCGCCGCAGGTGATGGGGGTCATGGATTTGGCCGACTCGTGGATCACCCTACGGGTCGCCATCAAGGTCAAGGCGGGGGCACAGTGGGCCCTCTCCAGGGAACTGCGCAGGCGAATCAAGGAAGGGTTTGACCGCGCGGGCATTGAAATGCCCTACCCGCAGCAGGTCGTCCACGTGAAGCAGTAGGCAAGCGACCTGTCGTCCGCCAGGCTTCACAGAATTGCAAATGTACGGTATAATGCTCGTGAAGGGAAATCCAAATCGGCACGAACGGCATCTAACATAGAGGAGGACGCCATGACGATAAGCAAAGACGACGTGATTGCGATGTTGAACGAGGACATGCGGGGCGAGCACATGGCCATCGTGCAGTACTTGCTGCACGCCTACGCCATGCCCGAGGGCGAGATTCCCGCCGAGATTGAGGCCATCGCCCGCGACGAGATGCGCCACTACGACTGGCTGGCCGATGCCATCGTGGAACTGGGCGGCACGCCCACGCTGGAGCGCGCGCCGGTGAAACGGGCCGACAGCCACGCGGCCAACATGCGCCTGGACGTAACCGCAGAGGACGACGCCATCGCCCTGTACGAGCAGCACATCGCCGCCATTGACGACCCCAAACTGAAGCGGCTGTTGGAACGCATCGTCAACGACGAGAGGGCGCACCGCGAGATTTTCCTCAAGTTCGTGGACAAGACGAGCGCGCTCGCGGAGGCCGAAGCGGCAGGGAGCGAAGCCGCGCCGCCCGACCCGGTGGCGCTGGACGTGCTGGATAAGGGCATTCGCCACGAGTACACGGTGATCCTGCAGTACCTGTGGCACTCCTTCGTTACCCCCGACTGCGACATCAGCCGCGAACTGGAGATGCAGGCCATCAACGAGATGCAGCACCTGGGCTGGCTCGCCGAGGAGATGGCGGGGATCGGCGGCCCCGTGGAGATTGAGCGCACGGCGGTGAACCAGAGCACCGACACCGCCGAAATGCTCGCCGCCGACATCCGCGCCGAGCGCGAGGTAACGAAGGTGTACTCGGAGCAACTGGACAAAATCCAGGACCCAGGGCTGAAGTCCCTCCTAGCCCGCATCCGCGACCACGAGATTTATCACGACGCGGTGTTCTCGGACCTGCTCCAGTCACTCCAGAAGGGCACCGAAAAAGCCCCATCCCCGACCAAGGGGTTCACTGTTGGCAGTCTCAAAGAATAGCAAGCACACGAATTTAAGGAGGATACCATGTCGGATTTGTTGATGCGAGAAGAAGCGCCCCTCACGAGCGAGGAGTGGGCAAAACTGGATGCCCTCGTGGTAGAAGTTGCGCGAAAGACCCTGGCCGGGCGGCGGTTCCTGCACCTGTTCGGCCCTCTGGGTGCGGGCGTTCAGGTGGTACCGGTGGATCGGCTGGGCGGCGTAACGGACGCGGCCGTCGGGTTTGAGGGCGAGGAAGCCACCGAGGCCGTGGAACTGGCCGAGCGCGAGTACATCCCGCTGACCACCATCAGCAAGGATTTCCTGCTTCGCTGGGATGACCTGGCCCTGGCCCGTCAGCATGGGGGCGAGGTGGACCTCAGCCCGGCTGCTGCCGCGGCGTTCACGGTGGCCCGCGCCGAGGACGCGCTCCTGTTCCACGGCCAGCCCCGCGAACCCGGCCTGTTGAAGGCCAAGGGCCGCACCACCGCGCCGCTGGGCGAATGGGAAACCACGCCCGGCGCGGCACTGGAGGCCGTGCTCACCGCCTGGAACAAACTTACATCCACGGGCTTCACCGGCGACTTCGCGCTGGTGCTCAGCAACCACCTGTTCGCCAAACTCCACCGCGTCAACGGCGGGACGGGCGTCCTGGAAATCGCGCAGATTCGCGAACTGGTGAAGACCGTCGTCCCGACGCCGGCGCTGAAGCCGAACCAGGCGCTCCTGGTCGCCACCGGCCCCGAGAACCTGGACATCGCCATCGGCCAGGACATCATCACCGCGTACCTGGGCCCGGATGGGATGGACCACGCCTTCCGCGTCTTTGAGAGCCTGGCGCTCCGCGTCAAGCGGCCCGGTGCCATCTGCACGTTTGAGTAAGACAAGTATCCGACAGGCCCGTTGGGTGGACGGCACGCACCGCCCGCCCAACGGGCGCAGACACTCCGCCGCATCGCACCTCGTTTCGGGTCGCGTATGACCCGCGTCATATACGCAAACCGCGCTGTTTGGTAAAATTGGACTTGTAAAGGTATAATTTTCAGAAGCCCAGTTGCCCCGCAACTGGCAGGAGGGTAACATGAGTCCAAGACCTCGTCTAGACGATTTGCACCTGAGCGTGGGAAAACGCGCCCGGCTGTACCGCCTGCTGTACGAGCACGGCCCCGGCAACGGCACCATGCTCCTGCTCCCCATTGACCAGGGGCTGGAGCACGGGCCGGTGGATTTCTTCGCCAACCCTGAGGCGCTGAACCCCGAATACCAGGCCCGCCTGGCCCTGGAGGGCGGGTACTCGGGCATCGTGTTCCACATCGGCTTGGCCGAGAAGTACATGCCCAAGTATGCCGGCAAGGTCCCCCTCGTCCTGAAACTCAACGGCAAGACCAACATCCCGCCCGACGACGAGGCCTTCTCGCCGCAGACGGCCACCGTAGAGGACGCCGTCCGCCTGGGGGCCGACGCCGTCGGGTACACGCTGTACGTCGGCTCGCCCGCCCAGGACCAGGACTTCATCCAGTTCATGCAGATTCGGGCCGAGGCCGAGCGGTTCGGGATGCCCGTCATCGTGTGGGCCTACCCGCGCGGCTGGGCCGTGGAGGAGAAGGGCGGCCGCGATAGCCTGTACGCCGTGGACTACGCGGCGCGCGTGGCCGACGAACTGGGCGCCGACGTGGTCAAACTCAACGTGCCCGACTTTGAGCCGGAGAAAAACCAGGCTTCGCCCAAGCCGTACAACACCCTGAAAGTGGACTACGCCCAGGCCGTGCGCAAGGTCGTGGAGTCGGCGGGCAAGACCATGGTCCTGTTCTCCGGCGGCAGCAAGATGGGCGACGAGGACCTGCTGGAGAAGGCCCGCATCTGCATGGAGGCGGGAGCGACAGGCCTGATCTTCGGGCGCAACATGTGGCAACGGCCGTACCAGGAGGGCCTGGCCCTCACGGCGAAGATCAAGGAGATCATGCGGGCGGTGTAGATGGCGGCAAATCCAGACGGCAACTTGGTGAGTTTATCCAGGTAGGACTTCACCACAGTGATTCTTGATGGCGTGTCATTGCGAGGGCGCGCAGCGCCCGAAGCAATCTCCGAACGTGAGATTGCTTCGCTCCGCTCGCAATGACAGCGGAAAATGTTCTCTGTGGTCGCGTAGTAGGTTCCTGCATCACGCTTGAGGAGAAACAATTTGCGGCTATGGCTGTGAGAGAGATTCTTGTGGACGGACACCCCGCTCTGCGAAAGCGGGCGAAGGAGGTCAAGCGCATCACGCCCGAAATCCAGGCGCTGTGCGCCGACATGCTGGAGACCATGCGGGCCGCGCCCGGCGTGGGGCTTGCCGCCAATCAGGTGGGCGTGCTCCAGCGCGTCGTCGTGATTGAGGTGCCGGAGGACGAGGACGAGTTGCTGGGCGGCAAGGCATTCTGCCTCATCAACCCGGAGATTGTCCAGGCCAGCGGCTCGCAAATCGGCAACGAGGGCTGCCTGTCCGTGCCCGGGTACGTGGGCGAGGTGGAACGCTATGAGCGCGTCGTCGTGCGGGCGTTGGCCGAGAACGGCAAGCGCGTGAAAATCTCGGCACGCGGCTTCCTGGCCCGCGTCCTTCAGCACGAGATAGACCATCTGGACGGGATTCTCTACATTGATAAACTCACCAGCCCTGACAAACTGTACAAGGTGCAAGAGGGCGAGGAAGAGGTGGAGGAAGTGTAGGCTTCTTCCCGAAAGGCGGTGATGGCGATGCAGAGTTCCATCAGGCTGGGGAAAATCCGGGGGATTCCGGTCGGGCTGCACTACACGTGGTTCATCATCTTCGTGCTGGTGAGCCTGAGCCTGGCCCAGTTCTTCTTCCCGAACGAATATCCAGGCTGGAACCCGGCCGTCTACTGGGTCGTGGGCATCGTAACGAGCCTGCTGTTCTTCGGCTCGGTCCTGGCGCACGAACTGGCGCACAGCGTGGTGGCGCGGCGGTTCGGCGTGCCGGTGCGGAGCATCACGCTGTTCCTGTTCGGCGGCGTGGCGTCCATCACCCGCGAGGTCAAGCAGCCCGTCCAGGAACTGCTCATGTCGGTGGCGGGGCCGCTGTCCAGCATGGTGCTGGCGGGGCTGTTCGCGGTCATCGGGCTGGCGCTGCGGACGCTGTCCGAGCCCGTCGCCGCAGGCGCGATGTACCTGGCGCGCATCAACCTGCTGCTGGGGCTGTTCAACCTGCTGCCCGGCTTCCCGCTGGACGGCGGGCGCGTGTTCCGCTCCATCGTGTGGGCCATCACCGGCCAGTACGAGCGTTCCACCCGCATTGCAGCGGGGCTGGGGCAGGCCTTCGCGTACCTGTTCATCGTCGCGGGCATCTTCCTGGCGCTGGCGGGCAGGCTCGGCGACGGCATCTGGCTGGCCCTCATCGGCTGGTTCATGGACAACGCCGCGTCCAGCAGTTTCCGCCAGGTGCGGCTGAAGGAGAGCCTGCAGGGCTACACGGCGGCAGACCTCATGCGCACGCAATGCGCGGCGGTGCCGCCTGGGGTCTCCCTGGAGACGCTGGTGGATGACCACGTCCTGCCCCTGGGGCAGCGGTGCTTCCTCGTTACCGACGGCGAAGCACTGAAGGGCCTCGTTACGCTCCACGAGATTCGGCGCGTGCCGCGAGACCGCTGGCCGGTAACGCTTGTGGAACAGGCCATGACCGCCGTGGATTCATTGCACGCCGTGCCGCCCGACGCCGACGCCTACAGCGTCCTGGAGCGGATGGACGAGTACGACGTGAACCAGATTCCGGTCGTGCAGGCGGGACGGCTCGTGGGCATCATCGCACGGGACAGCATCCTGCACTTCATCCGCACCAAGAGCGAACTGGGAATTTAGCGCAGCCTGCGGGGCGCATCGCAAGAATGCCGCCGAAAGGCCACACGCCAACGGCTAAAGGCCAACGGCCAATGGCCAACCGCCAACGGCCAAGAACCAGCGGCCACGGGCATACGACTGGAGCACCGTACAAGGAGACAACATGACCGAGAAGATATACGAACTGGAGAGCGCGTGGAAACTCGCCATCCGACGCGAGCAGGACGCGCACGATTTCTACACGCGCATGGCCCGCTCGGCCAGCGACGCGGCGGTCAAGGCGTTCTTTGAATCCCTGGCCGAGGAGGAGTTGCGGCACAAGGCCCGCCTGGAGGGCGAGTTCCGCCGCGTGTTCCAGCCCGACCTGGAGGAGGCCCGCGAGCGAACGGGCATCTTCGTGCACGACACCCATCGCGGTCATCAGCCGCCTGGCTTCTCCTGGTGGGAGTGGGAGGACGAGGCGTTCCGACTGGCGCGCGAACTGGATGTGCCCATCCTGCTGGACATCAGCGCGTCGTGGTGTCACTGGTGCCACGTGATGGACGAGAACACCTACTCGCACCCAGAGGTGGCCGCCCTCATCAACTCGGACTTCATCCCCATCCGCGTGGACACGGACAAGCGGCCCGACGTCAACCGCCGCTACAACATGGGCGGCTGGCCCACCACCGCGTTCCTCACGCCCGACGGCGAAGTCCTGACGGGCGCCACCTTCCTCACCGTGCCCCAGTTCCTGGACGTGGCCCGCAAGGTCAGCGAGTACTACCGCGCCAACAAGGGCAAAATCCGCGAGCGCCTGGAGGAACTCCGCACGGATGTGGCCGCGGCATCCGTGGCGGGCGTGGCCATAGAGGACTTGAGCCTGAAGATCGTGGAGGAAGCCGTCTCCGTCCTCATCCTGGGGTTTGACAAGGAGAACGGCGGCTTCGGCACGGAGCCCAAATTCCCCATGCCCGAGTCGCTGGAACTGGCCCTGGCCGAGTACCAGCGCAGCGGGGCCGAGCAATTGCGCGCCATCGTGGAGAAGACGCTCCGCGCCATGGCATCGGGCGGGATGTACGACCCCGTGGAAGGCGGCTTCTTCCGCTACTCCACCACGCGCGACTGGAGCATCCCCCACTATGAGAAGATGGCCGAGGACAACGCCAAACTGCTGGCGCTGTACATCCACGCCTACCAGGTCTTCGGCGACCCGTTCTACCGCGACGTGGCCGCCGACGTGGTGCGCTACATCCTGCGCACGCTGACCGACGAGCGCGGCTTCTTCTACGCCAGCCAGGACGCCGACGAGGAGTACTACAAACTCGGCGCCACCGAGCGTGCCCAGCGCAAGCCGCCTTACGTGGACAAGACGCCGTACACCGACTACAACGCCATGCTCATCTCGGCGCTCCTGCAGGCAGGCGTGGTGCTGGACGACCGCGCCCCGACGGACGCCGCCCTGCGCGCCGTGGATGTGATATGGGAGCAGCACTACGACGAGGCGCGTGGCATGGCCCACACGCGAGGCCAGCGCGGGGAGGTCTGGGGCCTTCTCACCGACCAGATTTGGATGGCACAGGCCCTGCTGGACGCCCATGAGTTCACCACCGAGCCGCGCTTTCTTGACCGCGCCCTGCGCGTGATGGACTTCGTGTACGCCCACTTGCAGGACGCCGCAGGCGGGTTCTACGACCGCGTGGACGACCCCAACGCCCTGGGCAAACTGCGCGACCGCGACAAGTCCATCACCGAGAACGCCGTGGCGGCCCACGCTGCCCTGCGGCTCCACGCCTTCACGGGCGACCCGAAGCACCGCGAGGCGGCGGGCAAGGCCCTGGCGTGGTTCGGCGAGGTGTACAAGGCCTATGGGTACTTCGCGTCAGGGTACGCGATGGCTGTTGCCGCATACCTCGGCCAGCCGATTCAGGTCATCATCGTGGGCAGCGCCGACGACGAGCGGACGCGGGACCTGCGCCAAGCGGCCCTGCGCCTCTACGCGCCCTATCGGGTCGTCCAAGTGGCGGACCCCGCGTGGGAAGGCGAGCGCCTGGCGCGGCTGGGCTACCCTGCGGAACCCGCGCCACGTGCCTATATCTGTGTGGGGCTGACCTGCGCCCAGCCCACCGACCGCCCCGACGAGATTGAGGGCATCGTGAGGCCGCTGGTGTCGCCGTGGCGCGGCCGCACGCCCAGGGCATGAGAGCCGCCCGTTGACCACATCCTGCGTCGGGAGGATCGCGTGAAACTCGTGCAAATCGGCATCTCGTTGGCGGTCATCGCGTTCGTAACCTGGATTGGCGACCGCCAGCGCCACCTGGCGGGGCTGGCTGCCGCCATGCCGCTGACGATTCCGCTCACCATGTGGATCGTGTTCACCAACACGGGCCACGACTACCAGAAGACGGCCGAGTTCGCGGGCGGGGCCATCACCAGCATCCTGGGGACGACGGTCTTCGTGCTGGTGTGCTACGCGCTCCTGCGGGCGCGGCTCCACTTTGGGCTTGTGCTCGCGGGCGGCTACGCGGCGTGGGCGCTGGTCGTCATCCTGCTGCCGCAACTGGCTCGCCAGGCCAGCCGCTGGGCGATGCTCCTGCACAAATAGGCACGCATTCGGAGGAGGAAAACATCATGGCTGAAACACACAAGGACCGACTTCTGGCAGTGCTGCGCGACGCGATGGAACTGGAGCGGCGCGGCCACGCCTTCTACCTGGAAGCCGCGGAGGCCACATCGGCCGCGCGCGGCAAGAGCATGTTCCTGAGCCTGGCCAAGGATGAATTGGATCACCTGGCGTATCTGGACGGCGCGTTCCGCTCGCTGCTCAAGGACGGGACGCTGCCCAACCTGCCCGCGCCTGCCCAGGTGGAGCCGACGGCCCCGCCCCGCCGCCCAGAGGTCTTCCCCTCGCCCAAGGAGGCCGCCCGCGAAATCAAGGCCACGGCGGGCGAGGTAGACGCCCTGAAGCGGGGCATGGAGGCCGAGCAGGATTCCATCGCGCTGTACGGCCAGGCGGCGGCCCAGGCCCAGACCGAGGCCGAGAAGGCCCTGTTCGGTTCGCTGGTCGCCGTGGAGCAGGGCCACCTGGCGATTCTGCAGGGCGAGTACGACTACATCAACCAGACTGGCTTCTGGATGGGGTTCCAGGAGTTCAGCATGGAGTCTTTCGGCTAGGCGCGCGTCGGCCCCGATGCACGCGGGGCGTAGGGGCACAGCGTGCTGTACCCGTGTGAATGGTGAGGGAGAGGCGATGAAAAACGACATGACCTTTGTTCTGGGCGGAGAGGCTGGGCAGGGCGTGGAGTCCACGGGCGCGGGGTTCGCGCTGGCGCTGGCCCGTGCGGGGCTGCGCGTCTTCGCCGTGCCCGACTATCGGTCTCGCATCCGCGGCGGACATAACTTCTTCCAGATTCGCGCGGGCGACTACGAGTTCTTCTCGCACAACGAGCAGGTGCACCTGGCGATGGCCCTGACCCGCGAGGCGGTGGATTTCCACGTGCGGCAGTTGGTGCCGGGCGGGGCCATCGTGTACGACACGGGCCTGAAGGTGGACAAGTCGGCCTGGCCCGACGGCGTGCAGGATTTTGCCATGCCTGTCGCCGACCTGGTGCAGGGTGCGGGCGGCAGCAAACTCATGATGAACACCGCCATGGTGGGCATCGCCGCGGGCCTGACTGGGCTGGACCTGCGCTTCGTGGAGGGCGTGATTGAGGACAACTTCGGGCGCAAGCGAGGCGACAGCGTAGCCGAGACCAACCTGAAGGTGGCCCGCGCCGCCCATGACTACGCCCGCGCCCACTTCGCCGAGCGCTTCCCGTTCAAACTGGAGGCGGTGGACGCGCCCAAGCGCCTGCTCATCGGCGGGAACCCGGCCATGTCGCTGGGAGCACTGGCCGGCGGAATCCAGTTCATGGCGGGCTATCCCATGACGCCCGGATCGCCCATCCTGGAGATGATCAGCGCCAAGGCCGCCGAGTTCGGCGTGGTAACCAAACACGCCGAGGACGAGATCGCCGCCATCTGCATGGCCATCGGCGCGGGACGCGCGGGCGCACGGGCGGCCACGGCCACGTCCGGCGGTGGGTTCTCGCTCATGGTGGAGGCGCTGGGCCTGGCGGGCATGACCGAAGTCCCCGTTGTCATCTTTGAGGTGCAGCGGCCGGGACCTTCCACCGGCCTGCCCACCCGCACCGAGCAGAGCGACCTGATGTTCGTCCTGCACGCATCTCAGGGCGAGTTCCCGCGCATCGTCCTGGCGCCCGGCACCATAGAGGAAGCCTTCCGCGACGGGTGGCGCGCCTTCAACCTGGCCGAGAAGTACCAGTGCCCGGTCATCGTCCTGTCCGACCACTTCCTGGCCACATCGCTCCAGACGGTGCCGCCCGAGACGCTGGACTTTGACGGCGTGGTTATTGATCGCGGGGCCATGCTCACGCCTGAGCAACTGGACGCGATGGAGGGCGAGTACAAGCGGTTCGCCTTCACCGACAGCGGCATCTCGCCGTGGGCTCCGCCCGGCCACCCGAAGGGGGTGTACCGGTCGGCCAGCGACGAGCACGACGAGTACGGCAGCATTGAGGAGGACGCGACCAACCGCCGCCGCATGATGGAGAAGCGGATGCGCAAACTGGAGACCGCCCGCGCCGACATCCTGCCGCCCAAGTTGTACGGCCCGGAGCGCGCGGCCATCACGTTCGTGTCGTGGGGCTCCGGCTACTACCCGGTGCGGGAGGCCATGCGCGTCCTGGCGCAGCAGGGCGTGTCCAGCAACTTCCTGCATATCACCGACATCTGGCCATTCCCCGCCCAGGCCGTTGCCGAGGCCCTGCGCGGAGCCAAGCGCATCGTGTCGGTGGAGAGCAACTACACAGGCCAGATGGCCGGCCTCATCCGGCGGGAAACCGGCATCCACATAGAGGAGCAGATTCTGCGGTACGACGGCAGGCCCATCTCGCCGGAGCACATTCTCCGCGGATTGGAGGGGGTGTAGCATGGTTACGGTCAAGGATTATCAGAGCCCGGTAACGCCGACGTGGTGCCCGGGGTGCGGCAACTTTGGCATACACCAGGCGGTGAAGACGGCCCTGGCGGAACTGGGGCTTGAGCCGCACCAGGTGATGCTGGTATCGGGCATCGGCCAGAGCAGCAAGTTGCCCGACTACACCCACGCCAACGGATTCATGACGCTGCACGGGCGGGCCATCCCGTGCGCCACCGGCGTCAAACTGGTGCGCCCCGACCTGAAGGTCATCGTCCACAGCGGCGACGGCGATGGGTACGCCGAGGGGATGGGGCACATGGTGCACGCGGCCCGGCGCAACATCGGTATCGTGCACATCGCCCACAACAACCAAATCTACGGCCTCACCAAAGGCCAGTACTCGCCCACCAGCGCCCAGGGCACGCGCTCCAGCACGTCGCCGGAGGGATCCATTGACCGGCCGGTGAACCCGCTGCTGATTGCGCTGGCGGCGGGGGCCACGTTCGTCGCCCGCGCCTTCTCCAAGAACAGCCGCGAACTGGCCGACATCATCAAGGCGGCGGTGCAGCACCGGGGCTACGCCCTCATAGACGTGCTCCAGCCGTGCGTTACCTTCAACCGCGTGAACACCTACGAGTGGTACGGCGAGCGCGTGTATCCGGTGAGCCAGGAGCCGGGCTACGACCCATCGGACCTGAACTGGGCCATGCGGGCGGCGCAGATATGGGGCGACCGCATCCCTGTGGGCATCTTCTACCAGACCGAGGACGTGCCCGCCTACGAGGAGCAGGTGCCGGCGTTGAAGGCGGGGCCGGTGGGCCTGCGGCCGATCCGCCCACTCCCGGCGGACAAGGCCCAGGCGCTGAAAGCCGCGTATATGTAGCCAGGAGTCAGAACCATGAGCGTCGTCATATACACCACGCCGACTTGAGGGTATTGTTACATGGCGAAAGAGTTTCTTTCGCAACGCGGCGTGCCCTTCGTGGAGAAGGACGTGAGCCGCGACCCCACCGCAGCGCAGGAGATGGTGCGGCGGTCGGGGCAGCGCGGCGTGCCGGTGATCGTGGTGGACGACCAGGTCATCGTCGGCTTCAACCGCCCGCTGCTGGAGCAAGCCCTGAGCCGCCAGCGGCTGGAACTGGGCGTGAGCGTGGCGGACGCGGCCAAACTCTGGCGCAAGTACGGCTTGTCGGTGAAAGAGGGGGCGCTGGTAGGTTCGGTGAAGCCGGGGTCGCTGGCGGCGCAGGCGGGCGTGCAGGCCGGCGACGTCATCGTGGAGATTGCCGGCATGCCCATCCGCACCGCGCAGGACGTAACCGACGCGGTGGCGCGGCTCCAGGCGGCCCGGCAGGTGGAGATCGCCTGGGTGCGGGGTACGCAGCCGATGCGCGGCGTCGCGCGGCGGTAGGGCCTGCGCACAACCGTAGAGGTCAGGGTGCGAGGCACTTCCCAAAGTGTGTCGCACCGTGGATCACCGTTCGGCGGGCCTTGCGGAGGCAGAGAAGAGACGCTATACTGAACATGCAACCAACGCTTGAGGAGAGAGAAACATGGAAGACAAGACCATCCTGGAAGCCCTGAAACTGGCGGCGCACAAGGAGCAGGACGCGCGCAAGTTCTACCTGGAATCCGCCGAGCGGGTGAAAGACGCCTGCGGGCGGGAGATGTTCCTATCGCTGGCCGACGAGGAGCAGCACCACCTGACCATGGTACAGCGCACGTATGAATCGCTCATCGGGGGCGGCGGCTGGGTGGAGTTCGCCGAGGCCGCGGCGGTCGCCGAGTTTGAGCCGCTCAAGGCCCGCGAGAACCTCAAGCGCGAGGTCGGCGAGGCCACCAGCGAGGCCGACGCGCTGCTCCTGGCCATCCAGTTGGAGAACGACAGTTACGACCTGTACGTGCAACAGGCCGAGCGGGTTTCCGACCCCGCGGGCAAGCAGATGTACCGCTACCTGGCCCAGGCCGAACGCCGCCACTTTGACATCCTGATGCTCAACTACGAGCACATGATCACCACTGGCGGGTTCCTGGGCCTGACGGCGCGAAAATGCGAGTGAGGACAAGATGCCCGATTCCCTGAAGGAAGCGCTGCTGGCGCTGGAAATGGCCATGCAAACCGAGCGCGACGGCCGCGAGTTCTACCTCAAGGCCGCGGCGGCGACCCAGCACGAGGGCGGGCGGATGCTGTTCGCGCGCATCGCCGACGACGAACTGGGCCACCTGGCCATGCTGCAGGCGCGGAAAGAGGCCCTGCTCAAGGACGGCCGCTGGCTCCCGCTGACCGAGCACCTGACGGCGTCCGTGCCGTCCACGCCCATCTTCGCCACGCCGCCGGCCGCCGGCGAGTTGAACGCGTACACCTCGGACCTGTCGGCGCTGCGCATCGCCTACCTGCGCGAGCGGGACGCCGTGGAGTTCTACACCCGCGCCGCCGACCGCACCGACGACCCCGAGGGCAAGAAGATGTACCGCGCCCTGGCCGACATGGAGCAGGCCCACCAGGACGCGCTGCAAACCGAATACAAACTGCTGTCCGAGCAGTTCAAAGCCGCAATGGGATTTTCACCTTTCTAGACAAGGAGGAGGCACATGAGCCCAATTGACGAGAAATTGCTGGAACCGCTGCGCCAGGGCATGATCAACGAGATACGCGGGCGCGCGTTCTATCTGGAGGCCGCCAAACGGAGCGCCCACCCCGCCGGGGCCAAGATGTTCACGTCGCTGGCCCACGACGAGGAAGGGCATTTGCAGGTGCTTCAGCAGCAGTACCAGGCCATCACCAAGAAGGGGCAGTGGCTGACCCTGGAGGACGCGCGGAAAGGCACCGAACCCCCGCCCGAGTTGAACCTGTTCCCGGAGGGCACCGGCAAGGATTTGCCCGACGACGCCGACGACCTCAAGGCGCTGGAACTGGCCATGGGGTTTGAGAAGCGGGGCTACGAACTGTACAAGCGGGCGGCCGAATCGTCCCAAGACCTGACCGCGAAGGCCATGTACGAGTTCCTGGTGCAGGAAGAGAGCCGCCACTACGATTTGCTCCAGAACTCGTATCACTACCTCAAGGACAAAGGGCTGTGGTTCTTCCAGGACGAGGAGAAGCCCATCTTTGAGGGGTAGCGCCTGACCACAACGTAGCGAAACTTTATATCAATCAGAAGGGAGAGGACCGTATGAAAGACATGACCAAGGACAACCTGAAGGCTGCATTCGCGGGCGAGAGCCAGGCCCACATGAAGTACCTTGCCTTCGCCGACCAGGCGGAGAAAGAGGGCTTCGCTAATGTGGCCCGCCTGTTCCGGGCCATTGCCTACGCCGAGCAGGTGCACGCCACCAACCACTTGCGCACGGTCGGCGGCCTCGGCGCCACCAAGGACAACCTGGTGACGGCCATCGGCGGCGAGACCTTTGAGGTCAATGAGATGTACCCCGCCTACCTAGCCGTCGCCAGGGAGCAGGGCGAAAAGCCCGCCGAGCGGAGCATGCACTGGGCGCTGGAAGCCGAGAAGATTCACCAGGCGATGTACGGCGAAGCCAAGGTATCGGTGGACAAGGGCGTGGACATCCAGATCGGCGAGATTTGGATTTGCAGCGTGTGCGGCTACACGGTGGAAGGCGAACCGCCCGACAAGTGCCCCATCTGCGGTGCCCGCCGCGATCTATTCAAGAGTTTCTAGAACACAAAGGAGACGAACAACATGGACAAGTGGGAATGCATGGTCTGCGGTTACGTGTACGACCCGGCGGTGGGCGACCCCGACTCGGACATCCCGCCCGGAACAGCCTTTGAGGACCTGCCCGACGACTGGGTGTGCCCCCAGTGCGGCGCGACCAAGGACATGTTTGAGAAGGTCGTGGAATAGCCCTTCGCGGCAATTCGCCTGTAAGGGCAACGCACCCCTGTACGGGTGGCCTGCCGGTCGCCCGTACAGGGCAATGCTGTGCGCCCGAATCAATACCCGTGAAGGCGGGCGTCCTGCCTAGCCCCACACCTGCTGCGGGGGGCGATGCGCCAGGCCCATGGCCGCGGCCACCCACTCGCGCACCGAGTGGAACACCGGCACGCCCTGCGCCTCTATCGCCCGCGACATCTTGGCGGTGAACGGCCCGCCCGTCGCCCCCACCAGAATCGGCTTCTTCCCCCTTCGGTTCAACTCCCCCAACGCCTCGGCGATGTCCTCGCCCACGGGCGTATCCTGGAACACGAACCAGGGCATCACCACGTCCACATTCGGGTCATCCAGCAGCGCCCGGATGCCCACGGCGTAGTCCGACGTGGTGGCCGAGCCGGTAACGTCCACGGGGTTCTGCGCCAGGTAGAAGGGTGGGTAGGCCGCCCGCAGCGTCGCCACCGTCTCCGCGGCCAGGTCGGGCAGCGCCAGGCCGTACTCGGGCAGCAGGTCAATCCCCTGCACCATCGTCCCCGCGCCGTTGCTGATCATGGCGACACGGTTGCCGCTCGCCCGTGGCTGCATAGCCAGCGCCTTGCTCACCGCGAACAGTTCCTCGTAACTGTCCACGGCGACGATGCCCGCCTGCCGGAACGCGCCCCGCCAGACGGCATAGGTCCCGCCGAAGAAGCCCGTGTGCGAGATGGACGCGCGGGCCGACCGCAGGGTGCGCCCGGGCTTGAAGACGACAACGGGCTTCGCCTGTGCCACACGGCTGGCCGTCGCCAGGAACTTGCGCCCGCGCTTCAGCCCCTCAATGTAGCACGCCACGACCCGCGTGTGGGGGTCATCGGCCAGGTAGGCCAGCAAATCGGCCTCGTCCACGTCAATGCGGTTGCCGTAGGACACGAACTTGCTGACGCCGACGTTGTGCAAATCCTCCATCAGCGCCGCGCCCACCGTGCCCGATTGCGTCAGGATGGACACCGGCCCCAGCGGCGGTCGCACCATCCGCTCGTGCACCTGGAAGAACGTGTCCAGGCGGGTCTCGCCGTCAAAGACGCCGATGCAGTTGCACCCGACGATGCGCACGCCGCACTCGCGGGCCAGGCGGGCGATTTCCGCTTCCAGCGCCTCGCTGTCGCCGCCCAGTTCCTTGCCCCCGCCGGAGATGATGACCATGGCGTGGACGCCCTTCGCCGCGCACTCCCGCAGCAAATCGGGCACCATGCTCAACGCCACCGTAACCACGACCAGGTCCACCGCCTCCGGAATGGCCGACAGGCTGGGGTACGCCTTCAGGCCCATGAGTTCGTCGCGGGTCGGGTTCACCGGGAAGACCTTGCCCCGGTAATCGTGCAGGGCCAGGCTATCCAGCACGGCATTGCCCACCTTGCCGGGCGTGGCCGACGCGCCGATGAGCGCCACCGACCTCGCCTTGAAGAACAGGTCCAGGTGAGTCGTGTCCGGCGGCTCGGCGGCCAGCGGCTGCGCGTCGGGGCGCAGGAGGATTTTGGCATCCAGCACGCGGTGCTCATCGCCCCACACGACGATGGGGTTGAAATCCACCGATTCCAGGCGGTCGGCCAGGTCCATGCCCATGCGCGCGGCGTTCATCAGCAGGTCCACCAGCATTGCCCTGGAGACGGGCGGCTGGCCGCGGTAGCCGTCCAGGATGGCTTTGCCGCGGATTTCGCCGATCATCGCCTCAGCGTCGGCGCGGGTGATGGGCAGCACGCGAAAACTCACGTCCTGGAATATCTCGGTGAAGATGCCGCCAAGGCCGAACATAATCGTGGGGCCGAACTGGGCGTCGTTGTTCAGGCCGATGATGATCTCCACGCCGCCGCGCACCATCTCCTCCACGGCGACGCCGTCAATGCGGGCGGCGGGCGCTTTGGCGCGGACTGTGCTCACGATGCGGTCAAATGCAGCGCGCACCTCGGCCTCGGAGTCCAGGCCCAGGGCCACGCCGCCCACGTCGGTCTTGTGGACGATGTCGGGCGAGACGATTTTCATCACCACCGGGAAGCCGACGGCGGAAGCCTTCGCGGCGGCCTCGTCGGCGGTGGTCGCCAGTTCGCTGCGGGGCGCGAGAAAGCCGTAGTTGCGATACACGGACTCCCCCTCCTTGTCGGTGATGGCAAAGCATGTGGGCGCTACGCCCCCGCGCAGATTATAGCACGGCGGGAGCGGGCGTCCAAGCGTGGCCGCTCTGAGATTCGCGCGATTCCAGGTGCGTCGCAACGGATGGCCGGTGGAAGTCATCGGCGTATGCACGTCGTTACCCCAACGAGAAAGGCGCCGAGTCGCCCCGGCGCATTTCAGTTTGGGGGCAAGCCTGCTGCAACGGGCACGTGGAGCAGGCCGTGAGCCGCTCCCCACCAACGAAATCCACTTTCGCCGCCCAACGTACAGCGAAGGGCTGCTTGACCTCACCTAACCCCTCCCACACCCTCCCCTTTCCTCTCCGCGGGCGGAGAGGAAAGGGGAGGGCCGGGGTAGGGATAGGTGAGGTAGATTCTGCGCGACCACCTAACGACATTCGGCCATTCTCGCCCCAAAATGAAAATGCGCCCGTCGCCCCGGCGCGATTTGCTCCGGCGACGCTTTGGCATATAATACGGTGCAGGCTGGAGTGTGCTGGCCGGATTGCATTTCAAGGAGGAATGCCGTGACGCTCACCAAGGACATGCCAATCGGGCGGATCGTTCAGGAATACCCCCAGACCGTGCCGGTCTTTCTAAAGCACGGGCTGATGTGCTTCGGGTGCGCCGTGGCTCGGTTTGAGAACCTGGAGCAGGGCGCAATCGCACACGGGATTGACGTGGACGCTTTGCTGGTGGACCTAAACGAGGCGATCAAAGAGCCGAAGGAAGACTAATCCCGAACGACCTGATGCCGAGACAATGGCCCTATCTCCGCGGAGGTAGGGCCTTTGTTGTTGCCCAAGACCGATCGTCATCCGGGGGTGCATTTCAGTTTGGGGGCAAGCCTGCTGCAATGGGCACGTGGAGCAGGCCGTGAGCCGCTCCCCACCAACGAAATCCACTTGCGCCGCCCGATGTACAGCGAAGGGGCTGCTTGACCTCACCTAACCCCTCCCACACCCTCCCCTTTCCTCTCCGCGGGCGGAGAGGAAAGGGGAGGGCCGGGGTGGGGATAGGTGAGGTAGATTCTGCGCGACAACCTAACGACATTCGGTCGTTTTCGCCCCAAAATGGAAATGCACCCGCCAGCCGGCCCCGTTTGACAGAAACAAGGCTCTCCTGTATACTTAGCGTCGCAAAATAATCTTACCGGCCCGATAGTTGACCGCAGAGAAAATTGCCTGTTGTCATTGCGAGCGAAGCGAAGCAATCTCACGCCTATCTGTAATGCTGAGCGAAGCGAAGCATCAGCGAAGCGAAACATCTCGGTTGATGAGATTCTTCGGCGCTTCGCGCGTCAGTAGGGACACTTCATGAATTGTCCCTACGGGCGCTGCGCGCCCTCGCAATGATAGACTATCTAGAATCCCTGTGGCAAAGCACAGATGCCCGAACGGTCGGCAGATTCCAATGGTAGGAGCGTGCGATTTGCAGGACTCGGATGTCGCGCGGTTTGAGGAAATGGTCGCCCTGCTGGTGTGGCGGCAGCGCAGGCGCTTCGCGGAGACGCTGAGCGCGCTCGGTCTCACCATGCCCCAGTTCCTGACGCTGATGTTCATCCAGGCCCACGGCGGCAGCGTCTCCATCGGGACCCTGGCCGAGGCCACCGAGCAGTGTTCGGCCACCATGACCGGCATCGTGGACCGGCTGTGCGGCACGGGCCTGGTGGAGCGGCAGCGCGACCCCAGCGACCGCCGTTCGGTCATCGTGTCGCTCACCGCCGAAGGCGCGGCGCTCCTGGAACGCGCGCGGGCGCAACGCATAGAGCGCACCCGCCAGTTGCTCGCGCACTTCACCCCTGAGGAGCGGGCCGACATCGTCCGCTACCTGGAACGCTACCTGGACGTGCTCGCCCGCGAGTCCGAAGAGCCTACCCACACCCTGTGGTAGGGCGTCGGAATCTCGCCAACCGAGAGGCTTCGCTCGCAATGACGTGAGAGGCACGTGCGACGCACCTCGGAGGTGCGTCGCACGTGGGGATACTTCGCCCGCAAAGACAACGGGCAATCCTGTCCGTGGTCAACCACTGCGCCCTTCGGGACGACAGAACCCCAAAACCCTCCGCGTCCTCGGCGTCTCTGCCGTGAAGCAACCGAAGGATGCCACGAGGGGTATCGCGCTCCAAGCCTAACCTGCGCCCTTCGGGACGATAGAACCCCCAAAACCCTCCGCGTCCTCGGCGTCTCTGCCGTGAAGCAACCGAAGGATGCCACGAGGGGTATCGCGCTCCAAGCCTAACCTGCGCCCTTCGGGACGACAGAACCCCAAAACCCTCCGCGTCCTCGGCGCCTCTGCGGTGAACCCCTACCCGCCGAGCGCCGCGCGCAACAGGGGAATCGCGGCCTGGGCTGCGCGGGCGCGGTGGGAGATGCGATTCTTCACCGCCGGCTCCAGTTCGGCCATCGTCTGCCCGCGCTCCGTAACGTAGAACACCGGATCGTACCCGAACCCGTGGCTTCCCCTGGGGCGCGTGGTGATCACCCCCTCGCACGTGCCCTCTACTGTGAACAGCACGCCTTGGGGCGAGGCGACGGCAATGGCGCAGCGGAAGCGTGCCGTCCGCGCTTCCGGCGGAATCTCGCCCAGGCGGGACAGGAGCAATTCGTACCGCTCGCGGTCGGTTCGGCCGGCCCCCGAATACCGCGCAGAGCGCACGCCCGGGTCTCCGCCCAGCGCGTCCGCCTCCAGGCCGGAGTCGTCGGCCAGCGTCATCTCACCCGTCAGCCGCGCGAAGAACAGCGCCTTCAGCCGGGCATTCTCGGCGAAGCCCACATGCTCCTCTTCCGGCTCGGCCTGGATGCCGAGGTCGGCCAGGCTGATGAACGTCGCGGGCAACTCCGCGAGGAGTTCCGCGTACTCCCGCAACTTGCCGCGGTTGTGGGTTGCTACGACCAGCGTGCGCGTCGCGCCCATGCTGCCCTGCCTAGCGCACCCGCCGGACTTCAAACACCACGGGGTTCTCGGCGTCGGGGCAGGCGTGGGTCGCCACGTCCTTGTCCTCCAGCCACGGGAAGTTCGCGCCGTACATCATCGCGAACGCCTTCGGGATGAGGGAATAGAGCGCGTGGAAGCAAATCGTGCCGTGGACGCCGGATTCGTCCATGACGACCTCATCGCCCACCTTGTGGCCCATCGCGCAGTGCCCTTCTTGCCGGATCACCTTGCAGATGACCCTGTAGGCCCCGGATTCGTCTGCCATTTGACCCCTCCCAGCACCTCACGCGCTGCCCGATTCCAGCGGCAGGCGCACGAAGAATGTGAACCGCCCGACGTTCGCCGCCCGCACGGGCCGCCCCGCGACTTGGGCCGCCTGGAAGTGCGATTCCTCCAGCCGCAGGGCCGCGCCCGCGAGTTCCTCCAGGGCAGAGCCGACCAGCGGCGATGGCCCGTGCCCGGGGAGCAGCAAATCCAAGTCCGGCGCCATCTCGGCCAGCAGCCGCAGCGTCGCCTGGTACTCGGCCAGGCTCACGCCTTCGCCGATGCCCTGGAGCGGGCGGTCGGTGATCGTGTCGCCGGCGAACAGCAGCCGACTGCCCTCATCCAGCAGGCAGATGCTCCCGGCCGTGTGCCCGGGCGTGGGCAACACCTCCAGCACCCGCCCGCCCAGGTCTATCATCTCGCCGCCGGCCAGGCGGTGCGTCGGCTCCGGCACCTGCGGCGCGTAATGCTCAACGGCGAACCCCTCCGGAAACGGGACGGGGAAATCGTCCTGCGTCGCCATTTCGCGGAATCGGCGGGCCGCCTCCGCGACCTCCGCCAGCGATTCGCGCCGGTGCATGAACACCGTGTCAAAGTGCGCGTTGCCGCCGACGTGATCCAGATGTGCGTGCGTGTTGACCACGAGAATCGGCAGGTCGGTGAGGCCCCGCACGACTTCGCCGATGTCGCCGATGCCAAAGCCGGAATCCACCAGGACGGCCCAGGTCTCGCCTTGAACCAGGTAGGCGTGCACCATGCCGCCCTCGGTGATGCGGTGAACGCCGGGCGCGACGATTGCTGTCTCAAACCACAAGGCGACTCCTCCTCGCATGGGATGATCCGCGGCAGCCAGACCCCAGCGCCGAATCAATAGAGCACGCGGAGCACGTAGGGCGCGTTCGGGTGCGCGTCGCTGTAGGGATAGATCAGGATGTAGTACTCCGTGGCGATGGGCGCGTTGAAGTAGATGTACTCGTCCACGCCGTTGCCGTACCGGTCCGACTTCGCCACGTACTGATTACCGCCCGTCGCTCCCGCCAGGAACAGGTAGATGTCGTAGTCGCCGCTCGGCGGGACGTCCAGGGTGATGTCTATGGGTCCCGGCGCCGCCTTGACCAGGTAGAACCAATCGTAGTCCGTCATGTCGGCCAGGAAGCCGACATACTTCTGACCCGAGACGACCGGCCCGTAGGCCTGCACCTGGAAGTTGTTCGGCTCATACTCGTCGGTGCGCGAGCAGGCAACGGCCGGAAGCCGCAGCCGCCCGACGGGTGCCGGCGTGGCCGTGCGCGTGGGCGTGGGCGACGGGCCAGGGGTTGGGGTGTCCGTCGGCGTGGGCGAAGGCCCCGGCGTGAACGTCGGCGTGGGCGTGGATGTATCGGTGGCCGTGGGCGTGGCCGTTGCCGTGGGCGTCGCGGATGGGGTCGGGGTTGCGGTAGGCGTGGGGCTTGGCGTGGGCGAAGGCCCCGGCGTGAATGTCGGCGTGCGCGTGGGCGTGGGCGAGGCCGTGGGCGTCAATGTAGGAGTGCGGGTGGCCGTGGCTGTCGCGGTGCCGGTCGCGGTAGGGGTGCGCGTCGCTGTCGGCGTCTGCGTGGGGCCTGCGGTGGCCGTGCGCGTCGCCGTGGGCGTGGCCGTCTTGGTGCCGGTCCCCGTGGCCGTCGCCGTGGGCGTGTTCGTCCGCGTGGCGGTCGGCGTCGCCGAGGGCGTGAGCGTCGCCGTCCCTGTGGCCGTGCGGG
Organism: Chloroflexota bacterium; assembly: GCA_014874485.1. GTDB lineage: Bacteria > Chloroflexota > Anaerolineae > DTLA01 > DTLA01 > DTLA01. Next base: position 171,899 of record JADBJK010000016.1, read on the forward strand.
TAGGCGTGGGCGTGCCCGTTGGCGTGGCCGTGGCCGTGCGGGTGGCGGTGTTCGTGGCGGTGGGCGTCCGCGTGGGCGTGGCCGTCGGGGTGCGGGTGCGCGTGGCAGTGGGCGTGGACGTCGGCACCGTTCCCGAGATGACGATTTCGCCGTCGCGAATCTGGGCCGGGATGTACTCGCCGAAGTTGTTGAGCAACTGCACCCTGCTGAGGATGATGTCCGACCGGCCCGGCGCGATGGCCGAGAAGGTGATAAGGATCATGTCGTCGCTGCCGGTGAACGCCGACCCCAGCAGCGCCTGCTCATACGTGATAACGCCCGTCGTGTTGTCGGCGATGTTGATCATCGGGCTGGACGGGTAGGAGGACCACAGCCAGAGCGGCCCGGGCTCCACCTGCACGCCCGGTTGGCTGGGGAGCGCGTCCACCACCTGCACCTTCGCGGGGTCAAACTGGATGGTAACCGCCGCGCCCTGCAGGTTGGTAACGTCCTCAACCCACACGCGGACGACGGTCGTTTGCCCGACGTCCACCGTCTGCGTGTCGGGGAGGATCATGATCATCGGCTGCTGGGCATCGGGGTCGGGCGAGACGGCAGCCTTCACAGCCGCGCCCAGAGCGAGAATGCACAGCAGCGTTGCCGCTCCAGCGATAGCCCAGCGCCTCGTCAATTCAACGCCTCCTTGCCCAATCTAACGCGGAAGCCCCGCGCGAGGTACTCATCTCCGCCCCACGGATCGTCGCCGGATTGTCATTCTGAGGAGCGAAGCGACGAGGAATCTCCGCAAGCAACGATTGCTTCGCTTCGCTCGGAATGGCAACAGACCATCCTCTCTGTGGCCAGGTGTTAGGCCACGGGCGGCGCGAAGATGGCCAGAATCTCCACCGGCTCCGCGCCCGTGTTTTCCAGGCGGTGCTCGTGGCCCGCCGGCGCGTAGAAGCAGAACCCGGGGCCGAACGGGACCGCCGTCTCACCCAGGTAGCACACGCCTGTGCCCTGCAGGATGTAGAACGTCTCGGACGATCCGGCGTGAACGTGGGGCGGAATCTGCTTGCCCACGTCCACGCGCACGCGGCTGACGTTGAGCGCGGGGTTGACCGCGCCCGGGACCAGCACCTTCAAGAGCAGACCCTCGTAGCGAGGGTGGGGACCCCAGGGGACATCGTTCTCGTTCACGGCGTTGGCGGCCATATGCGGCATCCTCCCAATCGCGATTGGGCACATTATAGGACGCGCCGTTGGGCGTGTCAATCGGCGTGCGAGGGCGGACTTCAGTCCTTGTGTGGCAGCCGAAACGCGCAGGACGGCTTTCCACAGCCGCCGAAGGGAGAAGGCAGGTAGGGGAACCTACCCTACGCGCCGCTGAGCGCCGCCCCCTACGCCTCCGCCACGCGCACCGCGCCCGCTTCCTCCCGCAGGCGGCCCCACGGCACGCGGGGGTCGTGCTCAAAGATGAGCAGCGCGTCGTTCCGCAGCGCCCACTGGCGAATGGACCGCTTCACGTCCACCGTCTGTAGCGGCTGCACGTCAAAGGCCGTCGTCCACGCCAGGCGCTCCAGGTGCACCGCCCAGGGGGCCATGTCGCTCAGGTAGATGGCTGCCTCGCCCGCCGACTCAATCACCACCGACTGGTGGCCGAAGGTGTGGCCCGGCGTCGGCAGGCAGCGGATGCCCTCCACGATGTGCTCCTCGCCGCGGATGAGGCGCAACTGCTGGCGCTCCTCCAGCGGCAGCAGGTTCTCGGCCAGGTACACGGCGCGGGTGCGCTCGTTGGGGTGGGTCGCGTCGTGCCATTCCTGTTCCTGCACCACGTAGGTGGCCTTAGGGAAGGTGGGCACGGGCTTGCCGTCCACCAGCGTCGTGTTGCCGCCGCAGTGGTCCGGGTGCAGGTGGGTGTTGATGACGATGTGGATGTCCTCGGGGCCGAACCCCAACTCGGCCAGGTTCGCCAGCAGGCGGCTCTCCGGAACCCGGTAGATTTCCCGCTCCTTGGGCGACATCTTGGGGCCGAAGCCGGTGTTGACCAGGATGACCTCGTCGCAGGTTTCAATCAGCAGGCAGTTGAGTTCCATGGGGACGCGGTTCTGCGGGTCGCACTCGGCCACGCGCTGCCAGATGGCCTTGGGGACGACGCCGAAGATGGCCCCGCCGTCCATCCAGCAGATGCCGTCGGAGACCAGGTGCAGCACCACGTTGCCAAGCCTGCGTGTGCGTTGTTGCGTCATGCTTCGCTCCCGATGCGTGTGAATTGGCGGGCGCTCCCTGTACGAGCGGCGCCGGGCGACGCACCTGCACACTACCGCAGAGAACGCGGAGAGCGCAGAGAAAACAGGAGAAGACTCGGCGTTCTCTGCGTCCTCTGCGGTGCAAGAACGAGGTGCAACGCCCCTAACAACCGCCGACAAACCTCGCGATCAGCGCCCCTCGGCCACGTACTGCATCCCCCGCTCCAGCGCCCGCTTGTTCGGCTCAATGATGTGCTTGCGGTGAGCGGGGATTTCCTCCTCCATGGCCCGCTTGACCGAGTCCGGCGAGACGATGGGCTTGGTCGCCAGGAGCGCGCCCAGCAGCACCACGTTGGCCATGCGCACGTTGCCCAGTTCGTAGGCCAGGTCGTTCGCCGGCACGCGCACCACCGTGATGTCGCTCCGTTGTGCGGGCCGCCGCACCAGCGATGTGTTGACTACCAGGATGCCGCCCCGAGCCACCAGCGGCTCGTACTTGTCCATGGACGCGGGGTTCAGCACGATGGCGATGGTCGGGTTGCGCACGATGGGCGACCCGATAGGCTCATCCGACAGGATCACGGTGCAGTGGGCGGTGCCGCCGCGCATCTCCGGCCCGTAGGATGGAATCCAACTGACCTGCCGCCCCTCGTACAGGCCCGCGTAGGTGAGGAGTTGCCCGGCGAACAGCGCGCCCTGCCCGCCGAATCCGGATATGATCACTTCTTCGTGCATGGGATTCTCCTCTCGCCTATTTCTTCGCCATCAGTTCTTTGACGCTGTCCTTCACCTTGTAGTCGCCCAGCGGGTAATAGGCCAGCATGTTCTCCTGGAGCCACTTCAGCGACTCCAGCGGGGTCATGCCCCAGTTGGTGGGGCAGTTGGAGACCACCTCCACCAGCGAGTAGCCCAGCCCCGCCATCTGCACCTGGAACGCCGTCTTGATGGCGGCCTTCAGTTTGCGGATTTCGCTGGGGTTGTAGGCCGACCGCCGCACGATGTACGCCGAACCCTCCAGCGTGGACACCAGTTCGCACACGCGGATGGGGAACCCGGCGAGTTTCGTGTCGCGGCCCGTGGGCGTGGATGTCGTTACCTGGCCGGGGAGCGTGGTGGGGGCCATCTGCCCGCCGGTCATCCCGTAGATGGCGTTGTTGATGAAGATGGTGGTGATGTTCTCGCCCCGCGTGGCGGCGTGAATCAACTCGTTGGTGCCGATGGCCGCCAGGTCGCCGTCGCCCTGGTACGTGAAGACGACCAGTTCCGGGTGCACGCGCTTCATCCCCGTCGCCATGGCCAGCGCGCGCCCGTGGGCGGCCTCCGCGAAATCCGTCGCGATGTAGTTGTATGCCAGCACCGAGCAGCCCACCGGTGCGATGCCCACCGTGATCTCCTGGATGCCCAGGTCGTCAATGACCTCGGCGATGACACGATGGACGACGCCGTGCAAACAGCCGGGGCAGTAGTGGGTTACCACGTCGCACAGGGCCTTGGGCCGCTGGAACACGATCTTCTCTTCCTTTGCCTCTGACATGTCGTCTCCTCCTTCCTACGCCTCGGCCAGGGCCTTCTTCATGGCGTCCACGACGTCCTCGGGCATGGGCACGACGCCGCCCATCTTGCCGAAGAAGTGGATGGGCCGCTTGTCCATGACCGCCAGCCGCACGTCCTCCAGCATCTGGCCCGCGCTCAACTCCACCACCAGCAGGCGCTTCGCCTTCTCCGCGGCCTTGCGGAGCGTATCGTAGGGATACGGGTTCACGGTGATGGGGCGGAACAGGCCCGCCTTCAGCCCATCCCGCCGGGCCTTGGCGATGGCCGTCTTGACAATGCGCGCCGCCGTCCCGTAGGCCACCACCAGCAGGTCGGCGTCGTCGGTCATGTACTCCTCGTGCCGCTGCTCGTTCTCGCGGATGCGCTTGTAGGTCTCCTGCAGGCGCAGGTTGACCTTCTCCAGCGTCGGCGGGTCCAGTTGCAGCGAGGTGATGATGTTACGGGGTCTGCCTTTGGCGCCGGTCAGCGCCCAGGGGCGTTCGGGTCGCTGCGGCGGCTTCAGTTCGGGCAGTTCCACAGGCTCCATCATCTGGCCGATCATCCCGTCGGCGATGACGTACACGGGCTGGCGGTACTTGTCGGCCAGGTCAAAGGCCAGGATGACCAGGTCCACCGTCTCCTGCACGGTGGACGGGGCGAGGACGATGGGGCTGTAGTCGCCATGCCCGCCGCCCTTGGTCATCTGGAAGTAGTCCCCCTGCGCCGGCTGGATGTTGCCCAGGCCAGGCCCGCCCCGCATGATGTTGACCACCACGGCGGGGACCTCCGAGCAGGCAATGTACGAAAGCCCCTCCTGCATGAGGCTGAACCCAGGGCTGGATGTGGTGGTCATGGCGCGCGCGCCCGTGCAGGCTGCCCCGTACAGCATGTTGACCGCGCCGAGTTCGCTCTCGGCCTGGACGAAGGCGCGGCCCAGCGCGGGCATCCGCGCCGACATGTATTCCAACACCTCCGTTTGCGGGGTGATGGGGTAGCCAAAATAGGCTTCGCAGCCCGCTCGGATGGCGGCTTCGGCGATGGCCTCGTTGCCTTTCATCAGCACTTTCGCCATGATGACCTCCTTTGTCGTCTAGCGGTACACGGTGATGGCTACGTCGGGGCACATGTTGGCACAGAAGGCGCAGCCGATGCACTTCTTCTCGGGATCCACAAACTTGGACGGACGATACCCCTTGGAGTTGAACTCGTCGGACATCTGGACGAGGTCGCCCTTGGGGCACACCTGGGTGCAGAGGCCGCACCCCTTGCATCGCTCCACGTCAATCACAATCCGCGGCATGTTTGACCTCCCACTGACAGGTTATTTGGGCGGCGTAGCGAGATACACGCCCAGGGCAATGGACATCAGTTTCGTCTCGGGCGGGTCGGCCCGCGACGGCATGATGAGCGGGCTGCGGCTGCCCACCACCACGCCCGCCATCTTGCCCTTGGCGAAGTAGGTGATGGCCTTCGCCAGGATGTTCCCCGCGTCCACGTCGGGGACGATGAGGATGTCGGCATAGCCTGCGACGTCGCTCTGGATGCCCTTGACTTTCGCCGCGTGGGGCGAGATGGCGTTGTCCAGCGCCAGCGGGCCGTCCACGATGCCCCCCTTGATCTGCCCACGCTGCGCCATCTTGGACAGGTTGCTGGCGTCCATGCTCACGGGAATCTTGGGGTTCACCATCTCGGTGGCGGCGAGCACGGCTACCTTCGGCTTCTCAATCCCCAGGGCGTGGGCCACGTCAATGGCGTTCTGGACGATGGACACCTTCTGCTCCAGAGTCGGCGAGACCACAACGCCCACGTCGCTGATGAGGAGCAGGCGGTCCAACCCAGGGACTTCAAAGATGCTGACGTCGGTGAACAGTTTGCCCGTGCGCAGTTCCATCTCTGGCTCCAGTGCCACGCGCACCAGATGGCCAGGCTGGGCGCGCCCGTTCATGGCCATGTCCGCCAGGCCGTCCTTGATGGATGCCACCGCCGCCCGCACCGACTCCTTGTGGTTGGGCACGTGCACCAGCGACAGGCCTGACAGGTCCACGCCCGCGGCTTCCGCCGTCTGTCGGATGGCGGGCTCGTCGCCGAACAGGATGGCCGTGGCGAGGTCCAGGTCGCGGGCCTTGGCCACCGCGGCCAGCGTGTTGGCCTCATCGGCTGCCGCCACTGCGACGCGGGCGGGCCCTCTCGCAATCGCGGCTTCCAGCAACTGTGCGAAACTACGGATTTGCATCGGTCAACCTCCGTGTGCTATGCGGTTCTCTACACGAAACAGGCTTCTACTGCTTCACCGTATCAATTCTTGACCGTAAATCATTGCGCGGAGCACAGCGACGGAAGCAATCGTCGGAGCGTGAGATTGCTTCGCTTCGCTCGCAATGACAGCGGGCCATTTTCTCTATGGTCAGGTACTCCGACTCTGCCACAGGCCTTCTTGACGGTGTGTCATTGCGAGGGTGCGCAGCACCCGTAGGGACAATTCATGAATTGTCCCTACTGAGGCGCGGAGCGCCGAAGAATCTCGCCAACCGAGATGCTTCGCTCCGCGGATGCTTCGCTTCGCTCGCAATGACAGTGGTCAAGTCCTACCTCGTCCAGCGCAAGTCAAAGAACCGCCGAATCTCCAGAATCGGCACATCGCGCACCTCGCGGCGCACCGAATCGGCCAGGCTCGCCTCAACGCCCAGCATGGCGACGGGCAGGCCCACCGCGCGCGACGCAGCCACCACCTGCCGATGCCCCGCCAGCACCAATTCGGCGTGCGTCTCGTCCATCATGTTGGGGTTGCTCACCAGCGCCGAGACCGTGAGGCGCGACGTCCGCTCCACCTCCCGAATGGCAGACCGGATTCCCTCCGCCGTGTCGGTGAACGGGCGATAGGGATTGACGACGAAGTACACGACATGATCCTGCTGCTGGATGTGCGGGCTGTACTGGCCGAGGGCGCGCGCGCCCTGTGGGTCGCCGCCCACATCCAGCACGACCAGGACTCCGCGCTGCTCAATGGCACCCAGAATCTCCGGCGAGATGGCCGGCAGGTCCAGGTATCGCCCCACCTCGGCAGGCGACACGACCGCGACGCCCATCGGGCGCAGAATCTCGCCCAACTCGCGGGTGCGAAAGTACGGGGTTACGATGTCCAGGTCCACCAACGTGGGGTGCGAGTTGAAGGAAGGCGGCGTCTGTGTCCACCCCGTGGCCGTTGGATACTGCCCGCGGGCGAGTTGGACCGCGAAATTGGCGGCGCACTCGGTCTTGCCGCTGCCGAATCGGCCGGCAAAAATGAACAGGCGCGGAAGCATTCCGTCTCCTTTCGGTCAGTCCGCAAGGAGCACGCCCAGCGCCATTGAGACCAGTTTGGTTTCGTGGGCATCGGAGCGGGACGCGACGATCATCGGGCTTCGCGCGCCCACAACCACCCCTGCCATCTTGCCGTTGGCGAAGTAGGTGATCGCCTTGGCGAGCACGTTGCCCGCCTCAATGTCGGGCGGGATGAGGATGTCGGCATGGCCCGCCACCGCGCTCTGGATGCCCTTGACGGCGACGGATTCGGGGGAGATGGCGTTGTCCAGGGCCAGCGGGCCGTCCACCAGGCCGCCGGTGATCTGGCCGCGGTCGGCCATCTTGGCCAGGTTGGCCGCGTCCAGCGTGGCGGGAATCTTGGGGTTCACCATCTCGGTGGCGGCGAGGATGGCGACTTTCGGCTGTTCCACGCCCAGCGCGCGCGCCACCTCAATGGCGTTGCGCACGATCTCCACCTTCTGCTCCATGTCGGGCGCGACGACCACGCCCGCGTCGCTGACGAAGATGAGTCGGTCCATGCCGGGAATCTCAAAGGCGCCGACATGGGTCAGCAGGTTGCCCCGCCGCAGGCCGTACTCCTTGTTGAGGGCAGCGCGGAGAAAGTCGCCGGTCTCCACCTTGCCCTTCATGGCGATCTGGGCGTGGCCCTCGCTGACCAGTTGCATGACCTTGTTGGCGCATGTTTTCGGGTCGGATTCGTGGATGATCATCATGCGCTGGAGGTCAATGCCCTCTTCGGCGGCGATGCGCTCAATGGTGGGGCGGTCGCCGACGAGGATACACTCGGCCAGGCCGAGTTTTTCGGCATCGGCAGCCGCCAGGAGCACCTCGCGCTCATGGGCAGCCGCGATGGCCACGACTTTGGGGCCGCGCTTACGCGCCTCCTCCATCAACTGTGCGAAGTTCCGAATCTGCATACCCCATCCTCCATTGGATTGAGCTGGCCGCAGCGCCATTGCTAGCGGCGTTTCTTACCCGGATTCGGTCGTGCGCCTTTGGACGAGTGAGCCGCCCCCGCCGCGGCTCCGGCGGGTTCAGGCGCGCCCTGCATTTCGGGCCGCCCGTGGCAGTGCTTGTACTTCTTGCCGCTACCGCACGGGCACGGGTCGTTGCGGCCCACCTTCTGCGCGGTGGGCTTGGCGGGCTGGGGGCGGGCCTGGCCGGCCGCAGGTGTCGGCACGCCCGGGCGCACCGCCTGCATGGGCCGGGGCGCCGGTTCCCGCACCACGGTTACGCGGAATATCGCCGAGGCCACCTCATGGCGGACGGCGTCCATCAGGTCGGCGAACATGAGGCTGGCTTCCTTCTTGTAGGCCACCAGCGGGTTCTCCTGGGCGAAGGCACGCAGGCCGATGCCCTCGCGCAGGTTCTCCAAATCCGTCAGGTGGCGCACCCACAGCCTGTCCACCGTCTGGAGCAGGAGCAACCGCTCCAACTGGCGCATCATGTCGGGGCCCAGGTCGCGCTCTTTCTCATCGTAGGCCCGCTCCGCCAGTTCGTACAGTTGCTCGCGAATCTCGTCGGGCTTCAGGTGCGCCCAGGCCTGGCTCGTGAAGGTGGCGGGCAGGGGCAGGAACGCCCGCACGGCCGCGTTCAGCCCGTCCAGGTCCCAGTCCTCGCGGTAGCGCCCGGACGTGTAGCCTTCTACCAGCGCGTCAATCTCCTCGCGCAGCATCCGCAGAATCTGGGGGCGCAGGTTGGCCTGGCGCAGAATCTGGCGACGCTGGCGGTAGATGACCTCGCGCTGGTGGTTGACCACGTCGTCGTATTCCAGCACATGCTTGCGGATGTCAAAGTTGTAGCCTTCCACCCGCGTCTGGGCGCTTTCTATGGCCCTGCTCACGAGGCCGGCTTCAATGGGCACGTCTTCCTCTACGCCCAGGCGCTCCATGATGCCGGAGATGCTCTCGCCGCCGAAGCGACGCATCAGGTCGTCTTCCAGCGAGAGGTAGAACCGCGAGGAGCCTGGGTCGCCCTGGCGGCCGGCGCGGCCCCGCAACTGGTTGTCAATGCGGCGGGCCTCGTGGCGTTCGGTGCCCAGGATGTGCAGCCCGCCCAGGGCGAGCACCTTCTCGCGGTCGCGGTCGCACTGCGCCTTGACCTCGGCCAGCGTCTTCTGCCACAGTTCGGGGTCAATCTGCGTCAGATCGTGCCCGGCCTCGCGCAGTTTCTTGCGGGCCAGCCCTTCGGGGTTGCCGCCCAGCAGGATGTCCACGCCGCGCCCGGCCATGTTGGTGGCGATGGTTACCGCCCCCGGCCGCCCCGCCTGCGTGATGATCTCCGCCTCGCGCTCGTGCTGCTTGGCGTTGAGCACCTGGTGGGGGATGCCCTTGCGCTTCAGCAAGCCGGACAGGTACTCCGACTTCTCAATGGACGTGGTGCCCACGAGGACCGGCCGCCCCATGTTGTACAGTTCCTCAATCTCCTGCACCACCGCCCGATACTTGGCCCGCTCGTTCTTGAAGACCAGGTCGGGGTAGTCCACGCGGATCATGGGCTTGTTGGTGGGAATCACGACCACATCCAGGCCGTAGATTTTGTTGAACTCCTCAGCCTCGGTGGCGGCGGTGCCGGTCATGCCCGCCAGTTTGCGGTACAGGCGGAAGTAGTTCTGGAACGTGATGGTGGCGAGGGTCAGGGTCTCCTTCTGAATCTGGACGCCTTCCTTCGCCTCAATGGCCTGATGCAGGCCCTCGGAGTAGCGCCGCCCGTACATCAGCCGCCCCGTGAACTCGTCCACGATGATGACCTCGCCGTCCTTGACGATGTAATCACGGTCGCGCTGGTACAGGACATGGGCGCGCAGGGCGTTGTCCAGGTACGGCGTCAGGTGCGAGTGCTCGGGCGCGTACAGGTTGTCAATCCCCAGCAACTGCTCCACGTGCGCGATGCCCTCTTCCGTGAGCATCACGATGCGCAGTTTCTCGTCCACGGTATAGTCCACATCGGGCCGGAGCCGGGGGACGAGCCGGTTGAAGGTAAGGTAATGCTTGGACGATTCCTCGGACTGGCCCGAAATGATGAGCGGCGTTCGGGCCTCGTCAATCAGGATGTTGTCCACCTCGTCCACGATGGCGTAGTGCAGCCCCCGCTGGACGCACTGGGACAGGTCCCACACCATGTTGTCGCGCAGGTAGTCAAACCCGAACTCGTTGTTGGTGCCGTAGGTGATGTCGGCGGCGTAGGCTTCGCGGCGGGCGCAGGGACGCAGGTGCTGATACCGGTCGTCGGTCGCCACGTAGTCGGGGTCGTACAGGAACGACGATTCGTGCTGGATGACGCCGACGGACAGGCCCAGCAGGTGGTAGATGGGGCCCATCCACTGCGTGTCGCGCTTGGCCAGGTAGTCGTTGACGGTTACCAGGTGCGCGCCGTGGCCTGCCAGGGCGTTGAGGTACAGGGGCAGCGTGGCGACCAGCGTCTTGCCCTCGCCGGTCTTCATCTCGGCGACCTTGCCCTCGTGCAGGACGACGCCGCCGATGAGTTGTACGTCAAAGTGGCGCATGCCGGTGGTGCGCTTGGAGGCTTCGCGCACGGCCGCGAACGCATACGGCAGAAACTCGGCCAGGAGTCGCTCTTCCTCGGCCTGGAGTTCCTTGGCGAGGGATTCCATCCGCAGGCGCGCCTGCTCGGCCTCGGAAGCGTCGGTCTCGTTCTCAAAGGCTTCCTGGGCTTCCTGCAGGCGGTCGCGCAGGTCTGCCGTCTCCTCTGTTATGCGCTGGCGGAACTGCTCGGTCAGGGCGCGCAGTTCCGCGTCCGACTTGGCCTCAAACTCCGGTTCAAGCGCGTTGATCCGTTCCACGAGGGGCCGGATGCGCTTCAGTTCTTTTTCATTTGGATCCCCGATGATCTTGCCGACTAAACCCTTTAGCATAACGCTCCAATGGTAAATCCCGCGGATTCGGTACGATGCCATTATACCACAATTGCAACGGGGGGCGAAAGAAAGCGTTGCCGCGATTCGGCTGCGACCCTTGCAGGCTGCTGTCGTTACCAGGACACAGAGCGCACAGATGCAATCCCGAACGGGAGAGGGACCACGAATCTCCGCGAATCAACCCGAAGGAAATCGCCTATTCGTGCGCATTCGCGTCCGTTCGCGGCTACCGCCCGAGATTGCCTTGCTTCGCCCGCAACAGCATGACCAGAGGCCAGAAAGCGTTGCCGCACGCGGCCATTGACGCAGGGATGCCCCTGCCATCTACTTCTTCATCAACAGCGGCAGATAGATGAACAGGTCGCGGGCGGAGCACTGACCAATCACGATGTCGGCCACGGAAGTGCTGCCTGATCCTGGAAAGAATCGGTTGCCGCCGTTACTCCCGTTTGCCTCTGCGTCAAGATATTCCAACCGGAACCCAACAGTGTCGGTCGGGTGGAGGCAGAAGTCCAGGGAGTCGCCGCTGCAAAGGGGGTGCCGCAACTCAAAATGGTTCAGGTCGCCTACCCTGCGGGCGGCTCCTATGCCGTCCAAGGTGCCGCCGCCCAGCACGTCCGATTGGGCAGCGGCGGGTAAGGCGTACAAGTACCAATCGCCGAACTGGGGGAAGCCCGCGCTGATGTTGAGGACATCGTCTCCCAGCGCGAACAGGGAGCCGCTGTGGTCATTGTCAAAGTCAATGCGGAAGGCGTCCCCTAGCGGGAGAAATTGCCCCTGAGAGGTGAACTCATCGTCGTTGATGGTGATACCCAGGTACAGGTAATAGCCGCTGTTCATCACATACAGCGTGGCGGTAAGCGGGGCTGCGCCGACTGGGCTGTGCATCACGAACGTCTGCGAGGAGGCGCTGCTCCATTCGTCAGGATTGACCACGCCGTCAATTGTGGCGGCACCGCAGGCGGGACCGAATACGGGGCCGGAATGGGCGGATACGGGGATGGGTGGGGATTTCGGGCTTGAAACAACCATGAGGGCTGCGGAGGCGAGGACAATCGCGATGAGCGCCCAGACCGACGTGCTACTCCTGGTCGGACTGTCCATAATCTTATCCTCCTATGAACGATATACCTTCAGATTGGTCGGCCGCACCTCTTGCTCCAACGTAGGCTAGGGGACCGTGGCTTTCACCGGCAGCGCCTGTGCCGCCGCGGTCCCTTTTCACTTGCATTGTACCACGCCTTTGTTCTCGGCGTCAATGGCCCAGGGCAATTGCATTTATCCTGTCAGGACTTTGAGAAGGTAGTCTTGGTCCCACCCCGCTCTAAGCCGTTTGGCCTT
>JADBJK010000042.1 GCA_014874485.1 Chloroflexota bacterium
TGTCATTGCGAGCGAAGCGAAGCAATCCGGTCGGCCCACGTGCGACGCACCTCCGAGGTGCGTCGCACGTGCCTTCTCACGCCATCGTGAGCGAAGCGAAGCATCTCGGTTGGCGAGATTCTTCGCGGCTTCGCCGCTCAGAATGACAGCCTGCTGGGATTGCTTCGGGCGCTCCGCGCCTTCGCAATGACAACTTTTCCCTGTCATTGCGAGCGAAGCGAAGCAATCCGGTCGGCCCACGTGCGACGCACCTCCGAGGTGCGTCGCACGTGCCTTCTCACGCCATCGTGAGCGAAGCGAAGCATCTCGGTTGGCGAGATTCTTCGCGGCTTCGCCGCTCAGAATGACAGCCTGCTGGGATTGCTTCGGGCGCTCCGCGCCTTCGCAATGACAACTGTCAACGACCGCGGGAGACGAAACTCAAGGCTCGCCGCGTCTCTGCGTCCCCTGCGGCAAAACCGAAGCAGGGGTCAGGAATGGCCCGTGCTTCACGCATGTGAATGCTCGGTTGTCCCCTCTACTTGGGCATGTTGGCCAGCGCCGCGTAGGCCGGTCGCAGGCTCCAGTCGGCCCGCACGATGCCGAAGGCCGCCTTCTCGTCCGCAGGGCCTGCCACCGGCGCGAAGTTCAGGTTCCACAGGAACATCACGCCGACGAAGCCCCAGTTCTTGCCCATCTGGTAGGCCCGGACGATGTACTGCGCCTGCTCGGCCTCGGTGTTATTGGCGGCGTACTCGTAGCCCGGTGCAGGGCCTGCGCCCAGGTTCTCGGTGCTGGCCCAGCCGAATTCGGTAACCCAGATGCGCTTGGCCGAATCGCCGTACTTGATCATCACGTTGCGGTACTGCTCCATGGTGGCGCGGAAGAACCAGGAGCGGTGCCCCTTGCACCCGCCCTCGTTGGGATCGTTGTAGCCCACGGTCGCGTCGGGCGGGTTGTTGTAGCCGCTGGGGTGCGCGCCGACAGCGTCGCAGTAGTTCTTCAGGCCGGCCTGGTACATCTCTTCCAGGTAGATGGCATCATCCACCGCGGTGTCGTAGTCGTTCCAGCCGGTGGGCGTGAGCGCGCCGCTGACGACGATGGCGTTGGGGTCCACGGCCTTGACAGCGCGATAGGCCCGCTTCAGCAGTTCCACGTAGGCGGCGGCGCTGAGTTTCTTGCCTCGCCCGCCCCACTCGTAGTACAGGTTCTGCTCGTTCCAGATTTCGTAGGCCTGCACCTTGCCTTTGTACCGCGCCGCGACCTGGCTGATGAAGTTGGCGTAATCGTCGGGATTAGCGGGCGGGCCGTCCACGCTGCGGTCGGTGTCGCCGGGGCGTGCCCAGTCGGGGGCCGTAACGACGCTCAGCAGGATTTTCAGGCCATTGGCGGAGCAGTTGTTGACCATGCGATCCAGTTCGCCCCAGTCAATCTGGCCCTTGGTCTTCTCCATATCCTCCCAGCGCACCTGCTGCTTGACCCACGAGAACCCCAGGCCCTTGATCGCGCCGATGATGCGGTCGTGATCGCCCTGGCTGATGAAGTGCGCCTGGATGCCGTAGCCGAAGAACCCGCCCACCTTGGGCGCAGCCGGCGCGGCGGCTTTCGGAGCCGGGGTCGCCGTGGGCTTCGGCGTCGGCGTGGGGGTCGGGGTTGGCGTGGGCGTAACGACCTTCACCGCCACGCGGTCGCCGCGCCCGCTCACCGTGCGCCCGCCGTCCAGCGAAATCCCCGCGGCCACCACATACTCGCCCGGCTGGCTGGCGCTGAACGTGTACGCGCCGTCCTGGAGCGAGCGAGTTGCCTGGGCCAGAGGGCCATCCCCACCCTGTACCGTGTACACCAGTGTGAGTTCACTGGGCTTGACGCTGGCCGCCTGGTCTGTCGCGTACTGCTCCAGGGCTGCGGCCATCCTCTGCTCCACAGGGTCGCCGGTCAGCGCCGTGAGGAAGACGCCGCCGAGGCGGTACGGGGCCAGCGTCTGGAGTTTGCGGGCCAGCGATGCGCCGTCGTCAATCCACACGGTATGCTTCGCGCCCTGGGCGTCGGTGTACTCGTAAACGTAGGCATTCGTCGCGCTATCCAGCGTCAGTTTCGCATTGGACCCAAGCCCGGCATTGAGTTTGACCTCCTGGCCCGGCAGGACCTCCACCGCACCGCCTTCCACCGCCAGGCGGCTGAGGGGCAGGAGCGCCTCGGCCATGGGCAGGGGCTGCGCGCCCGCCGCAGAGACATCCAGGCTCATGGCGCAGAACTCCACCGCCAGTTTCTGGCGCGGCACCTGGCTCACGGCCCACGCCAGCATCTGCTCAAGCGCGCCGCCCGTCATGCACGCCTTGGGGTCTGCGGGCGCGGCAAACCGCACCACGTCGGCCCGCTGGCCCAGCGCCGCCCAGTCGTAGGGGCCGGTGTCCCAGCCGCCGTCCACGGCGACCGGCGCAGGCACGCGCACGGCCAGGGTTGCCCCGGCCTGATGGAGCGCATCGGCCAGGTCGCCCACGAAATCGCTGAAGCGGCTGGTCAGCCCGGCGTCAAACCCGCGGTAGTCCAGCGTGATGCCGGCGTGCTTGCCGTCGGCCACCCACTTGGCGATGGCGGCGATGTGGTCGGCCATGCGGGTCTCGTCGCCCAGGATGGCGTCCAGCGTAGCGAAGTCGGCCTGGCCCTTCTCGTCCACGTTGGTGAGCAGGGGCATGGCCGCCCACGGGGACGCGGAAATCTCCGCGGCCTCGGTGCGGAACACGGGCTGCACCGAGCCGTCCGGCGAAGGCACCAGCGCATTGGGGGTCTGCGTGGCCGAAACGCCCACCGCCGCGCTCCCGCCGCCCACGCCCGGCGAGGTGCTCATCTTCGCCGCGGGCTGGGCCAGCGCCACCAAGAACGCCGAAGGCGCTTCGGGCAGTTCCGCCGTGATGATGTCCTCATCCGGGTGGACGGTGGACGGCAGCCAGCGCCACGCCGTGCCCGTCCACGCGTACAGGTCCAGCGCCTGAACCGGCTCGGAGTCGTTGGGGATGGGGATGGTCAGCGTTACCGGCACGGCCACGGCCTGCTTGAACTTCAACTGGTAGAGCGGGCTGCGCGGCAGGATGGTCTGCGGGATGGCGCTGGCGGCTTTTGCCAGTTCCTCGCCCGCCTCGCCGGCCAGGAACCGCTCGCGCGGCACCGATGAGAAGCGCGCCCGGAGCGTCTTTCCGGGAAGCCCCGCAGGAATGTTGACGGTTGTCCCGTCCGGATCCTGCAGGGTAGCACCATCATACTTGACAGCCGTCCAACCGATGTCAGAGATGCGCGTTACAACTCTGAAGGGTGGGAGCAGCAGGCTCGCCACCAGCAGCAGGGGGATGATCGCAAAGGTTACGATCTGCTCCGCCCGCTGGCCGGAGAGCCACTTCCAGATGGAGTTGTCCTTTTGCATGTCTTCTGTTACTCCTCGTTCGGTGTGGTGGTGCGTTCGTGTTCTGTATTGTAAACTGCTGAAGATGCGCGAGTAGTTGACCAGAGAGAATTGCCCCGTTGTCACTGCGAGCGAAGCGAAGCAATCTCACGCTCCATCTGTCATGCTGAGCGTAGCGAAACATCAGCGAAGCGAAGCATCTCGCCTGACGAGATTCTTCGGCGCTTCGCGCCTCAGTAGGGACAATTCATGAATTGTCCCTACGGGCGCTGCACGCCCTCGCAATGACAAACGATCAAGAATCCCTGTGGTAAAGTACTAGCGCGGACTCTCGCCCAGCGTCGCCTGCAGGGTGAGGTCCTGCCCGTAGCGATTCACACGGAGCGTAACCGTCTCGCCCGGCTGATGGTGCAGGAGCACGTTCAAGAACGGGTGCTCCTCGCCCAGCGTCTCGTCGTTGATGGCCAGGAGCACGTCGCCGGGTTTCAGGCCCGCGCGGTCCGCCGGCGACCCCTGCACAACCCGCACGACCAGCGTCCCCCGCGTAACCGACAGGCCATAGTAGGTGGCCATGCCAGGCGTCAGTTCCACGTGGCTGATGCCCAGGTAGGGCCGGCGCACGTAGCCGTACTGAATCAACTGCGCGGTTACGACGCGCACCGTGTTGCTGGGGATGGCGAACCCCAACCCCTCGGCCACGTCATAGGTTGTGCCATCGCCGCGGATGATGAGCGTGTTGATGCCGATAACCTGGCCTTGCAGGTTCACCAGGGGCCCGCCGCTGTTGCCGTGGTTGATGGCCGCGTCGGTCTGGATGAGGCCCTCCATGCGGAACCCCTCGCCCATGTCAATGGAGCGGTCCAGGCCACTGATGACGCCCACGGTTACCGTATTCTTGAACTCGCCCAGGGCGCTGCCGATGGCCACCACGCGCTGGCCCTGCACCAGGGCGTCCGAATCGCCCAGTTCGGCCATGGGCAGGCCCGGGTTGCCCACGATGCGCAGCACTGCCAGGTCGTTCAGGTCATCGGCGCCGACCAGTTCTGCGTCGTACTTCTCCCCATTGGCGGCGATGATGCTGAGCGAGGCGTTGCCCTCCACCACGTGGTTGTTGGTAACCACGTACCCGTCTGGGGCCAGCACAACGCCGCTGCCCAGCGACTGGGGCTGGCGCAGGTTGCCGAAGAAGTCCCACTGCGGCGTCTTGAGATTCACAACTGTTACGACCGAGGGGCCCACCTTCGCCACCACGTCTATCGTCGCGGATTCTTCCTGCACCGTCAGCACCGTGGCCGAGGGCGAGCCGGGGGCGGGGGTAGGCTGCTGGACGACCTGGGGCGTGGGGGTTGGCGGGGGCACAACGGCGCGCGCAGCCATCCAGCGGGCCACGCCAAACCCGGCCAGCCCGCCGGCTACCGTGCCGAATATCAACGAGAAAACAATCGCCAGCGTCAGCGTCCAGCACCCGGAACGCTCACGGGTCATTCCCCTACCCTCCTAGTGGTAGGCGGTATTCTAGCATAGGGGCACGCCTTTGGCAAATGCGGCGGCGGTGCCGTTCGCGCCAAAAGAATTGAAATGCACCCCTGGCCAGCGGCCGTTTGACGCGCAGCCCCCTTCTGCCTATACTCACCCCTGGCCGCTTGCGGCCGATTTTTTCGCGAGCAAGGAGCATTGCCGACAACGCCATGATCGCACTCCTGAAACTGCTGCTCGTCTTCGCCGCCGTCATCATCGCGCTCAACCGCCGCGCGGATGTGGGCGCGACGCTGCTCGCCGGAGCCGCAGCCCTGGGCCTGCTAATGGGGCGCGCGCCCGCTGCCCTGGCACTGGACGCCTGCAGCGCCATCACCAGCGCCGAGACCATCCGCCTGGTCGGCATCGTTATCCTCATCCTCACCCTCACCGAGGCGCTGAAGGCCTCCCGCTACATGGAGGCCATGGTGCAGGCGCTGCTGGAACTGATCACCGACGCGCGGGTGGTGCTGGCCATGGTTCCCGCGCTGGCCGGCCTGCTGCCCATGCCCGGCGGCGCCATGTTTTCCGCGCCAATGGTGGCCGAGGTGGGCCGCCACTTCCAGGTGGACAACAACCAGAAGGCGTTCGCCAACTACTGGTTCCGCCACATCTGGGAGTACATCATGCCGCTGTATCCGGCACTGGTGCTCTGCTCGGCGCTGCTCGCCATCCCCCTGGGCACGTTCACGCGCAATCAGTGGCCGCTGACGGTGGCGGCTGTCGCGGCGGGGTGGGTTGTGGTGCTCGCCCGCTTCCGCAAGAACGACAGCGACGTGCCCCACATCAACCGCCGCCGGAGCCTCTGGAACCTGGCGCGGAGCATCTGGCCGGTGCTGCTGGTCGTCGTGGCGACCATGGCGCTGGACGTGGACCTGCTCATCACGCTGCCGGCGGTGCTGGTGATTCTGGGGCTGGCCGCGCGGTTCTCCTGGGCGCAAATTCGGGGCGTCCTGCGCAAGGGGCTGGACTGGCACATCGCCCTGGTGCTCGTCGGCGCGATGGTGTTCAAGCAGATCATGCAGAGCACGGGCGTGGTGGATCAGGTGTCGGCGACGATGGCCGCCGCGGGGGTGCCATCGCTCGCCATGATCGCCAGCATCCCCTTCATCGTAGGGCTGGCGACCGGTGTTACCACCGCCGCGTTCAGCATCAGCGTGCCGGTGGTGCTGCCGTTCCTCTACGTGGCAGGCACGCTGCACCTGCCTTACGTCCTGCTGATGTACGCGGGCGGGATGACGGGGTTGATGCTGTCGCCGGTGCACCTGTGCCTCATCCTGACGCGCGACTACTTCCGCGCCGACTGGGGCAAGATGATGCGGCCGGTGCTGTTCGCACAGACGGCGGTGATGGCCGTGGCCGTGGCGATTGCGCTCGCGCTCTAGGGCGCTGGATTCACCACAGAGCACGCGGAGACCGCAGAGATTCACCTTGAACCCTCTGCGTTCTCTGTGTCTCCGCGGTGAATGTAAAGGCCCTTTCACCGCAGAGCACGCGGAGGGCGCGGAGAGAATCTTGAATGCTCTGCGTTCTCCGTGATCTCTGCGGTGAATGTAAAGGCCCTTTCACCACAGAGCACGCGGAGACCGCAGAGATTCACCTTCAATTCTCTGCGTTCTCTGCGTTCTCTGCGGTGAAAATCTCTAGAACGGGCTGGTCTTCGCCTGGAGGGTGAGGCGGCGCATGATGTGCCCGCTCTCAAAGGCCTTGCCCGTGCCCAGCGCCACGCACAACTGCGGCTCCTCGGCCACGAAGCACGGCACGCCCGTGGCCTGGGTGAGCATGGCGTCCACCTGACGCAGGAGCGCGCCACCGCCCACGATGACCATGCCGCGGTCAATGATGTCCGCCGCCAGTTCGGGCGGGGTCTTCTCCAGCACGCCCTTCACCACGCCGACGATGGCCGCCAGCGGCTCGGCGATGGCCTCGGTGATCTCGCCCGAACTCACCTGGATGGTGCGCGGCAGGCCCGCCACCTGATCGCGGCCCCGCACCTCCATCACCAACTCGTCGTTCAGCGGGAGCGCGCTGCCGATCTGAATCTTGATCTCCTCGGCGGTGGAGTCGCCGATCAGCAGGTTGTACTTCTTGCGGATGTAGGCGGCGATGGCCTCGTCCAGTTTGTTGCCGCCGACGCGCACGGAGTTGGACACCACGATGTCGTTCATGGAAATCACGGCGGCTTCCGTGGTGCCCCCGCCGATGTCCACGACCATGTTGCCCGTCGGGGTTCCGGTGGGCAGCCCCGCACCCAGCGCCGCCGCCAGCGGTTCGGGGATAAGGTACGCCTGCTTGCCGCCCGCCTGCAGGGCCGCATCGCGTACCGCGCGGCTCTCCACCGACGTAACCCCCACCGGCACGCTGATCATGACCTCGGGCCGGAACAGGCGGAACCTGCCGCAGACCTTCTCAATGAAGTAGCGCAACATGCTCTCGGTAACGTCAAACTCGGCGATGACGCCATCCTTGAGCGGGCGCGCCACCTCTATGCTTTCGGGCGTGCGCCCCAGCATGGTGCGGGCCTCGTTGCCCACCGCCACGATCTTGTTCTCCAGCACGGAGATCGCCACGATGGACGGCTCGTGCAGGACGACGCCCTTGCCTCTCACGAACACTCGGATGTTGACCGTTCCGAGGTCCACTCCGATTTGCTTTTCCAGCATGTATGAACCCCTTTGGTGTCGGTCGTATGTCGTAGGGGCAATTCATGAATTGCCCCTACCTGTCCGTTGTCATTGCGAGCGAAGCGAAGCATCTCGTCAACCGAGATTCTTCGGCGCTTCGCGCCTCAGAATGACAGCCTGCTGGGATTGCTTCGTCGCTGCGCTCCTCGCAATGACATACAACAAGAATGGATGTGTCGGATGACTACGGATTGCCCCTGGGAATGGCCCTATTCGCTCTCCAACCCGCCGCGGCCGCCCCGCTTGCGTCGGCGGGCGACCTGCAACCGCACCCGCGACCGCCGCAGGGCCGCCGCTGCCTCGGCCAAGGCCGCAACGTCGCGCTTCTCGGCCAGCAGCGCCTCGGCGCGCTTGCGGGCAGCCTCGGCGCGGGCCACGTCAATCTCCTCGGCCCGCTCCGCGCTGTCGGCCAGGATGGTTACGTGGTCAGGCCCCACTTCCATGAACCCGCCGCCGATGGCGATGTACTCGTCCTCCTGGCCCGCCTTGCGGATGACCAGCTCGCCCTCGGTCAGCGCCGTGAGCAGGTAGGCATGGCGCGGCAGGATGCCCAGTTGCCCTTCCACGCCGGGCACCAGCACCATATCCACGTCGTCGGAATACACGACGCGCTCCGCTGTAATGACTTCCAGTCGGGTCGTGGGCATCGTTCCGCCCTCGCCTATGCCCGCAGGGTCTCGGCGGTCTTCAGCACGTCTTCAATCGTGCCTTGCATGTAGAACGCCTGCTCGGGCACGTTGTCGTGCTTGCCTTCCAGAATCTCCTTGAACCCGCGCACCGTGTCCTTGATGCTCACGTAGCGCCCTTCGCGGCCCGTGTACGACTCGGCCACGAACATGGGCTGCGACAGGAACCGCTGAATCTTCCTGGCGCGCGACACCACCAGTTTATCCTCTTCGGTCAATTCGTCAATTCCGAGGATGGCGATGATGTCCTGCAGGTCCTTGTACCGCTGCAGGACGCGCTGCACGCCGCGGGCCACATCGTAGTGCTCCTGCCCCACCACGCGCGGGTCCAGGATGCGCGACGTGGACGCCAGCGGGTCCACCGCAGGATACAGCCCTTGCTCGGCGATGGAGCGTTCCAGCGAGATGGTCGCGTCCAGGTGGGCGAACGTCGTTACGGGCGCGGGGTCTGTGTAGTCGTCCGCGGGCACGTACACCGCCTGCATGGACGTGATGGAGCCGCGGCTGGTAGACGTGATGCGCTCTTGCAGTTCGCCCATCTCGGTGCTCAGCGTGGGCTGGTAGCCCACCGCCGACGGCATTCGCCCCAGCAGCGCCGACACCTCGGAGCCGGACATGACGAAGCGGAAGATGTTGTCAATGAACAGGAGCACGTCGCGGCCCTCGTCGCGGAAGTACTCGGCCATGGTCAGGCCCGTCAGGCCCACGCGCAGGCGCACGCCGGGCGGCTCGTTCATCTGGCCGAAGACCATCACCGTCTTGTCCAGCACGCCCGAGTGCTTCATCTCGTACCACAGGTCGTTGCCCTCGCGGGAACGCTCGCCCACGCCCGCGAAGACCGAATAGCCGCCGTGCTCGGTGGCGATGTTGCGGATGAGTTCCTGGATGATGACGGTCTTGCCCACGCCCGCGCCGCCGAAGATGCCCGTCTTGCCGCCCTTCGTGAACGGCGCGATGAGGTCAATGACCTTCAGGCCGGTCTCAAAGAACTGCGGCTCGGTTACCTGCTCCTCAAAGGACGGCGCAGGGCGGTGAATGGGCCACATATCCGCCGCCTTGACCGGGCCGAGGTTGTCAATCGGCTCGCCGATGACGTTGAAGATGCGCCCCAGGGTGCCGGGGCCAACGGGCACGCGGATGGGGCCGCCCGTGTCCACGGCGCTCACGCCGCGCCGCAGGCCGTCGGTGGTGTCCATGGCGACGGTGCGAACCCAGTCGCCGCCCAGGTGTTGCTGGACTTCCAAGACCAGCCGCTTGCCATCCTCGCGGATGATCTCAAGGGCGTTGTAGATTTCGGGCAAATCCTGACCGGCGAAATCCACGTCCACCACCGGCCCCATGATCTGCACGACCTTTCCCACAGTTCCTCGTGCCATTCTATCCTCCGTGCGGATGATTCCGTGTGCGTATGATTATCTCTGCGCGGACTTCGCGAGGGCCTCTGCGCCGCCCACGATGTCCAGAATCTCCTTCGTGATGGCCGTCTGTCGGGCACGGTTGAAGGAGAGCGTCAGTTGATCCAGCAGTTCGTTGGCGTTGTCCGTGGCGTTACGCATGGCCACCATGCGCGCGCTGTGCTCGCTGGCGATGGATTCCAGGATCGCCTGGTAGATTTGCAACTCGGTAAAGCGCGGCACAATCTGGGCCAGAACCGCCTGCGGGTCGGGCTCATAGATGTACTCCGGAATCCGAACCTGCGGCCCGCCCGCCACGTACTCGCTCACGGCCTGCTCCGTCAAATCGCCCGCCACCCGCAGCGGCAAAAGCCTGCGGATCACGGGCCGCTGCACCAGCGTGTTCACAAAATCGGTGTAGGCCAGCAGCACCTCGTCGTACACGCCCGCCAGGTAGTCGTCCAGCACGGTTCGCGCGATGGGCAGCACGTCCAGCAGCGTGGGCAGCGCGGGCACGCCCGTGAACTCCGCCACCAGGTTGGCCCGAATGCGCAGCATGAAATCGCGGCCCTTGCGCCCCACGGTGATGACCTTCACCGGCTTCTCTTGCGCCTGCATGTACTCGGTTACCACGCGCAGCAGGTTGTGGTTGTACCCGCCGCATAGCCCCTTGTCCGACGTGATGACCACCAGGCCCACCGCGTTCACGGGCCGCACGGCCAGCAGCGGGTGCTCCTCCTGCTCGGTGCGCACGGCGAGCGCGGCCAGGTGGGTCAGCAACTCCCACGCCTTCTGCGCGTAGGGGCGCGTGGCGACCACCTGGTCTTGGGCGCGGCGCATCTTGGACGCGGCCACCATCTGCATCGCCCGCGTAACTTTGGAGATGTTTCGCACGCTTCGTATGTGTCGGCGTATCTCTCGGATGCTGGACACGTGCTACTCCTTCACGGCGCGCCTAGTAGGCTCCGGTGGCCTTGAATTCCTCAATGGCGCTGCGCAGTTGCTGGATGGTCATGTCCGACAGGGCCAAATCGCGCATGATGGCCTGCCCCACTTCGGGGTGCGTCGTGTCCATGAATCGGCGGAAGGCCGTCTCAAAGTCGCGCACCTTCTCCACCGGAACGTCGTCCAGGTAGTTGTTGGTAACGGCGAACAGGATCATGACCTGATGATCCAGCGGCACCGGCTCGTACTGGGGCTGCTTCAGCACTTCCTGGATGCGCATGCCGCGTTCCAACTGGGCGCGGGTGGCCTTGTCCAAATCCGAGCCGAACTGGGCGAAGGCGGCCAACTCGCGGTACTGGGCCATCTCCAGTTTGAGTTTGCCCGCGACCTGGCGCATGGCCTTGACCTGGGCCTTGCCGCCGACGCGGGACACCGAGATGCCCACGTTGAGGGCCGGGCGGATGCCCGCGTAGAACAGGTCGCTTTCCAGGTAAATCTGCCCGTCGGTGATGGAGATGACGTTGGTCGGGATGTAGGCCGACACGTCGCCGGCCTGGGTCTCAATGATGGGCAGCGCCGTCAGCGAGCCGCCACCGTAATCCGGGTGCAGTTTGGCCGCGCGCTCCAGCAGGCGCGAGTGCAGGTAGAAGATGTCGCCCGGGTAGGCTTCGCGTCCGGGCGGGCGGCGCAGCAGCAGCGACACCTGGCGGTAGGCCCAGGCGTGCTTGCTCAGGTCGTCGTACACGATGAGCGCGTCCTTGCCCTGCTCCATGAACTCCTCGCCCATGGCGCAACCCGCGTAGGGCGCGAGGTACTGCAACGCCGCGGGCTCCGACGCCGACGCCGCCACCACGATGGTGTGCTCCATCGCGCCGTAGCGTTCCAGCGTGGCCACCACCTGGGCGATGCTGGACAACTTCTGGCCAATGGCCACGTAGATGCAGATGAGGTTCTTGCCCTTCTGGTTGATGATGGTGTCAATGGCGAGGGCAGTCTTGCCGGTCTGGCGGTCGCCGATGATGAGTTCGCGCTGCCCCCGGCCGATGGGAATCATGGCGTCAATGGCCTTGATGCCCGTCTGCACGGGCGTGTCCACTTCCTTGCGGACGACCACGTTGGGCGCGATGCGCTCCACAGGGCGGTACCCGCTGAACTGGATGGGGCCTTTGCCGTCAATCGGCTCGCCGAGGGCGTTGACCACGCGGCCGATAAGCCCCTCGCCGACGGGCACCGAGACGATGCGGCCGGTGCTGCGCACCTGGTCGCCTTCCTCAATCTCGGTGTAGTCGCCCATGATGATGATGCCCACGTTGTCGGCCTCCAGGTTGAAGGCCAGCCCCTGGACGCCGTTCTCAAACTCCACGATTTCGTTGGCCATCACGCCGGCCAGGCCGCTGGCGCGGGCGATGCCGTCGCCCACCTCCAGCACCGTCCCCACATCGGCGGCGGTCATGGGCGCTTCAAATCGCTCAATCTGCTGTCGTATCTGGGCGGCTATCTCGTCTGCTCGTATCGCCACCGTCCAACCTCCTAATTTCGTGTCAATCGGGGATGCGCTCGCGTGGGGGCAATTCACGAATTGCCCTCACGAATTGCCCCACCATCGCCCGCACACCCTGTCCGACCCCGAACGGGCGGGGCTAGTCGCGCGCCACCAGGGTCTCCCGCAGCGCCTTCAGTTTCCCGGCCACGCTGGCGTCAATCACCCGGTCGCCAACTCGGACGATAAGCCCGCCGAGGATGCTGGGGTCTTCCCGGTACTCAAACTCCAGGTTCTCGCCGAACTGGGCCGTGAGTTTCTCGGCCAGGGCCTGCTTCTCCTCGTCGGTCAGCGGCACGGCGCTGGTAACCCGGACGATCTGCGCCCTGGGCCCACGCACCGCCAGCCGACGGAACTGCTCTATGACGTCGGGCAGCAGGCCGGTGTCGTTGCGCGACAGGAGCACGTACAGGAAGTTGCGCACCTCCTGCGGCACGTCGGCGGGCAACAGCGGATCGGCCAGCGCCTGCTTCTGTGCCAGGTCCAGCCCTGGGTCGCGCAGGCTGGCGAACACGGTCGGGTTCTTCTCCAGGGCCTGCTGCACAGCCGCCAGCGCCCGCAGCCAGATGCCCGTGGCCGCTTCGTAGGCCGCTTCCGCGTAGGTCTGGGCTAGGCGATTCTTTCTCACTTCAGGTCTCCCGCTTCACGCAAGAAATCGGCGATGAGTTTGCGCTGCGCCGCTTCGTCCAGCGAAACGCCGACGATTTTCTGCGCCACCAGGATGGACAGGTCGGCCACCTGGGCGCGGAGTTCGCTCATCGCCTGCTCGCGCTCCTGGGTCAGCCGCTCGCGCTCCTTGGCAATCATGCGCTCGGCCTCGGCGCGGGCCTGCTCCAGAATCTCCTGGCGCAGTTTCTCGCTC
Source organism: Chloroflexota bacterium (assembly GCA_014874485.1). Taxonomy (GTDB): domain Bacteria; phylum Chloroflexota; class Anaerolineae; order DTLA01; family DTLA01; genus DTLA01. The sequence continues at coordinate 13,003 of JADBJK010000042.1, forward strand.
ATCTGGGTCGCCTGGGCGACGATCTCCTGCCCCTCTTTCCGGGCCTCGGCAATGCGCTTCTCAAACTCCTCCTGGGCGCGCTCGGCCATCTCGCGGGCCTTGGCTGCGTCCTCCATCCCCTTGCGAATGCGCTCGGCGCGTTCATCCAGCATCCGCAGGACGGGCTTGTACAGGAGTTTGTACAGCCCGAAGACCAACAGGCTGAATGCGACGAGTTGCCATAGGAGGGCGACCGGGTTGATTCCCAGTTTATCCATCCGTTCTATGCCTCCGTAACTTCCAGATTCGTGCCCGGTAGCGGGCACGTTGCGGCAACCGGACCGCCGCTATGCCCGCGCATGGGCAAAGGCGCAGCCGCAGGGGAAGGCGAACTGCACTTCCCCCGTGGCGCAACCGAATGCCGGGCCTAGACGACCAGGCTCAGGACCAGCGCGATCACGAATGCGTAGATGGCGACCGCCTCGGCAAGGCCAGCGCCCAGGATCATCAGCGTTCGGATGGAGCCTGCGGCCTCGGGGTTGCGCCCGACCGCTTCCATGGCCTTGCTCACGGCCATGCCGATGCCCAGGCCAGGGCCAATGGAGCCGATTCCGATGGCGATGGCTGCTGCGAGTTTGATCATTGCGTTGTCGGTCATGGGACTTGTTTCCTCCTTGCTTGATTAGAAATGCTCATTCGGCATGCCCTGCGGGTCCGGCCGCAAGGCGATCCCGCGTGCATCATTCCAGACATCTCAATGGGCGGCGGCGTGCGCCTGCTCCCCGCTTTCCTCATGCCCACCCGCAGTCGCAAGGGCGATGTACACGATGCTCAACACGCTGAAAATCAGCGCCTGGATGAACCCGAACAGCACCTCCAGGCCCAGGAACACCGCCGGCACCACGACCGGCACCAGCGAGTACATGACGGTTACCAGCACCTCGCCGCCGAAGATGTTGCCGAAGAGTCGGGCGGCCAGCGAGATGATGTGCGACAACTCGCTGACGATGTGAACGGGGGTCAGCAAAATCGGCGACGCCAGGTGCTTCAGGTAGCCCCTGACGCCGTTGACCGCGACGCCCGCGATCTGCACTATGGTGATGGACAGGAGCGCCATCGCCGCCGTCATGTTCAGGTCGGCGTTGGCCGCGCGGAACAGCGGGACGTGCACGATCTCTGTGCCATGTTCCGCCGCTTCAGCCACCTCCACGTAGATGGACGGGCCGATGCCCGGCAGGAGACCCATCCAGTTGGCCGTCAGGATGAAGATGAAGAACGTGGCGATGAGCGGGAACACGATGCGGCCCACCTTCTTGCCGGCGGTGTCCACCGACAGGTCCAGCAGGAACTCCACGACCATCTCCCACATGGCCTGGTAGCGGCCCGGGATGAGTTGCATCTTTCGCGTGGCCAGCCAAGCCAGCACCAGCAAGAGGATGACCACCAGGACCGACGTGAGCATGGAGTTGGTAACGGGTATCGGCCCCAGGTGGAAGATGGTCTCGGCTGCCAGGGGTGCGTGGATTTTCATTCCGCGTTTCCTCCGGTCAAGGCATGTTTTGCAACGGAAGGCTCGTGCGCGAAGCACTGCGCGTACTGCTCCGGCCAGATCATCATCACGACGACGCGGACGGTCTGATAGGCCGCCACGGCCAGCGCAAACGGCGCAACGGGGAGATGCGTCTGCGAGAGGAGCAGGTACGCGCCCGCGAACAGCACCGCCTGCTTGCCCAGCCAGGCCAGGGGCAAAAGCAACGCCGTGGCCTTGGGCCACAGCGTCGCAATTCGCGTGGAGAGCACACGAATAGCCAAGATGAAGAACAAATCGTTGGCAGCGCAAAGCGCCAGACCCAGGCTGATGCTTGCCAAGCCAGGCTGACCCAGCGCCGCAAAAGCCGCGGAGGCTGCGCTAGTCGTCAGCGTTGCTATCCAGATGATGCTGCCCTTCGTCATCCGTCCTCTCGCGCACCGCGGCCAGTTCGTAGAGGATGCTGCCCGCGGAGATCAGGCCAATGAGTATGCCAGCAATGAGGGCGCACGGCTCGGTCCCCAGGCGCTTGTCCAGCCAGCGGCCCACGAGAACCCAGAACGCAATGCTCCCCACAATGGAGAAACCGACCCCAGATGCTAAGCCTAGGGCGCGCAGGGTCTTCCGGTCCAGTTTCACGCGCGACTCTCTTTCGGGTAGCCGCCGACGCCTGGAAGTTGCTCGGAGACGGTGTGGCGCCCTCGGTGCCAGGCCGTCGGCAAGTATAACACAGGTCGCCGATTGGCGCAAAAACTGCAGCCTATTTGACGCGTCTCCGTCTTGTGTTGGCCCAAGGTACGACGCACTTCCCCAAGTACGTCGCACCTATGCCCAGGGTCGCCATTTTCGGCGCGAACGCACGCGGGCCAGAGACCGCCGTCCCACGCCCCGCCTACTGCATCAGCGCGCTCACGGTCTCGGCATCCAGCCGCTTGATGAGCGCCACCAGCAGGGCCAGCAGGCGGTCGTAGTCGTCGCGGTGGATGACGCCCGTGTGGCTGTGAATGTGCCGCGCCGCCACGCCCAGCACGATGGTAGGCACGCCCGCGTTGTGCAGATGGATGATGCTCCCGTCGGTGCGGCCGCCCTCCAGGCTGGAGAACTGCAGCGGGATGCCCAGCGCCGCCGCCGTCTCCACTGCCAGGTCCCGCAGGCGCGTGTTGGGAATCATGCCCGCGTCAAACACCAGCAGCGACGGGCCTTTGCCCAGGGCCACCAGCGGCTCCTCGTGGTTCATGCCGGGCACGTCGTAGGCGATGTCGCTCTCCAGGATGATGGCCACGTCGGGGTTCACCACGTAGGCCGTCGTCTTGGCCCCGCGCAGCCCGACCTCCTCCTGCACCGTGCCCACGCCGTACACGGTGTTGGGGTGGCTCTCGCCCGCCAGCCGCTGAATCGCCTGGATGAACAGCGCGCAGCCCACGCGGTCATCCCACGCCTTGCCCAGGTACGTCTTGCCGCCGGCGAGGGGTGTGAAGGCGCTGACCGGCACCACCGGGTCGCCCGGCCGCACGCCGATCTGTTCCGCCTCTTCGCGCGAGGTAGCGCCGATGTCTATGTACATGTCGCGCTTTTCCACCACCTTGTTGCGCTCGTCGGGCGTCAGGATGTGGGGCGGCTTGGCCCCCAGGATGCCCGGAACGTCGCCTTTGGCGGTCTTGACGACAACCCGCTGGGCGAGCATGACCTGCTCCCACCACCCGCCCAACGGCACAAACCGCAGGTGGCCCTCCTTGGTGATCTGCTTGACCATGAACCCGATTTCGTCCATGTGGGCCGCAAGCATAATCCGGGGCGCGGCTTGCGTCCCCTCCTTGCGGCACACGATGCTACCGATGCGGTCCTGCTCAATGGCGGCGATGCCCTCCAACTCGCCGCGAATCAGGGCGCGCACCTCGGCCTCAAAGCCGGGCACGCCGCTCGCCTCGGTCAGCCTCCGCAACAACTCCTCTGTCCGATCCAATCCTCTCCTCCATGAGCGTAATTGCTGACGCCCCACGTCGGGCGTTTGCAGCGCGATGTCCGTCCGACCTCTAGTGTTGTACCACAGGGATTCTTGAGAGTTTGTCATTGCGAGGGCGCGCAGCGCCCGTAGGGACAATTCATGAATTGTCCCTACTGAGGCGCGAAGCGCCGAAGAATCTCGTCAACCGAGATGCTTCGCTTCGCTCAGCATGACAGACGGAGCGTGAGATTGCTTCGCTTCGCTCGCAATGACAACAAGCAATTCCCTCTGCGGTCAACTGCTAGTCCGCCTGCTCGGCCCGTTCCAGGACGACTTCATCGCCCTCCCGCACCTGCCGGAAGACGGTCGCGTCGCCCCTCACCCGCCCCACAACGGTAACCGGGCTGGCCGGGCGAATCTCCTCGCCACGGCTGGCGGGCGTAAGGCCGAAGAAGATGCAGAACGCGCGGCCCGGCGCCCAGTACCCGAGGTCGCCCTTGTCCACCACGGCCTGCCCCTTCTCCGTGCCCATCCGCACCGGGATTTCAAAGTACACCTCATCGCCCCAGGTGTTGGCCTGGGCGCGGATGGGCAGCGCGTCCCAGATGGCCTGGGCCGTGCGGGTGTCGTTCAAGTCGGCCAGCGCCGAGACCCCGCCTGCCGAGATGCGAATCGTTTTATTCCCCATGGGTCCCTCCGGTCTCATCGGGCGCGTGGCTGTCGGACAGGCTGTAGTCGCCGGTGTCCCGCGGCTCTGGCTTCGCCGCGTAGTGAACCATAACGCCGAGTTTCACCAGCAGGAAGATGAGCCCCGCCAGGACGACCAGCCCGATGACCGCCAACGCAACCCAGATTACCGCGCCCGCGCAAAGCCATTCCACAGGCCGCCTCCTTGCCCTGCTCGCTTTTCACCGCAGAGCACGCGGAGACCGCAGAGGTTTATCTTATTCTCTGCGCTCTCTGCGTTCTCTGCGGTGAACCCAGCACGAGGGGTTCACGCAGCCGCCGCGACCTAATCGCCGAACAGTTTGATGTTCACGCCCCCGCTGGAGCCGCGCCCGCCGACCTGGGGCATGAACTGGGCGATCTTGTTCGCCAACTTGGACATGGGCATCGTCTGGAGCCACACCTTGCCCGGGCCGCGCAAGGTCGCCAGGAACAGCCCCTCGCCGCCCAGCAGGATGTTGCTCAGCCCCTTGACAAGCGTAACGTCAAAGTCCACGGTCGGCTCGTAGGCGGCGATGTGGCCGGTGTCCACCTTCAGCATCTGGCCGGGCTTCAGGTCGTATTCCACCACTTCGCCGTCCACCTCCACGAAGACCAGCCCCGGACCGGTGAGGCGCTGCATGACGAACCCCTCGCCGCCGAACAGGCCCGTCCCCAGCCGCTTGCGGAAGTGCATGTCCAGGTCCACCGACTTCTCGGCGCACATGAAGGCGTCCTTCTGCACGATGAGGCTCTCGCCCTCTTTGAGGTCAAAGGGCAGCACCTTGCCCGGAAACTCCGAGGCGAACGACACGATCCCGCGCCCGCTGTTCACGAAGAAGTCGGTGATGAACAGCGACTCGCCCGCCACGGCCCGCTTGAGCATCTTGCCCAGGCCGCCGCCCGAGTGCGTCCGCATCTCCACGTTGGCGCTCATCCAGGACATGCCGCCCGACTCGGAGTAGATGACCTCGCCCGGCTCCAGTTGGATGCTCACCACCTGCATGATGGTGCCGTCAATGCGATAGGAGATGCGCCCCTTGCCGCCGACGAACTCCTGCTTCACGTGCTCGGACTCCATGTCCAGCACGGGCACGGGCGGCTCGTCGTTGGCCGACGAGGCGGACGGGGCTGCCGTGCCCCCCGCACCGGTGGGCGCTCCGCATGACGTGCAGAACCGCGTGCCTTCCGGCAATTCCTGTCCACAATCCGGGCACTTCATCCCCAAGCCTCCTTTGCGTGATGATTGGATGCGGGAACCGCAGGTGCGGCGTTCGGCCCCGTGAACCGACGTCTTATCGTCCCCCGCGCAGCAGGCGCAGGAGCGTCGTGAAGCACCCCTCGCCGGGTTCCGGCGGCTGGGGCGGCTCCGGCGGTGGCGGCGATGGCTCGCCCAGGTAGGCCTGGTACACATCGCCGCGGCCCGCGCCCTGGGCGTTGGCCTCGTAGCCGATGTTGCGGGCCGTGCGCATGAGGAGTTCCTTGACCTCGCGGGGGGTCAGCGACGGGTTCGCCTGCAACAGCAGGGCGACGGCCCCCACCGCATGGGGCGTCGCCATGCTGGTGCCCGAGGCGCTGGTGTAGTGCTCGTCCACCACCTGGCCCATGGCCGTGCCTGCGGCGCGCGCCGCCACGATGCCCACGCCCGGGAACACGATATCGGGCTTCACGCGGCCGTCGCTCGTAGGCCCGCGCGAGGAGAACGAGGCCACCTGGTCCTGGTCGTCGGACGCGCCGACGGTGATGACCTGGCGCGCGCAGCCGGGCGACCCCACCGTGTAGCGGCCCGGCCCCGAATTGCCCGCCGCCACGCACACCACCACGCCCCGCTCCACGGCGGCGTCGCAGGTAACGCTCAGCGCGTCGGTCCCGTCGCACGGGCCACTGCTCCCCAGCGACAGCCCGATGACGTGCGCCTTCTGCTCCACGGCCCACTCCACGCCCGCCATCACGTCGCTCATCATGCCGCTCCCGTCCGCAGCCAGCACCTTGGCGACGTACAGGCTCGCCTCCGGGGCGACGCCGACGTAGAGGCCGTGGCTAGCCGCGCCATTGCCCGCGGCAATGCTTGCCACATGGGTCCCGTGCCCGTTGTCGTCGCGGTAGGAGTTCCCGACGAACGTCGCCGTTGCGGCGATGCGGCCCGCCACATCGGGGTGGTTGGGGTCTATGCCGGTGTCCAGGATGGCGATGCGCATTCCCTGCCCGCGGAACCCCGCCTGCCAGACGGCAGGGGCCTGAATCAGGCGCACCGACTCGTCCAGCAGCGCGTGCACCGGCATGTCCAGCCACAGGTGCTCCACGCTGGCCTGCTCGGCCAGCCAGGTAATCTGCTCGCGGTTCAGCCGCATGGCCGCCGCCGGGATGAGGCTGTACTGGTACGTGGGCGCAACCCCCTTGACCAGCGCCTTCGCCGCCAACTGCTCGCGGCGGTACTTCACGATGACGGGCAGCGACTCGGTCTCGGGCTTCTGCAGCATCGCAGCCGATAGGGCTTTGCTGATCTTCTGACCTTCCATACGCTCCTCGCCGGCCAAGTATTCCCAGGTGTTACGACAGGGCGTGGACGGGGCGGTCTTCCTCCATCCGCACCAGCCAGGGTTCATCCAGCAGGCGCAGGGCTTCCTTGCCCTGGGCGCGCACCGCCACTGCGCCGATGAGCCGCAGCGCGTGCCTCACCTCCACCGGCGTGGCCCGAAGTCTCTCGGCCACGTCGGCCACATCGCCCGCCACGCGCAGGATGAGGTGGAAATCGCCGTCGGGCGATTGCTGCAATCGCTGAATCAGATGCGCATCCGCCTTGGGCATCGCGACTTCCTCCCGCGAAGCATGATACCACAGGCCGGGCTTCGGGTCAACCCTCGTGGCCGGGGGATTCGGTTCGCCCTGGACGCCCTTTTGACGCCCGCGGCCACCTGTGGTATCATGCGGCAAATCCATCCCCCTGAGATGCAGAATGCGGTGTCTGATCGTATCCGATATCCACGGGAACCTCGCGGCCTTTGACGCTGTCCTGGAGGCAGCACAAGGGTACGATCAAGTGTGGTGCCTGGGGGATATTGTGGGGTACGGCCCCGACCCGCGCGAGTGCATCCAGCGGCTTCAATCCCTCCCCTTCGTCGCCGTTGCGGGCAACCACGACTGGGCCGTTGCGAACCGGCTGGACCTGGACGAGTTCAACGCCGATGCGCAGCAGGCCGCGCTGTGGACCTACGAGCAACTCTCGCCCGCCGAGCGGGATTTCCTGGCGCAGTTGCCCGAGCGCCTGGTCATCGGCCAGTTCACCCTGGTGCACGGAAGCCCCCGCTACCCGGTCTGGGAGTACATCCTGCAGCCGTCGGTGGCGCGCGCGAACTTCGCCCACTTTGACACGCCCTACTGCCTGGTGGGCCACACCCACGTGCCCATGATCTTCGCGCTCACCGAGGACGGCTCGCGGTGTCGCACGTATGCACCCCGGCCCGACGGCCCGCTGGCGTTGGCCGATGCCCCGCGCATGATCATCAACCCGGGCAGCGTGGGCCAGCCTCGCGACGGCATCCCGCTGGCCGCATACGCCATCCTGGACACCGACGCCATGACCCTGGCTTTCCACCGCCAGCCCTATCCCATTGAAGAGACCCAGCGCAAGATGGACGAGCACGCTCTGCCCCGGCGTTTGAGCGCCCGCCTGTCGTTCGGCTGGTAGCGGGAACCCGCAGGCGCTCCGCAGCGTCCCAACAGTAGCAGGCCGTTGACGATGCTCCGTCGCCGAGAAGGGCCTGACAAGGAGGAGAGAATATGGCGAAGAGACGATTCGCGTGGGTCATCGGGCTTGTGGTGGCCGCGGCGCTGCTGGGTGCGTGTGGAGCGCGCACCGTGCCCTCGGGCGAGGGCACGACCAAAGACACCTACCGCGGCGAAATGCCGCCGGTCGCAGCGCCCACCTCCGTGCCCGCCCCGGCGCAGCCGCCCTACAGCGGCCAGTCATCCATACCCAGCCTCGCCGAAACGCAGGAGCGCATGGTGATCCAGACCGCCAGCCTGAAGATCACCGTCAAGGACACGGCAGCGGTGCTGGACGCCGTGCAGAGCCTGGCGAAGGAACTGGGCGGCTACGTGGTATCATCCAACGCATGGCGCGAGACGGAACAACTGCGTGCCCAGGTTACGATCCGCGTCCCCGCCGGCCAACTCCAGGCGGCGCTCCAGCGGATTCGCGCCCAGGCGGTCAAGGTGGATTCCGAGTCCATCTCCGGTGAGGACGTAACCCAGGAGTACACGGACAACGAGTCGCGCCTGCGCAACCTGCGCGCCACCGAGAAGGAACTGTTGGAACTCCTCACGGTGGCCCGCGAGAAGACCGGCAAGGCCGAGGACGTGCTGGCCATCTACCGGGAGATCACCCAGATTCGCGAGCAGATTGAGGTGCTCCAGGGCCGCCAGCAATACCTGGCCACCATGACGGCGATGGCGACCATCAGCGTGGACATCTGGCCGGAGCCGCTGGAGCAGCCGATAGTAGAGCCCGGCTGGAAGCCGCTGAAGACGCTGCGGGATGCCTTCCGCGCCCTGACGCAGACCGGCCAGACGCTGGTGGACGTGCTGATCTGGCTGGTGGTGTACGGTGTGCCGGTGCTGGCGGTGATTGCCGGGCCCGTTGTGCTCATCGTGTGGGCCGTGCGCCGTTCCCGCCGCCGCAAAGCGCCTGCGTCGCAGTAGGAGTCCACTCGCACCTGTACCGAGCGCGCCCCCGACCGCAAGCCTGTACCCACTTGCGGGGGCGCGCTCTTGCTACACTCGCAGGCCAGGCCCTAGCGGATGGGGCCGATCCACATCCCGCCGTCCGCCAGCCGCGCGTGGATGACCTGCGCGCCCACGTCCACCAGGATGACCTCCCCGAACCGAATCATCGTCGGCCCGGGGCGCAGGGCCTTGAACCGCACCCGCATCAGCGTCGCGCTGCCGTGAATCGGGGGAGCCGGGTCCAGCAGAGCCGCCGCAAAGCGGATGATGCCCGCCTGGGGGTCCACCGTGTTCACCGCAACGAAGGTGCGAGCGCCCACGAAGACATCCCCGGCGCTCACCTGAATCCCCTCGGTGTTGGGGTCGGCGTCCTGCACTTCCAGCGTGGCGGGGTCGTAGTGGACCTCCATCTGGCAGCCGTAAAGGCCCACGAACGACGTGGCGCGCACCTGAACCTCCGTCGCGCCGCCCACCGGCAGGAACGAGAAGCCCGGCCAGAACCCCAGCGCCGGACGCGGAGCCCCGGACAGCGCAGCCGAGGGCAGCAGCAGGCACACCAGGACCGCACACGCGAACAGGAACATCACTCGTCGCATCGCACACCTCCAGTGCAAACCCGCGAAAGGCAAACCCGGGAGTTCGTATCTGTCGTGTGTACGGATGCCGAACTCGCACCCATTATACCACAACTTTCGCTTGCGCGCCGCCGCCCTTTGTAGTACACTCGGCTGGAGAGTGCGGCGGTCGCAAGCGTCATGTCTGGGCCGCGAAAATGCACACGAAAAACGTTGCGCAGGGCAGACTCGGCTCGCACCTGGGAGGGAAAGCGATGAATATCCTGGAATTTGATCCCCTTCGGCGGATTCGGCAGAACCACGCGCTGGAGCACGCCACCATCCACCTGCTTACCCGCAGCGACCCATCGCGCCACTTCGTGGGGCGGAGCACCCCGCGCGGCTTCTACATCTACGGCGCGGTGGACACCCAGACGGTGGCCGACGCCGTGTCCGAGGCGCTGGCGCGGCTGCGGGCCGGCGAAAGCGAACTCGCCGTCCATCCGCGCTGCGGGACCGGCATCGCCACGACGGGAATCCTCGCCGGGCTTGCCGCCTTCGCCACCCTGGGGCTTCGCCGCAAGCGCACGCTGTCGGACCTGCCGGCGGTCATCACGGCCACGACCCTGGCGGCGCTGGTGGCCCAACCCCTGGGCCTGGCAGTCCAGGAGCGGTTCACCACCGACGCCAACGTTGAGAATGTGCGCATCGCGCGGGTGGAACGGCTGGAGTCGGGAAGGCTCGTCGCCCACCGCATCATCCTGGAATGGGACTGAGCATGTTCTACATCTTTGACGGCGACGACGACTTCTCGCGCGACGAAGCCCTCGCCGCCCTGAAGGCGCAACTCGGCCCTGCCGACATCGTGAGCCTGAACACCAGCGTCTTTGACGGCGCGTCGGTCTCGCTGGACGAACTCCGCCATGCGTGCGACAGCGTTCCGTTCTTCGGCAACGCACGCCTCGTCATCGTGAACGGCCTGCTCACCCGCCTGCACGCGCCCGCCCGCAAGAAGGCAGGCGCGGCCGAACAGGGCGAGGGTGAGGACGCCGACGAGCCGGCCGGCGGCGCGCACAAGGAGTACCGCACCCGCCTGCTGGAGTACCTGCCCATGCTCCCGGCCACAACCCACCTCGTGTTCCTGGAGTCGGCGCTTCTGCCGAGCAAAAGCCCCTTCGTCGCGCTCCTGGATCAGCACCCCGACAAGGGCCGCCGCCAGGCATTCTCCCTGCCGAACCCGCGCAGCCGCGACGGCCTGGGCGAACTGGCCGCGTGGATTCGCACCCGCGCCAAGGCCAAAGGCGCGCGCATAGACGCCCAGGCGGTGGATGCGCTCCTAGACCTCATCGGGAACGACCTGCGGCTGCTGGACTCGGAACTGGAGAAACTGGCGGCCTACTGCGGCGAAAACCCCATCACCCTGGCCGATGTGCGGCAGTTGGTACCGCTGGCACGCGAGGCCGTCGTGTGGGACTTGATTGACGCCATCGCGCAAAAGCGGCTGGGCCCTGCCCTGGACACCCTGCGCCGACTGCTCAACGAGGGCGAGCCCGCGCTCCGCATCTTCGGCCTGATGGTCAGCGAGTACCGGCTGCTGCTTCAGGCGAGGACCCTGGCCGACCAGGGCTACACCGAGGACCGCATCGCCACCCGGCTCAAGGTGCACCCCTGGCGGCTCCGCCAGCGCATGGACGCCGCACGCCGCGCTTCCGCCGAGAGCCTGAAGGCGACCTACCGCCTGCTGCTCCAGACCGACACGGAGATCAAGACGGGAGTCCAGGAACCAGAAGCAGCGCTGGAGTTCCTCGTGGCCAACCTGTGCCGGTAGCGTGCCGCTCCCGGACAACGAAAAGGGAGCGGAGCCAGCCCCGCGCCCCGCTCCCCGAACCACCGCGGACTAGGCCGCGCGGTTCTGCGCCTCGTCGTCGTACCCGACCCACACGTGGTTGCGCAGGATGTTGGACGCCGCCAGCACCCGCACGCCTTCCAACGCCAGCGTCCGCCCGTTCAGGTCGGCGGGGTGAATGTAGCAGGTGTTCGGCGCGCGCCCGAACTTCTCGCGGTAGCGCTCCATCGCCTCGCGCACGCGTTGCTCCAGCGCCTTCTTCGGATCGTTGTCGTACCACAGCAAGCCGATTCTCATAGGATACCTCCGCGCCGTCCGGAGTCAATGGACACCGTGTCCTCGTCGCCGATGAGGGTGAAGGTGCGCTGCCCATCGCCCCCGTAGTTGGCGGGCGGCGTCAGGTACGGCATCCGCATCGGCTGCGGCTGTCCCCCGCCCGACACCACGATGACCGGCGGGTAGGCAGCCTGGCGGCGCTCCTCTTCCTTCTTGTCGCGCCGGGCCAGGAACAGCAGGATGATGAGCACCATGGGGATGCTGGCGGCGACGCCCAGCACCACGCCGACGACAACGCCCATCGCCTCGGTGGACATGCGATTGCCGATGACCACGCCCAGCCCGGCGAGGAAAACTGCGGCCAAGAACCAGACTTTCTTCACCTTGAAACCTCCTGAAGGATGGGTTCCCACTCACGGCTGCCGGGCCAGCCCCCCGGCCACCTTCTCCACCAGTCGCGGGACGAATCCCTGATCGTTCCTGCCCGCCGGCAACAGCCGAATCTGCGGCTTGTTCCCGAAGTCCTGCGCGGTGAGCCGCGCAATCTCCGGCAGCGAGATGTACGCGCCCTGCAGTCGGATCACCTGCCCCTTCGCCACCACGAGGAAGTCGCCCCGGCCCAGCAGGCGCTCCGCGCCGGTGCCCGCGATGCCTGTGGCCACCTTCGCGTCCTCCGGGCTGGTAACGCTGCCGACCACGCGCACGGGGAAGTTGCTCTTCACCAGCGAGCCGATGACCGCCGCCGTGGGCTTCTGGGTGCAGGCCACCACATGCACGCCCGCGCCCCGACCGCGCTGCACCAGGCGTGTTACCGCCTCTTCCAGCGGCCGCCCGCCGACCGAGACCAGGTCGGCCAGTTCGTCAATGAACACGATGACGCGCGGCATATCCCGGCCCTCGGCGTCGCGCCGCTCCATCTCGGCCACCAGCCGCTGGAGCACGGCCAGCGCGTCCTCCGTCCGCCGAACCACCGGGCACAGCAGGTGCGGCAACTCGGAGAACGGCGCGAACCCCCGCCACTTGGGGTCAATGAGCACCATCTGCAACGCGGACTGGCGGTTGAACAGCGCCAGCGACGCGATCATCGCGCGGGCCAGTTCCGTCTTGCCGCTGCCCGTGGTGCCCGCGATGAGCACATGCGCCACATCGGGGCTGGACAGGCGCAGGAGAAGGGGCGCGCCCCGCTCGTCCAGGCCCAGGACGGCCGTGTGCGGCGGCACCTGCTCCAGCCGGGCGCACAGGGGCAGTAGGTGCACCACGTCGCCCTGTTCCCGCGGCACCTCCACGTGTACCTCGCCGTTCTGGCGGAACACGCGGCACGAGGGCACGCCCAGGGACAGGGCCAACTCCTCGGCCAGGTTCGCCACCTGCCGCACCTTCGCGCCCATGGGCAGCGACACGCGGAACCGCACGAAGCGCGGCGTTACGAACCCGCCGCTCACCCGCGACGGCAGACGGTGGCTGTACAGCACGTCCTCAATGCGGTCGGCCTGATAGTTGAGCACTTGCTGAAACGCGCTCACGGTTCACCTCCGACACTACGACACGGCCGCCACCGGCTGCGGGAACACCAGGATGTTGCCCGCCCGCGCCGCAGGCTCCGCCTCCTGCACCACGCGGCAGGTCCGCGCCGAGCACGCCAAGCACTGGCTCACGCTCTGGATGGGCGCTACCTTCAGCGCGCAGGCAGCGGTGTGGAAACGGATGGCCGGCGGGTCGTTATTCCACACCTCCACGCGCCCGGTCGCGTACCGCACGACGATGGGGCTCGGCTCGGTCTTGGCCAGGGTGAACCGCAGGTGATCGCACGCCGACTGCCGCGCCGGGCACGTGCGGCACAGGTTCGGCGACACCTCGCGGTCGCCCTCGCGGATCTTCTGGCAGATGATGCGGCCGTCTTTGTCCACAGAACGGTATTCGCAGATGCTCATGGCATTCCTCCTGGCTTGACCTATCGCATCGCGGCGTCGGGCGTCCAAAACTCCGAGCGGATGACGCCGACGACCCGACCCTGCACCTGAACGTCGCGTGCGGGGACGAATCGCGGCGGGTAGCGCGGGTTCTCGGAGCGCAACTCCACCAGCGAGTTGCGCAGGAAGAACCGCTTGCACAGCCACTCGCCTTCGGGAAACTCCTCGCTCGGCACGCGCACGACGGCGAGTTGCCCGTTCTCCACGCGGTCGGCGGCCAGCACGAGGAGCAGGTCGCCGCTGCGGATGAGCGCGTCTTCCAGCGAGTTCCCCTCCACCTGCACCGCGTACAGGTTATCGGCGGGCACGAACAGATCCGGAGGGACGTCCACCGTCCCGACGATGTCCGTGAAGTTGATGCCCTTGCCGGCGGACGCCTTGCCGCAGAACGGAACGGCAAACGGGCGCGGCGCGATCTCCAGCGCGCGGGGCGAGTTGGCCTTGCGGCGGATGTAGCCCTTCCGCTCCAACTGCCGCACGTAGTGCACCGCGTGCGACTTGGTCTTCAGGCCGAACTCGGTTACCATCTCCTCGTAGGTGGGAGCGTAGCCGTGCTTTCGCACGTAGCGCAGGAGCTTCTTCCAGAACTCCTCCTGCGACGGGGTCAGGGCTTCCGGACTCATCGCAAACCTCCCGACACGAAACAGATAGAACGCATGTTCTAGCCTATTATACTAGAACATGCGTTCTATGTCAAGGGGTTTTTCGGTTCTGCACGAAATTTTAAACTTAGGCGACGCGATCCAACCGACGGATAACGAGCACCACCTTGCCCTGGATTTCCACGTTGGCCGGGTGCACGTAGATGGGCTCCATGGTCGGGTTGGCGGGCTGGAGCCGCACGCGGTCTCGCTCGCGGTAGAACCGCTTCAGCGTGGTCTCCTTCTCGTCCTTGAGCCAGACGGCCACCAGGTCGCCGTTCTGCGCCTCCTTGACGTGGCGCATGATGACCAGGTCGCCGTCGTGGATGAGGGCGTCCACCATAGAGTTGCCGCGCACTTCCAGCGCATACAGCCCGCGCTCGTCGGCGATGATGTCCCGCGTGAGTTCCACCACCTCGTCCTCGCCCAGCATGGCGAAGTCGCTGTCGGGGATGGGCACGGGCAGGCTGGCGACGATGACGCCGACCAGCGGGATGCGCACTGGCGCGGCATAGGGGCGCTCGTCGCGGGCGAGGCGGATGCTCCGCGAGATGTCGCGGTTGCGCAGGATGTATCCCTCGCGCTCCAGGATGTTGAGGTTGTAGTTCACGACGGAGGTGGAGGAGATGCCCACGGCCTGCCCGATCTCGCGGATGGTGGGCGGGTAGTGCTTCTCCGCGGTGTACTGGCGGATGAACTCCAGGATGCGCTGCTGACGTTCAGAAAGCGTCATGTCAACCTCCTTTAGCGGCCATGCGTTTGCCGCCCCTGACCCCATTATACACGAACATTCGTTCTATGTCAAGACCCTGCGAGTTTTTCGTTCGGTTCTGCGGTCTTCTTGCCTTACCGTACTCACAGCGGGCATTACTGCCGCCGCACCCCGATGGGGAGGCATGCGTCGCCCCCACCCGACGGTTTGACATCCGCGCCCCTCGCCCGCATAATCGCAGCATGGCTCACAGGGAGAGAATGCCTTGGCTGTTCATGCTGGCGCTGGTATGCGCTGCGCTGGCGTTTGCCGCATGCGCCGCATTCCGTGGCGGGGCCGAGCGCACGGCCACGCCTGCCCCCACGCCGACGCTCAGCGCCACGCCCGCGCCCACAGCAACCCCGTCGCCGCAGCAGATGCTTGACGCGGCGCGCGCTGCCCACGACTTGGGCGACTGGGAACGGGCGGCGTCGCTTGCGGAGCGCGTGATGCAGGCATCGCCGGCCCTGGCGTCCGACGCGCGGCTTCTCATGGCGCAGAGCCTGCTGGCCCTGGGCAAGCCCCAGGATGCAGCGGCTGTGCTGGCCGAGGCCGACTTCGCAGACCCCGCCGCGCAGACGAAGGCGCTGGCCGTTCTCGCCACCGCGTACCGCGACGCCGGCGACTGGGCCCGCGCCATAGACTACCAGACGCGGCTCATCACGGCCACCGAGGTGCTCTCGGCCTGGCTTCACGAACTCAACGGCGACGCCTACGTGCAGTTGGGCGACGCGGAGCAGGCCGTGGCGTCCTACCGCGAGGCTGCCGCTGCCGACGCCCAGGCGAAGACGCGCCTGCTGGAGAAGATCGCCGCCGTGCAACTGGATGCGGGCCTCACGGACGACGCCCTGAAGACCTACGACGACCTGCTAACTGCGGCCTCGTCCCCCGAACTCACCGCGAAGTTTCACTACCTGAAGGGCCTGGCCCTGCGGGACAGCGACGAGAAGGCCGCCCTCGCCGAGTTCCGGGCAGCGACCGAGGCATCTGCGACCACGCGGGAATCCTACCTCGCGCTGGTAGAGTTGATCCAATCGGGCGAGACGGTGGACGAATTCCGCCGCGGCCTGATAGACTATCAGAACGGAGCCTACCAGGCCGCCGCCGACGCCTTTGAGCGCGCGCTAGCATCCGCCACCGAGACCAAGCGGCCGAACATCGCGTACTACCTGGGCCTGGCGCGCCTGGCATTGGGTGACTACGACAACGCGCTGGCCGCCCTGGACGAGGCCCTGGCAGCGGGTAGAGACACCACGTTCCAGGCGACGGTGCTCATGGCGAAGGCGCGGACGTTGGAGCGGGCGGGCAGATTCGCCGAGGCCCGCGAGGCGTACCGCCAGGCGCAAGCCGTCTGCCCCACCTGCGCCACCGCGCCCCAGGCTCTGTGGCGTGCCGCCGAGGCCGCAGCCGCCCAGGGCGACCGTGCCACCGCCGCGTCCGACTATCTGTGGCTCCAGCGCCTGTACCCGCGCGACGACGGCGCGGACAACGCCATGTTGGAGGCGGCCCTGCTGTACTACCAGGATGGGCGCTTCGCGGAAGCCCGCGAGGTGTGCGAGGCATTGTTGGCTCGCTACCCCGCGTCCGACGTGGCCGCTGCCGCGCGCTTCTGGGCGGCCAAGTCGGCACTGCGGGCGGCCCGGCCCGACGTGGCCGAACTGCATCTGCGCGCACTGGCCCAGCGCCCGATCCCCGACTACTACACCCTCCGCGCAGCGAGCATACTCCAGGGCCAGGACGCCATCCTCCCGCCACCGGGCAATCTGCTCCTGGAGGCCGACGACGAGGCCGAGCGCGCCGCCTGCCTCGCTTGGCTCACCGGCTGGGCCAATCAAGGCGAGCCTTATCCCTTTGACCGCTTGCCCGACGATCTGACCCGCGACCTGGACTTCCGCAAAGGCGAGGCGTTCGCGGCCATCGGGATGATGGAGGAAGCCGCCGAGCGGTTTGGCATCGTCCGCGCCAGGTGGAAGGACGCTCCTCTGGCGCTGTTCCAATTGGCCGAACACCTGCGCGACCTGGGCCTGCACCGACAGTCCATCGCCTGCGCCGAGCGCGTGCTCGCATTGGCCCCGTCGGGCGCGCTGGACACGGCGCCGCGCTACCTCATGCGCCTCGCCTATCCCACATACTACGCCGACCTCATCCTGGATCACGCCGCCCGCAACGGGCTTGACCCGCTGCTGGTGTTCGCGCTCGTGCGCCAGGAAAGCCGCTTTGACCCCGTGGCCGGTTCGTGGGCAGGGGCGCTGGGCCTGATGCAGATTATCCCGCCCACCGGCGAGTGGATCGCGCTCCAGTTGGGCGAGCGGGGCTTCCGCCGAGAGGACCTTCTCCGCCCGGTCGTCAACGTCCGCTTCGGTGTGTGGTACCTGGCCCGACAGATGCGCGATTTCGGCGGCGACCCGCTGGCGGCACTGGCGGCCTACAATGGCGGCCCAGGCTACGCGCGGCTCTGGCTGTCGCGGATGCAGGAGTACGACCCCGACCTGTTCGTGGAGACCATCCCCGTGGCCGAGACGCAGACCTATGTCAAGGCCATTCTGGCGCAGTTCGCCGCCTACCGCGCCATCTACCAGCCCGGCGGCGCGCAGACCCCGTAGGGCAGGTTCCATGCCTGACCCCTACCTCGGCGATCTCCGTGGCCTGTGCGGTGAGATGCAGTCAGCGACGGGCCATCCCAATTGCGCGCCGCCGCGCGAACGGTTAGAATAGTCCCCGCGAGGCGAACGATGAAGAGCCTGGACGACACCATTGCGGCGATTTCCACACCCCTAGGGCAGGGCGGCATCGGCATTGTCCGCATGAGCGGTCCGGAGGCGCTGCCCATCGCGCGGCGGCTGTTTCGGCCATCGCGCGGGCGGGCCGACGCCCCGTGGCCGGCCTTCCGCCTGCGCCACGGGTTCATCGTGGACCCGGCGACGGGCGCGCGGGTGGATGAGGTGCTGGCCGCCTATATGCCCGCGCCCCGCACCTACACGCGCCAGGACATCGTGGAAATCAACGGCCACGGTGGGATTGTGGCCCTGCGCC
>JADBJK010000061.1 GCA_014874485.1 Chloroflexota bacterium
GCCCCGCGCGGCCCCTCACCCTGGCCCTCTCCCGCGTGCGGGCTGTAGGGGCGATTCATGAATCGCCCCTACCCTTTCGCGCCGTTTCGCGGGTTTCGCGATCCAAACGCCCGCACCCTCACCCTAGCCCTCTTCCGCGTGCGGGCGAGGGGACGGGCCGCGCCGCCCGAGGCTGAATGGGCAAAGCCCTGCGGGCTATCCCAGCCCCAACGGGGCTTCGCCCTTTCAGCGCGGGGGTTCAGCCCCGCGCGGCCCCTCACCCTGGCCCTCTCCCGCGTGCGGGCTGTAGGGGCGATTCATGAATCGCCCCTACCCTTTCGCGCCGTTTCGCGGGTTTCGCGATCCAAACGCCCGCACCCTCACCCTAGCCCTCTTCCGCGTGCGGGCGAGGGGACGGGCCGCGCCGCCCGAGGCTGAATGGGCAAAGCCCTGCGGGCTGGGGGCAGCCCCAACGGGGCTTCGCCCTTCCAGCGCGGGGGTTCAGCCCCGCGCGGCCCCTCACCCTAGCCCTCTCCCAGCGGGCGAGGGAACGCACGGCCCACCCCCGCCCGAGGCTGAAGCCGTCGGGCTACATGGGCAAAGCCCTGCGGGCTATCGCAGCCCCAACGGGGCTTCGCCCTTTCAGCGCGGGGGTTTAGCCTCGCGCTGACCCCCTCACCCTAACCCTCTCCCGCGTGCGGGCTGTAGGGGCGATTCATGAATCGCCCCTACCCTTTCGCGCCCTTTCGCGCCACTCGCGGACAACAGGCAGCGAAGCCCTCACTGCCCGCCCGCGGCGACCTGGATGCGGTCCATCTGCTCGGCCGTGGCGAACTGAATCTGCCCCAGGTCGCGGGTCTGGCCGCCCGCAATCCGCACGGGCACCTCAATGCCGCGCGCCAGGTAGCCGACGACGAGGGTCTGCTCGCCCGCCGGCACGCCCTGAATCTCAAAGTAGCCCGATGCGTCGGCCTGGACCGCGAGGTCGGTCTTCAGCACGACGATCTCCGCGGGCAGCGGCTGGCCCTGCTCGTCCACCACCACGCCCTTGACCCCGCCGACTCCGGCCAGGCGGGCGAAGGAGTCGCTCCGCACCAGGTTCACGATGCCGAACGCCAGCGCCAGCACCGCCAGGATTGCGATGGCGATCCATGCCCGCTTGCGGCGGCCGGACGAATCGGGAAGGCGCTCGGGGATTCCGTCTTTGTACTCTTCAAGCAACGGCGAACGTTCCATGTTCTCACTCCTCGCAGCCCGGCGTCTTGACCGCCACGTCGTCCACCACGATGCTGGAGCCTGCATTGGAGGCCAGGCCCACAGCGCCGTCGGTATACAGGTTCTTCGGGTCGGTGGCTTCCATGATCTTCTTGCCGTTCATGCTGGCAACGAAAGTGTTGCCCTGCACCGAGATGGAGAGGTTGGCGGGGTTGTCCCAGCCGCTGTTGGCGGGGACGGTCATCTTGCCAGGCGGGGTCATCACCACCTGCTTGCCACCCACCCAGTAACTGAAGTACATCGTTACCGGCTCCTTGGGTGTGCGCCGCTCAAACTCAAACATGTACCCGTTGAGGCGGTTCTTGGCATCCAGGCTGGACCGGAACATGACGCCGTAGCCGTTCCACGCGCTGCTCTGGTTGGCCAGGCGGATGCCGTTGAGGCTGATGTTGTAGTCGCTGCCCGAATATTCATTGAGCAGCATCGCGCCCGAACGCGGGCTGATGAGTTTCCCGTCCTTGACCTGCCATTGGCCGTACTTGCCCCAGAAGGTGTTCTTGATCTCGGTCCAGGTGGGCGGGGTGCCGAAGTCCGAATGGTAGTACGTCTTGCAGTCCACCTCGCCGCCCAGGGCCTTCACAATGGCCGCATACACATCGCCCACCGAGATGCCCATGGCGCCCAGCGCGAGGACGACGACCAGCGCGATCAGCCCCAGGATCACCGCGTACTCCACGATGCCCTGGCCCCTGCGACGTGCAACCTGAATACGATTCATATTCCCCCTCCTATCAGAACTCCAAACGGTTATCCGATACGCACGGGGCCGATGGAGTGGCGCTCCGCCCGCGCCTGGCGCTGCCGAATGCGGCGCTGCACCCGCTCCCAGGCAGGGGTTGGGGTGGCCGGGCCGCGCGTTCGGTGCTCCTCGGCGCTCAGGGCGAAGGCCAGGTCTTCCAGCAAGGCCCCGAGCGGGCTTTCCGGCGCGTCTAGGACGGGGGGGACGCCGGTGTTGATGGCCTTGATGATGGGATCCGGCGCGAAGGGGATGACGAGGCTCGTCGGATGCTTCAGGAAGCCTTCCATCTCCTTGCGTGCCATTCCGCCGCGCTCAAAGGTCCAGTTCAGGACAAGGTAGATTCTGTCCTTACCATATTCCAGCGTTTCAAAAACGTCAAGGGTGCGGGCGGTAACGTAGGCCGAGGCCAGGTCTGGCGTCATAACGGTAACGATGCGGTGGGCGGCGTCCAGCCCCGCGAGCGTGGTCGGGCTGAAGTCGTGGGGCAGGTCCAGCACCACGTAGGCGTAGCGCGACTTGAGCAGGCGGATGACCTGGCCCACGTGGTCGGCCGAGACCGCCTCGGCGAACTGGGGCCCGCGCGGGGCGGCCAGCACGCGCACGCCGCTGGGGTGTTCCAGCAGGGTGCGCTCTATCAGGTCGGCATCCAGTTCGGCGGGGGGAATGCGCGCCAGGTCGGCCCAGGTGTGGTGGAGCGGCAGGTTGAACAGCAGCGCGCTGTATCCGGCGGTCAGCGCCAGGTCCACCAGGGCCACCGGTTGCCCCCAAATCTGCGCCAGCCCCGCGGCCAAGTTCGCCGCCAGGGTGGACACTCCGCACCCGCCGCGCAGGGAGAAGACGGCGATGACGGTGCCCTGGACGGCCGCCGCGCCCGCCGATGGCCCCGCGAACCGCCGCAGAAGCGCCTTGACCCGCGCCACCAGTTCCGCCGCGTCAAAGGGCTTGGCCAGGTAGTCGGCGGCCCCCGCGGTGAACGCCTTGATCTTGCCCTCTACGGTGTCGTCGGCGGTCAGCATGAGGACGGGCAGGAGCGGAGCGTCGGTCCGCGCCTTCAGGCGGCGCAGCACCTCGTACCCGTCTATGCCGGGGAGCATCACGTCCAGGATGATGAGGTCAGGGCGGACGGACTCCACCTGCGCCAGGGCTTCCTGCCCGTCGCGCGCGGTGAAGACGTCGTAGCCCGCGCCCGCAAGCGACTTGGAGACGATCCTCAGCGTGATGGGATCGTCATCTACGGCCAGAATCCGCATCGCCGTTCGTATCCTTGTGTGTGGTGGTTGGGTGGTTCAGGGCAATTGCATTTATCCTGTCAGGACTTTGAGAAGGTAGTCTTGGTCCCACCCCGCTCTAAGCCGTTTGGCCTT
>JADBJK010000082.1 GCA_014874485.1 Chloroflexota bacterium
AATCTCACCCAGGTGTTCGTAGATGCCCTCAATGGTGCCGTAGGCCTGCAAGAGTTTGACCGCCGTCTTCTCCCCGATGCCCTTCACGCCGGGGATATTGTCGGTTACATCCCCCACGAGGGCTTTGAAATCCACCAACTGATCAGGCTCCAAACCGTATCGCTCACGGATGCCCTCTTCATCATAAACCTTTGTCTCAGTGAATTTGCGGCCGGAGATGAGCACCCGCACGCCGGGCCGGATAAGTTGGAAAGTATCAGTGTCACCAGTGACGATGAGGGCCTCCAAGCCCTGCTCTGTCGCCTGATCGGAGAGCGCTGCCAGCACGTCATCGGCTTCGTAGCCCTCCACCGAGTACATCGGGATACCGAAGGCGGCGATGATCTCCTGGACACGGCTGAACTGGGGAGCTAGGTCGCCGGCCATCGCCGGACGAGTGGCTTTGTAGCCCACATATTGGTCGTGGCGAAAGGTGCGGCCCACGTCGAAGGCGACGGCGGCGTAGGCCGGTTGGAACTCGGACATCACCTTGAGCAACATGGAGGTGAAGCCGAAGGTGGCGTTCGTCGGTTCGCCAGCCTGGCTGGTCAAGGGCGGTATGGCGTGGTAGGCGCGGTGCACCAGGGCATTGCCATCTATCAGCAGGATCACGGGTTTCTCGCTCATGGGACGCCTCCCACAAAGATTATACCACAAGGCGCCATCTAGCGGCAATAGCCAGTCTGTCAAATTCTCCCGCAGGTTCTCTAAACCCGCGAGATGCTCCTCTGCAAGGCAGGACTTATCAATTGACGGCCTGCGCATCCTGGTGTATGCTACAGCACGATGAAACCGTCTCTGCGCGCCGTATTTTGCATCCTGGGTCTTCTCTCACTCCTGGCGGGGCACGCCATTCCTGTCACGGCGGATTCGGCGGATCAGTTCCTCTGTGGCGGCGTGGTCGTGGGCTTCACGGAGGAGGGAGAGCCAATCCCCCAACGGCTCAAGATGGCGGAGGTTCCGGCCACCATCACACCCGGCGGAGGGACGCTCACCTTCAGCGTAGATGAGAGTGTGGACCCGGCCTACGCCCAATATATCCTCGACCTGTTCCACACCGTCTATCCGGTCGCCGTCCAACTCTACGGCCCGCCGGTGCGGAGCCTCCACGTCGTCGTCCACTTCGACGACAGCACCCCTGGCTGGTTCTGGTATTCCAGCGGCCGCATCATCATCAGCAGTTACCCCAGGATCACCCTGCCCTACACTGGCACGACGTGGGCTCTGCCCAACAACGACCCGCGCTGGGATGCCGTGGTTACCCACGAACTACTACACGCCTTCCACGATGGCATCAGCCTGAGCGCTTCCTGGAACGAGGAAGGCATGACCGAGGCGGGGGCGGAACTGGTGGGCGAATACCTCTGGGACGAGCGCGTCCGCGACATCCTGGGGCGCACGCCGCAATACAATCTGCTCATGTACGACACCTGGAGCCAGATGGGCGCTGATGTCCTGAGCGGCACACCCTACGCCTATTACAAAGCCGTCCCCGACCTCTTCTATCGCAGCGTGCCGGCGGTCTTCTGGATGCTCTTGTCCGGGGAGACCGAGGCAGCGGCTGGCTCGTGGGCCGATTACACGTTCCTGGCTGACCTCAACCGTGAATTGTACACCTACGCAGCCACTCATAGCGCTGTCATCCCTGATTCTGTATTTTATGAGACGATCGCCTCGCTCTCGCCCCATCCGGTGGACGGGTTGCCGGCCGCAACCTGGGTGCAGAGCCAGCCCGTCGTCTCCACCGCCGGGCCGGAGGGAGAATTCCTGGCCATTTACCCAGTGCAGGTAACCACCGGACGGCACGGGCGCGACATCTGTGCGCCGATGAGTCCAACTCGGCTCTACACCTACGCCTTCGCCCGCACGGGCGAGGGCTGGGCGGCTCGGGAAACGCTCATCCTGAGCCAGACGGTTCAACTCGGCGTCTATGACGTTGCGGGGCAAGCCATGTGGGAGGGTAGTGTGATCCTAAGCAAGCCCGCGTACGACACTTGCGCCTATGCAGGCATAGACACGACCGCCTGGCCTGCCGGGGCATACAAGGTTACCGCCACGCTCGACCTGGCCACCGGCCCTATCCACGCCGAGAACTACTTCTACGTCGGCCCTGATACCACGCTGGCCGAACAGGGCTTGGGCCTGATACTTGTCAATGGCCAGGGCGGGTTTGCTGACGCTGTCCCCTCGTCGCCCGACGCGATCACGCTCTTCAGCCAGCGCAGCGCGGCCGTCCTCTTGCCCCATCACGCAGACCGCGCCCCGCTCAACCTGCGGGTTTTCGCCCACCCGAAGGGCACTCCTCCGCCGGGCGCCCCTTACATGCTGTACATCCCCATCGCGCACGTCAACTCCTCCGCCGCAACCCTGGATCCGACCCCTACCCACACGGTCACCGTACCCCTACCTTACACGCGGGTGAAGACGCTGGTCGTCGCGCCCCAGTGACCCGATGGCCAATGAAAACACCCCTCGGCAAGGAGGGGTGTTTCGACCAATGGCGGGTTCAGCCCAAGTCTATGGGTGCGCTTAACAGACTGACCAGGAGTTTGACCGCGTTCTGCACGTCGTTGTAGTCCACCATCTCCGAGGGCGAGTGGACGTAGCGGGAGGGAATGGAGAGACAACCGGTGGGCACGCCCTGGCGGGAAAGTTGGATGGCCGCGGCATCGGTGCCGCCGAACTCCAGCACCTCGTACTGGTAGGGGATTCCAGCCCGCTCGGCGGCCTCGGCCAGCACCCGCTTCACGCCCGGGTGGGCCAGCATACTGCGGTCGGCGACCTTGATGGCCGGCCCCTTGCCCAGCGAGACGGCCATGGGGTGGGCTTCGGGGGTGTCGCCGGTGAGGGTTACGTCCACGGCAATGCCCACGTCCGGCGCGACGCCGAAGGCAGACGTGGTGGCCCCGCGCAGGCCTACCTCCTCCTGCACGGTGAAGACGAAGTACAGTTCGTGGGGCGAGGATTCGAGGCTCATCAGGGTCTGGGCGATGACGGCGCAGCCGATGCGGTCGTCGAAGGCTTTAGCGATGAGCCGGTCGCCAGCGACGGTGAGAGGCTCCAGGAAACAGGCAACGTCGCCGACGCGCACTTTGACCTCGTCTTTGGAGGCCGCGCCCACGTCAAGGAACATCTTGTCCATAGGCGGAACCTTCTCGCGCTCGGTCCACTTCTCCAGGCCGAAGACGCCCACGGTGCCGTCGGCGAACTGGACGCGGCGGCCCAGGAGACCCAGGCTCCACACCCCGCCCACCGGGGCGAAGCGTAGGAAGCCCTTCTCGTCCACGTGGGTGACGATGAT
>JADBJK010000107.1 GCA_014874485.1 Chloroflexota bacterium
CGAACCCCAATCGGAACATCCGCGGCTCGAAGAGAAACGTGACAGTATGCCGCCCGGCGGGGACATAGATGGCGCGCATCATCAGGTTGGCGCGTTGCACGGGGGTCTCGGTGCCATCCACATAGGCATGCCAACCGGGGTAGAAACCGTCGGCCAGGACCAGATAGCCCTCGACATCCGAAATAGTCGTGAGAGACACGCGCGCAGGAGCGTACTCCTCCACGATCACTACATCGTCCGAGCGGGGCGGTCCGGCTCGCAGGGGCGATCCGCTGGGTCGCCCCTCCTCACCCGCTAGATAGACCATCTCCCGGGGCGAGAAATCCCGGGCCTGGAGCCGCGCCAGTGCCTCTTCATCCGAAGCCACGACTTCGGCGCGGTGCACCAGATAGGCGCGCGGCATGGCGTCGCGGTTCTCGTAGATGGCCACGTCCTCGCTGCGATAGACCAGGGCAAAATCGCTCTCCCCCACCAGATGCGAGAGGAGCAAGGTATCACCGTTCACTGTGGTGAAACGCACCCGCTCCACGCGAACGAATGCCCGCGGCAAGGCAGGCTCAATGCGCACGCTAGTTATGACAAGTGGCTCCTCGAACGTGATGGCAGTCAGATAGGAGTGCCCGGGGTGGTCGCGGGGCGGGAAGCCCGAACGGGCGAGCCAGGTCCGCGCCACGGTTGGGAAGTCATGGGCCACGTTCTCCCGCACGTCATCGCGGTCGTAGGCCCATTCGGCGGTCTCCACCCCCACGCGCAGGGGCAGACGCCGCTCCACGCCATCATCCAGGCGCAGCACCACCTCCGCCGCCAGTACACCATTTCCCACACTGGCGGAATGACTGACGTAGGACTCGATCTCCACTTGCGTTACCGTGATGGGTTCGAAATCCAGCGTCCGACCCACCAGGCTGGGCGCGAGTGGGTTCTCCAGATCATAGAACTCCGTCTCCTCATCCACTGGCAGGAGTTGTGGGATCAGGAAGTAGCGGATGCCGAGGGCATCCGCCATCCGCGAGGTCAGGTGAGTCATATAGTCCTGGTAGGCGCGCGGCAGGAGGGGGAACAGGGCGTTGGCGCTGGGGACGCCGTGAGCGATAGAAATGTTCGGGTAGAAGGACTCGCGCATCACAGAAAGGACGGGCACGATGCCCTCGTGGGTCAGAATGCGGTAAGTAGCCGGATCCTCTCCGGCGAAGAAGCCCAGGGAGCGCGGCGGGGCGACGAATTCCTGATATGGCATCACATCGTTATAGGTGCGGTCGTACACTGCAGTGAAGGCGACAAGGTCCAAGAGCACCAGGGACAGGAAAAGGACAGCCAGCGTCCGACGACCAATTTCACCCCGCCAGGCCACGAACACCAGAACTACGCCTGCCACTACCCACACCAGCGGCAGCACCCGCCAGGCAGTCAGCAAAGCCTCCAGCGGTGAGACGAGCATAGCCGCCCCCACCAACCCGCAGGATAGGGCCAGCCCCACTGCAAACCCAGGCCGCTCCGGCCCACGCGCCTGCCTCAACAGACGGTCGGCGGCCAGACCGGCTAGCACCGCCCCGGCAAAGGTGAATGTGTAGAGATATCGCGCCGGGACACGGAAGAGATTGAAGGGCGGCAGGCGTAGAAAATACACATACAGTGGATTCCAGCGCCCGAAAGCCAGTAACAGCGATGCCAGGGCCAGGCCCACAAAGTACCGCGTGAGGCGATCTCGTCGCTGGGGCAAGGCCAAGGACGCCAGAGCCAGTGGCAATATGCCCACGTAGCCCACCAGTTCCACCGAGATGTTCGGGTAAGGGTTGCCACGCAGGAATGGTGAGAGCAAGGTGGCCAGGTAAGCGGGATGGAGGGAGAAAGAGGTGAAGAATTTGGGGTCCAGGCCGCCGGCGCGCGAGGAAAGGGTCGTCAACTCATAGGTGGGCAGGAGTTGGGGCGCGGCCAGCAGCAAGCCCAGCACCAGGGCGCTGGCGCTGGCCAAGAGGCCACGCATCGGCTTCACGATCCTTTCTACGGCAGGGATCGCCAGGGCATAACTCCCCACCGCCATGGCGCTCAGAAGTGCGATCTGAGGGTGTCCGGCCAGAAATTCCAGCGCCCACAGCACAGCCAAGGCCAGGACATCCGTCCATCGCTCCCCTCGGATGCAGCGCCGGGTCAGCAGGAACAGCCAGGGCAGCCAAGCCGCGCAGGCCAGGATGTTCAGATGGTTCAGGTGGGCGATCAGAAAGCCACTTAACGTGTAAACGATGGCCGCCAGGTAGGCCCCAGCCTGGCGCAGACCCAGGGCCCGAGCAAAGGCGTACATCCCCCAACACGCCAACACGAAATGAAATAGCACCGTGGCGTTGATGGTCCAGGGCACGTCCAGGAGCAGGTGAAAAAGGAGATTGGGCGGGTACAGCGCGCCCAATTGCCCCTCGGCCAACAACGGGTAGCCAGCGGCAATGTCAGGGCTCCAGAAGGGCAGTGTGCCGGAGCGGAGAGCAGTGGCATAAGCCACGCGCAGGGGATAGTGCAGTTGGTAGATGTCGCCGAAGTAGAAGATGCCCTGCAGCGTGGTCGCCCGCCAGAAGACCACGCTGACCAATAGGAGCAAAGGCAGCCAACCGTTACGAGCGAACCGTTGCCAAGCCGGGAGCATAGTCGTTTGCACCCCGCCCCGCAGCCCTTACCTCATCAAGCCAGGAGATGGTGTAGTAGGCGTTTCAGTCGGCATGGATGTCTCTGTGGGGGTAGTCGTATCGGTGGGAGTGGCTGTCTCCGTCGGCGTAAAGGTCACGGTAGGCGTGAAGGTGGCAGTCGGCGTATGAGTTTCGGTGGGCGTGAAGGTGGTAGTAGGCGTATGAGTTTCGGTAGGTGTACGAGTCTCGGTAGGCGTGCGCGTCGCCGTGCAAGTGAGAGTAGGTGTACGAGTGCGAGTCTCTGTCGGCGTACGCGTTACCGTTGGGGTGCGGGTTTCGGTAGGCGTGTGTGTCACCGTCGGGGTATTGGTAGCCGTGCGAGTGGGTGTGCTAGTGGGCGTATCGGTGCGCGTCGGGGTAAAAGTGGGCGTCCCAGTAGGCAGCGGAGTCCCTGTGCTCGTGGGTGTGGGGGTCGGCGGCAATTCGACTACCGTGATCTCATAGGTTTTGTCGGGGCCAAACTGGTTGAGGTTGTAGATCGTCACCACAGACTGAGCATCGGCCGGAGCCTGGAAACGCACCTCGGAAGCCAGAGCACCGGGCACCACGTCGTCATTCTCGTAGGTGCGTCCGGCCACGTTCACCACCAACTTTGTGTCCACGCCCAGAGCCAATTGCGACGTAATCACCGCATACCAGTGT
>JADBJK010000114.1 GCA_014874485.1 Chloroflexota bacterium
TGGTTGACACTGGCCTCGATGATCGTGTTCCCGGCGATGCTGTGGCTGGTGGGTTTTGTGGGTCAGCGCACGCGAGAGGGCTTTCGCCAGTACCAGATGTACCTGGGGGTGCTCAACGGCAAACTGGAGGAGATGTTCAGCGGCCAGCGGGTGATCCTGGCCTTTGGGCGGGGGGATGCGGTGTTGGCGGACTTCGAGGAGGCCAATCAGATCACCCGAGATGTGGGCATCCGCGCCCAGACGTACTCCCTCCTCGTTCCGCCGCTGATGGGCATTATGAGCAACGCCAACGTGGCCATCCTGGCGGGCTTGGGCGGGTGGATGACGTTGCGCGGCTTGGCCAGTGTGGGGACCATCGCTTCTTTCTACACCTACTCGCGGCGTTTCGCTGCCCCACTGCGGCAACTGGGCGACCTATACAACCAACTCCAATCGGCGCTGGCCGGCGCAGAACGCATTTTCGGCCTGCTGGACGAGCAGCCGGAACTACCCGACGACCCGGATGCGGTGGAATTGGAGCGGGTTGCCGGCGATGTTGTCTTCGACCACGTGAACTTCAGTTACGTGCCTGGCGTGCCGGTGATCAAGGATATGAGCCTGCACGCCAAGCCGGGCCAGACCATTGCCTTGGTCGGTCCGACGGGAGCCGGCAAGACGACGATGATCAACCTCCTCTCGCGCTTTTACGATGTGGACGGCGGTGCCATCCGCATTGACGGTATAGACATCCGCCGGATCAAGAGGGATAGCCTGCGCCGCCAACTGGGCGTGGTCTTGCAGGACACCTTCCTGTTCACCGGCTCGGTGATGGACAACATCCGCTACGGCAGGCTGGACGCCACAGATGAGGAAGTGATCGCCGCGGCGAAATTAGCCAACGCTCACCAGTTCATCGAGCGGCTACCTCAGGGCTACGCCACGATGCTCTCCGAGCGGGCCAGCAACCTCTCGGAGGGGCAGCGCCAACTATTGGCCATCGCCCGCGCCGTCCTATCCAATCCCGGCATCCTGATCTTGGACGAGGCCACCAGCAGCGTGGACACCCGCACTGAAGTGCAGATCCAGGCTGGGCTGCGCAGACTGATGGAGGGACGGACCAGTTTTGTGATTGCGCACCGCCTGAGCACCATCCGCGACGCCGACGAGGTGTTGGTGATCAACGAAGGGGAGATCATCGAGCGCGGCACGCACGAGGAATTGCTGGCCCGCCAGGGCTTCTACTACCGGCTATATATGAGCCAGTTCAAGGGGCAGGTCCAGCCGGTCCATGTGGCCGGTTGAGAGCAATGGTATGCGAAAGGAGGGAGGACAAATGAAAAGTCTCTCAGAGGCGGTCAAATACCTACTGAAGGCGTATGTTGGCGGGTGCGTGGGCTGTCTCGGGGCCTGGACGGCGACAATCGTCCTCATCGGCGCCCTCGTTCTTCTCGCTGGACCACAGTTGTTCGGCCTCGTGCAAGGGATGATTCAGCCCCTGCTCTCCGGCGTCCCGTCCTTGCCCTCCAGTCTACCGGGTACGCCGTTCGCCGAGGATTGCTACAAAACCATAGAAGCCTGGGTGGCGAAGGAGGAAATGGGCTCTCCCGCCACCGATTTTGCCTCTACCGATGGCCTCTTCCCCATTGTGGAGAACTCCGCTGATTGTGGGAAGGTGAAGGCAAGGCTGATGGACGCAAATGGCCGCGTGGTAATGGAGAAGGCGTATAATGTGCGCTCTGGGCGGAACGGCTATGGGAACTTCAACCCGGAAAAGAATCTGATACCAGGAACCTACACGGTGGAGTTCTGGTACGGAGAAATCCCGCTGCAAACTATCTCACTGACGGTGAAATAACACCGGCGAGAGGATGCAGTTCATCGAGAACAAACGATCACGCTACAGTTCACATCACAAGGGAGATCTTGCGGTGCGAGGCGCTGGCGAAAGGAAGAGAGCCATTGAGAGATGGAAACAGCGGGCCAGGCAACTCAAGATGGAGACCTACGCCATCTACCTGGCCTACAAGGATCCCAGAGTTCCCTGGTACGCCAGGCTTTTCGCCGCCTGCGTGGTCGGATACGCCTTCAGCCCCATAGACCTGATCCCAGATCCCATCCCCATCCTGGGGTATCTGGACGACTTGGTCTTGGTTCCCCTGGGGGTCGCTCTGGCACTGAAAATGATCCCACCGCCGGTTTTGGCCGAGTGCCGGGAGAAGGCTCAGGCTGCCACGCAAGACAAACCCGTGAGCAGGACGGCCGCCGCCGTCATCGTCGCTATCTGGCTTCTTCTGGCGGCTTTGGCCGTCGCCGTCGTGGTGCGAGTTAGTGGAAATTGAATGACACGAGTATAATCCATTGTCGTAGGGGATCTCACTGATTTTGGAGGAATTCTCATGACCGATATCGCCATCCGCACTGAGGACCTCACCCGCGATTTCGAGACAGTACGCGCGGTGGACAGCCTCTCTTTGGAAGTGCCAACCGGCATTGTCTTCGGCTTCCTGGGACCCAATGGGGCAGGCAAGACGACGACCATCCGCCTGCTCCTGGGCCTGCTGGAACCGACCGATGGGCGGGCGGAGGTGTTGGGCTTCGACACCCGAACGCAGGCAGACGAGATTCGTCAGCGAACGGGTGCACTACTCGAACACTCGGGCCTCTACGAACGCTTGAGCGCCGAAGATAACTTGGAATTCTACGGGCGCATCTGGCACTTGCCTGGGGGCGAACGACAGGCCCGCATCAAGGAACTGCTCACACACCTGGGTTTGTGGGAGCGGAGGAAGGAAACAGTCGGGACCTGGAGCCGGGGGATGAAACAGAAACTGGCCGTGGCGCGGGCATTACTTCACCGTCCATCTCTGATCTTCATGGACGAACCGACGGCGGGTCTGGACCCGGTGGCGGCAGCAGCATTGCGCGAAGACCTGGCTGGCCTGGCTGCTCGCGAGAGGGCGACGATTTTCCTGACCACGCACAACATGGCCGAGGCGGAGAAATTGTGCCATCGGGTGGGTGTCATCCGTGCAGGGAAGTTGTTGGCGGTAGGCCATCCCGACGAGTTGCGGGCCAGGAGTGGCGAGCCACAAGTGGAAATCGTGGGGCGCGGGTTTAATGAAGAGATCCTGGCATTGCTCCGAGCGCGACCCGAGGTAGCCAGCGCCGATGTCCAGAACAGCCGCCTGGTGATTCACTTGCGTGGTCAGGTGGACGTCGCGCCACTGGTCAGCCTCGTCGTGAGCGCGGGGGCAGAGGTGGAAGAGGTGCGGAGAGGCAAAGCGAGCCTGGAAGAAGTCTTCTTGACGCTGA
>JADBJK010000092.1 GCA_014874485.1 Chloroflexota bacterium
CCCCTCGCCCTTTAGGGAGAGAGGCTGGGGGTGAAGGCTATCTACTATTCATCTGCTGATAGTAGCCAGCGCTCCCGAAGAGCATCCAGCACGCCCTCCTCGCGCAATTGCACCAGGATGCCGTTCACCTTCTCCAATAGGATTGGGCTTTGCAAGGCAACTGCTATCACGTAGGGCTCATCTGTCAACAGAATCCCTTCGACGACGTGTACACCACCGCGTCCCACGAACTCGTAGGCGGTGATGGCATCCACGACTACGACATCTACCTTGCCGTTCAGGAGCGCATCGCGGGCCTCCTCGGGCGTGGTGAAAGCGGTCAGTTGCAGGGCCACGCCCTTCTCTCGCTGTAAAGTTCGGAGCCGCTCGTGCCCGGCGCTGCCCAGTTCCACTCCTACCCGCTGCCCGGCCAGATCGTAGAGGGACTTGACGCTGGCCTCCCCCTCACGTTCGAGGATGACCTGGCCGGCGTTGAAATAGGAATGGGAATAGAGCACGTCGCGGGTCAAGAATTGATCATAGGGCAGGGCCGAGATGATAAGGTCGAACTTGCCCGCCCGCAGCGCGTCGTAGAGGCCGTCGAAATGCACGTTCACGAACTCCACGCCCACGCCGAGCCGGCTCCCGATCTCGCGCGCCAGGTCCACGTCGTAGCCGTGGTAACTGCCATCCTGCAACTGCACCTCAAAGGGCGGATAACTGGCGTCCATGCCCACCCGCATCACGCCCTGGCGCTGGATGCGCTCCCATGTCAGGTCGCGTTGTGGAGCCAGTGGTCCGACCGTGAAGAGCAAGGCGAGCGCGGCGATCAGCCCCAGACTGGCGGTCAGAACGACGAGCACGCGCCGGTCGCGTCCATATCGCCGGATGGCGTCCCACCTACCAGCCGGCATTAGAGCCCACCCCCTTGCCCTGGGCATACTGCTGCACTGCCAGATAGACCGGCTTGGCGATGAAATCAACGGTCACAAAGGTGAAATAGTCCTGGTAAGTGCCGGCAGAGCGCGGATAGCGAAACGCCCACATCGCCACTGCCTCGCACCAATCCCACTCCTCCAGCGCCTTCTGGTAGGCGCGGATGGTGTACTCGACCCGCTGGTATGGGCGCACTGCTTTCGTCCAGCGCGGATGGTCGTTCCAGCCTCCCTCGGTGATGAGGCAAGGCTTATCACCATCGCCGTTGCGGGCCATCACCTGGTGGATCAACTCGGCGCGGGCAAAATTCACCACCTCGGGACTGGCCGGATCGTCCGGCGGAAAAGTAAGCCCGTAGGCGTGAATCGCCATTGCGTCGAAGCAATCCTTCGCCCCGGCATCGTACATCCGTTGCAGGAACTCCAGGTCATCCATGCCCCACTCGCTCCCCGGTGGGGCCAGGGTGGGGGCCAGCCCTGCCGCCACCACTTGCACCTCCGGGTTGGCTTCTTTGGCCCGCTGGCAGGCCAGGCACAGGAGCCGCGTGTAGGCCTCCGGGTCCACCGGGCGATAACCCCACTCGAAACTCAAATTGGGCTCGTTCCAGATGATGACATAGCGCACTTTGCCTTTGAAATGCTTGACGAAGGCGGCCACGAAGTCGGCGTAATCAGCGAAATGGGCCTCATCCAGGTAGCGATAGGTGGTTTCTTGGGGCCGGGCCCATTCGGGCACGAAATCTATCCGTGCCACCACCGTCAGCCCCTGGTTCACGGCGTGGTTGACCACTACATCGGGGTGGGCCCACTCGTAGCGCCCCTTCTGTGGCTCGTAGTATCCCCAGGGGAAATACTCCACGATCCACGTGGCGCCCATCTCCCGCACCATCTCCAGGGTGCGCTTGATCTTCCACTCCTCCACTTCGTCGGTCAAGCGAGTGTGGACGCCGATCTTGGGATTGATGGTCTCTACCCGTTGGGATGGGCCAAGGCGCACCACTGGGCGGGGAGCCCTCGCCAACTGGCTCACGATCACCAAAAAGAGCGCCAGGCGTAGGAGATCCGTCCACACAAACCCTCGTTTCAGGAAACGTCTCAGCCACAGCAGGGGATTGCCGTTATCTTGGGCCAATGGATGATCACCGCCTCTGGATTGTAATTGTAGCACTGAGCCCGCGGGGCTACAAATGGCCAGCCTGGCGAAGATGAGAGCCATCTCCAGACGGCGAAACAACGGTCACAATTTGGAGATTGCTCCCACACTGCCCAGCAATGGAATACCCACACTGCAATCACGAAGTCCCGCAGGGACTTGACAAAAGTAGCCGCCGAATTCTATTCGGCGGCTTAAATGGGAGCCATCTCCAGACGGCGATCTTCGCTCCCAGGCGACAATTGTCATCCAACTGTCCGCCCGTTGTCAGGTTCTCGTCTGTTTCCTGTCGTGCAAAAGAAAATATATTGGGCTATACTATTATGATGTAAGCCTCTAAGGCTTGATGTTGCTCAAAATTTCCACCGCATAGAACGCAGAGAAATCACTTTCCTCTTTGCGGACTAAACGGAGCTCTCGGGCTACAAGCAATACGCGAGCGAGGTGCACTATCGTCTGCTGCCAGGCATCTGGTAGCCAACGGGTCAACGACTAGCGAGGTGACGAGTGACGCAGGAGGGCCAAATGAACACCAATTTGGAGCAACCAAAAGGGGCATCGCAGGTGCTCAGAGCAGTGGGTTGGAAGGCATGGCTTCGGTTCGGCGCATACACGTTGCTGCTGCCTATGGTCTTGTTCATCGCGGCAGGTCGCCTGAATTGGCTGTGGGCCTGGGTTTATGTCGGCATGGCTGTTCTTTTTACATTTATCAGCCGGATTATCGTGATGCGCACTAACCCGGATTTGCTGATGGAACGTGCGCGTACTCTGGAGCGGGAGGATGTCCAGGGCTGGGACCGACCAATTTTGTTTTTCACAACCCTGGTCGGCCCGCTGGCCGGGATAATCGTGGCCGGACTGGATGAACGCTTCGGGTGGTCGCCACAGGTACCGCTCGTTCTCAGACTCGTTGCCCTGGCCATCATGGTGCTGGGCTACGCTGTCGCTACCTGGGCCATGGTGGTGAACAAGTACTTCTCAGCCGTGGTGCGCATTCAGAAAGACCGCGGCCAAACCGTCGTCACCGACGGCCCTTATCGCTTCGTGCGCCATCCGGCCTACGCCACAGGGATTGTAGCCTACCTCGTGACGCCGGTTTTGCTGGGCTCGCTGTGGGCGCTCATCCCATGCGGGCTGGTAGCAATGGTTACGGTCATCCGCACAGCGAT
>JADBJK010000095.1 GCA_014874485.1 Chloroflexota bacterium
ATGAGCACATCGCCGACCTACGTGCCTTTTTTCGGCGCATTGACCGTGCCGGGTTCGCCCTGGCCTGGGAGCCGCGCGGCGACTGGCCCAACGAGGTGGTGCGTGACCTCTGCCGTGAACTGGACCTCCTTCACGCTACTGATCCCTTCGTCTGTCCCTCATTGCACGGGCGACCAGCCTATTTTCGCCTTCATGGGCGCACAGGATACCGCTACCGTTATACCAACGATGATCTGGCCCAACTAGCCCAGTGGAGTCGGGCTGCTGGCGAGGCCTACGTCCTTTTCAACAACGTGGCTATGTGGGAGGACGCCGGGCGGTTTCAGACGTTGCTTGGCGATGGGTAGTCTTCGTCGTTGCCCGCGCGAAGGCTTTTGGGCGTTTTGCACCTTTGCCATTTTGCGCTATAATATTTTTTGAATAATGGTGAGCGTAGCCGAGCGGTTAAGGCTCCTGGTTGTGGCCCAGGCGATCGAGGGTTCGAATCCCTCCGCTCACCCCAGTTGGGTGGCCTGCTCCGCCTATGCGGGCGCAGGCCATTTATGTGGCGCCGCGAATCGTTGACATCTGCCCTCACCTATGGTAGAATCCCATCTACTATGTCACTCCAGAGAACTCTCGAGGATGCCAGGTGCTACCCGACTGCGGAAGAACTCAACCGCTTGGTGGGCCCCGATGACCCCACGCTTCCACCGCCCCTCCTGATTGCGGAATTAGGTTCCTTTGCCTATGATACCGTGCGCCAGCGTATCCCTCGTCTCATCCGCGATGTGGTGGCCAACAATGCTTTCCCCTCCTTTATTGCTCGCCGCATACTGGCCATTGAGCAGGAGATCACAGGCCGGCATCCCGTGCGCCCGCTCACAGAAGATGCTCCCGATCGCGCTCTCTGGGACTGGGCCTGGATTCCCCACCAGGGCAAAAGTTGGTTTGAACTGCCCTGGTATTTCGCCGAGGCTTACCTGCACCGGCGCATTCTGGAGGCCACGGGGTACTTTCAGCCAGGGCCATGGCAAGGTTTCGACCCCTACGTGGTCATCAAACGCGCCCACT
Organism: Chloroflexota bacterium; assembly: GCA_014874485.1. Lineage (GTDB taxonomy): Bacteria > Chloroflexota > Anaerolineae > DTLA01 > DTLA01 > DTLA01. The sequence continues at coordinate 1,054 of JADBJK010000095.1, forward strand.
ACACTGAAGCCGGTGGGGCCATCGCTCAATTTGCATTAGCCTATGAGTCGTTGGTCGGCCTGGACAACGCTGACGCGCTTACCGCCCTCCTGCACTACAACCTGTGGAGCAATCGCGCGGACCTAAGTTACCGGGCTGTGGCCGCACGAGCAAAAGGGATGCCGGACATCGCTCACGAACGCCAGAACCTGCTGATTGACGACGCGCCCCGTGTTGTCGCTACCCTATCGAGTGGCCGGTTTCGGCGGGTGGATATCATTGCCGATAACGCCGGTCTGGAGCTACTCTACGACCTGGCCCTGGCCGATGCCTTGATACGCCGCGCGGGATTGCACGAGGTGACGTTCCACCTGAAAGCACAGCCGTTTTACATCTCCGATGCGATGGTGGCCGACGTGTATGAAGCGCTGGAATTCCTCGCCGGGGCGGAGAGCACTGCAGTGCACGCGTTGGCGGCGGACGTGCAGGATTACATTGCTGTCGGACGCATGCGTTTGTTGGACCACTGGTTCTGGACCAGTCCGCTCTGCTATCCTGCGCTATGGCCATCGCTGCGGCAGGAACTGGGGCAGGCTGATCTTGTTGTGCTCAAGGGGGATCTCAACTATCGCCGATTGGTGGGCGACCGGCATTGGCCCTGCACCGCACGTCTGTCAGAGGTGGCGGCCTATTTCCCTGCTCCTTTCCTGATTTTGCGCACGATGAAAGCCGAAGTGATACTGGGCTTAACCCCGGAGCGAGTGAATCAATTATTTGAGGAGGATCCAAACTGGATGGTAAACGGACAGCGCGGGCTTATCCAACTAGTTGAGCCCCAAAAGCAAACGGAGGGCAAGTAATGCTGAGGAAAGCAGTCATCGCTTTGGGAACCGGCGTAGCGATCACACTGTTGACTGGCTTGTTCGATGTACGCCATTTATTAGGGGCGACAAATCGCGGCCTGCCTTTCACCTGGTTGACTCGCGTCGTCTACCCAGGCGCAAACTGGACGGTGAACTGGGTCAATCTGGTGCTGAATGTCGCTATTTGGTTTGTGCTGGCGTTCGTCGTCGTGCAGATCTTGTCCAGAGGCTCATCAGCGTAGGCGCCGATCTACCCATTTCTGGGGGCCTCTCTTGCACTGCGAAGGTAAGAGGAGCAGAACCCTCTCCTCAGTCGTTACAGCTGAAAGCCTCCCAGCCATAGTAGCGGATATAGTTGTAGGGGAGCGTCCCATAGCCGACGCCGAAGGGGCTTTCTACACCCCAGCGCGTCCCCCAACTATTACGCACGATGAAATAACCGCCGCCGGCAAATTCCGGGTCTGCACCAAACCCCACGATGAGCACGGCATGACCACCGCTGGCTCGCGTCCCAGGGACGGGCATCTGGATGTTGCCAGTGCGCCGCACCACAGGGTTCAGCAACCAACTCCTGTAGGCGGGAATGCTGACCGTCACTGGATAACCGTTCTCCAGCCGCTCCTGGATGTCCTCCACCGAACGTGGGTCTAAGACGAGCCCCTGCCGAACCTTATATCGAGAGGCCTCTTCCATTGCCCCCTCTGGTGGTGGACCCTGGCCCTCATTGTCTTCCATGGGTTCAGGATTATAGGGCCAAGTAGTGGCCAAGCACATTCCGAATCGCACCGCGATAGGCACGGCGATCATGGCGAAGGTGCCATGGGACCGGGGGCGATTATCGTTCTCCTTGCACAGCCAGTAAAGGAACTGCTCCGAAAGGGCGACATCCTCGCCGTTCTTGAGTTTGTAAGCGTACTCACGCATCGCGATTACCGCGAAGGCCACGCAAGTGCCGCGGTGACCCTGATCCCGTACGGGTGGGAAGTGGACTACCAAATTCACTGCCCGTTCACCCTGCGCTTCGGCCAGAGCAGCATTCGGTTGCTCTGGGATGAAGAACTGGGCTTCCATGTGAGCCAGTTGGCGCCGAGGCGGCAGCGCACCCATCGCATATTCCTCGGCTGCAAGGTCCACCTCCGCGGCTTCGCTGCCAGTCTCTGCAGCGACCTCCATCTGCGGAGGGGTTTGTGCACTCACCCACTTCTTCACTTTGGCAAAATCGGGGATGTAGGGCCCCAGTTTGTTTAGGTAATAGGGAGGCAGGCCGAGCAACTCCTCGACCCGGGTGATAGAAAGCGCCTCTAGTGCCCGAATTTGATCCG
>JADBJK010000008.1 GCA_014874485.1 Chloroflexota bacterium
GAGGTGTCACTTGCCGCAGGCTTGCCCCCAGACTGAAATGCACCCGGCGGGCGCCCCGGTTTGAGGGCCACTCTGCTGCATGGGCAGTTTCGGAAGTGTGGTGCACCTGCTCAGGCGAGGGCCAGGATGCCTGCGCGAGTCGGCTCAATACCGTCGCAGGAAGATCGGCAGGTAGCGAACGAAGCGCGCGTGGGCAGTAACGGCGCGCATGCCGGCATTGTTGCTCTCGTTGGACTCGGCGACAGCGCCCGCACCGTCGGCCACGACGTACACCTGGCGGGCCTGGCCGGGGACGCCCGGCGCGGTCAACCAGGACGCTTCCACGGCGATGGGCGCGGCGTCGTAGCGGGCTGCTGCACCTGCCACCGGAACCTGCGCCTTCAGCACGCCGCCGCTCTGCGGATTGCCCTCGTAGAACGCCACGACGAACGGGCCTGTGGCCTGTGTCCCCAGGTTGAGAATTTCGGCTCGTGCGGTGAGCGTGATCGCCGACGACGGCAATACGTTGGGCGTGAGCGTAACGGCGCGCACCGCCAGGTCGGCGAACGGGGCTTGCAGCGGCGCGGTGTACTGCGCGAAGTGCTCGCCGAACCCCGTGATCTGCGACGGATCGTCGTGGCGGAACAGCCCGCCGTTGAAGTTGTCGGGCGAGTCGTTGAGGCTGTACCACAGCCAGCGCTGCACCAGGCGGTTGCCGTCGGCGGGGTAGCCGATGCTGGCGTCCACGGCCGTCCGCAGGAAGTCAAACGTCTGGGTCATGAACTGCTTCACCACCTGGTCGCCTTCTTCCACCGTGGGGGCCAGGTAATCGGAAGGCATCAGGACACCGTACTCGGAGATGATGAGCGGCTTGTTGCGCTCGCCGCGGGCGTTCATCCACACGCGGAACTCCCGCACCAACTGGCGGAAGATGGCCGGGTCGGCGTTGTCCTCAATGCTGTACAGCCGCCCTTGGGTTACTCCAGTGAGGCCCGCAGGAACGCCCGCGCCCCAGCAGTCGTTGCAGCCGGGGAATGGCCCCTTTTCGCGCAGGATTTGCACATGGATGTTCCACACGTCCACGGGCATCTTCTCGCCGTACACCTTCTGATACTCGGCCATCACCATATCTAGCCACTGAAGGCGCAGGGGCGTGGGCTCAATGACGCCGCCGATGGCGATCTGGGCGGTGTGGTCGCGGGACTTGATGAAGCGGTACAGTGTGCCGTAGATTTGCGCGTATTCGGCGGGCGTGCGGTTGCCCTGCCAGACGCCTTCGGGTTCGTTGCCGATGATCCACAGCGCGCCTGGGTTGGCGGCGATGGCCTGGGCCAGGCGGTTCCAGTCTGGAGGATACTTGCCTTGGCGCACGTAAATGACCTGCACGTAGTCCAGGTTATACGGGTGCGGCGGGTTCACGTTGTAGTGCCAGTCGGAGTACCAACCCACATGAAGCCGCGCCACGTCGTAGTCGGTGATCCGCCCATACACGGGGCTAACGCCCACGCCGAAGCGGTCGGCGTCCGAGCCGCACAGCGACTGCGCGCCCAGCACTGCGGGCGTGGACTGCGCTTTCACCTGCCACTCCGCCCGCAATGCGCCGTCGCGCCACACGAGGGGCAGGATCAAGCGGTACGTCGGGCGTGGCGTTACCGTGGGCGTGGGTGTCGGCGTCGGCGACGGCGTCTCGGTGGCTGTTGGCGTAGGGGTAAGCGTGTCCGTCGGCGTGGGCGTGAACGTCGGCGTGGCGGTAGCCGTCGCGGTCGGCGTCGGCGTAGAAGTGGCGGTTGGGGTGGCAGTGGGAACAGGCCCCACGTCCACGATGGTGAGGCCCGCCGGGCCGTCGGCGATGTATGCCAGATCGCCTTCTACGTCAACCCCCCAGGCTTCACCCGGAGTGTCCGCTTCGCCCAGGAGCACCGGTAACGCGGGATCGGTTACGTCCAGGACGACGATGCCCCCATCGTAGGCCGCAAGGTAGGCGCGATTGCCCGCGACGCGAACCCCCAGCACGGGCGTGCTCGGCCGATACGAGCCGACAACGCGGGGCGAATTGGGCACGGACACGTCCACGATTTGCAGGCCGCCTTCTTTGGACGGGATTTCGCCACTGCCGCCGCACGCGACGTAGGCCAAGTTGCCCACCTTCTGCACGGCGTAGGGGTAGCCAGGGAGTGGCACATGCCCTTCGTACCGAGGCCAGTACGAGTTCTTGACGTTGATGACGAACAGACCCTGCCGCGCCGCCACGTAGGCATAGGAACCATCGGTGTCCACGGCTTCGGTGAAGAAGTTGCTCATGTTGAAGGTCTTGATGAGCGTCGGGCTGCGCGGGTTGGCAATGTTGATGATCTGCAGGCCGCTGTACTCATCGGCGACGTAGGCGGTGTTGCCGTAGGCCGCCACGCCCTTAGCCGACCCGCTGGTCACGAATCGGGTTACGAAGGCGGCGTTGGCGGGGTTCGTGATGTCGTAGATACGCATGCCGCCGGTACGCTCGCCGGTGAGGACGAGATTGCCATGCAGGAAGACGCTGTGGGCGATGCCGCCCGCGGTGGTATTCGGGGCTTTGGGCAGGAGCACGGGAGCCGTTGGCATGCGCGTGTCCACGACGCGCATGTTGCCCAGCGACCCGTTGGCGATGAACGCGTAGCCATCCCGCGCGCGCACGTTGTATGCGAATCCCTGCGTGCTCACCGTGGACAGCACGCGCATCTTCAGCGGCCACGGGTATTCGGGTGTGGCGGTGGGCGGCGCGGGGGTTGGTGCATGCTCCGGCAGCGCGTAGGACACGATGAGTTGCGGACGCAGGCCGGTTTCCCCTTCCCGCGATGCGAACTTGTACTCCACCGATGCCCCGCCGCTGCCCTTCACGAGCACGCCCACGTTCTTATCGGGGTTCTGCACCCAGTACTCGGCCAGCGACTTGCCGTTCATGGTGTACCAGCGACTCGTCGCCTGCACCCAGCACCGCACCGTGGCGAGAGTTCCCTCGCGGTCGTGGGGGACGCCGTTGGCCCCTGGGACGGCCCACAGCGTGTCGTTGGTGGCGCGGTCCCACGTGGCGGCATGCTCGTCCCATGCCTGGTTCAGGCGGTACAGGTCCAGGCAAAGCCAGGCC
>JADBJK010000056.1 GCA_014874485.1 Chloroflexota bacterium
GCCGCCCCGATGCCGCCCGCACCACCCGCCACCAGCGCCACCTTCCCGGTCAAATCGTACAGTTTGCGGTACTCTTCAAACGTGGACATGGGGTTTCGTCTCCTTTCTGCCAATTGTTACGGGTCGCCGCCCTGGGGTTCTTCGCGAAATTCTAACGTTGTAACTCACTGCCATTGTAGCACAATCTTCGCCAGAAGTCAAGAGCCATTTCCGCCCCGCCAGCGCCCAACTCCGACCCCAGTCCACCCAACGGCCCGCGCGGCAGGCCCGCGGGAGGCCCGGCAAACCCATCGCCCCCGATTCGCCCGCCGCCGGCAGAGGCCGCTCCTTCCCCGACGCCCTGCCGCGGCTCGTTCCGACACCGATTTGACGCCGCGCACGTGCGCGTCTATACTGCCGCAAACAGCACAAGGAAGTTCCCATGCCTGCCCTCAACTCTCGCCAGCGCATCCACACGGCCCTGAACCACGGCACGCCCGACCGCATCCCGGTGGATGTTGGCGGCAGTTATGCTACCGGCGTGAACGTGGAGGCTTATGCCGCGTGGAAGGCCCACCTGGGGCTGGATACGCCGACCATTCTCGCCAGCCGACGCTCCCAAATCGCCTGGGTGGAGGATGATCTCCGCCGACGGTTTGGCATAGATACCTGGCCAGTCCTGCCGCGCGGTCCCCGCAACCCGCCCGAAGTGGTGCTCCCCGACGGCTCTTACCGCGACGAGTGGGGTGTGGTGCGCAGCCGACCCACAGGCGGCCACTACTACGTCAGTTACGAACCTCTGGCTGCGGAATGCTCGCTGGAGACCATCGCCAACTACCCGTGGCCCGACCCGGATGACCCTGGCTACGCGGAGGGCTTGCGCAAGGAGGCGGAAAAGGGGCGCGCCGCCGGCTACGCTGTCGTGTTATGTCTACCTGTTGGCATGCTGCACCAGGCCACCTTCCTGCGCGGCATGGAGAACCTGTTCGTGGACATGCTCCGCAATCGCCGCCTGGCCGAGGCGCTCCTGGACGCCGTCTTGGACGTCCAGTACGCCGTAACCGCGCGGATGCTGGAAGCAGCAGGCGACCTCGCCGACGTCGTCATGTTCGCCGACGACCTGGGCACCCACGACCGCCCCATGCTGTCGCCTGCGCTCTACCGCAGCCTCATCAAGCCCAGGCAGCGGCGTTACCTGGACATGATCCACGCCAAGACCCGCGCCAAAGTCGTGTACCATACCTGTGGGGCCATTTACCCCCTCATCGGCGATTTGATAGACATCGGCGTGGACGTGCTGAACCCCGTGCAGGTCTCCGCGGCGGGGATGGACCCGGCGCGGGTGAAGCGGGAGTTTGGCCGCGACCTGTGCTTCTGGGGCGGGATAGACGTGGCCCATGTCTTGCCCCGTGCCACGCCAGAGGAGGTGCGCGACACGGTCCTGCGGATGATTCACACCCTCGGCCCAGATGGCTACGTGCTCAGCGCCACCAACAACATCCAAGCCGACACGCCGCCCGAGAACCTGTGCGCGATGTTGGAGGCGGCCACCGGGCACTCGTTGCTGTAGCCCCGATCAGCGCGGCAGCGCGTACAATCGGAAGGCGACGTGCCCCCACCCTCCGCACGCCACGCCCACGTCCACACAGCCGACGTGGCGAAACAGGTACGGATCGGGGGACAGCCCCGCGATGATGCGCTCCTGGAACACCGCCACGGCCGACGCCAGGGCCGGAATCGCCTGCACGCAGATGCGCGCGGGCCCCTTCTCCGTCTCCAGCACGCCATGGGGCGAGAAGTACAGTTTGTCGCCCACCTTGTGCCCCGCCGCGCACCCGTGCGAATCTACCACTTCGGCCACGATCACCCACCGATCCAGCAGGTGCGCGTTCTCCACCACATAGGCGTTGTTGGCATGCGAGCGGAACGCCTCCAACTCTTCCGGCGTGTACCCCATAGCCTGCCGGAAGGCTTCCCAGTCCACTGCCGTTTGGGGCGATTTCTTCTCTGCCATCGCGACCTCCGATGGGACTATGCGGTCAGGCGCCAGCCGCCGTCCATAACGAACGTGTGCCCGGTTACCGATTGCATCGCAGGCGACGTGCAGATGAGCGCCATCATCTCGGCGACTTCCGGCCGCGTTACCAGCCGTTTCAGCGGCGCGGCCTGCGTCGCCCGGGCCGAGAAGCCAGGCTCAAAGGCATCCATCATCTCCGCGCTCTCGTAAATTTGCCCCGGCGCGATGGCGTTGACCGTGATTTCAGGACCCAGTTCCACGGCCAGTTCCTCCGTCAGGGTAATCACCGAGGACTTCGCCAGCGTGTAGATGGAGTGCGTTCGGATGAAGGCCGACCCCGCCGCCATGAGAATCACGCGCCCCCAGCCGCGCTCCTTCATCTTCGGGGCCACCTCCTTGACCAGCAGGTACGCGGCCTTCAAGTTCACACCCAAAATCGTGTCCCATTCCCTCTCGTCCATCTGGGTGAACGGCGTCATGGCAAACGGCCCGGCGCAGTGAATCAGGACGTCCACAGGCCCGAACTCCCCGACGGCTTTGGCCACCAGGGCGCGGACTTGTTCGCTCTGGCTCACGTCGGCCTCCACCACCAGCACCCGGTGCCCCTGCGCCTCCAGGTCGCGCCGCAATTCCTCGGCCTTCTCCGCGTCCTTCCAGTGATTGATGGTCAGATTCGCTCCCAGCGCGGCAAACCGGCGCGCGACCGCCTCGCCCAGGTGCCGCGAGCCTCCCGTAATCAGCACATGCTTGCCTTCCAGAGAAATCGTATCCATGGTCTCCCCTCCTATTCAAAGCATGCGACAAAATGCCCGTTCCCCAAATCCCGAAACGGCGGCAAGTTGTCGCGGCATGAAGCCTTCCGCACCTTGCACCGGTCGTAGAAGCCGCACCCCGGCGGCAGATTGAACAGACTCGGCGGCTCCCCCTCCAGGATGATCCGCTGCCGCCTCAACTTGGGATCCGGTATCGGGATTGCCGAGAGCAGCGCCTGGGTGTAGGGGTGCGCCGGATGGTCAAAGATCTCGTCGGCAGGCCCGGCCTCCACCACCCTGCCCAGGTACATGACGAACACGCGCCCGCACAGGAAGCGCACGGCGCTCAGGTCATGCGAGATGAACAGGTAGGCCATGTTCATCTCACTCTGCAAGCGCTGGAGCAGGCTCAGAATCTGGATGCGGATGGACATGTCCAGCGACGAGGTAGGCTCGTCCAGCGCCACGAAGCGGGGGTTGGTGATGATGGCGCGGGCGATGCCCACCCGCTGCTTTTGCCCTCCGCTCAGTTGGTGGGGATACCGCTCCAGCAGGCGAGGCTCCAGGTTCACGCGGAGCATCGTCTCATGAAGTCTCTCCTCCATCTCGCGCTGGGTCTGCGCAAGACCGTGCAGCCGCAGCGGCTCGGCCAGCGTCCGACGCACCGTGAAGCGCGGGTTCAAGGACGTGTTGGGGTCCTGGAACACCATCTGGAAGTGCCTGCGCTGCTCCCGCAACTTCCTCCCGCCCCACCGGGTTATGTCCGCGCCCTGGAAGAGCACGCGCCCTTCGGTCGGTTCCAGCAGGCGCAACACGCATCGGGCTGTGGTGGTCTTGCCGCACCCGCTCTCGCCGACAAGGCCCACCGCCTCGCCCGGATAGATGTCCAGACTCACGCCGTTGACCGCCCAGATCACGGCGCGGCCTTCGCGGAACGCCTTCCGCAGATTATTAACCTGAATGACCGGTTCCATTCATCCCTCGCCAATTATGACAGGCCACCTGGTGGTCGTTTTCCACGATTTCCGGCTCCGGCTTCTGCTCCCAACAGACCGGCAGCGCCACGGGGCAGCGCGGTGCGAAGCGGCACCCGACGATGCCGTAGGTAATCTCCTCCTTCGTGACCGACGTGGCCTGTGGGGGTTCCACCCGCCGATCCACGCGCAACACCGACCCCATCAGCATCCGCGTGTACGGGTGCATGGGCTTCGCGAATAGCGATGCCACCGACGCGCTCTCCATGATCTGCCCCGCGTACATGACGACGACCCGCTGGCACGTCTCGGCCACCACGCCCAGGTCGTGGGTGATGAGCAAGATGGACGCGCCGGTCTCGCGCTGGACCTCGCGAATCATCTCAAAAATCTGCGCCTGGATCGTTACGTCAAGTCCGGTGGTCGGCTCGTCGGCGATGAGCAGCGACGGTCGGCACGCCAGCATCATGGCCACGAGCACGCGCTGGCACATGCCGCCGCTCAACTGGTGCGGGTAGGCCCGTGCGCGCTTCTCGGCATCGGCAATGCCCACCTGCTTCAGGAGTTGCACCGCCTCCGCGTAGGCTTCCTTCTTGCTAACACCTTTCTGAATCCGAATCGCCCGCGCGACCTGGTCCCCCACCCGCATCATGGGATTGAGGGCGCTGCGGGTGCTCTGGAAGATCATGGCGATCTTCCGTCCGCGCACCTTGCTCATCTCCTCAGGCGAAAGCGCCAGCAGGTTCTGGCCGTTGAACCATATCTCGCCGCCGTCCACCCGCGCCGACGGCGGCAAAAAGCCCATGGCCGTGAGCGAACTCAGCGTCTTGCCGGAGCCGCTCTCGCCCACAAGCCCCACGAAGGCCCCTCGGCCCACGCTGAACGAAACCCTGTCCAACACACGCACCCGCTGGTTGAAGCGCGGGAAACTGACGCTCAGAGACCGAATGTCCAGAAGCGGCGTATCCTGCGTCATTGTACCGCCTCCGTGGGCGACGTTACATCCCGCAGGCTGTCGCCGATGAGGTTGAACGCAAAGGCCGTGAGGACGATGACCGCGCCTGGGAAGAACGAGGTCCACCACTGCCCGCCGATGATGTCTCGGGACCCCTCGCTCACCAGCACGCCCCATTCCGGCGTGGGCGGCCGGATGCCCAGGCCGAGAAACGCCAGCCCCGAAGCGTCCAGGATCGCCCAGCCCAGGCACAGCGTGGCCTGCACCAGCGCGGGGGTCAGGCAGTTCGGCAGCAGGTGCAGGTAGATGATGCGCCAGTTGGGGTTGCCCACGCACCGCGCGGCCTCGGTGTAATCCCGCTCCTTGGCGCTCAGGACCTCGCCGCGGGTCAGGCGGACGAAGTACGGAATGTACGCGATGGCGATGGCGATGATGACATTCGGGATGCTGTTGCCCAGGATCGCCGTGATCGCCAGCGCCAGGATGAACGACGGAAACGCCAGAATCACGTCCGTGATGCGCATCACGACGTCGTCCACCTTGCCCCCGTAGTAGCCGCTGAACATCCCGACCGCCACGCCTATCCCCAGGGCAATCGCCACGACCGAAAAGGCGATGAACAAATCCAGCCGGGCGCCGTGCACCACGCGCGACAGGATATCCCGACCGAAGGCATCGGTGCCCATCGGGTGCAGCGCCGACGGCGGCAGCAGGCGGTTCTCGGGGTCCGTCTTCAGGGGCTTGTACGGCACCAGCGACGGCCCCGCCACGGTTACGAACAGAATGACGGCCAGCAGGAAGATGCCGACGATCATGGAGGGATGCGACCGCAGGATGTACCACGTGCGCCAGGCCCTGCTATCGCGCACAGAAGGCTGTGCGCCTTTGGGTTTCGCAATGGTTTCGCTTACCAATCTCCCGCTCCGAAGAAGACTATCCCAGCCGAATCCTGGGGTCCACCACGCTGTACAACAGGTCAATGGCCAGGTTCAACAACACGTACATGGCCGCGATCAGGAGCACGAACCCCTGTATCGCCTCAAAGTCCTTGTTGAGCAGGGCCATCCACGCATAGGAGCCGATGCCCGGCCAGGCGAAGATCATCTCCACCAGCACGTTGCCCGCCATCAGGTAGCCGAACACGATGCCGATGGTCGTGAGAATCGGGATCATCGCGTTGCGGAGCGCATCGCGCCACAGGATTTCACCCATGGGCACGCCGATGGTCTTGGCCGTGCGGATGTAGTCGGCATTCAGTTGGTCCAGCATGCCGGCGCGCACGATCTTGGTGATGGGGGCGCTCACCACGAACGCCAGCGTGAATGCCGGCAGGGCCAGATGGTGCAGCGCGTCCTTGAACGCCACCGTGTTCCCCGTGAGCAGGCTGTCCACCACGAACATGCCCGTGATGCGCGCGGGCGGCTCTATCCCCACCGTGAGTCGCCCCAGAGGCGACGCGGCCCACCCCAGCCGATAGTAGAACACGAAGATGAATACGAGCGCAAGCCAGAACAGCGCCGTGGATGCGCCAAAGATGGTGAAGATGCGCACCACCTGGTCAAACCAGGAGTTGTGAAACAGCGCCGCCAGGATGCCCAGGACCAGGCCCACGACGATTGCGATCAGCGTGGCCGCCAGGGCGAGTTCCAGCGTCGCGGGCAGGCGCTGCCCCAGGTCCCGCTGGACCGGCTGGCCGGTGCGCCAACTCTTGCCCATGTCGCCGCGCGCCAGTTTCGCCACGTAGTTGACAAACTGGACGGGCAGAGGCTTGTCCAGCCCCATCTCCTTCTCTATTTGCGCCAGCAACTCCGGCTTGGCGTAGGGCCCCACGCGGACGGCGGCGGGGTTCCCCGGCAGAATGCGGGTGATGATGAACACCACGATCACGACGCCGCACAGCGTGAGGAGCGCCAACCCAAGCCTTCGCAGCACATACCGTCTCAGCGATCCCAAAGCCCTTCTCCACCCCAGCGTGATATTGACGTCGGCCTCCGAAGCGGGGCCCCGGAGGCCGACGCCCTTACAGAAATCCCAGGATTGTGTTCGGTGCTACTTCTTGCCCATGTAGGCGAACCGCAGGCACAGGTCGTCCACTTTGGCGAACCCGTAGAAGTTCTTGCTCATCGCCACGATCCAGTCGGGCTGATGCAGGTACGCCCACGGGGCCTCGCTCACGATGATCTGCTGCGCCTCGTCCAGCATCTTCTTGCGCGCATCCTGGTCCACGGTCCACGTCGCCTGCTGAATCAGTTCATCCACGCGCGGGTTGCAGTAGTCCGCGAAGTTCGTGAATGCGCCGCACTTCAGCAGGAACGTCAACTGGTACGCCGGGTCGTTGCCCCACGAGTACCAGTCGTGGATGAAGAACGGCAATTGGTGCTTGTACAGTTTGTCAAAGAAGTCGGCGTCCGTCAAGCGGTTCACCGTAACTTCCACGCCCGCCTCGGCCAGGCTCGCCTGGATCCACACCGCCGCGTCCACGTCCCACGGGATGGACTGGCGCACCGACAGTTCCAACTTCAGATTGGAAACGCCCGCTTCCTTCAGCAACTGGGCGGTCTTCTTGGTGTCGGTCTCATAGTTCCAGAAGGATGGGTTGTGCAGCGGCATGCCTTTGGGAATGGGCGAGTAGGCCCGCTGGCCGTAGCCGTACAGCACCTTGTCCAGGATGGTCTGGTACGGGATGCCGTAGGAAATCGCCTGCCGGACCTTGACGTTGTCAAACGGCGGGATCTTGTTGTTCATCCCCAGGTAGAACAGGCGGGTGTAGTGGATGGCCTTGACCTTCACGTTCGGGTCCGCCTTGAGCGCGTCCACATCCTTGAAGGGCAGGCCCAGCGCCAGGTCAATGTCGCCCTTCTTCAGCAGCAACTCGCGGTCTTCGGGCGAGGGCACGACCTTGGCGATGACCTTGGAGTTCTGGAAGAAGTCGGGGCCCTTCCAGTAGTTGGGGTTCGGCTCAAAGACGTACTCCACGCCGGGCTCCCACTTGGTCAGCATGTACGGGCCGCTGGGGTTGGCGTTCTTGCGGTACCAGTCAAACGCCCAGGGGTCGTCGGCCGTCGCGTGGGCCTTTGTGGTCGCCGGGTCCATGGCGCCGAACACCTGGAACGCCAACTGCGGGATGAGCAGAGCGCCTTGCTGCTGCAGGTTGATGCGCAGCGTGTACTTGTCCACGACGACCACATCCTCCGCCTTGGAGAACCCCATGAACTGGGTCAGCAGAGGAATGTAACTGCGCGGCGCGGTCAGTGCCCGGTCAAAGGTGTGCTTGAAGGACTCGGCGGTAATCTCGGTGCCATCGGCGAACTTGGCGCCTTGGCGAATCTTCAGCGTGATGGATTTGCCATCGGGCGCAATGGCGAAGGACTCCGCCAGCGCCGGGATGTACTCCAACTGCCCTTCCAGCACAGTGCCATCGGCATCGGGCACCAGTTTCTGCTCCAGCATCGGCTCGTACAGGTTGGCCGTCGCGTAGTAGCCCGCGTCGCTCCGGAACTCCATCAGTTCAATGTGGTCAATGTCGCTGTCCAGCGCCAGGACGATGACCGGCTTGGTAGGCACCGGCGTCGGCGTGGGCGGCGGTGGAGTCGTCGGTTCGGGCGTGGGCGTAGGCTTGGCCTGGTAGGGCGGCGGCGCGGTGGGCGTGGCCTTCTTGGCACAGGCCGCCATCCCGGCAACCGCCAGGCCGAGCACCAAAACAAGCACCAGAATCTTGAACAGACGGTTGGTACGCATGGAACCTCCTCCTTGCTCCTGACTTACAGATTTCGGGAAACGCGGCACCAGTCCCAGCAAAGTTCTGTTTCGCTCTCACCCCCTCTCTTCGGGCTTCCTTGTTGGGTTGATGAATCCACCGACGGTCTAACCCCCAAATGCTTTCACCATGAACGTTACCGTATCCCCTTCGGCCAGAGTCGCGTCCCAGCCGCGCTCCAGCCGCTGGACGGGCACCCCGTTCACCAGGGCCAACACCATGTCCCGCTGCAGGCTGGCCAGCGGAGCGCGAGGGTCGGCCTGGCGTTGCAGGTCGGCCCACAACTGCCCCACCGTCAAATCGGGCGTGTGCGGCCAGACCTGTTCCTCTATCCTGCCGCCGTGCCCCTGGCTCAACCCGAAGAGCCGCAGCCGTATCCCCGTGGGCAGTCCCGCCATCGTGCCCCTCGCGCTACATCAGGGTATCACCGGAATGCCGACGCACACGGCGTCCAGGCCCAGGTACTTCAGCGTGCTCTGGCGCGGGATGCTGGTCTCCAGGTCCCAGCCGTGCGCCGTGTAGTACTGGTCCAGCAAGTTCTCCAGCATGGCCTGGTCAGTGATCATCCCCTTGTTGGGGCCATCGGGCACCGGCTCGTTCATCATGCGCCACGGCAGGCGGTCGTCCTTGCGGCGCGCGCCCTCCCGCACGTTGAAGCATTTCTCAATGGTAACCATGCGGCGGGCCGCCAGCATCAGTTCTTCCTCCGACATGGGCACACCCACGGCCAGGCTGAACATCTGCGCCATGTTCTCGGGATTGACGGCAAACGCCGCGGTAGAGGTGAAGACGCAGAAGCCCAGGGCCTCGCTGGCTCCGTAACATTGCTCGTGCCACAGGACGATCTCAGCGCGCTTCTCGGTCAGGCGCGGGTCGGCGTACTTCTCGTCGCCCGTAACCTTGCGGATCACGTCGCGCGCCTCCTGCGTGAACCCGAACTCGGCGTAGGTCTCCGTCATCAGGTGGTCGGGGCCGCGCGGGTTCACGGCAAACGCCAGGGCGTAACTCTTGGCAGCGCGGGTATCCACGGCCGACTGCTCCAGCCCTTTGGCCTGGATGGCCCACTTCCACGAATCGCCGCCGATTTCCTGCGCGGCAGCGAGCGTGCCCTCCGCCAGCAGGTCGCCCAGGAGCCCCTCCCGCCGGGCGATGCGCTGAATCAGGGCCAGTTGGGCCTCGGCGTTGCCAAAGCGCAGGTCCAGCCCGTCCGCCTGCTCCGGCGAAATCAGGCCCTTCTCGTAGGTCTCCATGGCCCACGAGATCACATGCCCCGTGGAAATCGTATCCATGCCCAGGTCGTTGCAGAGTTGGTTGGCCTTGAGCACGGCCTCAATGTCGGTGATGCCGCATTCGGCCCCCAGGCTCATGACCGTCTCCAGTTCCGGGCCGGAGTCAAACACGCCGCCCCACCGGCGGGACTCGCTGCGGACAAAGCGGTGGCAGGCGGTGGAGCAGGCGAAGCACGATTCGCGGCCGATGAGGTACCCTTCGCTCAGCAGATACTGGCCGCTGAGCCGCTCGCCGTGCTCTATGGTAACGCGGCTGAAGTTGTAGGCCGCCAGCATCCCCATCTCGTTGAGGCCGGGGATGGACCCCGCCGTGCCCCAGTTGTACAGGCTCTCGGAACCGGCGTCCGCCGCCAGGGCCCCGCGCACCTTCCGCGCCAGGGCGAAGAACTCCTTGCCTTTGGCAGGGCGCAGCCCGCCCGTGCCCCGGCAGGCGATGGCCTTGAGCCGCTTGCTCCCGAAGACCGCGCCGATGCCCCCGCGCGAGGCCGAGTTGTACCGCGAGACCATGAAGCACGCGAACTTCACCTTGTTCTCGGCGGCCGGCCCGATGATGCCGGTCTGGATGGTGGGATCGCCGACTTCCTCCTTGATGAGGTCATCCACCTCCCGCGTGCCTTTTCCCCACAGGTGCTCGGCCGAGCGCAGTTCCACCTTCCCGTCGTCAATCCACAAGTACACGGGCTTCGGCGACACGCCGTGGATCATCACGTAGTCGTAGCCAGCGTACTTGATGGCAGCGCCCAGATGGCCCCCGACGCTGACCTTGAGGTACAGCCCCGTGGCCGGGCTTTTCGTCGTGATGGACGAGCGCCCCGAAGACGGCGCGCTGGTCCCCGTCAGCGTCCCCGTGCTGAAGATCAGCACGTTCTCCGGCCCCAGGGGGTCGGCTCCGGCCGGCACCTGCTCGTACAGCCATTTTGCCGCAAGCCCGCGCCCGCCCAGGTATTTCTGAAGGTCCTCCAGCGGGACATCCTCCACCCACGTCTTGCCTTTGGACAGGTCCACATGAAGCAGACGCTGCTTTGCAATGTCGCGAAGCATCTCTCCCCTCCTATCGGCTCCGGTACTGCGCGGCGACCGTGTGCGCGTGGGCCAGCCGCTTCACCTGGGCGGTGGGCAGCCGCGGTTCAAACGACAGCGCCCCGTAGATGCAGTGATCCACGCAGACGGGCTTGCCGTCGCACAGGTCGCACATGATGGCCACGCCACGCTCCTCGTTCATGTCGGCAGCACCGAACGGACACGCGCGCACGCAATCCCCGCACCCGATGCACTCCTCCTCGTCAATCCGCACCACGGGCACCGATGCGTCCCTGCGAACCGCCCCGGTGGGGCACGCCGCAATGCAGGGCGCGTCGGCGCAGTTCACGCAGACCACGGGCACATTCATGCCGACTTCGTGCAACTGCATCACGCGGATGCGCGAGAGGCTCGGTGCAAAGACGCCTTCCTTCGTGAACGAGCACGCCAGTTCGCACGCCTTGCATGCCGTGCATTTCGCCGCATTGATCTGGATATTCACGATGTGCGCCTCAACCATGCCTGCCTACTCCTTTCCTTGCGCTCCTTGTGCCTGCTCAGTCGGCTGCTCCAGCCGCTGCAGGAAGATGCTGTATCCGCCGTCCTCGGCCAGTTCGCGGTACAGTGCCTGCCCGCCGGCCCGAACCAGCAGGGCCATCTGCGCCACGCGCCTGCCCAGGCTTCGGGCGGCGCGCACCGTAACCAGCGCGTCCTCGTCGCCCTGGTCCACGAGTTTGCGCAGCGAGTTCTTGCGGTCGCCGCAGCGCGTCCAGCCCGCCGCCGCGATGTACGACTCCCACGGGTCTCCCGTTACCGGAATCCCGCCCATGACCAGAGCATGGTGAATCAACTGCGTCGCCGCCTGTTCCTGGCCCGCGAAGATGTGCGCGCCCTGCACGATAATCCCGATGACCCGCAGGCTCTTCGCCACCACGCCGCCGTAGTAACTCCACAGGCTGTTGCCCAGGCGGTCAATGAAACACTTGAGTTGCCCCGGAATGCCCAGATGATAGACCGGTATGGAATAGATGACGGCATCGGCCGCCGCCCACTTGTCCCGCAGGAAGGCGAAGTCGTCCTGGATAAAGCACTCGCCGTTCCGCTTCCCGCAGGTGTAGCAGGACATGCACGGGCCGATTTTCAGCCGCGCAAGATTCACCGTCTCCACCTGCATGCGGGTGCCCGCTGCCCTCTGCGCCTCCTCCAGCGCGATGTCCAGCAGGTAGCGGCTGTTGCCGGTCGGACGCGGGCTTCCGCAAATGCCCAGCAGCGAGAGGGGTTTCATGCCTCTGCTCCCGCGCGTGCTGCCTGCACGGTCTCCACCAGGCGGCGCGCCGTCTCGGTCATCTTCGCGAAGTCGCCCGCGGCCACCCATTTCTTGTTCACCAGACTGCCGCCGATCGCCACGGCCACTGCCCCGGCCCGGATGTAGTCGCCCGCGTTGCCCACCTCCACGCCGCCGGTCGGCACAAGCGGTGCCTGCGGCAAGGGCGCGCGCACCGCCTTGATGTATTCAGGGCCGCCCAGCGACGCGGGAAACACCTTGATGAGGTCGGCCCCCGCCTCCATCGCCGCGACGATTTCCGTGGGCGTCAGCACGCCCGGCACCGCCACGACCCCGTACCGGTGGCACAGTTCAACGGTGCGCGGGTTGAGGTTCGGCGACACCACAAACCGCGCCCCGGCCAACACCGCCGCCCGTGCAGATTCGGCGTCCAGCACGGTGCCCGCGCCCAGAATCACGCGGTCGCCGAACTTCGCGGTCGCCGTCTCCAGGATGTCCAGCGCCCCGGGCGTGGTCATGGTGAACTCAATGATGTCAATCCCGCCCTCCAGGATGGCGTCGGCCACCTTCTGGAGCGACTCCGCGCTGTCCAGCCGCACAATGGCGATGACGCCCGTGCGCAGGATTCGCGCAACAACGTCGTGCTTGAACATGAGCCCCTCCTAGCGGGCGATGCGCAGCCCCGACCCCCTGATGAGGGCTTCCACCTCGGCGCGCGTCGCCCAGTTGAAATCGCCCCACGATGTCTGCTTCAGGGCCGAGAAGGCATTGCCATATTGGACGCCGGCCGCCACTCCCTGCGTCAGGTACCCGTACAGGAACCCGGCCGTGTACGCATCGCCACCGCCCACGCGGTCCACAATCTCAATGTCGTACACCTTGTCATCATACACGTTGCCCTCGCGATCCACCGCGATGGCCGTCCACGTGTTCCGCCACACCGAAGGCGTCTCGCGCAGCGTGATGGTAACGACCTTGAACCCGAACCGGTCAATCAACCGACGCGCCACGTCCACGTAGGAGTCCGCCTTGACGCCAAACACCTTCTCGGTGTCCTCTTCGGTGGTGGACAGGATATCCACCATCGCCATCAGCGGCTCCTGCACCTGCCGGGCCTTCTGGGCGCTCCACAGTTTGGCGCGATAGTTCAGGTCGTAACTCACCAGGCAGCCCTGCCGCTTGGCCGCCTCCATCGCCTCGGCGACAACCGCCGCTGCCGAGTCGCTGAGGGCGGGCGTGATGCCCGTGGTGTGGAACAGGCGAGCGCCGCGCAGGACCTCATCCCACTTGACCTCGCCGGGCCGGATGCGGCTGATCGCCGACCCCTCACGGTCGTACAGGACCGAACTCGCACGGGGTGCCGCGCCATACTCCACGAAGTACAGCCCCATGCGGTCTTCGGAAGTCCAGACGATGTGCGACGTGTCCACGCCGAACTCGTTGGCCTTGTTGCGGGCCATGCGCCCCAGCGGGTTGTCGGGCAATCGGCTGACCCAGGCGCTCTTCAACCCGAGCCGCGCGACACCCGCCGCCACGTTCAGTTCCGCGCCGCCCACCGTTACCGTCAGCGACGTTACCTGCTCCAGCCGTTGGAACCCCGGCGCTGCCAGGCGGATCATGGTCTCCCCAAAGGTTACGACGTCCATTCGTACCTGTGCCTCCAACTCGTAGTCTGACTATACCGTGCGGTGCAGGGCCGGCGAGCGGGGTGCCGCCTCACCCGAAGGCGCTGCGCCCAACTGGCGGCTGGCCATCCGCCCCACCGCCAGGACCCGATCCACCAGGCCGTCCTCCCGAATGGCGCGGGTCATCCGCTCCACAGGCCCCGAAACGCTGATAGCCGCCACCGCCATCCGCAGGTGGTTCCACAGCGGGATGGCGACGCACATCACATCATCCTCGTGCTCGGCGTTGTCCAGTGCATAGCCCCGCTCTCGGACCTGCTCCAGTTCGGCCATCAGCGCGTCCACACTGGTGATGGTGTTCGCCGTGAAGCGCTTCAGGCCGCTCCGGGAGAAAAACGCGCGGACGGTATCCGGATTCTGGTGGGCCAGCAGCGCCTTGCCTACCGCCGTGCAGTACGCGGGCGACCGCCCACCCACGCGCGAACTCATCAGCCCGATGGGTTCCAGCCCTTCCAACTTCTCCAGGTAGATCACCTCCATCGTGCGCGGGTCCAACACGGTCAGGTGAACCGTCTCGCGGCAGGCGTCGCGCAGGTCCACGAGGAACGGATAGACCCGCTCGCGCACGTTGAGATGGGCCAGGAACGTGCTCGTGGGCCGCAGCACGGCCACGCCTACCCGATAGCGCCCCGTGGCCTCGTCGTGCTCCACATACCCCCGGCCCTCCAGCGTGGCCAAGAGGCGAAACGTGGTGCTCGGGTTCAGCCCCACGCGCTCGCTGACCTCCATCAGCGACAGGGACGGTTCCTCGGGCGAGAAGGCCTCAAGGACGTCCAGCGCGCGAAGCACTGCCCGAACATGATACCGGTCGTTCTCTGCGTGATCCGTGCGAAATGGCATTACTCGTCTCCAATGGGGTAACGCCCGTATTTCTGCGCCGCCTCAAACATGGCAAACAGGTTCTCCAGCGGCACATTGGGCTGAATGTTGTGCACCGAGTTCAGGATATAGCCTCCGCCGGGCGCAAACACCCGGATTTTGCGCTTCACTTCCTCCTCCACGTCCTGCGGCGTGCCGAAGGGCAGCACGCGGATCGCGTCAATCCCGCCCCAGAACGTCAGCCGGTCGCCGTAGTCGCGCTTCAGCCGCTCGGGTTCCATCTTCGCGGCGTCGGTCTGCACCGGATTCAGCGCATCCACGCCCATCTCAATCAGGTCGTCCAGAAGGTCGTACACGGACCCGCAGGTGTGCCACATCACCGGGGCTTTGGTGCGCGATTTGATGGCCTCCATCAGGCGGGCGTGGCGCGGCTTGATGAGTTTGCGGTACAGTTCGGGGCGGATGCACGTCCTGTCCTGATGCCCCATGTCGTCCGACACCGACACCACGTCCACCAGATCGCCCACCTCGTCCAGGACATCTTCCACCACGCCGAGGAGCGACTCGGTGATGGCGTCAAAGATGGCCTCCATGAGCCGCGGCTGGGCGATGAGATCCACAAACCAGTCCTCAAACCCCCGCACAAACTGGCTACACTGCAGGACCCAGATGGACAGGTTCAGCACCAGCGCGCGGTCGGTGGACGCGCGTTGCTTCATCACGCGCTCGCGCAGCCCGCGGGTGTAGCCGGGGTCATGCGGGTCGGGCCAGGGGTGATTCAGCACGTCGTGGATCGTGATGTCGCCACCGAGCGCGGGCTTCAGCATGTCAAAGTAGTGCGAGGTGGGCGGCTTGTGCCAGGTAATCCCCCACGAATCGCGGTACACGTTCTCGCCCAGTTCCACGAACTGATTCCGCTCCAGTTCGGGCGGGCCGTAGAAGACGCCCATGGTGTCCACGTGGAACGCGTCCAGGATGCGCTCATCCACCATGCACACTTGCTGCGAACGTTCCATGACGACCGTGGGGCTGTCAATGCCGAAATGGCGCTTGAGTTCTTCGTACTTCGGGATGGTGATGGTGGTGATCCACGTGCTGCCGAAATCCACAGGCACGCGGTCGGGTTCGCGGTGAGCCAGTGCGGTCAGAACGCGCTCACGGCTGTTCATCGCGCCAACTCCTCCAAGGGGCGATAGGTCAAATCAGGCCGGCCATATCGCGCCGGGCTGAACGCCCGCGAGCCAATGTCGCTGTACACGGCTTCGCGCAGGCGCTCATGGCACCGGGCACCCACCAAAGCCACCTCCGTCCCCGGTCGCAACTCCACGCTCATGAGGCCGCGCCCGGTGGCCGGATCCAACAGCAGCACCAAATCCGGGAAAATCGCCCGCACCTTCCCGTCAATCTCCAGAAGCATCGTCTCGTTCTTGATCACGAGCCGCGCGGTCTGCCCGTCGTTGGCCCCCCTGCCCTGGATGGTGGCCGTGGTGAAGTAGAAGCCGAGTTTCTCCTCCTCGTCCAGCCGGACGATCCTGCCGGTGAAGAGGCGGACGCCTTGCATCTCGGCGGCCACAGCGGCCACGGGATCGGCGCCCTGCGCTCGCGCCGCCTGCACGCTTCGGCCCAGGCGCAGCGCCTGGCTGATGGTGCCCGGGACGACCGCGCGTTTGGCCTGGCGGCCCGTCATCGGGTAGTGGTTGTTGGCGCCCAGGCCACCGCCGTTCGTTACCACCCAGCGGCCCAGTTGGTCGGGGTAGGTCGGGTCCACGGCGCTCTGGACGATGACCACGTTGCCGTTGTAGTCAATGAGGGGCATGGGGGTGAGCGAAACGCCGTGGCCGATGAAACTGGTCATCTGGGTCTCCGGTGCGGAACGGCCCAGGGCGTCGCCGTCAATGATGGGGATGCCCAGCCTCGCGCCCAGCGACAGCACCACCGGCGTGTTCAGCCCGCCCACCTCAAAGGGGACCATGTGGTCAATCTTGCGGCCCAGGATGCCCTCCATGACGCGGGTTACGGCTTCCAGTTCAAAGCGTTCTTCCCAGTGGGCCATGATGGCTTCGGTGCCGAACTCTTCCAGTTTCTTCACCGAGCCCATGATGCCGCCGGATACGACCGTGGCGTCGTCGGCGATTTCTTCCAGGGGGATAATCTGGGGGTGGCGGCCGTGGGCAAAGTCGTTTCGCATGATGGCCCTGCCCCATTCAGGGGAGCCTCCGCCGCCGGTTCCGAGAATGGCCAGCCCCTCCAGGAGAGGGTCAATGTCCGCTGGGGTAAAGGTGTAGACAGGCATGGGCAACCTCCCTTGGGAACAGCGTCGTCGCTTGCACCGCGCCAGATGCCATTTCGCTGCATGAAAGCCGTTTTTACAGACCAACAATAGTATACCCCGAATCGGGCGGTTTGTCAAGAAGACGCGGAGGCAAACGTACCCGGCGGAAGACCGATCAGTTCAGCATCGGGCGCGCGCCACCGTATCGCGACAGGCAGCTACAGGCGCGGCAATGCGTGTGGGGTCTCATGCGAGAAAACCTGGAAATCGTCAAATCTGGCGTCGTCGTCTACTTCGCGGGCCGCCGCGTCGCCATGCGCACATCCGACGGCGCTACCTACATCCACGCCGACCACCTGGGCCAGTGCCCCCCACGTTGCCATCACACGCGATGCTGCTACAATAGACCGTAGGAATGCGTAACGGAGGGGGAACATGGACCACGACCCCAAAGAGACGGTCCTCGTCGTGGAAGACGAGCCGACCCTGCTGGAGACGTTGGAGTACAACCTCACCCGTCAGGGCTATCGCGTGGTTACCGCGACCGACGGCGTCATGGCCGTGGAGCAGGCGCGGCGGGAACGCCCCGATGTCATCATCCTGGACATCATGCTGCCCAAGATGGACGGCTTTGAGGTCTGTCGCACCCTGCGCAAGGAGATGAACGTCCCCATCCTCATGCTCACCGCCCGCGACGAAGAGATTGACAAGGTCGTGGGGTTGGAAGTCGGCGCCGATGACTACATGACCAAGCCGTTCTCTATGCGGGAACTGATGGCGCGCGTCAAGGCCCTGCTGCGGCGCGTCCGTCTGATACGCGAGGACATGGCGGCGGCCACAGCCCCCGAACCCGAACGGCTCGTATTCGGCGACCTGACGCTGGACCTCTCGCGGGGTGAAGTGCGGCTTGGGGAGCGCCCTGTTCCCCTGAAGCCGAAGGAATACGACTTGCTGGTGTTCCTGGCCCGCAACCGCGGCATGGTCCTGTCCCGCGACCTGATTCTGGAGCGCGTGTGGGGCTGGGATTTCGCAGGCGGCACCCGCACGGTGGACGTTCACGTGCGCTGGCTGCGCAAGAAAATAGAGGCCGACCCCGCAAACCCCACGCGCATCGTAACAGTCCGGGGCATGGGCTACCGTTTTGAGGGCTAACATGATTCACAACATCCGATGGCGCATTGCGCTCCCGTACATCGTCCTGGTGATCCTGGTGCTGGCCGCGCTCGCAGCCTACCTGTCGGAGTTCGTCCGCGGGCTGTACATAGCCGACCTGCAAGCGCAACTGTCGTCCGAGGCTCGCCTGGCTGCCGACGCCTTGGCAGAGCCGTTGGGCAGGGGAGCACCCCCCGATGAACTGGCTGCCCTGGCGAAAGAGTGGGCACGCCAGTTGGAGGCGCGCGTTACCATCATCGCCTCGGACGGCAGGGTGCTGGGCGATTCCCATGAAAACTGGGCGCTCATGGACAATCACCTGATGCGCCCCGAAGTCCAGCAGGCCCTGGCTCAAGGTCTGGGCACCAGCACCCGCTTCAGCCACACGGTCGGCTACGACATGATGTACGCAGCCGTGCCGGTTGTGGTGCGTGGGCAGGTGGCGGGCATCGCACGTGTTGCACGCCCCCTGCGGCAGGTTGAGATTCACATCGCGCGCCTGCGCCAGAGCATCCTGTTGGCCGCAGCGGCCGCATCGGTGCTCGCCGGCTTGCTTGCCCTGCTCATCGCCGAGCGCACCGTGCGCCCGATCCGCCGCCTCACAAGGGACGCGCTGCGGCTTGCCGAGGGCAACCTGGATGTCTCCATTCTGCCCACAACGCGCGACGAAATCGCCGACCTGGCCCGCGCGTTCAACATGATGGCCTCGCAACTCAAGGAGAAGATGACCGCGCTGAGCGAGGAGAAGGTGCGCCTGGCGGATGTGCTGGAACACATGGCCGACGGCGTGATGATTGCCGACGGAGAAGGCCGCGTTCAATTGATCAACCCGTCGGCGGCCAGCCTCCTGGGTGCCGCCAGCGATACCGTGGGCCGCCCCCTGGCCCAGGTGTTGCGCCATCATCGGCTCATTGAACTCTGGCGCGAGAGCATCGCAAGCGGAGCGGAGATGGAAGGCACGGTGGAACTGTACCGGCAGAATGCCCTCCTGCGGGTTGTGGTTACGCCCTTCCGCGAGCGGGGAACGGAGGGAAGCCTCATCATGCTGCAAGACCTGACCCACGTGCGAAGGCTGGAAACGGTTCGCCGCGATTTCATCAGCAACGTTTCGCACGAGTTGCGGACGCCGCTCGCATCCCTGAAGGCCCTGGTGGAGACGCTACGAGACAGCGCAAGCGACGACCCTCAGGCGGCCCGCCGATTCCTGGACCGCATGGACGCGGAGTTGGACGCGCTCATCCAGATGGTCCGCGAACTCCTTGACTTGTCTCGCATTGAGTCCGGTCAAGCGCCACTGTCGTTCGCGCCGACCTCGGTTGAGCAAATCCTCTTGCCTCCGGTTGAGCGGCTGCGCCCCCAGGCCGAACGGGCCAACCTGTCCCTGAGCGTGCAGTTCCCCCCTGACATCCCGGCGGTGAAGGCGGATTTGGAGGCCATGCACCAGGTGCTGATGAACCTGCTGCACAACGCCATCAAGTTCACGCCGCCCGGCGGAGAGATCATCGTTGAGGCCCAGGCGAAGGGCCGCGAGGTCGTGGTGTCCGTCCGCGACACGGGCGTGGGCATCGCACCCGATGATCTCCCGCGCATCTTTGAACGGTTCTACAAGGCCGACCGTTCACGTTCCGGCGGTGGCACGGGGCTTGGACTCGCCATCGCCAAGCACATCGTGCAGGCGCACGGCGGGCGTATCTGGGCCGAAAGCGAGCAGGGCAAGGGGAGCACGTTCTACTTCACACTGGCCGTGCACGACATCTCCGACAACACAACCTTAACAGGACGTTAACAAACCCTTGAATCGCTGTTAAACCACGTATGGTAGAGTACTCCTCGGATAAACCAACACAAAGGGAGGAGAACTACCATGCGTAAGATCCTGTTCGTTCTAGTCGCTGTGGCCATGCTGCTTTCGGCCTGCGGAGGCGCGCAGCCCACGGCGACCCCCACCGCCGCGCCAACTGCGGCCCCAACCACGGCGCCCGCTGCGGTCCCCACAGTGGCGCCGACGGCGACCCCTCTGCCGCCTGGATCCATCCAGATCAACGGCGCGGGCGCGACCTTCCCTCTGCCCGTCTACACCGAATGGGCGTACGCCTACCAGTATGTGGACCCCTCGGTGGTGATCAACTACCAGGGCATCGGCTCCGGCGGAGGCAAGAAGGCGATTATTGATGGCACTGTGGATTTCGCCGGATCTGACTCAGTCCTGAAGGACGAGGAATACCAGGCCGGCAAGGACCTCCAAATGTACCCCATTCTGGCGGGCGCGGTTGTGGTGATCTACAACATAAACTGGGCGCAGCCTTTCCCCGCCGACGCCAAGATCCCCACGTTGGTGCTGGACCGCCAGACCCTGGTGGACATCTACAGCGCGAAGATCACCAAGTGGAATGACCCCGCCATCCTTGCGTTGAACCCGGACCTCGGAGGCTACCTGCCCGATGCCAGTATCACGGTGGTCCATCGCTCGGATGGCTCCGGCACGACCGAGATCTTCACCAAAGCCCTGTCCGCATTCAGCCCGGAGTGGAAGACCAACGTTGGTGCCGGTGCTTCTGTTCAGTGGCCGGTTGACAAGGCGGGCAATGGCGTAGGGAGTAAGGGCAATCAGGGCGTAGCCGCAGCCGTTCAGAACACGCCAAACTCGCTGGGCTATGTTGAGCTGTCCTATGCTGTATCCAACAAGCTGGCGTACGCTGCAATGCGCAACAAAGCGGGCAAGGTGGTTCAGGCCGATGCCGCCAGTGTTCAGTCCGCTATGGCAGACTTCGCGGGAGCCTTTGACGCCAAACTCACGGCGAACATCGTGGATGCCCCCGGCGAGGGTTCCTGGCCCATCGTTGGGTACACTTATCTCATCCTGCACACCACGAGCATGGAAGACTGCCTCAAGGCCCGAAAGTTGCTGGAGTACATCCGCTGGAGTCTGACCGACCAGGGCGCTGGCAAACGCGCTGCCGAACTAGGCTACGCGGTGCTGCCTCCCGCTGTGCGCGATAACGTACTCGCGAAGTTGGGAGAGGTAACCTGCAAGGGGCAGCCGGTCCTCAAGTGATGCGGTATCGTTCTGGTGCCTGTTTGAGAGGGTCTGACCTCTGTCATCAGACCCTCTCAACTGCTGAAACCGCGCTGCCGGACACGTACGCGCGATGAAAAGATTGACGCTGAACACGCCGATAGGCACTTGTTCAGCCGGAAAGGTGGCTTCCATGCTCAACCAGGTCAAAGCCATTTTCTCGTCGCGGAGGTCTACTTGGCCCAAGCGGCTCTACGGTCACGGCGACCCAATCTGGACGCTTCTGCTGATCTTCGGCTCACTGCTGGTGCCGCTGTTGATCCTTGCCGTCGGCTGGATGCTTTGGAATCAATCGGCAGCCGCCCGCGCCGAGTTTGGCTGGAACTTCCTGCTGCCGACTTTGGACGCAAACTGGGACCCCATTGCCAGCAACTTCCAGGCCTGGCCCTTCGTCTACGGCACCCTGCTCACGTCCGTGGTGGCAATTGCGCTGGCTGTGCCCATGAGCGTGGGAGTTGCGATCTTTCTGGCCGAACTCTGTCCCTCGTGGCTGCGCCTTCCGTTGAACTGGATGATAGAGTTGCTTGCCGCCATCCCCAGCGTGGTCTACGGGCTGTGGGGCATCTTCGTGTTCCTGCCGAACATTGTAGCACCTGTGGGCAGCCTGATGTCCAAAACGCTTGGCCAGATTCCAGGGCTTGCCCCACTGTTCGCCGGCCCGATGCCGCACAGCGGCGTCTCGCGGTTGGGAGCAGCGTTCATCCTCGCCATCATGATTATGCCAACCATCACCGCTGTAACCCGCGATGTGCTGCTCTCCATTCCCAACAGTCAGCGTGAGGCGTCCCTGGCGCTTGGCTCTACCCAATGGGAGGCCATCTGGAAAGTGCTACTTCCCTACGGTCTCTCCGGCATTCTGGGGGCGATTCTCCTGGGGCTGGGCCGCGCCCTGGGCGAGACCATGGCCGTGACCATGGTCATCGGAAACTCCATCACGGGCAAACCTTCCCTGCTGTCGCCGGGCTACACAATGGCAAGTGTAATCGCAAACGAGTTCGCCGAGGCCGTTTCCGAACTTCACAGCCAGGTGCTGATTGAGATCGGGCTGGTGTTATTCTTCTTGACGTTAGCGCTGAATGTGGCCGCGAGGTTGCTGGTTTGGAGTGTCGCACGGCGGACGTTGCAGGAGGTGCGTTCATGACCGATGTGCAACCCCAACTCACTGTGAATCAGGCTGCATTGAGGGCACGGCGCAAAGCGACCAGCGCGCTCATGCTCTCCTTGACAGGCGTGATGACATTGCTGGCGGTCGTCCCGCTGCTCTCTATCATCGGTTACGTGGTATATCGGGGCGGCAAATCGCTGGACCTGTCTTTCTTCACCCAACTGCCGAAGCCGCTGGGCATGGAGGGTGGTGGTGTCCTGCACGCGCTGGAGGGCACGATCGTAATGACCACCCTGGCGGCGATCTTCGCCACCCCACCAGGAATACTGGCCGCTTTCTACAGCGCCTATCATCCGAACACGCCCCTAGGCGTCGCTCTGCGGTTCAGCACCGACGTGCTTTCGGGAGTGCCGTCCATTGTCATCGGTCTGTTCGGGTATGCGGTCATCGTCGTGCCCGCGAGACACTACTCCGGTCTTGCAGGCGGGGCAGCCTTGGCGATCCTGATGCTGCCAACCATCATCCGCACGGCCGAGGAGATGCTCAAAATGGTGCCGCACAGCCTGCGCGAAGCCTCGCTGGCACTGGGCGCACCCGAGTGGAAAACCGCGTTGAGCGTCGTCTTCCCCGCCGCTCTCAACGGTATCATCACAGGCTTCCTTCTCGCCGTCGCGCGTGCGGCAGGGGAAACCGCCCCCCTTCTTTTTACCGCGCTGGGCAACGAGCGCTATGATGTCGGCATGATCATCCGAAACGGCGTGGCGCAGAATCAGAGTGTGCTCCAGATCATTGGGCGGATCGTTGACCAACCCGTGGACTCCCTGCCGCTGACCCTGTGGAAGTACGCGCAACAGCCCTATCCGGAGCGCATTGAGCAATCCTGGGCGATAGCCCTCGTGCTGATGATCCTTGTCTTAGCCCTCAATATCTTCGCCCGCCTTTGGGTGGAATCCCGCAAGCGGCGCCTGCAAGGTTGATGTTATGGAAGACATGCTAGCAAAAGTCGCGACGCACCTATACACAGAAAACGATAGGCTACATCCATCGCCTTCTTTGCAGATCAAGATGGAGACGAGGAATGTCTCCGTATACTACGGCAAGTTTCGGGCACTGAAAGAGATCAGCATGGTGGTGTACGCCAATCGGATCACGGCCATCATCGGGCCTTCAGGGTGCGGCAAATCCACGCTGTTGCGCTCGCTCAACCGCATGACCGGTCTGATCCCCAACGCCCGAGTGGAAGGGGAGATTCTTCTGGACGGCGAGGACATCAACTCTCCCAATGTGGATGTGGTGGATGTGCGCCGCCGCGTCGGAATGGTGTTTCAGCGGCCCAACCCATTCCCCAAGAGTATCTACGACAATGTGGCCTATGGTCCCCGCCTGCACGGAATCCATCGGAAGAAGGACTTGGACGAAGTCGTTGTCCGCTCGCTGCAGCAGGCCGCCCTGTGGGACGAGGTCAAGGACAAACTGCACCAGAGCGCCCTGGCGCTGTCGGGCGGACAGCAGCAACGGCTCTGCATCGCGCGGGCCATCGCCATCTGTCCAGAACTCATCCTCATGGACGAGCCGGCATCGGCGCTGGACCCCCTCGCCACGCTGAAAATAGAGGACCTGATGCACGAGTTGGTGAAGAACTACACCATCCTTATCGTTACGCACAACATGCAGCAGGCGGCGCGCGTGTCAGACTACACGGCCTTTCTGATGATGGACGAAGACCGCGCCGGATATCTGGTGGAGTACGGCCCCACGCGAGAGTTGTTCACGAACCCCAAGGACAAGCGAACCGAAGCCTACATTACAGGGAGGTTTGGATGATGGGCAAGCGCCGCGTGTTGTTCTTGTGCACGGGCAACTCGGCCCGCAGCCAGATGGCCGAAGCATGGGCCAACCACCTGCTGGGCGACCAATGGGAGGCGTATTCGGCTGGGACCGAGCCCACAGGGTACGTGCACCCGCTGGCGATCCAGGCCATGGCCGAGGTGGGCATAGACATTTCGGGGGCGCGCTCCAAGTCTGTGAGCGAGTTCATGGGACAGCAGTTTGACCTCGTGATCACGGTGTGCGACCACGCGGCGGAGAACTGCCCCCTGTGGCTCGGCACGGGGCGCAGGGTGCACATGGGGTTTCCAGACCCCGCAGCCGCAACGGGCATTGATGAGGAACGCCTGGAGGTGTTCCGCCGCGTTCGCGACGCGATCCGCGACAACGTCCTGCCTGTTCTGACGGAGGGAGCAAGCGATGTGGGTGTACGGGAATCGCAGGAATGAGGCGCTGGCGCTGCTTGCAGGCGCCGTGGTATTGCTGACGGTGAGCCAGGCCTTGGAGGCCGCCGGAGGAACCGCCGCAGTGTGGGCGAGGTGGGTGGCTGTCGGGCTATCGGTGGTGTTGGGCGTTGCCGCAGCGTGGCTCTACCTGACCCGAAAAGGATGACCCTATGCCGCGACAAATCTTTGAGAAGGAATTGCAAAGGCTGGAGGAAGACGTTCTGGCCCTCGGCAGCATGGTTGAAAAAGCCGTTCTGGAGTCCGTCGCCGCGCTCAAGAGGCGCGACTTGGAAGCCGCCCGACGGCTCATTGCCGCAGACCACGACATCAACGCGAAGCGCTTCGCCATTGAATCGGACTGCCTCTCGCTGATCGCCACGCAGCAGCCGATGGCGAAAGACCTGCGCATTCTGGCCGCCGTGCTGGAGATCGCCACCGAACTGGAGCGCATCGCAGACTACGCCAAGGGCATCGCCAAGATCACCCTCTGGGGCTAGCCCAGCCCGCAGGGCTTTGCCCCTTCAGCCCGACGGCTTCAGCCTCGGGCGGGTGCCCGTTCTCTCGCCCGCTGCGAGAGGACTGGGGTTAACGTAGGCCGCCCACACAAACACAAACGTGGGAGAGCGAAAAGCCTCGCTCTCCCACGTCCAGTCTTGCTGCTAGCCGAATGCTACCGCACGACGACCAACGGCAGGCGAATCCAGTAGCGCTCGCCTGGATCTGGCCGAGGCGCCGGGGTGTGCAACGGAATTGGCGTCGCCGTCGGCACAGGCGTGTTGGCAGGCCGTGCCGTCGGCGTTGCCGTCGGAGCGGGTACCGGCGTCGCGGTGGGTACCGGCGTCGGCATCGGGATGTCCAGGCCCGCCAGGCTGCCGTCCTCCTCCATCGGGAGCCACACCGGGTACACGTCCGTGGCGGGGTCATCCGTCAGGCGAGCCAGCATCATGCCGTCCACGACCTGCACGTGGTACAGTTCCCAGTTCCCGTCCGCATCCGTTGCGTACACCACAGAGTCGGCACCGCACGACCACGTGGGCCACTCGCTCTTGGCGTCATCATTCGTGACGCGGATCTCCTCACCCGTCGTGATGTCGCCCACGTAGATCTCCCAGTTCCCGTCGCGGTCCGACTGGTAGGCCAGTTTCTCGCTGGTAGGCGACCAGACAGCCTGCTCATTGTTGCCCGCCGCGCTGATGCGGACTGCCGCGCCGCCCTCTGCCGGGATGACATAGATGTTCCACGAACCCTCCCGGTTGGAGCGGAACGCGATCCAGTGCCCGTCCGGCGACCAAACCGGATCCACCTCATCCGCCGGATCTTTCGTCAGTTGCACCAGGTTCCTGCCGGTGATGTCCACCCGGTAGATGTCCCAGTTGCCGTTCCGCATAGACTGGAACACTATCGCGTCTCCCTCGGGCGACCAGTCAGGATCCGTGTCCGCCGCCGGCGAATTCGTCAACCGCTGCTGGCCCTTGCCATCGCCGTTCATCAGGTAGATTTCCTCGTTCCCGTCGCGGTCCGACACGAAGGCCAGTTTCAGGACGTCGCAGAGTGGCGCCCACACGGGGTCTGTGTTATTGAAGCCAGGATTGAGCAGACCGCCTCCGGTCAGGCGCTTGAGATTGCCACCGTTCAGATCAACGGTATAGATGTCCCACTTACCGTTGCGGTTGGACTGGAACGCGATCCGCACGTCGCCCGGAATCAGCGCCCGGTTGAAGGTGGGAGCGGTGTCCACAGCCGGATCATCGGTCAGCCTCACCACTTCACCACCAAAGGCACTCACCCGGTACAACTCCCAGTTGCCGTCGCGGTTGGACTGGAACACGACGAAGTCGTAGCACGGGCAGTCACCGCCGCCGGGCACCTCTTTCTGAGTGTTGCCGAAACTCAGGCCGTAGTACGGTCGCGGCGGTGTGCTCAGCAGTTCAAACGTGCCGTCCTCGTGGTAGTTGATGTGGTACACACCCTTGTTGACGTTCGGGTGGGTCTGGACCCAGCCGGGCTTGCCGCTCTCATAGACGTAGTACAGTCCTGCGGGCATGTCCTTCGGCGGGAACCAGTAACCGTAGAACGCGCTCGTCGGGCTGGAATTCGTCCACGCAGCGTACTCCACGCCGGTTTCTGCCTGAATCAGGCGGACCTCCCAGCGACCCATGAGGGGCTCCGTGGGCTGCCGCGTGCCGTCCCAGTCTTGATCCCAGAACTTGAACCCGAGCGGCCGCAGGATAAACGTGGTCACGGCAGGGGCCGGATCCGAGACGAGTAGATCCAGCGGGTCGTACCCGGTTGCCACCGCCGTATTGACGAGAGGATTGGGCGCGCCCACCGGGACCACGTAGTCCGCAGAGAACGACACCGACTTCTTGGCCTCCAGATAGCCAGGACCCCAGATCACGCCACCGAGCAGCGGATCGGTTACCGTTACGTTGTGCAGGTCCGTGTCCTCGCTGCAGTTGGTCAGCGTGAAGTTGTAAGTGATCTTCTCGCCCTCGTAGGCCTTGGCCGGGCCGTCCTTCACCAGGTCAATGCACGGGTGCAGGATGTCCACATAGTGCGTGGCCTCGTCGCGAACCTCCAGGTCCAGCGCATCCTTCCCCACTGCCGTAGCCGTATTGCTCAGCGGGTCAGGCGCGCCGTTCGGCACCTTGTAGTCCACCGTGAAGTTCACCGTCGCACTCGCGGCAAGGGTCCCAGGTCCCCAGATGACGCCGCCAAACAGCGGGTCTGTAACGGTTACGTCATGCAGCGGCGTGTCCACGCTGCAATTGGTCAGCGCGAATGCGTACGTGATCGTGTCACCTTCATGGGACTGATAGACCCCGCTCTTGTTGATGTCTATGCACGGGTGCAGGATATCCACATAGTGCTTGTCCCCGTCTATCCACTCGCCGTTCAGGACATCCTTGCCGATTGCCCTGGCCTCGTTGACCACCGGATCCGTGGACGGCTGCGGAATGGTGTAGTTGACCGAGAAGTGCTCCTCCTGGCCAGGCGCGAGGTCCGCCGGTCCCCAGATCACACCGCCGAGCATTGGATCGGTAACCGTAACGCCGTACAGCCAAGCATCCGTGCTGCAGTTCTTGAGGACGAACGTGTAGGTGATGAGGTCGCCCTCATGCGCCATGGCAGGCCCGTCCTTCTCAAGGCTGATGCATGGATGGATGACCTTGACATCGGCGTCGTCGGTGTCGCTGGCCGTCTCGCCGCGGGAGTTCTTGCCCGTCACGGTAGCCCAGTTGTGAGTATTGACCGTGATCAGGTGGAACACCGAGCCGCTTGCCGAAGCGCCTGCCGCCAGGTCGTCGGCAGCGCCGTCTCCATCCTGATCCGTAAGGCCAGTGAGGATACCCGCATTGACCGCACCAATCTTGTCATCAGCCAGCGTGACGTTAAGGAGCGGGCAGGTGCCCGGATTGTGGATGGAGTACGCGTATTTCACCGTCGTGCCTTCGTAGACGATGGCCTGGTCCACGGTCTTGACGATACTCACCTGAGGCGCAGGCACGTCCACCACGATCTGCACATCATCCGTGGCCGTGCACCCGTTGCCGTCGGTTACCCGAACGCGGGCCGTGAACGTCCCGTCCGGGTACATCCGGCACGCAGTAGCCCCGGTCGCATCATCAAACTCACCGTCGTTGTCCAGATCCCATGCGTAAGTGTAGGACCCATCGCCTCCACTTCCTGCAGCGCTGAAGCACGCGTACCCTGTGCACTGGTTCAGGGAGTCAAGCGAGGCCTCAACCGTGAGTTGCTGGTTGATCGCATAGGTGTCGGATGCGATGTCCGTGCAGCCGTTGTTGTCCGTGACCTGGACGCGGATTGTGCCGCTCAGACCATATCCCGTGATGGTCTTGGTCGGCCCTGTTCCATCGTCAAAGCCATCTCCGTCAACATCCCAGGCGAAGGTGTAGGGCGACTCGCCGCTAGATGCAGAGGCCGTAAAGGTTACCTGGCCCAGGCAGTGGTCGTATCGCTTGGACAGGCTCGCCTCAGGATCCGGTACATACGTCACCGTGATCTCGTTGGACGTGTCCTCGCACCCGTTGTTGTCCTTAACGACAACCTTGTACACACCCGCAGACGTCGC
>JADBJK010000044.1 GCA_014874485.1 Chloroflexota bacterium
TACTGGGAGCGCCTGGGTGCGTAGCCCCCTGCGCACCGTGCAGACCTCTCCGGCTTGGTGCGGGTTGGAGGGGGGATGTACCTGGCGGAAGGCCGATCAGTTCAGCATCGGGCGCGCGTTACCTTATCGCGACAGGCAGCCACAGGCGCGGCAATGCGTGTGGGGTCTCATGCGAGAAAACCTGGAAATCGTCAAACGAGGCAAGCGCGCGGTCGGCTCGCAGCCCCGCCAAACCCTGCGGAAGGACGGGGCCCAGCGCTTGAACGACGGTCCGGCCATCTACGCGCAAGGTGAGTTGGCTTCCCACGGCTGAGAACTCCAAATCGTACCATCTGTCCTTCTGTACTGCGAAGGGGACGCTGGCGAGTTGAATCCAGACGCCGCGCTCCCTCACGTAGATTCGCGCCTGGTTCGCAACAGCCGTCAGGTCGGCCAGGCACAGGTTCTGCGAGTCCTGCATCCGCAGCACGATGCCCGCAGCATAGGCCAGCCCAGATGTGCCTGGATCGGAGACCAGCCGGACGCGCGCCCTCACCGT
The DNA here is from genome assembly GCA_014874485.1 of Chloroflexota bacterium. Taxonomy (GTDB): domain Bacteria; phylum Chloroflexota; class Anaerolineae; order DTLA01; family DTLA01; genus DTLA01. Next base: position 539 of record JADBJK010000044.1, read on the forward strand.
GGTATCCGCACATCGTACGTCTTGCACCCACGTGAAGGTGTCATAGGCCCAGGCGTCGGATTGGCAGTACTCGCCGCCCTGCACGTTCCAGTTGCCGCCGCTCCAGCGCCACGCCCCGTTCGCGCCAGCATCGAAGCTGTCTTGGAAGACCAATCGTGGAGTAGCTGTAGGCGTTGGTGTCAGCGTTGGAGTTGATGTGGTCGTTGGTGTGCGCGTTAGTGTCGGAGTAGGTGTCACGGTCGGCGATGCCGTCGCAATAGGCGTCTGAGCGGCGCTCATGGGAAGGTTGCTGTGGGTGCCGTCCGGGTTGGTGTCCAAGAAAACCGGGACGGGCGCATGGGGTTGTTTCTGGAATGCACGGGTCAAATGGAAGATGTCCAGCACTTTGAAGACTTCCAGATCTCCGTACCGGATGCGCACGAGCGTAAGCGTAGCCCGCTGGTTCAACAGAACTGAGTTCGGTGCCAGCAGATTGAAGTCGGGAAGACGGAGTATGCCGCTGGCGTCAGTTGTACCGGCTATGTCGGGCGTCTCCCTATACGTGTGTCGGTGGCTCAGGAAAACGGTGGGTTCGCTTCGCGTGGAGAATGGCGAAGCAAACGTATCACTGGCAAAGTAGTCGGCAGTGAGCCCTGGCTGGAGGCCAGCGGCATCTCTGCTCAGCAGGGTTGAGGGCAACAAGTCCCAGTCCTGCCAGCCTGGAATGGCAGGGGCTCTCACGAGAAGCGCAAACTGATCACCAGCAATAGTGTCGGCGTACAGAGTCGACATTCCGAGAACCACGGGCCAGCGGCCCGCCTCAAGAGACGCCGAATAGGGATGGGTCGCATAACCGTTGCTGTCGTAGTAGACCTCCTGGGAGGGCCCAATTACCGCGTTGCCGGCAATGCGGAGTGTCACGTTAGCCAGAGTCGTGGCGACGCCGAACTCGTACGAGCCAGGCACATCTATCTGCAGATACCCGTGCCATCGTGCGGAGAGAGCCCGTGTCCAGCCGGCGGGGAGCAAAGAGCTGGAAGCGGCGGGAACACCGCGATACACCTCAATCGCCGCGCCGGGTATAGGCCAGCCTTGCTGATCCAGAACCACGAGTTCAGGGCTACTGGGTATTTCCAGAAACGGCCAGTAACCTGTTCCGCAGCACGTCTGACCGTTTGGCCAAATGGACAGGTCGCTGAAAAACGAATTCCAGTGATGTGGTTCGGCAGTTGGCACTGGACCCCATAGCCCACTGCCCGGATTGAGTGACCCTAGCCTCTCGGGCACCTGGCGTCCTACCTTGTGCTGGAATTCGTATGCAAAGCCAAGAGCCGAAGACTCGTCGAGACCATAGTCATAGCTATTGTTCTGCATGATGGAGCGCAGTATCCGCTGATCACCGACATAGTGATCGGCCCATGCCTGCTGGAAGGCCAGGTGACCGCTGGACGTGCGCAGTCTTGCTACTCCAGGCGTGAGCCATCGGGCCGCTGAATCAGGATGAGGCCGTCCCAAGTGATGGCCCAGCTCGTGAATGAGGGATGGCTCCATGACCAAGAACTGCGGGAGAACCGTGTAAATCGGGCTGAACGCCTCAAAGCCCCAGGCTGCATCTATGGTCATAGCATCTGGTCCGTAGTAGGGGAAATTGTGGCTTGTGATGGTTCCGTCAGGAACGACGTCAATGCGATCGAGCCGCACACGAGGAAGCGAGTATCTCACTCCTTCCAGATGATCATTCTCTGCCTTGTAGAAATATTCGTTCAATTGCATCACTTAGCGCTGTGCCCAATCCTCCCATGAGTAAGTGCCTGCGCGATAGGGCTCGGTGCTCGCGGGGCGGCTGAACCAGTAGAAGTGGGCTTCAGCGCGCGCGCTCGGAGGAAGATCCTCAATCCGACCGGTTCGGATTTGGTTGAACGCGTCGTAGACATCCTGCTCCACCATGAAAGCCAGACAGAGCGCATTGGTCACATCGGAGATTACATTGTTGTTCTCGAAGGGCCCCTCGGCAATGCCATTCTGTGAGTCTACCGTCACACGAATGGTGTACGGCCCATCGCGCCAGCGGCCATCGGCCCAAGCGGTCGCGTAGGTTGTCGTGATAGGCTGGGAATGCGCCGGTAGCCCGTCCACGGAGTCAACCCACATACTCCCTGGCACTACTTGGCCTGCTGGATCAAGGGTTTCCCACTGGATGGAGAACGGCCCCGCCGGTTGTCCCCCCTTGTTGGCTACGTGCAATGTGAATGTAACAGGCTCTCCGACGTCGGGCCAGTTCTTCTCAGCATTCCATGGATACCTGGGAGATCGTTCCATATACAGGGCATCCAGATCCGGGTAGAGTTGCACGAGGGGTACGGAAGTCGCAGTGGAAGTGGGCAGGTTGACCGCTTTGCCCGAGGCGGTGAAATCATCGATCCATGCCTGCACTTCGTTGATACGCAAACCCGCTTGGCCCTGGGTAAAAGAGCTATCCGCTGCTGTCATCTGGACGATGCCATCCACCAGAAGGCGCAACTGGCTGCCGTTGGCCTCTACTCGGAGCGTATGCCACTCGCCAGCTTGCCAGTCCACGGGTTTTGTTCCGAGGTGGAACCATTGTCCATCAACGCGCTTCCACAACCGGACGGTCTTCTCACGTGCCATGACATCACCCATGTAGAAGTTGTCCCGGTCTTGCATGCGTACGATGAGGGCAACCTCGTTTTCCTTGAGTGGGGCAATAGAGGGCACCTGGATTCGCGCCTGGACTTGGCACTGCGAGCACGCGATGCTGTCTACCCAGGCATAGGCGTTCCAATCGAAGCTGGCCCGGAGCACGCCATCTTGGACGAACCAGCTTCCGTCATAGAAGCGCCACCGTGCATCGGGACCGGGAGTGAACTCGTCGCGGAACAGGATTCCCGCTGGCGGGGTGTTCCAGATAGTAGGCGTGGCCGTCGGCGTGCGGGTGGGCGTCGCGCTGGGTGTGTGCGTCGGCCGATAGGTCGTGGCGGTCGGGGTGGGTGTGGCTGTCGGAGTCGGCACGTCCCAGAAGAAGTTCTCGGCATACCCGCCTGGAGACGGGTTGGTGAAGCGAATCCAGTTCAGCGTAACCACTTCGCCCCCAGAGCCGCTCAACGCCCCCGTGGACGTGTAGCCCGGAAGGTCGGTTTCCACGATGTTGTAGTATGCGTAGTCGCCGTCGTAGCCCGACACAGAGAGGCTGAATGCGCCGGAGCGGTTTGTGGTCGTCTCCCGAATCCATGTCCCCAGGCGGCCTGCGGAGTTGGCCCCGTAGATGGCGACGGTAACGCCCGACAAGGGGGTGGTGTAGTCGCCGGACTGGCCCTGGTACACGCCGCCGCTGAAAGTCCAGACCGGAGTCAGGGCGGGCGATTCGGGAGCCGGCTGCTGCGCGCCCAGTTCGGGCGGCGGGATGAAGGCGAAGAGCAGACCAAGCAGAACCACGAGGATAAACGAATGCCATGCGCGTCTCATGGCTGACCTCCTAAAGATACGAACGTCTTCATTCGGGAGACTCACGGATAGACGGCGTTTGTACGATGGGAGATGATTGTCCGGATATTATACGACAGAATCGTGCGCGCGCAACAGTTATGGGAGAGGGTGTTGAAAAACGACTCTCAGCCGCCCAGGGGGCATTCTGAACGAAGCAGTGTCTCGCGACATCTCATTCCACAACCCGCTGGGCCATCAATTGCTCGGCGGCGCGATGTCGACATAGTCGAAGTCCGCGGGGATCTGCGCGTTGGCCAGGTCACTCACGGCAGTGAGCCCCAGATAAGGCAGCACAACGCTCGCCGTATGCACCCCCACCAGCGTCCAGTGGGTGCCATCCTCGCTGTAGTATCCGGCATAAATGTTGTCTCGACGCACGATGCGCAGGTAGGCTTCGCTGGTCTTGGTTGTGGACATCGGATAGTTGCCGCCCACGCCTGTGTTTCCTTCCACAAGGTCAAAATAGATGCCATTGCCCACGCAGGTTGGAGGAGATTCATTGCAATAGGCGCGCCCCAGCATCAGGTAGTTTGCGTTGTCTCTGTACACCACAAGGCCCGCCTTCTGGTACTTGCTGGTGGGCGTGAACAGCAGGCGCGTCTGGACGGTGTAGTCGCCGGTGGGAGCGTTCTGGAGCGCCAGGTTCTTGCCGCCCACGCTCTCGGAAGACGTGAGGATGCGCAGGAAGCCGGGCCGTGCGGTGAGGCTCCACTTGGCGGGGTCCTAGTTCACCCACCACCAGCGGGCGCCTAGCGTGGTATGGTTGAAGTCGTCGTCGCCGAACGGGCGGTAGTCTTTCAGGACGATGGGCAGGAAGGCTCTTCTGATCGTGCCTGGAACCCAGGTGGGCGACGGGCCCGGTGTGTTGGTGGGGCGTTTCGTGAACGTGGTTGTGGCCGTCGGGGTGATGGTGGGCGTCCGCGTGCGTGTGCGTGTGGCTGTGGGTGCGCGGGTTGGAGTGAGTGTAAGGGTGCGCGTGGGTGTGCGTGTAGGTGTTGCGGTGGGGACGCACAGCACGCCCGTGCGCTTCAGATCCTGGATGCCTGCCAGCCAGGCCTGGAAGACGGCGTCGGGCGGCTCGCACAGGTTGGTGTTGTCGAACCGGAACGTGTCCAGCGAAGACAGGTTCTTGAGACTCTGAGGAAGAGAGCCACTCATCAGCGGATTGAAGGATACTCCTAGCTCTTCCAGGTTTGATAGGTTGCCGAAGGTGGCTGGGATAGTACCCACCAGCGCATTGCCGCCAAGTTCCATCTGGAGCAGGTTTTGCAGGCTGCCCAGGCTTTCGGGAATACTACTGGTCAGGCTGTTGCCGCCCAAGTTTATCGTTGTCAGTCTAGATAAGTTGCCCAGGCTGGAGGGAACGCTGCCGGTCAATTGATTCGCGGTGAGCCATAGCAACTGCAAATTGGAGAGGCTGCCCAGGGTTTCGGGGATACTGCCAGTCAAGTGATTGCCCTGCATATCCAGCGCTTCCAGATAGGACAGATCGCCCAGGCGGCTTGGGATGCTTCCAGTCAAGCCATTCAAGGTCAGCCAAAGTTCTGTCACATGCCCACCCTCGCAAGTGACGCGGGACCACGAGCAAGGGGTGTAGTTGGCCAGCCAGCCGGTCCGGTTGGTCCAGTATGGTCCGAAGGTGGAGTTGTACAGCGCCACTAGCGCCTCGCACTCGGCTTTGGGGATCTGCGTGACCATATCGCACAAGGGGCGGATTTCAATGCGGATGGAGTCGGCGCTGTCGTTGCCGATGGGTTGATCGCCCAGCCAGGGAATATCGCCGCCGAAGTTCAAACATGCCCCCCCCGTAGTAGTCATCTGTGCAGAGCGTGGCCCTTGCGCGCCCGCCCGCATACATGAAGCCCACGAACTTGACGGAAGAGGCCCGGTCATGCCAGCCATCGTCGCCCAGTTCGGGATCGTCGGCGGTGAAGCGGATGCACGCGCCGCCGTAGTTGATGTCCTCGTAGAGGTAGACACCGTCGCTCCCGTCGCAGGCGTAGCCGGCGGCGGGCTGGGGCTTTGTGTCCTCCAGGGGCGGCGCGGCCAGCGCGGAGGGCGCAAAAAGGGCGAGAGTAACGAGCAGGGCAAACAGAACCGCAAGGGTGAAGGAACGCCAGGGGTGCCTCATGGTACACCTCCTCAGGCGAATGGGCTCATCTGGTGGACGCCATTATCCGGAGCGCGCGGCAAAGAAGGTATGATGCCCCGACGGTTCAAATTGTAGCAGGGCTTCGCGCGGGCGTCAACCAGTTGGACATGGGGCCTGGCACGTATATGCGGCCCGCTTGCTAGGACTGCGCCGCCCTACGGCAGATTGTACTTCCAGATACCCTGCCCGTCGGTTCCCACGAATAGCGACCTGGGGCTGCCCGGCACGGCGATGAGGGCCACAGCATACCGCCTCCAGGGAGCGGTGCCCAACTCCGCCCACGAGCCTGCGCGGTTTGTGGACACAAAGACCGGGCTATTGCCCATGTAGAGCGTGCCGTTGCTCGCATAGTCGGGCGACAGGGCCAGCGATCTGGCCCATGCGTACGAAAGCCCTGCGTTCGCCGCGCTCCACGAGCCGCCGCCATCCGTTGACTTGAACACGCCCGCATTCATGCTCGCCGCGTAGAGCGTGTGATCGGAGGCAAACGCAGGCGAGATGGCGAGCGCGTCTACCTCCATGGACGTGAGTCCTGCATTCACAGTGCTCCAGGAAGTCCCGCCGTTGGTGGAGCGGTACACCCCTGCGCTGTACGTCCCTGCAAACAGCGTGTGGTCGCTGGCGTAGTTGGGCGACAATGCCAGCGTTTCCACCTGGCAGGACGCGGGCCCCGTGTGCGACAGCGTCCAGTTCGCGCCCGCGTCCGTGGATTTGTACACTTCTCCGCCGAAGGTACCTGCGAAAAGTGTGTGATCGCTCCCGAAGTTTGGCGAAACCCCGAGGGACTCCAGCGTGTTCTCAGACATCCCTGCGTTGATCGGGCTCCACGAAGCGCCCCTGTCTGTGGACTTGAAGGCGCCGCCGCCGTAGGTGGCCGCGAACACCGTCTGGTCGCTCGCGTAGTTGGGCGAGACCGCCAGGTCGTAGATCCAGGTGTTCGTCACCCCCGTGCTGGACAGAGCCCAGGACCCGCCGCCATCGGTGGACTTGTAGATGCCGAGCTCGCGAATCCCTGCGAAGAGGGTCCGGTCGCTGGCATAGCTGGGCGACGCGGCCAGAGCCACCGCGTTCACGTTGGTGATGCCCGTCGTCCACAGCGCCCAGGAACTGCCTCGGCTGGTGGATTTGAACACGCCGCGCGTGGCTCCGCCAGCAAAGGCGGTGTCGTCGGCGGCCAGGCCCGGCGAAAGCGCCAGACTGCGGATACTGGTGTCGGTGATGCCGCTGTTGGCGGGATTCCAGGCTGCGCCGCCGTTGGTGGACTTCTGCACGCCAGCATCGCCGGTTCCGGCGAACACGGTGTTGTCCGAGGCGAAGGCGGGCGAGACGGCAAGCGCCTGCACCTGCGAGCCGGACAGGCCCGCGAGTGCCCATGAGCCTCCGCGGTTGGTGGACTTGAACACGCCGCCGGAAGTTCCTGCGAACACGGTCTGATCGCTCGCATAGTTGGGCGAGACAGCCAGCGCATCCACGAACAGCGACGTCAGGCCGGTGCTGGCCAGCGACCACGAGTCGCCGCCGTTCGTGGACTTGAAGACGCCGGCCGAGGTTCCCGCGAAGACCGTGCGGTCGCTCGCGAAGTTCGGCGAGATCGCGATGGACTCCACGCGCGTTGCCGTCAAGCCAGTGTTCGCCGCATCCCACGAGCCGCCGCCATTGGTGGTGCGGTAGAGGCCGTTGCTGGATGTTCCCGCGAACACGGTGCCGTCGCTGGCGTAGTTGGGCGAGACCGCCAGAGAATACAGATAGTCCCAGGGAAGGCCTGTGTAGCAGTCCCGCCACGACGCCCCGCCGTCGGTGGACTTGACCATCATGCTCGCGCCCGATGCGAAGACGGTGCGGTCGCTGGCGTAGTTGGGTGAGAGTGCCATCGCGAAAACCATTTCGGAGTGCACGCCATTGTTGGCCGCGCTCCACGCCGCGCCGCCGTTGGTCGACCGGAACACGCCACCCCCCATGGTGCCCGCGAAGATCGTGCGGTCGCTGGCGTAATTCGGGGAGAGGACGAGCGCATAGATGTTGCCGCCGTAGATGCCATTGGATGCCTGCGTCCACGTGCCGGGCTGCGAGGTTGGCGCGGAGGTCGCGGTGAGCGTGGGCGTCCGCGTTGCGGTGCGGGTCGCGGTGCGCGTCGCCGTGCGAGTTGGCGTGCGCGTGCGCGTGGGCGTGGGGCCGGGGGCCAGGCGCTGCTTCATGATGATGGGGAGGAAAACCCTTCGCGGGGCCAGCCGCGTGGGCGTCCGGGTTGCGGTGCGGGTGGGCGTGGCGCTGGGCGTGCGGGTCGGCCTGACCTGACCGGTGGCCGTAGGTGTGGGAGGGTCGGCTACCTGCACGCGCAGGAACGCCGCCGAGTTGCCGGTGGCCCCTCGCACGCCAACCACGCGCACGCGCCATTCGCCCGTGGAGTCGGCGATCACCTCGCAGTGCTCTGGCGATGTGCCGGAGAGGTTTGCACACAACTGCCGAGACGGGCTGCTGTACAGGTTCATGTTGTAGTCATCCGGCAGGTTGTACAGGTCAGCGGTGATGACCTGACCCTGTACCACCGGGAACCTGAACCAGTCCTCATCCCCGTTCGGGCAGATGCGCACTTCGTAAGTGGCGCCTAGCGTCAGGGGCACGGCATTGGCATAATCATTATACGGTTCATATTCGTCCGGAAAGCAGCAGACTTGGAGGGACAGGGAATCTACGAAGAAACTGGTCGGTCGGCTCGGGTCGTTTTGGGCTTCTACAGACACGTTGATGGTTTCACCGGCCTCCACCACAGGGGTGCCACCACCGACATAAAATGGCCTGAACTCGTAAAACCACTTGTGTTGCGGAGCGTTGTTAGATACAGAAAACCCCTCAAAAGTCGGCCACCCCTCCCAAAGCCACCGCGCTGATACAGTGAGCAGGTCGTATTCGCCGGACACCTCCTCCGTAGCAACCTGAACCCACCCAGAGACGATGATGCCGTAAGCGTCAAACGGAGACACGACAGATTGCGACAGTCGGTCGTGTGCGTTGTCTCGGTACCCTAGCACAGCGCTGCAGCAACCCATGTAGGGGAATAACACAACCTGTGGGGCCCCCAAGACAGTCCAGTACGCAAAGTTGCCCGTCTCAAAGCCGCCGTTACTCAACAGGTTGGTGCAGTACTGTGTTGCGGCCGAGGAACCAACGGCGGCTGCGCCGGCCTGTTTCATGACGAGGGGGAGATAGACTCGCAACGGGCTGACCCGGAACCCGTTGCCGCCGTATTGTCCGGGAGGCGGCTGGTGCCAGACCAGGCGATTCCCTGCCACGACCTCCGCGCCACTCTCAGACCAGGTGGCCACTCCGCGATATTCCGGGTCGGTAACGACCACGATGAGGTACGGATACTCCTGTGCGGCGGCGAGCGACGGCGCGTAGCGCAAAACAAACGAGCCATCGCCCGCCGTCTCCGTTACGTCCAGGCGCTGCTCCAACTCCATCCGCTGATGAGAACCGTACAGGCTGACCTCCACCTGGGGTATGGGCAATTGAATCGGGGTAACCCAAACGACGCCGCTGAACTCCCACACGTAGGACCAAGCAGTGGCCGTCGGCGTGGCGCTGGGCGTGGCCGTCGGCGTGGCCGTGCGGGTGGGCGTTGTGCTGGGTGTGTGCGTCGGCCGATAGGTCGTGGCGGTCGGGGTGGGCGTGGCCGTCGGAGTCGGCACGTCCCAGAAGAAGTTCTCGGCATACCCGCCTGGAGACGGGTTGGTGAAGCGAATCCAGTTCAGCGTAACCACTTCGCCCCCAGAGCCGCTCAACGCCCCCGTGGACGTGTAGCCCGGAAGGTCGGTTTCCACGATGTTGTAGTATGCGTAGTCGCCGTCGTAGCCCGACACAGAGAGGCTGAATGCGCCGGAGCGGTTTGTGGTCGTCTCCCGAATCCATGTCCCCAGGCGGCCTGCGGAGTTGGCCCCGTAGATGGCGACGGTAACGCCCGACAAGGGGGTGGTGTAGTCGCCGGACTGGCCCTGGTACACGCCGCCGCTGAAGGTCCAGACCGGAGTCAGGGCGGGCGATTCGGGAGCCGGCTGCTGCGCGCCCGCGAAGGGCCGGGGCGCTGCGCCGAGGATCGCCCACGCGAGAAGGCTCAACGCCAGGACTGCCCTCATCGCCACCAGCACCCGCTGATTGCTGCTCATGCGATTCTCCATTCCTACCTCCCAACCCGTTCACATGGAGCCACGAGGGGCACTGCCGTCGCCGGCGCATCCACCTCATGGCACGCCTTCTCACCGCGGGCGTTTCAGCGCTGGGGCGCAGCGCCCTGTGTGGCTGTCGCCTGCCGCCGTCGCGGGAAGCGCGCAAAGGTTCGCATCATCTCGTTGCAGGCCGCTCCGGCCTGGGCATGAGGACCAAGAACAGCAGGAAGAACAGCCCGGTCAGAAGGCCAGAAAGTGCGAGGAAGGCGCTCGTTACCCTGCCCGTCAGCCCCAGGAAGAGAATGACAAGCGTAATCAGGCCATTGTCCACCAGGCCTGCCTGGATGATCGCCACGTTGCGGACGGGGTCTCGGTAGGCGAACCAATAGGCAACGCCAAAGGCCGTGCAGGCCCCGCCGAAGAGTCGCAGATAGACCGGATCTGCCGGGATAGGGAGTTTCAGCACGGCGAGCAGGGCCATGGGGCCGAGAAGGGCGGGCAAGCCCCACGCAAAGAGGGTGAGGACGACTTTGACGAAGAGAACACGGCGCAGCCACTGAATCCTATTTTCGGGTTTCATCTCTTTCTTCCTCCTCAGCAAGGTTGCGGTGGTTCGCGGGATTGTGGGCACGGATTAGGCGAACCACAACGGCTTCACCCGATAGATAGCCTCAAGAGGGCACAGATCCAGCCCCTCCAAGACAGACCGGATTGCCTCCGCGCTCGGCGCTTCCCACTCGCAGAAAAGGATGCCATCCGCGCCGGCGACCCAACTCCGGAGCCAGCGGGTGTCGCCCGGCGAGCGCGACACAGCAGCATGCGCCATCGCGAAGACATCGTCCTGGGTCGCCGCGGGGGGGAACCTGTGGACTAGGATAAATCGGGTCATCTCCTCTCCCCTTGCCTGGAATCCCGTTCTCTCGCATGCACGCGCATGCCGGGCATGCCGACCGTTGTCGCCCCTGCTCTCACCGGGAACGCCCCGTGAATCCAAGTGCTCTTCCCAGCCGGCCGATAATTTGTGAGCCTCACCCGTGAGACTTACTCTATGGGCCTCAATGCAAGCCCCTAAAGTAGGTGGAGCGACCTCACGGTCTGTTCATACGGCTACCCATCTCTGGACAACAGCATAGCACAGGGGTGGCTACACAGTGGCTACAAACGGGGACACGAAACGAAAGAAACGCGAACGCCCGGATGCGTTACCGTTCCGGTTGGACCGATTGGAGGTAGCGCCGGCGTAGTTCGGGGTCCGGGATGCGGTCGGCCTTGGCCGCGATGAGGGCCTCGGCCCGTCGGGTGTGGTCCTCTGCGTCCTCGGCGCGGCCCAGGGCTTGCAGCACTCGGGCGTGGGCACGGTGCGCCCCCTCGGTCCCGCCCCAGCCCTCGTGGGCCTGCGCCACGAGGTCAGCGGCCCGCCCGGTGTGCTCCAGGGCTGCCTCCGGTTCACCCTGGGCCAGCAGGGCCAGGCCAATTTCCACCTCGCCCCACATTTCGCAGGTTGTCAGGGCGTTTTCCACGGCGATTCGCACGGCCTCGCGAGCGTGCGCCAGCGCGCTGGATGGGTCGCCCTCCTGCCGCGCGGCACGGGCCAGGACAATCAGCCCTGCGGCGAGGTTCTCGCGGCATTCGCTGACGCGGGCGAGTTCCACCGCCTCGGCCAGGCACCGGTCCGCCGTCGGCAGGTCGCCGTCTGCCAACTCCGCCAGACCAAGCCCGATGAGCGCCTCGGCCAGCCGTCGCCGATGAGCCACCGAACGGGCGCGCCCAACGGCCTCCCGAAACCGACGGCGCGCCTCGCCGTGGTCGCCCAGGTTGTAGAGGGCCAGCCCCAGGCCGACCTCGGCTGCCACAGCACCGTGCTCCTGGTGCACCAACTGGTGCGAGAGCAGCGTATCCCGGAAGCGGTTGGCGGCCGCGGCGTAGTCGCCTCGGTACAGTTCCCAGTAGCCGCAGTAGGTACGGGCGTAAACCTCGGCGGGCCGCGCACCGATGCGCTGGGCAATGGCCATGCTTTCGGTCAGGCGCCGCCAGGCTTCCTCGTAGCGCCCCAACTTCAGCAGCAGAAAGCCGATGTCCAACGCAGCCCAGGCCATCCCGTTGTAGTCGCCTGCCTTCTCGTGGCAGGCATACGCTTCTTCTTGATAGGCAAGCGCCCGGGCATATTCTCCCCGGTGGGCGTGGAGATAGCCCAGGTTGTGCGTGATAGGGCCGCGGATCGCGGGGACGGCCTGTTCCCCGGCCGCCGCCAGAGCGGACTCCAGCGCAGCCAGGCCCTCGCGCGGCTGACCGAGAAGGTAATGGGCAAAGCCAATCTCCACCAGGAGATGGCTTCGCATGGTCACGTCGGCCAGCCCGTCGGCCAGGCGCAGGCCCTCTTCGGCTGCGCCGATCGCCTCGCCGTACCACCCGTCCAGGTTGAGGTAGCGGGCCCGCTGGAGCGACGCCTGCAGCCGCATCCCCTCGTCGCCCGTAGACTCGGCAACAGCGGCCAGCGCCGCCAGGTCTGCGTCCCGCTCGGCCAGGCGGCCCTGCAGGTAGCGCAGTCGGGCACGCTGGGTCAGCACCTGCGCGCGCTGCGCCAGGCAGCCCGGCCGCGAGCAGTCGGGGTCCAGCCGGTCCAGAAGCCTCAGCATTCGGCTCTGGTGCTCCTCGGCCTCCCGCCAGGCGAACACCGCTTCGGCTCGCTGTGCAACAAGGCCGTGATAGCGCAGCGCCTTCTCGTCCTCACCCCCGGCGTCAAAATGGTGCGCCATGGCGGCAATCGCATCCGGGGCGAGCCGTTCCAGCGCCCGGCCCGCGCGCCGATGGAGCAACTGGCGGCGAACGGGTCCCAGCCCTGCCTCTACGGCCCGCCGGGTGAGTTCGTGCTGGAATCGGTAGGGGTGGGTTTCAGGCCCGCCTGGGGTTTCCACCAGCAACTGTCGGGCCACAAGTTCGTCCAGACTATCCATGGTTTCCAGTTCGCGACGGCCCGCCGTCATGCGCACCAGGTTGAAGTCAAAGGATAGACCCAGGACGGCCCCGGCCTCCAGTATCTGGCGGGCCACCGGCCTGAGGTGCTCCAACCGCGCCTCTACGGCCTCGCGGATGGTATCGGGAAGGGGAAAATCTTCCAGACTGTGCCAATCCGCCAGTATCTGCCCGGTCTCCATGAGCGCCCGTAGCGTTTCCAACAGAAAGAAGGGATTGCCCCCCGTGGCCCTTTGGAGGCGCTCGGCCAGAGCCATCTCGCTCTCTGGCGAGCGCGCTTCGCCTTCGGCGCTCCATGGGAGGGAAAGGGCCGCTGACGGTCTCCGCGGGAAACGGGCGAGATGGCGCAGGAGGTGCGCGATGGCCCCCGTGTCCAGCCCCGCCAGTCTCACTTCGCAGAGCAAGCCCAGCCGCGCCAGGCTATGGCGCAGTTCGGCTACTGTATCCACCTCCTCGCTGCGGTACGCGCCGATGACCAGCAGCCGGCTGGTACTGACATAGCGCGCCAGGTAGGCCAACCAGTCCAGGGTGGTGCCGTCGGCCCAGTGGAGGTCATCCAGGCACAGGAGCACAGGGCGTGGGCCTGCGGTTACCCCCAGGACCAGCCGGCACAGCGCCTCAAATAGCCGTGCGCGGGCCTCTTCCGGTTCCGCAGGCATGGGCGGGGGCAAATCGGGATACAGGTCGCGCAAGGTGGGCAGGAGGCGCGAAGCCTCGGCCAGCCACATCGGCTGAACCCGCAGCGTTTCACCCGCTATCTGCAGTGCCCCGCGGAGGGCCTCCACGATCGGCTGGTAGGGCAGCGTCTGGCCGCCGGGTAGGCCGGCACCCACAAGAACCAGCGCGCCGCCCTGCAATCGGGTGGCGAAGTCCTGCATCAGGCGCGATTTGCCGATGCCCGATTCTCCGGCGATGAGGATCACGCCGCCCTGCCCCGAGCGGGCACGAGCGTGCGCCTGGTCCAGGGTACGCAGCGCGTCGTCGCGGCCCACCAGCGGCGTGTCCAGGCCGGGCAAGGTTACCCAGGCGGGCTTGGGTGCAGGCCGCGCCAACGGCCGACCTTCCAGCACAGCCTGATAGACCGCCCGGGTCTCCGGCAACGGGCTAACGCCGAGGTCGTTCTCCAGAGCCGCGACGCAGCGCTCAAACTGCTGCAGCGCGGCGCTCCGATTGCCTGCCGCAGCGTAGAGTTGAATCAGGCGGCGATGCATATCTTCGGCAAGGGCATCCGCATCCAGGTAGCGTTGGGCATAGGCGATGGCCGCCTCGTATTCTCCGCGTGCGCTGCTTTCCTCCAGCAGGACGATGAGCGCCTGGAGGTACAACTGCTCCAATGCGCGTTGCTCCCGCGCGGCCCATGCCTCAAACTCCGGGCACCCGGGCAGGGAGAATCCGGCCAGAAACGGCCCGGCATACAGGTCCACCGCTTGCTGCAGGCCCCTGCGCGCCTCGCCTTCCGAAATCGGAGCGCGGGCAGACGTCCGGGCAAGGGCTGTGCACAGCGACTCAAAGGCCGCCGTGTCAGACCACACGCGCTGCGGATGCAGCCCAACCTCATCCTCATAGGCTTGCACCAGGTCGGGATCGGGCAGAGCATGGGTCAGATGCGTGAGCAGGTGGCTGAGGCTGCGCCGTGCGGTGGATTCCGAAGCGTCGGGCCAGAGGAGAAAGCACAGGTGCTCGCGGGGGACAGGCTCGGGGCGGATGGCCAGGCGGTAGAGGAGAGCGCGGGCTTGACGGCGCACAACGGGGAGCGGACGGCCGGCCCACTCCACCCGCGGCGGCCCTAACAAATAAACCCGCAGGATTGCAGCAGCAGGGTCATGCCTGCTCTGCGCTTGGTCATCCATCGCGCAACTCTCATGGCGCTGCGCTCACAACAGCCACGTGCATAGCCCATCCCTATGCACCAGGCGAGCCGCCGCGCCGAACAAGTAAAGTATAGCGCATCGGCGGTCAGTCGCGCAAATGAGTTGCTCATGCTTGTATGTACTTTACCGAAGGGGACCTCCAGGCGGCGCACGCACGAAACGACTCTCCACCCCTCCCAGCGGAGGCCCGCGCGATTTGGCCCTCGTTTGGCAACCTGTGGTATAATTCCCACGGGACAAGAGATTCCGGCGAGACGGGGAGGTCCCTGTCAGGGTCTTCGCATGGAACCTTGAGAAGGCGCAACTGCCTTGCCATGTCAGACGAAGGCCGGCAGGAGCGCGGGTCGCGTGTCGGCGGCACAAGCCCCCGCGGCGGGATGGGCTGACCGGTGGGCACTATGGGCAAGAAACCTCTCTTTGAGAACCTGATCTTCAACGAAGCGGGCGAGCCTGTGGGCGTCGCCTATGTTGGCGACGAGCCGTGCTACACCATTCCCGAATACGGCTTCCTCCGCCATGTCCCCGCGCGCGACGTGGACCAGCAGATTCTCGCCCGCCTGCGCGATGAGATGCTGCGCCACCGCGACCTCATCACGCCCCAGATTCTGGAACTCCTGGGCCGAGACGACCTCTTCACGAAGGCCGCCGTGGATGCCACGCTGCAGAACCTGGACAAGCAAGTGGATCAGATGATGGAATTCGGGCTGCCAGAAGAAGCGCGCCTCTACCTGGGGATGATGGGATTCCGCGCCACCGTCAACGTCCACGGTGAACTGGTGGACCTCACCCTGCCCGCGCAGGAATTGCCCGAAGAGTAGCGCCGACGCGACGGCACGTCTCCGTGAGCCGCGGTCAGTGCCCGAGAATCCGCAGGGAAGCGAGACGGGGCTGGTACTCCCATCGGATCGCCCCGAATCTCTGCGCCAGCGCCAAGACGCGGTCGCGCCGAGCCGCCATTCGCGCCTTCCGCGCCTTCCAGTCGCCCCGCACCTGCAGGATGACCAACTGGCTATCCCCGCGGACCTCCACCGAAACGTCCTCGGGGCGCAGCCCTATCTCGCCAATCCAGGCCAGCAGGGCCTCCAGCGCACGGATGAGCGTGTCGTACTCCGCCTCGTTGCTGGTAACGCGGGTTCCCAGGGTCAGGTGCTGCCGCCTTTCCGCGCCGTCGGCGTTTCGCCTCAGGACGAAACTGCCGTACCCGACCCCTGGGTTCCCCTTGCTCCCGCCGTCAAAGATCACGGTGAAATCAGGCCGCTTGGAGGGCCGCGACGACGCAGCAGCGCGATCACTCAAGCGGCTCATCGTCGGTCGCAGAGGCCACTGCGGATGTCTCGGAGTCATCAGCCGTCAGCGGAATTGTGCCGCGGCGCATCGCGTCGTAGAGATACAGCACGTTGGCCCGATGCAGGTGCTGGGCAAGCCCTCCCAGAGGAACCCGCGACAGCCCGCATTCTTCCACATCCAGCGCCGCGATCTCCTCGCGCGACAGTCCCATCTCAATGCCTTCCCGCACCCGCGCGCGCACGGTGTCCAGATACGCGATGTTCGCGTTCAGGGCGTCGGGAATCTCGCCCCGCAAGAGCACCTCGCCGTGCCCCTGCACCAGGTTCTCCAGGTTCAACTCGCCCATCCGCAGCAGCGAACGCTTGTACGCCTCGGGGTCTCCACCCACGATGTAGGGGACCGGCATCATCGCATCGCTGGCGAACAGAATCTTCTCCTGCACCAGGTAGACCCCCAGCAGGTCATCCGAATGGCCGGGCAGCGGGATGATCTCCATGGACTTGCCGCCAATGTGAATCGCCCCGCCCTTGTCCAGCGTGATGTCCGGAAAGCGCAGGACCACGTCCATGAGTTGCGGCATGGACTGGCGGTCGCGCTCCAGCAGGGCCGGCCCGTCTTTCACCATGGCAGCGCGGCAATTCTCGTGAGCAATGACCCGCGCCTCAGGAAACAGGTAGTTGCCGTACACATGATCCGCGTGGTGGTGCGTGTTGATGATGTACCGCACGCCCAGCCCGCCGCGCCGGCGCTCAAATTGCACAATCGTCTGGGTCTCCCGCGGGAACGGCAGCGTGTCAATCAGGATCGCCCCCGCCTTCGTGAAGACGAGGCCCGCCGTTACCTGCGCGTAGGTATCGCTGGAAAACACATAGACGTCATCATCAATTCTCTCGTATCCCATGAGGCACTCTTCCGTTACGGAATTTGCGAGGCGAAGCATAGCACGCAAGAGGCGAAAAGTCAAAGACCGATAGCAACACGCTCGTTTCAAAGTGTGCTGGCGCCTGTCATTGCGAGGGCGCGAAGCGCCCGTAGGGACAATTCATGAATTGTCCCTACTGAGGCGCTGAGCGCCCAAGAATCTCGTCAACGAGATGCTTCGCTCAGCATGACAGATGGAGCGTGAGATTGCTTCGCTTCGCTCGCAATGACACAGGATCATGCCTTTGTGAGCCTGCCGAGGGAAGACGGAACCGAATGGAGCATCGCGCGTGGAGGGCACAAGAGTACCCCGCTGTGCCGTGCGTCTCAATGAGTTTTGAACCTGCTCACGCAGGTGGGAGCCCGCCTACTGGTTAATGCCTGACCCCGAAGGGTTACTACAGCCCCAGCAGTGCCAGGCCCCCGTCTATTAGGTGTTGGCTCAAAACACTAGGTGAGACTTCACGCACACAGCAGGGTGCTACAACAATATTACCACAATTCGCCCCGGCCTGCAAATATGCATGAGCCGCAAGCAATTCTTGCCGCCAGGCCGCGAACCCAGTATACTTGTCTCGCTGATTTGCGAAACATGGGATTGAAGCCGTGTATGCTTTGCTCGTCTGCGATGACAACGATGAGACCGCAATCCTATCGCTGGTGCTCCAGCGGGTGGGGCTGGCCGTAACGATTGCCAACGACCTGGAACGGGCCATGCGCAGTTGGGCGCAGCGGCCCGCCGATATGGTCGTCGTCGCCCTGCGCGCGGGGCTGCCCGCCGACCAGGTGCAGCGCGTGCGCGCGGAGACCGACGTCCCCCTGGCCATCCTCACCAACGCCCAGGATGAAGACTCGCTCTTCGCGGCGTTTGAGGCTGGCGCCGATGTGGTCTTCAACCGCCCGTACAGCACGCGGCTCCTCCTCGCCAGACTGCGCGCACTGCTCCGTCGCAGCAGCGGCGTGCCCTTGCTCAGCCTCCCCACCCTCCGCGTCGGCAGCATCACCCTGGACCCAGCCTCGCGGGATGTCCAGCGAGAGGGCCACCCGCCCCATCGCCTGACCCACCTGGAATTCCGCCTGCTCTACACCCTCATGATGCACCAGGGCCAGACGTTGCCTACAGAAACCATTGTGCAGCGCGTGTGGGGCTACAGCGGCGAAGGCGACCGCGAACTCGTCCGCGGGCTCATCAGCCGGCTCCGCGCCAAGATTGAGCAGGACCCCAAGAACCCCCGCTACATCCTGACCGTCCCCGGAATCGGGTACAAACTGCAGAACCCCGAGGCCTGATCGCGCGTTGAAATGTTGCAACGTCCAAAGGCCATTATGCACAACAATGATACACTTCTTGCACACCATTTACACGCGATCGGGTTATAATTCGCGGGGTGTGGAAAAAGCGGTAATCTACACCCACGCTTCCCGTACAGGTTGGGGGGCGGCGAGGATCCAGACACTACGGGTAGTGCCGAGGTTAGCAAAGCAAGGACAAAACGAAATGCCATCTGTGTCATGCCCTGAATGCGGGGCTACCATCCATATCGGACAGCACGCAAAGGTCGGCGCGAAGTTCGCCTGCCCCAATTGCGGCGCTAAACTTGAGGTGATCAACGCGAACCCGCCGGAGGTAGATTGGGTATTCAATCCGCCGGCACCCGACGAGCAGGACAAAGACTGGATTCTGAGCGAGCGCATCCGCCTGAACGAGAATGCGCCCAACACAACGGAAGACTTGTAGGTCTAGTACTTTACCACAGGGATCCTTGACCGTTTGTCATTGCGAGGGCGCGAAGCGCCGGAGCAATCCACGGCAGCCTGTCATTCTGAGCGGCGAAGCCGCGAAGAATCTCGCCAACCGAGATGCTTCGCTTCGCTCAGCATGACAGCAGACTGTCATTCTGAGGCGCGAAGCGCCGAAGAATCTCGTCAACCGAGATGCTTCGCTTCGCTCGGCATGACAGATGGAGCGTGGGATTGCTTCGCTTCGCTCGCAATGACAATAGGCAATTTTCTCCGTGGTCAGGTACTGGCAAGGCCATCACACATACAGCACAGGAGATGAGACAAATGGAGACGATTGCAAAGGAATTTGAGGAGCCCCCCGGTACTGGGAGGCCACCCCACCCCTGGGGGAATGTGCCTCCGTCCCAGTGGAATGACTGGCGCTGGCAACTCAGCCACCGCCTGAGTTCCCTTGAAGAACTCTCACAAGTGATCCATCTGACCCCGTCGGAGCGGGAGGCACTCGCTTCGCCGGAGCGGTTCCGAACCGACATCACGCCGTACTTCGCGAGCCTGATGGATCCCGACGACCCCAACTGTCCCATCCGCCGCCAGGTGGTCCCCACGGCCCACGAACTCGTGCCGTTTGCCGCCGAGATGGAGGACTCCCTGTCGGAAGATGCCCACTCGCCGGTGCCCGGCCTCGTCCACCGGTATCCGGACCGAGTGCTCATGCTGGTAACGACCCAGTGCGCCAGTTACTGCCGCTACTGCACCCGCAGCCGCGTGGTGGGCAATTCGCACGCCCAGTTCTCGCCCGCCGACTACGACCGGCAGATTCAGTACGTGGCGGCGAACCCGCAAGTGCGCGACGTGCTCATCTCGGGCGGCGACCCCTTCACACTGCCCCTGAAGGTACTGGACAGCATCCTGGCGCGGTTGCGTGCGATCCCGCATGTGGAGGTCATCCGCATCGGCACGCGCGTGCCCGTCTTCCTGCCCCAGCGCGTCAACGACGAACTGGTCAACACCCTCAAGCGGTATCACCCGCTCTGGGTCAACATCCACTTCAACCATCCGAAGGAACTCGCGCCCGAGGTTGAGCAGGCCGTGAACCGCCTGGCCGACGCGGGCATCCCGTTGGGCAGCCAGACGGTGCTCCTGGCGGGCATCAACGACTGCCCCAATGTCATCATGGCGCTGGTGCACAAACTGGTGAAGAACCGCGTGCGGCCCTACTACCTGTACCAGTGCGACCTGGTCCACGGCGCGGGGCATTTCCGCACGCCCGTCGCCAAGGGCATTGAAATCATGGAGGCGCTGCGCGGGCACACGTCGGGCTACGCCATCCCCACGTATGTCATTGACGCGCCCGCGGGCGGCGGCAAGGTGCCCATCCTGCCCAACTACCTGATCAGCATGTCCGAGAGCCGGGTCATCATCCGCAACTACGAGGGGTTCATCAGCACCTACACCCAGCCCACCGACTACGTCTCGCACGACCCCAGGACGTGCCCCTACTGCCAGCAGCGGCACTCCGAGGGCGGCCAGGAAGGCGTCGCCGGCCTGCTGAGCGGCGAGCGCCTAGCCATCGCGCCCGAGGGCTGGGAACAGGTGCACCACCGAGAGCAACCGGTTCCGCTCCCCACCGTCCCGGCCCATGCGCCAGAGGTTGTCCAGCGATGAGGCGCTTGCGCGTAGCCCTGCTGTACAACTTGAAAAAGCACGTTCCGGTGGCGGATGACGCCCCGCCGGACGCCCTCGCCGAATACGACTCCGAGGAAACGGTGGAGGGGCTGAAGTCGGCGCTGGAGTCCGGCGGCCACGAAGTCATCCCGCTGGAAGGCGACGAGACGCTGCTGGACACGATTCGCCGCGTCAAGCCCGACATCTGCTTCAACATCTGCGAGGGCTTGCGCGGCGAATCCAGGGAGTCCCACGTGCCCGCCCTGCTGGAGATGCTGGGCATCCCCTACGCGGCGGCCAAGGTGCTGGCCCACGCCATCTCGCTGGACAAGGTGATCGCCAAGCGCATCTGGCGCGACTCCGGACTCCCGACCGCTCCGTTCCAGGCGTTCTACCGCGGCGACGAGCCGCTGGATGCGGCGCTGGCGTTCCCGCTGTTCGTGAAACCCTCGCGCGAAGGGTCGGGCATGGGCATCAACGAACGCTCGGTCGTGCGGGACGAGCAGGAACTGCGGGAGCAAGTGCGCTGGGTGATTCGCACGTACCGGCAGCCCGCCCTGGTGGAGTCGTACCTGCCCGGCCGCGAGTTCACCGTGGGCCTGCTGGGCAACACGCTTGCCCCCGGAGAGCGCCCGCCGTCGGACTTCTACGACGACCGCGGCTTCCACGTGTTGCCGGTCATGGAGATAGACGTGAGCCACCTGACCGAGGGCGAGCGGCTGTACACCGGCTACATCAAGTCCGAGATGCCCCTGGGGCCGAAGTATCTCTGCCCGGCGCCGATTCCCGCAGACCTGGAGCGGCAACTGAAAGACCTGGCTGTGCGGGCCTTTGAAGCCATCGGCGCGCTGGACGTGGCGCGGGTGGACTTCCGCCTGGGCACGGACGGGCAACCCTACCTGCTGGAAATCAACACGCTGCCCGGCCTGAACCCAACCTACAGCGACATTGTCCTGGCCGCACGCGGCGAGAATCTGCCGTACAACACCTTGATTCTGGAGATTCTCCGCCTGGCGGCGCGGCGTTACGGGATTGAGGGAGTCTGATGGACGCGAACGAGCGCCCTCGCGGCGTTGCGATTGTGTACAACCGAACCGAGTCGCTGGTCAAAGGCAACCCCGAAGACATCGTGGCCGACCAGGCGGTCATCGGCTGCGCCAACGCCCTGGCCCACGCCCTGGCCGACGCAGGGCTAGAGGTCGCCCTGGTCGCCATCACGGCGGACGTGGAGTCGGCGCTCCAGCCCTACCCCGCGACCGAGTGGGTCGTCTTCAACCTGGGCGAGGGGCTTGGCGGGCGGCTGTTTGAGGAAGTCCGAATCGCCTGGGCGCTGGAGGCCATGGGCTACCGCTTCACCGGCTCGGACGCGGTGGCCCTGGCGCTCTCCACCCACAAGGCGCGCGCCAAAGAGGTCCTGCGGCGCGCCGGCGTCCCCACGCCCGACTGGCGGCTGTTCCGCCACCCCGCCGAGGTTACGCCGGACGCCCTGGGCGACCTGCCGCTGCCTGCCATCGTCAAACCCGTGGCCGAGGACGCCAGCCAGGGGATAGAGTCCAGCGCGGTTGTCCGCTCGCTGAACGAGATGCGCGACCGCGTGGCACGCCTTGTCGGCGTATATCGCCAGGCGGCGCTGGTGGAAGAATTCGTGGCGGGCCGCGAGTTCAACATTTCCATCTGGGGCGACCCGCCGCAGGTCCTCCCGCTCGCCGAAGTGGACTTCAGCGCCTTCCAGGACCCGCTGGAGCGCATCGTGTCCTTCTCGGCCAAATGGATTGAGGACTCCTTCGCGTACACCCACACGCCGGTGGTGTGCCCCGCCCACGTGGAGCCTGAGGTCGCCCACCGCATCCGAACGGCGGCGCTCAGGGCGTGGCGGGCCATCGGGTGCCAGGGCTACGCACGGGTGGACATGCGCCTGTCTCAGGACAACACCCCCTACGTCATAGAGGTGAATTGCAACCCAGACCTATCGCCCGACGCGGGGTTCTTCCGCGCGGCGCGTACAGCGGGCCACTCGTATTCGGAGATGGCCCTTCGGATTCTCAACATCGCATTGAGGCAAAAACAAACGTATGATACGTCTCGCCCAACCAGAAGACGGGGACTCCATTGCAGCGATAACGGCCAAAGTGGGAGTCTTCAGCCCGTCGGAGATGCAGTGCGTACAGGAACTGTGGAACGAGTACCTGCAGCAAGGTGAGCGCAGCGGCTACACGTTCCTCGTCGCATTAGAGGGGGCCAACGCGCTAGGGTATGCCTGCTTTGGCCCCCATGCCCTCGCCGAGGGCGTCTGGGACCTGTACTGGATTGCCGTAGACCCTGCAGTGCACAGCCGAGGCGTGGGCCGCGCCTTGATTCAAAGGATGGAAGAACTGGTGTCCGCCCAGCAGGGTCGCCTGATCCTTGTGGAGACCTCGGGCACGCCCGCCTACGAGGCGGCGCGGCGGTTCTACGAAGCCTGCGGCTACCGGTACCAGGCCGTCATCCACGACTTCTACTCGCCGGGGGATGACCTCATCATCTTCGGCAAGGCGCTCCACCCCGTGCCGGCAACAGCCTGCGCCGCATGAGATGACGCCCCGAGACTCGCGCGCCCGCCCCGTCCGCCTCGGTTCAGCCCACGCGGGCACGGCCCACATCCCCGCGCCGTTCCTGGAGCGCATGAAGGCCCTGCTGGGGCCGGAGTTTCCCGACTTCCAGCACGCGCTGGAGCAGCCAAGCCCGACGGGGCTGCGCGTGAACACGCTCAAAATCGCACCCGACGCCCTCCAGCCGCTGACCGGCTGGCGCTGGGAATCCATCCCCTGGTGTACCGAAGGGTTTTACCTGGAACAGCCCGATGTGCAGGCGGGCAAACACCCCTACCACTGGGCGGGGCTGTACTACCTGCAAGAGCCGTCGGCCATGGCGGTGGTGGAAGCCCTTGCTCCCCAGCCGGGCGAGCGCATCCTGGACCTCTGCGCCGCGCCGGGTGGCAAGGCGACGCAGATCGCGGCGAAACTCCAGGGCCGCGGGCTTCTCGTCGCCAACGACCCCATCCAGGGACGCGCCGCCGTCCTGGCCGACAACCTGGCGCGGTTCGGCGCGCGCAACATCGTCGTCGCTGCCGACTATCCGGAGCGCCTTGCGCCTGCCCTGGCCGGATTCTTCCACCGCGTGCTCGTAGACGCGCCCTGCTCCGAGGAAGGCATGTTCCGGCGGAGTGCCCAGGCGCGGCGGGCCTGGTCGCCCAAGACGGTCGCCGGATGCGCCCGGCGGCAACTGCGCATCCTGGCCAGCGCCGCCGAGATGGTCGCAGCCGGCGGCATCCTGGCCTACTCCACCTGCACCTTCAGCCCCGAGGAGAACGAGGACGTCATCGCCCGCTTCCTGCTGGATCACCCGAACTACGAGCTGGTGCCGGTGGGCCTCCTCGGCGGCGTTGACGCGGGCCGCCGCGACTGGTGCTCCCTGCCCGAGGCTCGGCGCATCCCGCTGGAGCGCACCGCGAGGCTCTGGCCCCACCGCATCCGCGGCGACGGCCACTTCATCGCCGTCATGCGTCGCACGGACGAACCCACGCCGCCCCCGCGCTTGACCGCCGTGCGGGAGGACGCAGTCGCCGCGCGCGCGTTCCGCGAGTTCACCGCTGAGGCGCTGGCGCGGGACATCCCAGGCACGGCAGTCCGCGTTGGCAACCGCGTCTTCCTGATTTCCGACGCCGCGCCCATGATTGCGGGCCTGCGCGTCCTCTGGCCTGGCTGGCACGTGGGCGAGATGCGCGGCGACCGCTTTGTCCCAAGCCACGCCCTGGCGCTGGGGCTGACCCTGGCCGATGCCCGTCGCGCCCTGCCCCTCTCGGTGGGCGACGCCGAGGTGCTCCGCTACCTGCGCGGCGGGACCCTCACGGCGGCGGGCGAGTCGGGCTGGGTGCTGGTCGGCGTGGACGGCTTCCCCCTGGGGTGGGGCTTCCGCGTCGGCGACACCGTGAAGAACCACTACCCCCGCCACCTGCGCCAGAACCCTTGAGCCGCCTCTGGCATATTTGACAGTTGCGCCCCCGCGCCTAGAATGCGCACGGCATCGCCACACGCATCACCGACAAGGAGACAACTCGTGATTCACGGAATCGGGATCAACGCAGATCACGAATACGTAGACGGACAACTCTCGGTTCTGGAGCAATTGCTGGGCAGGTACCAGAGCGTCGGCTTTGACAGCGTGGAAATCTCCGTCCCAGGCCTGAACGCCATACGCGGCGGCACGCTCGTTGAGCACGAGGCCGCCCGCGTGCGCCAGATGCTGCGCGATCACGGGCTGGGGGTAACGCTGCATAGCCCCAACGCGCTGAGCCTCATCCGCAACGACCGCCACAGCCAGGTCATGGATGCCCTGCTGCGCCTTGCCGAGGCCCTTGGCGCGACGCGCATCGTGTACCACAGCGCCCAAATCGCGCTGCGAGACCCCTATCGGCACCTCGCCCCGCTGCCGTCGGACGACGAACTCCGCGCCATGTGGGAGCGCGAGACCGAGGCGCTCATTGCAGTGGGACGCCGCGCCGCCGACATGGGCCTAACCCTGTGCGTGGAGAACCGCGATCCCCACCTGTGGGAAATCTCCGCCCTGGGGATGCACGGCAGGCCCGCCTCCGAACTGGTGCGCTACCATCAGGGCATGCGGCTGGACCTCCTCGCCCGCCAGATGGAGGCCGTGAACCTGCCCAACGTGGGCATCTGCCTGGATGTGGGCCACGCGTTCCTGGCCGCTCAGTACTGGCCCGATCCCGACTACCTCGCGGCCATTCGCGCGTGCGCGCCCTGGGTGAAACACCTGCACCTCCACGACAACTTCGGGCACGTGGACGACCACAACGAGACCGTCGGCGAGCGGCTGGTGTTCGGCGAGGCCGACAATCACCTGCCGCCTGGCTGGGGCAAAGTCCCTTTGGAGGCCGCGTTGACCGCGCTCAAAGAAGCGCACTACGACGGACTTGTGGTGCTGGAGTTGCGCCCGCGCTATCTCCCCTATCTGGAGGAGGCCCTCGCCACGACGAGGCGGCTCCTCGCCAAGACAGGACTGAACGGAGCGTGAACCATGAGCGAGATACACACCCCTGACTGGGCCAAAGACGCCGTGTTCTACCAGATTTTCCCTGACCGATTCGCCACGAGCGCATCGGTTCCCAAGCCGTCCAACCTGGAGCCCTGGGACTCGCCGCCCACAGTGTACGGGTTCAAGGGGGGCGACCTGCTGGGTGTGGCCGAACGCCTGGACTACCTGGCCGACCTCGGCGTGGACGCCATCTACTTCAACCCCATCTTCCAGTCGGCGGCCAATCACCGCTACCATACCCACGACTACTACCGCGTGGACCCCATCCTCGGAGGCAACGCCGCGTTCCAGACCCTGCTGGACCAGGCCCATCGGCGCGGCATCCGCATCGTGCTGGACGGCGTGTTCAACCACGCAAGCCGCGGCTTCTTCCAGTTCAACCACATCCTGGAGAACGGCCCCGCCTCGCCCTATGTGGACTGGTTCTACATCAAGGGTTACCCGCTCTATGCCTACGACCCCAAGCGCAAGCCGAACTACGTGGCGTGGGCGGGCCTGCGCGCCCTGCCCAAGTTCAACACCGACAACCCCGCCGTGCGCGAGTTCATCTTCGGCGTGGCCGAACACTGGGTTCGCCAGGGCATAGACGGGTGGCGGCTGGACGTGCCCACCGAAATCAACGACGACGCGTTCTGGCAGGAGTTTCGCCGTCGGGTCAAGGCCATCAACCCCGAGGCCTACATCGTGGGCGAAATCTGGCACGAGTCGCAGCGGTGGCTCCAGGGCGACCAGTTTGACGCCGTGATGAACTACCTGTTCACGAAGGCATGCCTGGCCTACTTCGCGGGCGAGACGCTGGACCTGCCCCTGGCGCAACAGGTGTGGAGTTACCGCGACTTGCGCTCGTGCACGCTGGCCGAATTCGCCGCCGAGATTGACCGCATCCTAGACCTCTACCACCCCGAAATCAACTTCGCGCAGTTGAACCTGCTGGACAGCCACGACACGCCGCGATTCCTGACCCTTGCCCGCGGCGACGAGTCGGCCTTCCGCCTCGCCACCCTGTTCCAGATGACGTACCCTGGCGCGCCGTGCATCTATTACGGCGACGAAATCGGCATGGAGGGCGGGCACGACCCCGACTGCCGCCGCGCGTTCCCCTGGGACGAGAGCCGATGGAATCACGGCCTGCGGGATTATGTCAAGCGCTGCGTCGCCCTGCGGAAAGCCCACCGAGTTCTGCGCCGTGGCGACTTCCGCCGACTCCTGGCGCAGGATGGCGTCTATGCCTTCGCCCGCACCCTGGACGGCGAGGTGATGATCGTCCTGCTCAACGCTGGGCGCGCGCCCAAGCAGGTCGCCCTGCAACTGGACGCCGCATGGGGCCAGGACGTCGCATTCAAGGACGTGTGGAGCGGCGAGGGGTTCCGCGCCAGGGGCAGCGTGCTGAGCGGCATCGGCATCCCGCCGAGAGAAGGCCGCGTGCTCTCCCGCGCGCAGTAGTGCTCTGCCACAGGGATTCTTGATAGTTTGCCCATGCGAGGGCGCGCAGCGCCCGAAGCAATCCACGGCAGCCTGTCATTCTGAGCGGCGAAGCCGCGAAGAACCTCGCCATCCGAGATGCTTCGCTTCGCTCAGCATGACAGATGGATCGTGAGATTGCTTCGCTCGCAACGACGCGAGAAGGCACGTGCGACGCACCTCGGAGGTGCGTCGCACGTGGTTGACGCGTGTCCGCGCTACTACTTTGCCACAGGGATTCTTGATAGTTTGTCATTGCGAGGGCGCGCAGCGCCCGTAGGGACAATTCATGAATTGTCCCTACGGAGGCGCGAAGCGCCGAAGAATCTCGCCATCCGAGATGCTTCGCTTCGCTCAGCATGACAACAGACTGTCATTCTGAGGCGCGAAGCGCCGAAGAATCTCGCCAACCGAGAGGCTTCGCTTCGCTCAGCATGACAGATGCATCGTGAGATTGCTTCGCTCGCAATGACGCGAGAAGGCACGTGCGACGCACCTCGGAGGTGCGTCGCACGTGTTCTGTCCATCTACTGCATTGACGCGCGTCCCGCGCTACTGGATGCTCCATCGCACGGGCAGCACAGGGAAATACCGACGCGCCACCGAGCGGTTCACCCGCGAGACCACGATGGCGTACTCCGCCTCCACGTGGATGGCGCCACCCTTGTACTCCCCGCGATAGGCGCGCAGGTCGTCCGCCCAGTTCATGCCGAAGAAGTTGGCAACCTCCTCGTGGGTCGG
>JADBJK010000081.1 GCA_014874485.1 Chloroflexota bacterium
AAACGCCCGCGGTGCATCAGGACCGGTGAAATGACCAGCAGCGCACAGGCCACCAGTGTTCCCATCCGTCCCAACTGTTTGCGGAACAGGAGGGGCATGAAAAAGAGCGCGATGCTGAAGACACCGGCCCCCAGTCGCCCGGTGAAGTCGGTGATACCGAAAATGAGGAAGAGCAGGGCGGTGAAGTGATAACCAAAGGGGCCGTGGTAGATGGGATTGTGGATATAGCCCTGGCCTGTGGCCAGTTTCCACGATTCCCAAGCGTGAATGCTCTCGTCGTGGTCGTAGGAACGTCCTCCCAAGTCCCAGAGCCGGGTCGCTATCCCGACAAGGAGGATGATGACGAGGGCAACGCGCCACCAATCCAGCCGCACTACTTCCCACAAAGATCTCTGAAGCGTCGTGGTCTCTTTTCCGATTTCTCCGTGCATAGAATCCTCTTTCTACCTCTGAACCCAAAGTTCGACGTTCTCATAGGATAACCCACCCACCGCATCACGCCAGAGGAGCCACTTCACGCGATCCACTGCCGACAGAGAGCCAGCCATCCAGCGCGTGCGCAGGGCGAAACGCAGACCCAGATACTTGGCTGGTTTGCCAGCAGCCGCCGGGGCGATGACCACGGGCGTAGCCGGCGATGGGATGGGGTTATTGGCGAAAGACAAGCCCGCGAAATCGCGCAGATACCAGGCCAGCGGGATCTCCAAATCCTTCTGTAGCGTTACCTCGATGACATGCGGATCTTTGGCGCGCCGCTGGGAGATTTCCTCGACCCAGTGAACTAGATTGAATACATCGGGCGAAGTAGCGACGCCGACAAAAGGTTCGCGGGGATCGCGGCCGTACTTGAAGTTCAGGCCCACGTTGCCCTTCACGCTCAGCGCCAAGGTCAGCGCCAGTAGTGAGAGAACTGCCACCCGCCATATCCGCTGGGCGAGAGTGTTCCAAAACAGTGCGTAACTAGCGACCAATAGCAACAACAAGGCCAGGCCCCGCAGCAGGAATTCGCGGCGCATAGTGAACAGGTAGTCACTCAATCGTATTCTCACGGCGAAGAGAAGCACCAAAGTGATGACCAAGAGGAGCCATTCGTCGGCGCTGAGCCCCTTGGCCCTCACTTCGTCCAATAGGCGACCGATCGCCTTGCCTGCCAGAAGGGCCAGGGGCGCAACGATGAGCACGAAATACTCCGGGCGCTGGTAGCCAGGCAGGGTATGGAACACTAGGGCAGCGATGAACCAGAATGCGGCGCACGTGGAGACGAAATCCCACTCCCGGAAAGCGAGATACAGACCGTAGAGCCCGAAGACCAGGGGCAGGGATTCGTAGAGCAAGAGCCAGAAGAAGTGCGCATACCACGGTTGGCCCGTTGGGCGGGCGAAATGGCCCAGCCACTGACCGAATTGGTCAATGGTCATCTGGATGCCGGCGGGATTTAGGGCGAAGGCCGTAGCCCAGAGCAGGAGAAAGGCGAGGCCAACGAGGGCGGGCTGCCGCCAGACACCGCTCTTCGCTGCCTCGCGCCCAACGGAGACGAGTCTGACCCAAGTCTCATCGCCCGCACGAGCGCGCCACTGCAAGAAAAATGCGAACAACAAGGCGATGAACAGCACACTGTACATTCCCGGCCCGGCCATCAACCCCAGGGCGAGGGAAATGGCTCCTAGGTAAAGATAGCCGCTCTCCCGCGTCTCCATGTAGTTGTAAGCGGCAGCCAGGAGTCCCAGGGCGGCGGCGACGGTGAAGATGGCGCCGTCGGCGGTGCGGGAGGTGAAGGTGAGCGAGGAGGAAAGGGCTAAGATAGCCGACGCAGCGATGGCACCGCTTGAGCCCAAGGGCTTGCGCAGGGCGTAGGGCAGGGCCACCAGGTACACGCCGCAGAGGAGGGACAGTGCCCGAGAGACCATATCGCTGGCGCCGAAGGCGAAGAAGAGGAGGGCATTGCCGTGGACCAGAAGGGGGGTGAGACCCGGCGCGTAGGCCCAAGCGCCCCCTTGCGCCCGCCAGGCAGCCAGGGCGATGGCGGCCTCCCCATCCAGGAGTGGCCAGCGGCCCAGGGCGAAGAGCCGGATCCCAGCGGCCAGGAGGGCGATGCCCAGGTAGATGGCCCGTTCCACCGTCAGCCACGACCAGAGGAATGCGTCCTCGCGCGTGTTCTCGGCAAAAGTGTAGGTTGTGGTCATGTAGTTTCCCTCTCGTGAGAAACTCAGCTTATCGTCATGAGACGATGCTCGCCCGATGTGTGGGCCTACAACTATTTCACTGAGTAGTCAAGTCAATGCCGTCGCGACCGGTAGAGGGAGATTCCAAGAGACGCGGAACAGAATCCATTCCTCTAAAACTTCCTCAAGTTCATTACGGCAGCTCTCTCACCCGATAAATCGCCACGCTCCCGCCGGAATACACCCGATCCATGAACTGCTCGAAGCGCGCCGCCATCTCCGGCGAGAGGCCGAACTGGCGGCGCTCCAGGTCTCCCACGTACACGTACATTATCGCATACTTGTCCAGCAGCGTCAAAACCTCGTTCGGGTCTCCCGATTGGTAGATTCTCATGATGTCGGGTTCGCGGCGGCCTGGCTCGTCGTAGTTGCCCCGCCATTGCAACTCGTGGAAGCCCCAGCCCAACACCGTGGGCAGCCCGGTGAACGCCGAGACCATGTTGTGCAACTCCGGGCTGTACGAGGGGCCGTTCGCCTCTACGATATAGACGGTGCCACGGACGTTGCGGTTCAACCATTCCACAGCAGCGTAATCGTCGGGGCGGATTTGCTGGTAGAAGGCGATGCCGTCCAGCGTCGGCCTACCGGCAAAGCCGCCCGCCTTGGTCCAGATCGCGCCCAGGGGATAGACTAACTGGGCGGCGAGCAGCACTCCCCAGCCCACCGCCCACGCCAGGCGCGCGGCCGGCCGAAGATGCTCGAGCGTATAACCGAGGGCCACCGGCGCCGCCACTGCCAGCAGCACCCAGGCCTGATAGTAGAACTTGAACCCCGTGTTCATCCGCGTGCCGAAGGCATCTCGCAGGTAAACGA
>JADBJK010000113.1 GCA_014874485.1 Chloroflexota bacterium
CCGCTGGGGATTTTACTGCGCCGCTTGCGGTTGCCCATCCGAGTGTGAACGGGGAGGTACAAACCGTGAAGACTATCCTGATCTCCGCCGGGGATGTATCGCTGCCGGCGGAACTGAACGAGAGCCCCACGGCGCGACAGGTCTGGGAGGCCCTGCCCATCGAAGGGGTGGCCAACACCTGGGGCGATGAAATCTACTTCGAGATCCCGGTGGTGGCTGGGCAGGAGCCGGATGCCCGTGCCGAGGTGGAGGTGGGCGAGTTGGGCTATTGGCCGCTGGGGCATGCTTTTTGCATCTTCTTCGGGCCGACCCCGGCCAGCACCGACGAGCGCCCGCGAGCCTACAGCCCAGTCAACATCCTGGGGCGCGTCACCGGCGACGCCACCCGATTCCGCACCGTGCGAGATGGGGCGCCGGTGCGGCTGACGGCTGTCAGCGGATAAGTAGCGGTTAGCGGATGGGCCTCGCCCCCGGCCTTCGGCCACCCCCTCTCCGTCAACAGAGAGGGGGCAGGGGGTGAGGTTACACTGCCTATCGAATGGAATCGCCCGTGTGCGACGGCTGCGTTTGTGCAGTCCGCCGTCGAATGGAATTCGACGGCTACGATTGGGAAGTCCCTGCGGGACTTCGTGGACGTAGCATGGGTATTTATCGCCAGGTGCGGCTGTCAGCGGATAAGTAGCGGGTGGCTGTCAACGGATTGGTGGAACGGATGTCTAGCGGACAGGTGGTGGATTAGCGGGTAGGGGGCTCATTGGCTGGCGGGGTTGTGTGGCTTAGGCCTGAGGCGGTCCTTCCGCCGCATATTTGACCACGCGAGCACTTTTCTTTATCATTGCCTTATCCATCCGTGTTGTAGAAAGGGTGGCACCGCCTTTGAACATCCGATGGCGCTCTCGTGCGATTGTGGTTTCTGGGCGTTGGCCATCCACCTTCGCTGCGTTGCGACACCGAAACTATCGGCTGTGGTTTGTGGGTCAGACGGTGTCGTTGATGGGCACCTGGATGCAATCGGTGGCCCAAGGGTGGGTGGTCTATCTGCTCACCGGCTCCGAACTGGCCTTGGGGACCATCTCGTTCATCAGCACTTTCCCCACCCTCTTCTTGATGCTCCCGGCCGGGGCACTGGCCGACCGGGTCTCGCGGCGGCAGGTGTTGCTGGCCACCCAGACCGCCATGATGATCCTCGCCTTCATCCTGGCCATCCTGGCGGCGACAGGCGCTTTGCGGGTCTGGCATATCGGGCTCTTGGCCTTCGGCCTCGGCATCGCCAACTCCTTCGATGCCCCGGCCCGGCAGTCGCTGGCCGTGGAGATGGTCGATGACCGGCGAGATCTGATGAATGCCATCGCCCTGAACTCGACGATCTTCAATCTGGCCCGGGTTGTGGGTCCAGCAGTGGGCGGGCTGGTGTTGGCGGCTTTTGGGCCGGCCTGGTGCTTTGGCCTCAACGGGGTCTCTTTCCTGGCCGTGATCCTGGCCTTATCCCTGATGCGGTTGCCAGACGCACATCGGACGCCGCTGAACAAGCCGCTGATGGCCCAGATCGTGGAGGGCTTGCAGTACATTCGGGGAAACGGGCTGATCAGAACGATTATTGTCTTGATAGCAGTCTCCACGCTGTTCGGGTTCTCGTACGCAGTGCTGATGCCAGTTTATGCGGCAGATGTGCTCCACGTGGGGGAGACGGGTCTGGGTGTGCTAAACGCCGCATTAGGCGTGGGGGCGCTGATTGGTTCGCTGACGGTAGCCTCTCTGGCGCAGTTCCGCCGCAAGGGTTTGCTGTTGATGGCAGGCAGCCTCCTCTTCCCACTTGCCCTCCTTTTCTTTGCCTTCTCTCGATCCTTCCCCCTTTCACTGGGGTGCCTGGCCCTGGTCGGCTTCGCTTTCGTGACGCAGAATGCCACCGGCAACACGCTGGTCCAGACCATTGTCCCAGACGAGTTGCGTGGGCGGGTGATGGCCGTGTACTCTCTGATGTTTTTCGGGACGGCGCCCTTCGGGTCATTGCAGGCGGGGACATTGGCTCAGGCGTTCGGTCCCACGGCAGGGGTGGCTGTTGGGGCTGCCATTAGTCTGGCGTTTGCGATAGGCGTCGCGCTGGCAGTGCCTTCGTTGCGGCGGATGTCGGAGTAGCCCTCACCCCCGAGCCCCTCTCCCAGGGGGAGAGGGCTACAAGAGGCTCCAAGCACCTATCGGCGTGGTTGACAAAGGGCGTTCTTTCTGATATACTATTTATCAGAAAAACAGAACGTCAGGAGGAAAATCGTGTCGGATACCATGACGGTGCGAATGACCCAGCGGGGGGTGCTTGTGATGCCGAAGGCACTGCGCGCGCAGTACCATCTGCGCCCTGGTGACACCTTCACCCTACTGGACCTGGGCGGAGTGTTCGTTCTCAGCCCGCGCCGCTCCGAGATAGATTCTCTGGCGGACCGTCTTGCCCGTTCTCTCACTGAGCGAGGCGAAACGCTGGAGACTGTATTGCAGGCCCTGCGGGAAGAGCGCGACCGATATGCCGGCCAGGGTTAAGGTATTCCTCGACAGCAGTGCTTTGTTTGCGGGCATCTGGTCGACGGAGGGAGGGGCCCGCATGATCCTCAAACTGGGCGAGGCGGGCGCTATCCGGTTGTTGGTCAGTTCGCAGGTGTTGGCGGAGGCTGAGGGTGCACTGCGCCGCAAAGCGCCCGATGCGCTGGGGTTGCTGGCCCTGTTGTTGGACCGGAGCTGCGCTGAAGTGGTGCCTCTGCCCACAACGGAGGTCGTGGAGCGCCTCCAACGCATCACCAACCACCGTGGTGATGCGCAGGTATTGGCTGCCGCTTGGTCGGCCACGGCGGATTACTTCGTCACTCTGGACCGAGAGCACTTTTTGAATAATCCCGTGCTGAAGGGAGCGGTTCCATTCCCAGTAGGCACACCGGGTGATTTTCTAGCGTGGTATCGGGAACGGCTGGGCGGGGAGTAGCCCACACCCCAAGCCCCGCTCCCACGGGGCGGGGGGAGCTGGGCCCGCGGTCCGGGTGCGACG
>JADBJK010000088.1 GCA_014874485.1 Chloroflexota bacterium
GCGCCAAGCCGAAAAGGAACATGGGCCCGGCCACCCACAGCGCCCAGTGGGTGGGCACCTCTGGGCTGCGCAGGAGATAGAGGACGACGAACACCAGACCGATGCCGATGAACAATGCCCCAGGCAAGAGGCTCTCCCAACCGGTAGCGGCGAGCAGTGGTAGTATCCCAACCACCACCAGAACCCCGCCGGGAATCAGCGCCCACCAATTCTGGCGTCGGTTCTGGAGGAAGAGCCACCCGAACACTGCTGCGATGGCCCACATCACGACCGCGCCGACCCAGACTCCGCCGAGTACTCTCTCGAGCGGGGTGATGATTGCCAAGATGAGCATCACTCCCCCGGGGATCAGTGCCCACCAGTTCTCTTGCCGATTGAAGAGATAAATGGTGGCGAACGCTGCACACAGACCGAAGAACAGAAATTCCGGCAACAACCAGTCGGGCAGGCCGACCCAGGTCAGCAGGAGGCCGAGGCCCAGTGGGAGGAGCGCCCCAGCCGGGATCAGTGGCCACCATTGGCTGCGGTCGCCGAAATACGTGACCAGGAATGTGGCGCCGAGGCCAGCGAGGACCAAGCCCCAGAAAAGGGAACTCAACTCGGCGAGATAGCCCAATGTGACCAGCAGCATTAGGACCCCCGCGATGATGAGCAGGAGACCCCACACCACACGTATCCAATCCTTTTGCATGACTTCATTTTCTCCTTTCAAGTTTGTCGGGCCCACGATCACAAGAACTACCACATATTGTAACATCTAAATCACAAGGGGGCAATTCCAATACGAACCGTTAGCGCCCTTGCCACGTCTTCATTGTTGACAAACTATTACTTGCAGGCTATACTCCGCGCTAATGGGCGCTTGTGTCGTTTGGCCTATCGCTTGGAATCTCTTTGGCCCTATGCATATTTAACAGAGAGGAGCCCTCTTGATGAAAACCCATTACGCCCTTGCCCTTATCTTGGCAGCCGCTGTGCTGGTCGCCCTGGCTGGCCTGACCCTGGCTGACCACTCGCTTGGAGAGGAACCCCTCCTCATCCACCTCCGTGTGGCTACGTTCGATCCCCTGGTGGCTCCACCCGATATCCCAGCCCACCTGCAAGCGGGTCCTCTTGGTGAGGGACGTGCGCCTTACATCGTCCAGTTCACCGCACCGGCCAGGGAGGAGTGGAAACAGAGCGTCACTGCTCGAGGCGGCGAGATCGTCGGCTACATCCCCGATTACGCCTATCTGGTGCGGATGACCGCCTCCACTGCACGGCAAGTGGAATCCCTGGAGACTGTGCGCTGGGTGGGCCCCTTCGCCCCAGCCTACAAGATCGAGCCCGGGCTGCAGAAATCTGCGCTGAATTCGACGGACGTTTTCACCCTCAATCTAATGACCTTCCCCGGCGAGGACATGGCCGCGCTGGAAGCGGTGATCGGCGATTTGGGCGGCAAGGTTCTGGCTGCCTCTGAGGGCGATATGGCCTCCTACTTGCGCCTTGAATTGCCCGGCGTGCTCATCGCTGATCTGGCGCGCCTTCCGGCTGTGGCCTGGATCGAGCCTTTCATCCCAAAAACTCTACATAACAATATAGCCCGCGGCATCATGAACGTGAACTCCGCCTGGACCGGGGCGGGCGTCGGCTTGTATGGGGAGGGGCAAATCGTGGCCGTGACTGACACGGGCCTCGACACCGGTAACGCGGCGACCATCCACGAGGATATCCGCGGGCGGCTGGTGAATGCGTTTGCCTGGGGCCGGCTCAACGACTGGAGCGACAACGTAATTTACAATAACACGCCTCAAGGAAGCCACGGCACTCACGTGGCCGGGTCAGTGCTGGGCAATGGCACCCTTTCCGGCTCCAACCCGGGCATCCACAACTACACTAATTCCTTCGCTGGGGCAGCGCCCGAAGCCCGCCTGGTATTCCAGTCCGTGATGGATGCGCAAGGTAGCCTGGGGGGCCTGCCCAACGATTTCAACACTCTTTACCAGCAAGCCTACAACGCTGGGGCGCGGATTCACACCAATAGTTGGGGTGGCCCGACCAGTATGGACCCCGGCAATCCCTACGGCGGCTACACTATCGAGGACCAACAGACGGACCAATTCATGTGGAATCACCCCGATTACCTCATCCTCTTCTCCGCCGGCAATGAGGGTGCGGACGCGAACGCGGACGGAGTAATAGACCTGGACAATGTGGGCTCGCCTGGCACGGCAAAGAATGTCGTCACTGTGGGGGCAACGGAGAACAACCGCCCACCGGCAAGCGGCTTCGGTGGTTACTCGAACTATGCGTGGGGCACCGGCAGTTGGGAACCAGACTACCCCGTGAACCCCATTCACAACGATTACATCAGCAACAACCCCAACGGCATGGCTGCTTTCTCCAGCCGTGGTCCCTGTGACGACGGGCGTATCAAACCCGATGTGGTGGCCCCGGGGACGGATATCATCTCCGTGCGCGCTCGGGTGCCTGGAGCCGATGAGGGTTGGGGCGTTCACAACGCCGATTACCTGTATATGGGCGGGACGAGCATGGCCACCCCCCTCACTGCCGGCTCGGCGGCCATCATCCGTCAATGGCTGCAACAGGTGAAGGGCATCGCCAACCCAATGGCGTCCCTGGTGAAAGCAGTTCTCTTGAACGGAGCGACCAATATCGCCCCGGGGCAATATGGCATCGGCCAGTATCAGGAGATCCCGTATATCATCCCCAACAGTGTGACGGGTTGGGGACGGGTGAACGTGGCGGAGAGCATCGGCGCAGGCAGCGCGAGGGTGCTGGCCGGGCAGAGAACCGACGGGCTGGGCACTGGCGGCTCGCATACGTACCAGTACAACATCGCCGTGGGCGCTGCGCCGACTTCGGATAAGCAATCAGTGTCGGTCTCGGGAAGTCAGGGCCAGACGAGCCAACGCGTTGGCGTCACTGCGGTGTTGGACAGCAGTGCCATCACCTGGCCGGAGCCGGTGCGCCCCACCCTGGCAGCCACCGGCTGGACGAACATCATGACCCAGG
>JADBJK010000104.1 GCA_014874485.1 Chloroflexota bacterium
GGGGCGCACGTCCACCACCTGGACGTTGAAGCCCAGGATGCGACCCATTTCGGCCAGTGGCCGGCCGATGTGCCCGCCGCCGACGATGAGGAGAACAGGGGCCGGCTGGTATACCTCGATGAACACGGTGGCCTCGCCACCGCACAGCATCCCCACGGCGTCGGTGCCTTTCTCGCGCAGGGTGTAGTGGACCAGGCGGGATTTGCCTTCGCTGAGGGCAGCCATCGCTTCTGTCCGCACCCGCTGCTCCAGCGTCCCGCCGCCGATGTTTCCCACTACACCTCCGTCGGGGCGCACCAGCAGTTTGAAACCCACCTGGGCGGGCGAAGCCCCTTTCACCTCCACCACGGTGGCCAGCGCCACTGGCTCATTGGCCTCAAGACACTGCGATAACGCCTGAATAATGCCTTCCGTTTCCATAACCTGTCTGTCCTTTTGGTGAAATGCCCCGCCCGTAGTTCTCCCAAGGGCTACGTCAGTAGGGTTCATTTGCTCACGGCGCGGATTGCTTCATCCAGGATGGGTCCCAAGGCTCGTCTAACAGGGTTACTTTCGCCTCTTGCACTCCGGGGATGACTGCCGCCGCGCGGCGCACCTGTTCCACGAGCATATTGGCCAGGGGGCAAAAGGGGGTGGTCAGCACCATCTTGATCT
Source organism: Chloroflexota bacterium (assembly GCA_014874485.1). Classification (GTDB taxonomy): domain Bacteria; phylum Chloroflexota; class Anaerolineae; order DTLA01; family DTLA01; genus DTLA01. Next base: position 655 of record JADBJK010000104.1, read on the forward strand.
CCACTTTCCCCTCGTCACCCAGCACGATCTGGCGGATCATGCCCAGATCCACCACGCTCATCCCGATCTCCGGGTCTATCACCGAACGCAAGGCGTCCAGAATTATCTCTTGAGTTAACATTTTCCCTCCGATTTATGCCTTCTCGTCCCGGCCACTGTCCGATTACGGTGGACATCCGCATCGTATTCCTCGACCCAGCGCCGATAGGTCTCCCACTCGTAGTCATCGTCTAGAATTTCCAAAGCCGTCGTCGTGGCCCGCTCCAAAAGCGGGTCCAACCATTCGGGTTCCATCTCTACTTGGCGCAGGCGTTCGGCCAGTTCTCGCCCCAATGCTTCACCCAGATAGTCCAGCCTTTGTTCATCGTCTATGGTCAGGACGGGCAGGTTCAGCGCGTAGCGCTCTCCCTCCAGGCGGATCAGTCCGTGGTGCTCCATTGTGTGAAGATGGTTGGTCAAGGCCTCAGGCGAAATGCCCAATGAGAGACCGCTGCGGTCTGTGAGATAAGGGTTCAAGTGGACTCGCAGCCGTTCTCTCAACTCGTCCGGGGTCAGCGGGCCCTGGATCAGGGCTTGAACGATGAGCCGTCGATTGCGGTTGACCAGGAGCCAACTGACCCGATCTTCGTCCCAAGGCTCCCAATTGGCATGCTCATACCAAGGTTGAGGGATCCGGAACCTGGGCACGCCTTTGTATCGATAACTTATCTCCATGCGCGTTTTTCCTCACAACATCCCTTTCACAATCATATCCACGGCTTCCTGTTCGGTCAAGCCCCGAGCCAGGAGGGTTTCCAGTTCCTTCTGGCTCACCCGCCCCACCGCTGCCTCGTGGGTCACCCGGGCCTGATCATCAGTCACGCGCACGATGGGAATAGCCCGGGCCGTGGAGTGTGCACCCTGCACGATCTCTTTGCAGTCCACGTGTCCTTTGGCCCCAGGAGCGTTCGCCTCGGTGATGCCCACCATCAACACGTCACCGCCGCCCGTGGCCGCTGCTCGCAGGCGGATCACACTGCTGGCGTCTCGGCCCTCCAGGAAGATGCCATCCCGGATGCGCACCCGGTCTTTTTCGCTGCGGCCGTAGGCTTTGGCCACTGCCTCCACTTTTGCCCGCTCGTGGGCATAGACGTCGAGGTAGATGACCAGTTCGCCTACTGTGCCGTGGGTGAGAGAGAAGACAGTCTCAAAGCGGCTGCCAGGGCCGACGTCCACCTCGAAGGCAGGGTACACGTGAGCGCCGCTGTAGGGGCCGTGGTAGTGTCGTTCCTCGTAGAAAAACAGGGCATCGCGCCCGATCATCACCTGGGCCTCCATGCGGTGGGTCAGGTTGCGGGCCTGGGGGAAACTGCAGTGGGCCAGGATCAAGGCTTCTGCCTCGTCCTCGATGATGAAGCGCGGCACGATCTCCTGCACCCCCTCTTCGGGGAGGACACCGAAGCAGAGGTGAATGGGGCGCTTGATCTTCGTCCCCGTGGTGACGATGACGTCGGCCAGGACACCGTTCGCCAGTTCTCGTCCGGTCAGGATGAGCCCCGGCACTTCTTGGACCGCGGTGATCTGGTTGAAGTTGAGGAAGAATTTGGGCGTGTCGGGCAGGAGCATCGTGTCCACATCGAAGCCCACCTGCCTGGCGCTCTCTAAGATGGCATAGGGCAGTATTTGCTGCGACATCGCTCCCTCCTTCCCGCCACCAAGCAATAGGCCCGCATCACTTCGGAAAAGTTGCCAGTCTTCAGCACCCGCCCCTGCCACAGCAAAGTGGCCACGTCGGCGATGTCGCCCGTCTCCTCGCGGTGGGTGATGAGCAAGATAGCCGCTCCGGTCTCGCGGCGAATCCGAGCCAACATCTCATGCAACTCATCGTAGACGATGATGTCCAATCCAGAGTCGGGTTCATCGAGGATCATCAACTGTGGTCGCATAGCCACCACCGCCGCCAATTCGACCCGCTTGCGTTCGCCACCGCTCAGGGAAGCATCGGCCTTGCGCGTGGCATACAGGTCGGGATCAAGCCCGACGAGAGTCAGAGCCTCCCGCACGCATTGACCATCTCCATCGCGGATGCCTGCGCGGATGTAATCCCCGATGGTGATACCCTCGAAGCGGGCTGGCTCCTGCCAGGCCAGAGTGAGGCCCAACCGGGCGCGCTCGGTGACCGAGAGCGTAGTAATGTCCTGGTCTCGGAAGTAAATGCGCCCCTGCTGGGGATGGTAACCCGCCAGCCCCATGATGGCATAGGCGATGGAAGACTTGCCGGAGCCATTGGGACCCACCAGGGCGTGGATCTCCCGCTCCGCGAGGGCGCCCAGGGCGTAGCTGTCCAGAAGCTCCCTGGCCTCCTGGCAGTC
>JADBJK010000110.1 GCA_014874485.1 Chloroflexota bacterium
GAACCCCAGGATACTGTCCGGCCCGAGTGGGTCGGCTCCTCGAGGCATTCGTTCGTAAAGTACGTACGCGCCCAGGCCATAGCCGCCCAGATAGTGACGATAGACGTCTTCGGGCAAAGTCTCCGTTTCTATACGGCCTGTAGAAAGATCCACAGAGAGGAGTTTTCCCCAGTAGCCATTCGGCATTGCGCATCTCCTTTGAATCCATCAGATTGAAATCCACAACTCGTGGCTTGGCCATCTGCGCAGACGGACGGCCAGCGCCGCAGGCGCGATCTCAATCGGCAGCCACAGGGTGAACAATCATATTCAGGCCACGCCTGCTGCTTGCAAGAAGGCAAGCGCCTCCTCCGGCAGGGTAGCCGGTTCTTGCCCAAACAGGCGACAGGCCAACAAGATGCGCACGACCTCTTCCACTGCTAGTGCCCGGTTTGCTGCCTGGCGCAAGGTCCACCCCCCGGTGAGCAGACCGTGGCACTGGAGCAGAACCGCCGGGCTGTGCTCCAACGCCTGCACCACGTTCCGGATTAACTCTGGTGTGCCAGGCAATCCGTAAGGAACGATTTGGGTGCCAATGAACGGGGCAGCATCCACTGTGATGGCCGGGATCTTGCCACCCACCAATCCCAGCGCAGTGCTCAGCGGGGCATGGCTATGGATGATCCCCTCCACGTCAAGATGTGCAGCGTAGATCGCCAGATGCATCGGCGTCTCGACGGACGGTCGCTGGCGGCGGTTGGCGGGCTTGCCTGCGCTGTTGACTTTGACGATGTCCTCTGGAGTCAGCCTGCCTTTGTAGAGCATAGTCGGCGTGACGAGGAATGCATCTTCTTCATCGGTGATGCGCACTGAGAGATTGCCCCCGGTGGGGGTGATCAGTTGCGCAGCAAACAACTCCTCTAGTATGGAAACCATCTCCAAACGCAATTCTTGTTCTGCCATATACCTCTCCTTCGCAAACCGCTTTTCCATACAAGACAGGGTTCTGATTGGCTACTGTAAACCGCGTGCCTTCTCGAACAGTCCCAGCCACTTGCGATAGAGGCCGCGGTAGCGGCGTGCAGAAGACGGATCCGGCTCGACCAGCGGTTCCCAGTGCACCATCGCCCGCGCAGCCGATTGTAAATCTGGAAACGCACCCGCGCCCACGGCGGCGCAAATGGCCGCCCCGACACTACTGGCCTCGCGCACCAGAGGCACGCGCACCGGACGGTTGCATACATCGGCGACGATCTGCACCAAGGTGGCTGAATGTGCCAGCCCCCCGCACAGATTCAGACTTGGAGCCACCCTGCCGCTGATCTCCTCCAATTGCTCTACATTGCCGCGTGTGGCGTAGGCCACATTCTCCAGGACGGCGCGGGCGAACATCCCCCGGGTGAGAGGCTCCTCAAGCGCTCCGACGAAGGGGAATACGAACAGCGAAGGCGGCGGGAATGGCAGTGAACTGAAGTCGGCCACCTGCGGTCCCAACACGGCCATCACACCCCCGGCAGTGGCGGTGGCTGCCTCGCGCTCCAGCCGCTCGAAGTCCGGACAACCCGCCTCAGAACGGGCAAACGTTTCCGCGAACCAACGGTAGGCAGCCCCCGCTATGCCGCCATTGCTCTCCAGAACCCAGTGGTCTGGCACGACATAGGCGCCAGTGTGCACGCGGTGGAGTGCGTCGAAGACGGGTGCGGAAAGCACCATCTGTACGGGCAAAGTGGTCCCAGCGATGACCGTTGTGGTGCCGTCATCGAAGGCGGAGCAGCCCAGGCAAGCGGCCTGCGAATCGCCCGCCCCGATTGCGACCGGAATGCCGACTGGCAGGCCAAGGGCTTCGGCGGCTCGCGGGGTCAGCGTGCCTGCCACGGTGCCGGGGGAAGCACACGGAGGGCAGATCTCGGGTGCGAAGCCTAACGCTCGGACTAGTTCCTCCGACCACTGGCGGCGACTGACATCGAAAAGCAGCGAGGAACTGGCGTTGGTTGGCTCCGAGCAGGTGCAACCGCATAGCCGGTATATCAGCCAATCGCTGATCATCAGGATGGTGGCTATGCGTTCATAAACTTCTGGGCGGTGAATGCGGAACCACCAAAGCCGCGCTGCAGCATCCAGCCCAAGTGGCCAACGCCCGCCGATGCGGTAAATCAGTTCCCCAAATTCCCTGGCGATCTCTTCGGCGTGTAATACTCCGCGGGCGTCGCGGTTTGTGCTACAATGAAGTTCTTTACCTTGCGCATCGAGGAAAACGACGCCATCACGTTGGCTGGTGGCACTAATGGCCTGCACCGAATCCGGCGCTATTCCTGCTTGCGCCAACGCCCGTCGAGTGGTCCGCGCCAGGGTGGCCCACATCTCACTCGGATCGAACTCCGAACCGAAGGGTTCATCGGCGGGCACGTGGAAAGTCCACTCCTCAGCCGCCGCGCCAAGCAGATCTCCTTCCAGATCCAGGATGACAGTGCGACCCGAGCCGCTACCAGCATCGAGCGCCACGACACAATCGCGTTTCACATCCATTCCTCCATTGGGAATTGCGACTGCACTATGGCCAGCGGAAGTGCTCCAACACCTCGGGGTTGACGATGTTCTCCGGTCGCTGGCCTTCAAACAGGCGCACCAAATCGGCGACAACCAAGCGCGTCTGATGAATCACCACTTCACGCGTGTTGCCACCGATGTGCGGTGTGGCGATCACGTTTGGCAGAGTGAGTAGCGGGTGATCAGGTGACGGTGGCTCGTCGGCGAAAACGTCCAGCGCTGCGCCCGCCAGATGCCCGTCGCGCAACGCACAATAGAGCGCTTCCTCGTCGGTCAAGGCAGCGCGGGCGGTATTCACGAAATACGCGCCTTTTTTCATCAGACGGAACTCGCGCTCGCCGAGCATGCCAGCCGTCTCGTCGGTGACCACGGTGTGCAGGCTAATGATGTCGGACGTGGCCAATAGTTCGTCGAGGCTCAGGAGGGAGACACCGATTTCCTCAG
>JADBJK010000100.1 GCA_014874485.1 Chloroflexota bacterium
ATTATAATTTTACCACTCTGGCTATGGTCGGTCAACTGCGCGAAATTGTTGACATTCCTGGCCAAGAGAAGTACAATGCAGGCATGCCCGGCCCACATCGGCCGGTTGGTGAAAGCGTCATCCATAGAGCATCGAGGAGGAAAACACATGGAAGTGTTGCGCAGAGGCCGGGGTGAACTGGTCGGCTGGTACGACCCGGATGAAAACCGCCGCTGGATCCAGGAGAACAAGTCGCGCGAACTGCGTGACAAACGTATGACTGTGGCTGAGGCCGTCTCGCGCTTCGTCCACGACGGCGATTTCATTGCCTCCGGTGGGTTCGGCCATGTGCGCGTCTCCATGGCCGTGGTCTACGAGATCATCCGTCAAGGGCGCAAGCACCTGACTATGGCCGGGAAGACAGCGGTCCACGACCTGGACATCCTGGTGGGAGCCGGATGCGTGGACAAAGTGGAAGTGGCCTACTCCTTTGGCCATGAACTACGGGGCCTCTCCCCAGCCAGTCGCCGCGCTGTAGAGACGGGCCGCTGCCGGGTGGTGGCCGAGACCTCCAACGCTGGCTACCAATGGCGTTTCCTGGCCGGAATGATGGGCCTGCCCTTCATCCCGACGCGGAACCTCTTGGGCACCGATACCTTCGAGTATAGTTCCGCCGTCGTGGTGAAAGACCCCTTTAGCGGCAAGGCCATTTGCCTGGTGCCCGCCTGTCAGCCCGACGTGGCCTTCATACACGTGCCTCGCTGTGACAAATACGGCAACGCGCAGATTGACGGCATCCTGATCGAGGACTTCGAACTGTCACGGGCGGCGCGCCGGCTGATCATCACCACCGAGGAGATCGTGGACGAGGAGGTGATACGCTCTCAGCCCTGGCGCACGAGTATTCCTTTCTTTGTTGTGGACGCTGTGGTTCACGTCCCCTATGGTGCGCATCCTTGCGAGATGCCCTACCTCTACTTCTTCGATGAAGAACACATCGCCGAGTGGCTGCAGTTATCGCGTACCGACGAAGGAGTCCAGGACTACTTCGACAAATATGTCCACAGTGTGCCCGACTTTTCCGCATATCTGGAACTGATCGGCGGGGAGGCGAAACTAAACTACCTGCGCGAGGTGGAACATTTGCGCATGCCCATGGTGGCCCCGTGGATGAAGAACAAGGAGTGAGGATGATGGCTGAGGAGGCAACCTATACACCAACCGAACTCTTAGCCTGCGTGGCGTCCAAACTTTTGGAGGATGGCAAGTCAGTTTTTGTGGGCACAGGGCTGCCTATGATCGCCGCTATGCTGGCCCAGCGCACCCATGCGCCCAACCTGCTCATCATCTTCGAGGCTGGAGGGATCGGGCCCATCGTGCCGGTCCTACCCATCTCGGTGGGCGATTCGCGCACCTTCTATCGCGCCGTGGGTGCCTCTTCGATGCATGATGTGATGTCGGCTTGTCAGAACGGCTACGTGGACTATGGCTTCCTGGGCGCGGCGATGATCGACCAGTACGGCAACATCAACACCACCGTCATTGGCGACCACGACCACCCAACGGCGCGCCTGCCCGGTAGCGGCGGGGCCAACGATATCGGGTCCTTCTGCTGGAAGACCATCATTCTCATGCGCCAGGACCGGCGCCGCTTTGTGAAGAAAGTGGATTTCATCACCACGCCTGGCTACTTGAGCGGGCCTGGGGCGCGGGAGGCAGCCGGGCTGGCCGAGGGGACGGGGCCATATCGCGTCATCACCCAACTGGGCGTGTACGGGTTCGATGAGGCAACCAAGCGCCTGAAACTGCTGGCTTTGCACCCCGGCGTCACGGTGGAGGACGTGCAGGCAAACTCCGGCTTCGAGGTATTGGTGGCCGATGACCTGACCACCACGACACCGCCAACGCCCGAAGAGCGCCGCCTCCTGCGCGTGATTGACCCCACGGGTATGGCCATCGGGAAATAGCGGATGGACTCGCCACAGTCCTGCTTGCACCGCCTATTGGAACTGGCAGGCCTCTTCGTGAAATTGGGCCTCACCAGTTTCGGCGGGCCAGCCGGGCACATCGCGCTGATGGAGAACGAAGTAGTCCATAAGCGACGGTGGCTCTCGCACGAGTATTTCCTCGACCTCCTGGCCGCCACCAACCTGGTCCCTGGCCCCAACGCCACGGAGATGGCCATTCACATCGGCTACGTGCGCGCTGGATGGCCGGGTCTGGTGGTGAGTGGGGCGGCTTTCATCTTGCCCGCTTTTGTCATCACCCTGGCATTGGCGTGGGCCTATGTGAAATATGGGGCCCTTCCCCAGGTGGGGGCGATCTTGTACGGCGTCAAACCCGTTGTCGTGGGGATCGTGGCGGTGGCCGTCTATCGCCTGGGCAGGGCAGCCCTGACTGATCTGAAGGCTGGCCTGCTCTTCGCCGCGGTGCTGGTCTTGTCGCTTTTCCGCCTGAATGAGGTAGCATTACTTTTGGCGTCAGGTGTGGCCGGGGTTCTCCTCTACTCGCCCCCCTCGTTACGACTGTGGATGGCCGCGGGGATGGGCCTGGGATTTTCGGTGCCGAGTCTGCCAGGTGTATCGCCCAGCCGCCTGTTGCAGATCGGCTTGTACTTCCTGAAGGTGGGCTCCCTACTCTTTGGCAGCGGGCTACTGCTCTTCGCTTTCGTACAACACGACGTGGTCGAGTCCTACGGCTGGCTCACACAGCAGCAACTGGTGGATGCCATAGCAGCGGGCCAGGTAACGCCTGGGCCCGTGCTTTCCTCGGCCACATTCATCGGCTATTTGTTGGAGGGAACACCAGGCGCGGTGGTGGCGACTATCGCCGTCTTTCTACCATCGTTCGTGATCATGGCCCTCACCGGGCCATGGGTCCCGCGACTGCGCAATTCCAAGGCAGCCCACGCTTTCTTGCGCGGGGTTACGGCGGGGGCGCTGGCTTTGATTTTCGGTACGGGTTTGCTGCTGGCCCGAGCAGCCGTG
>JADBJK010000013.1 GCA_014874485.1 Chloroflexota bacterium
GATATCTCAGCAACCTGGCTGTTGCTGAATCCCTACCCGCAACCCCACCCCGGCACTTATGGGTAACGATAAGCCCGCTGGGAGAGGGCTGGGGTGAGGGGCGTTCGGATCGCGAAGCCCGCGAAAGGGCGCGAAACGGCGCGAAAGGGGCGGGCGGCGCGGGGCTAAACCCCCGCGCTGGATGGGCGAAGCCCCGATGGGGCTGGGGCAGCCCGCAGGGCTTTGTCCCTTCAGCCCGACGGCTTCGGCCTCGGGCGTGGCGACGTGCGGGGCATTTGACACCCCCGTGCAACCTGCTACACTCCAGGCATGGCTTGGTCAGGCAAAGTCTATCCCGCATTCCACATAGACACCGAGCGCGAACGGGCGCTGCTCCGCCACGCGCTGGTACGGCGGCAGGTCGCCCAGTACCTGGGACTGGACGCCTGCCCGCACCGACTCCAGTGGCTGGAGTTCGGCCTGTTCTACTATCGCCTGACGCTGGTCATGGAGTACTACCTGACGCTCCCCGAGGGCGCGGAACGGTGCGCCCTGCGCCCGCTGCTGGCCGAGGCGATGCTATTCCTGCGGGCGTGCCGCGCGGCCATGAGCGACCGTGCCACCGCTGCCTCCGTGAGCGAGGAGGACGCCTTCGGGTCCCTCGGCGAGACGTGGATTCCGCCGTTTTGATTTCGCCCCCTACGCCACCTCGCGGCGCATCGTCTGCACCCCCAACAGCGTGAGCACGATGGCGAACACGGCCAGGATCACCAGGTTCGGCCAGATGTCGCCCAGCCCCCAGCCCTTCAGCATCACGTCGCGCAGGGCGCGGTTGGCGTAGGTCAGCGGCATCAGGTACGCCAGGGGTTGCAGGTATGCTGGCATGTCCTCCACCGCCCAGATGGTTCCGCTCAGCAGAATCTGCGGGATAATCAGGAGCGGGATGAACTGCACCGCCTGGAACTCGTTGCGGGCGAAGGCCGACGCCAGAATCCCCAGGCTCACCGCCACCATGGCCAGCACCGCCGCCACGAGGAACAGCAGCGCCAGGCTCCCCAGGTAGTGAATCTTCAGCACCACGATGGTGAACGTGAGCATGATGGTTACCTGCACCAGGGCGAAGATGCCCAGCCCGCCCATGTAGCCCAGGACGATTTCGGCGCGGCGCACGGGCGTGGCCAGCAGGCGCTCCAGGGTCGCCTGTGCCCGCTCGCGCAGGAACGACACGCAGGTGAGCAGGAACACGAAGAAGATGACCAGCAGCGCCAGGAATACAGGCGCGGCGAAGTCCAGCGTGTCAAACTGCGGCCCCGCGTACAGATACGTGGCGTTGACCGTTACGGGCAGGGCCCCGCCCGTGGCCCCTGGCGCGGCCATCCCCGCCAGCGCCCGAATGGCCGCCTGGGTTACCCGCGCGGTGATGGCGGCGCTCCGTGCGGGGTTGGAGCCTTCCAGACGCAGGTCCAGCGCCACCTGGCGCGTGCGGGCAAACTGCGCCGACAAATCGGCCGCCAGCACCAGCACCCCCTGCACCTCGCCGCTCCGCAGCAGCGCGTCCGCCTCGTCCATGCTCACCTCGCGGATGTCAAAGGCGGCGTCGGCGGCCAGTTCGCGCCCGATGCGCTCGCCGATGGCGATGGGCTGCGCCGCCGTCGGCGTCGTGAAGCCCTCGTCCAGGTTCGCCACGCCCAGGGGGACAGGCGAGGACTTGGCGCGGAACAGGATGGCGCCCAGCGTCAGCACCAGGATGGGGACCATGATAAGCAGTCCCACCGTCCGTCGGTCCCGCAGGATCTGCCGCAAGATGCGTCGCACCAGTGCTGCAACTCTCCGCGTGCTCATGGCTACCTCCCCTCCAATCCCGCCTCGGCGAAGCGGATGAACGCCTGCTCCAGCGTGGCCGCGCCCGCCCGTTCGCGCAGTTCGCGGGCGCTCCCCTCGGCCAGCAGCCGCCCCTGGCGCATGAACCCCAGACGGTCGCACCGCTCGGCCTCGTCCATCACGTGGCTGGAGATGATGAGCGTCGCGCCTCCCTGCGCCAGTTGGCGGAAGTGTTCCCAGAAGGCGACGCGCAGTTGCGGGTCCACGCCCACCGTCGGCTCGTCCAGCAGGAGCAGGCGCGGCCTGTGAACCAGGGCGCAGGCTAGGGACGTGCGCTGGCGCATCCCGCCCGACAGGGTGCGGATGAGGCTGTCGGCGCGGTCGCGCAGGTCCACCAGGGCGATGAGTTCATCCACCCGCTGGCGGGAGACGCCGCCGCACATCTCGCCGAAGAAGGCGATGTTCTCGCGCACCGTCAAGTCTTCGTACAGGGCGTTGGCCTGGGGCATGTAGCCGACCTCGGCGAGGAGCGACTTGTCGGGGACGGCGCGGCCCAGGACGGTGGCGTGGCCCTCCGTGGGGCGCAGCAGGCCCACCAGCAGGCGTATGAGGGTGGTCTTGCCCGAGCCGTTAGGCCCCAGCAGGCCGTAGATTTCACCTGGGCGCACGGTCAGGTCCACGCCGTCCACCGCGCGGATGGGGCCGAAAACCTTGCGGATACCGTGGGTTTGGACGATGGCTTCCATAGATTCCCTCCTGTTGGTCTTCAGCCTTTGGCCATTGGCCTATAGCCATTGGCCCGTTGGCTGTCGGCGAGCGGCAATCCACGATAGGCATGTGCAGCATGGCAGGCAGCACCCTCAGGCGGGCGCTCGGCATATTGTACGCCATGTGCGGTGCGGGGGCAAGGGCGCTGCGCGCGGTAGGCGACGCTGGCCCGCCCCTTTCGCGGCTTTCGCGCCCTTTCGCGCGTTTCGCGATCCGAACGCCCCTCACCCTAGCCCTCTCCCGGCGGGCTTATCGTTACCCACAAGTGGCCCGCCAAGGCAGAAGTATGGTAGAATGGGCAGGAGTAGACCAAGGAGAGGAG
>JADBJK010000080.1 GCA_014874485.1 Chloroflexota bacterium
CGCGCAACCGGGGATCAATGCGCCGATACAGGATGTCCAGCATCTGGTTGATGAGGATAAAGAACACACCCAAGAAAAGGATCAGCGTCGTCGCCAATTCGATTTGGCCAGACCGTATCGCGCCCCAGAGGGTCTCGCCCATGCCTGGCCAGTTGAAGAGGATCTCGACCACAGGTAGGCTGGATAGAGAGAAGCGCAGCGAGGTGCCCAATGCCGTCAGGATGGGCACGCCCGCGTTGCGTAAGGCATGGTCGATGAGGACGGCACGCCCGTTGAGTCCTTTGGCCCGGGCGGTGCGGATGTAGTCGGTATCCAGCACTTCGGCGAGGGCGACGAAGGAAACCCGTGCCACCTGGGCGATGGGTCGGGCTGCCAAGGTCAGTGCGGGCAGGATGATGTGGGCATCCCACCCGAAGCCGCCAATCGGTGCCAGTCGGATACCCGTGCTTTTGTAGAAAGTGATCACGACGATTTGGAGCAGGAGGCCAAGGAAGAAACTGGGCGCAGATACGCCAATGATAGCGGCTACCATGAAAGCGAGAGAGAGTCGCCCATGGCGGGTTAGTGCTGCCCCCATCCCCAGCGGCACGCCGATCACCGCCCCCAGCAGCATGGAGAGAAGCAACAGGGCCAGGCTTTTGTTGACTGTCGGGCGCACCAGGTCCATGATTGGTCGGGCATTGCTCTCTCGCCAGTAGTAGATACCGCTACCGCCAGGCATATACAAACCGAAGTCGCCATTGGTGACCACATTGGTCAAATACTGGCCGGTGTGGATCGCTGCTTGAACCGCTGAATCAAGCAAATCCACCGATGCGCCATAGCGCCCATACTCTGCTATGCGCAGGCCAAAGAAGCAGAAGTAAGCGATGAAGACCGAGGCAATCAGAGCAAAGACGATAGGTCGCACTATCAGGTTCACCAAGGGCATAAACGGTTTAAAGATGGCAGCCAGTTCGGATTCGTAGATTTCAGAGAGGAGTTCGCCATTGCTGAGGGTGCGTTGTGGCGAGGCCAACTCCGAGGGTAACCAGGCCACGGCATAGCCCTGTTCGGGCCTGGCGATGTCTTCCATGTGCACTACCCGGTCCGCCACGCGGCTGATTCGGGCATCGCTCTCGGCAACGAGGAAGGCTACGCCCTCCTCGTCGCACAGTGCACGCATCAGGTCCGCCAGCGCACGGGCTTCCTCATCTGAGAGATCACCCGCTGGCTCGTCGGCAAGCACCACCGCAGGCCCGTTCACCAGCGCCCGAGCCAGGGCAAGGTGTTGCTTCTCAGCAAGGGACAAAGCCTTCACCGGCAAGTTCGCCTTATCTGCCAAGCCCACCCGGGCCAGCAACCTCTCGGCTCGCGTCCTGCCCTCCGCGCGGGGGATATTGCTGTAGCGCAGGGGCAACATAACGTTTTGCAGGACGCTCTGCTCTTCCAGCAGAAGTGGCTGACGGAAAAGGAAACCGAGCCGGGTAGCACGCACTTTGGCTCGCGCCCAGGGCGAGAGTTGGGTGAGATCTTGGTCCTCGATGTGCACTGCGCCGGCGGTCGGTTTCTCCAAGCCGCCTAAGATGCGCAGCAGCGTGCTCTTGCCGCTGCCCTGTCCGCCGGTCACAACCACGAACTCGCCCTGCTCTACGGCGAGGTTTAAGCCGCGCATTAGGACGTACTGCTGGTCGCCTTCCCTATAGATTTTCGTGAGCGTAGTAGCCGATAGCGCGGGCATTCCCTCACTTCCGTCCCGTCACGATGAACTCGATACGCGCGCTCATACCCCAGCGCAGTCCTTGCTCTTGCCGGTCCAGGGCGATGCGGGCCTTAAAGACCACGTCGCCCGAGGGCAGGGTGGACCCCGCCGGGGCAATATACACCAACCGACCGCGCAGGAGGCGGTTGCCCAGGCCCGGCAAAGTGAGCGTGACCCCCTGATCCAGGTGAATCTGACTGAGATCCCATTCGTCCAGGTCGGTGGTCTCCACCTCGAATTCGGTTAGGTCGGCCAGGGTTATCGCCGCCTGGCCGGGGCTGATCATCTGGCCGGGGCGGAGGTGCAGGGCAGTGATTGTCCCATCGAAAGGAGCCACCAGTTCCGCGGCGGCCAGCGCTGCTTTTGCCGCTTCCAGGCGCTGGCGGGCCTGGCGCAACTGGGCGTCGGCGATGGTCTTCTCCTCGGCGGTTGGGCCCTGCTTCAGGCGATCCAAAGCCGCCTGGGCCTGGGCCAGGGCGGCGCGCGCCGAAGCCAATACTGCCGGGGATGGACCTTTCAGCGCTTCTTGATATGCCAACTCGGCCAGTCGCACGCTGATTTCTGCAGAGGCGACCCGCGCGTTCGCTCCCTGCACCACATAGTCTGGGGATTCCGAGCCGGCGATACCGTCGCGCTCGGCCTGAGCAGCCCACAGGCTGTTCTTGGCCTGATCCCACTGTAATTTGTAGCGCTCGACATCGCGGGGGCTCGGGCCTGCCTCCAACTCCACGAGGTTGGCCTTGGCGCTATCGAGTGTGGCCTGAGCCACGGTGAGATCCAGCGGGGTGGGTGTGGCCATCGCCTGAGCATATTGGGCCTCCTGGATCATCAGAGCGTCCGCCGCTGCGTCCACCTCACGTTGCAGATCATCGGTCACGAGGCGAGCCAGCACTTGTCCGGCTTGTACTGTGTCGCCCTCTTTTACCAGCACCTCGCCCACCACGCCCCCGGTGCGGAAACTCAAATCTATCCACCTCACCGGCACCACCACCCCGGAAGCACGGACCGAGGGGCTCGCGGGAAGACCCTGCTCCAAGGTGCCTGGCGTTGGCTCTGACACCTGCCTTGTGACGAACGATTGTCCGACTACGTAGAGGACAACTGCTACTGCCACGACGACTGCCAAGA
>JADBJK010000007.1 GCA_014874485.1 Chloroflexota bacterium
GGAATCAGGGCGCGCAGTTCGTCCATCGCCTTGGCCTGGTCGTCCACGATGGCCTTGTACGCCGACGGGAAGTCGTAGTCCGTTACCAGGTACCCGTTGATGGTCTCCACGATGGGCGTGATGTCCTCCACCCACAGTTTGTTGATGTACTCGTGGGTGTGGAGAGGCTTCATGCCGTATTCCTTGGCGTACTTGCGGACGTCGTCCAGGAACGCCTTGCCCTTGGCCGTCTTCTCCAGCAGCGGGATGATCGCCGCAGCGGTCTCGCCCTTCTGGAAGGCTGCCTTGAGGTCCGCATCGGCCTTGACCTTTTCCTTCAGCCGCCAGAGGTTCTCAATGGAGTCCCAGTTGCGGTCTTTGACCGAGATGAGGATGCGGCCCATGAGGGCAGGATCCACCTGGCCGATGACCTCGCCGACCGCCGCCTGGAAGTCCAGCGACGCTTGGAACTGCGCCAGGTTCAGAATCCAGTGCAGGCGGAAGTGACGCTCCTGGATGTCCAGGGCCTCCTCCAGGAAGATCATCAGTTCGGGGAGCGTGGCGGTCTCGGTCGGGAAGTTGTCCAGGTACTCAAAGTTGCGCTTGACCTCGGGCAGATACCGCTCCTCCCACCACTTGGTGAACTCCTGCGCGTAGGTCGGCATGACCATCATGTAGTACGGCGCGATCTTGGCGGCCTCGTCGGGATCGCGCGGCACGATGGCGCTGTACACGTACCCGTTGACCTTCTTGCCGATCCACGCCTTGCCAAAGGGCGCGCCGAACCGGCGGTACATGTACTCGCAGGTCGGCCCCCACCACCCACCGATGGAGAAGTACATGGGGGAGATGGGATAGGGGCAATGGGTGTCATCGTAGAACCAGAATAGTTGCTTTTCCTCCTCGCTTGCCCACTCCACGGGGAAATCCTTGTCGCCGAAGAACGTTGCCAGTACCTTGCTAGAATCGCCCATCCTGAAACCTCCTTGTTCTTGTGGATTCTTCTGTGGCGTCGGGACTCTCGCCGTCCCCCGCCATTGGCCTGCGAACGCTATCGGTTCCGCCGCGCCCCGGCGAGAACAGGGCTTGGCGTGGATTCGTCGCCTGTCGCTGCTGGACAGGAGTGGGAGCGAGGGGGATTATCGATAATCGATTATCCATCGCCCATAGTATACACCAACACCGCCCCGCTGTCAAGGCCCTTTCTGTGTGGATTCAGCACGCCGCCGGTCGCTGCCGGTGCGCCCGACCTACTCCGCGGCGACCTGCGGAAGCACCGACCCGCCCTCCGGCAGCAGCAGCACCGTCGCACCGCGCCCTACCCGCCTCCACGCCTCGGTCAGCGCCGCGTCCAGCGAGTCGTAGGTCTCCATCCCCGCCAGCCGCCACGCCGCCATGCTGGGCGAGACGAAGAAAATCTGCGCCTTCTGCGCCACGACCGCCACTGCCGCCGCCTTGTGCCCGCCCAACACGAACCGCTCCTGAATCCGCTCCAGCAGCGCCGCGGGCGTGTCCCCGCTCGTCATCCACTGCTCAAACGTCCGATTGCCGCACCCTTCGGCGCACTCGGCCACCAGGATGATGATGCCGCCGGGCTTCACCGCATAGGCCGCGTTGTCCAGCGCCTTCTGCGCCTGGTACAGGTTCACGTCCTTCGGGTACCCACCTGCGCTAACAAGCACAATGTCGGCCAGTGCCGGGATGGGCACCTTGCCGCGCTGGGCCACCCACTCGCACCCGACCCGATGGGCCGCCCGCGAATCGCCCGCCACCGCCTGCACGATGCGGTGCTCGCCATCCACCACGACGTTCAGCAAGAAATCCACGCCGACCATCGCCGCCGCTTCTTCCAAATCGGCGCGCACGGGGTTGCCTTCCAGCCGCCCTGCCTGCGCTTCCGGCCGCACCATCATGGCGTGGTTGGCCGTTACCGTGCCCTCGGACGCGCAGCCTGGGACAACCGCTTTCGCCCCGCCCGAATAGCCCGCGAAGTAGTGGAACTCCACGTTGCCCAGGCACACGCGGAAGTCCGCCTCCACCACCGGACGGAACACCTCCACCGGCGTCCCGAACGACGTGCGGCCCAGCGAAATGGTATCCCGCACATCGTGATTGATCACCCGCACGCGCCGGAACACCGCCTCGCCCACCCCGTCCCGCAGTTCGGCTTCGGTCATCGGCCGATGCAGGCCCAGCCCGATGATGATGATGATGTCATCGTCGGGAACGCCCGCGGCTGCCAGTTCATCCAGCACGGGCGGCAGAAGCCTCTCCGACGGGCATGGGCGGGTCAGGTCGCTGGTGATGACGGCGACCTTCTGCCCGCGCCGCGCCAAGTCCCGCAGGCGGGGCGTGCCGACGGGGTTGTCCAGGGCACGGCGGACAGCGGCTGCCTCATCCACTGCCGCCTGCCCCAACTCCCGCGGCGCGAAGATGCCGATGAGATTCCCCGACGGAATCGCCACCGACACGCTACCCCGCCCGAAGGGCAGTTCCACCGATGTTGTGCCGCTCATTTGCCTTTCTCCAGATACCGCTGCGCCGCGCGCCGCAGGGCGGTAACCACCGGCAACTCCTGTCCCGACAGGAACCGTACCATCCCCCCGCCCGACGTGCAGACGTACCCCATCCGCTCCAGCACGCCGAACTTCGCGCCCGCCGCCACGCTGTCGCCCCCGCCGATGACCGAATAGCCCGGCGCGTCGGCGATGGCGTTCCACAGGCGCTCGGTCCCCTTGGCGCTGACCGGCTTCTCATACACCCCCGCCGGCCCATTGACGAAGATCGTCGCCGCGCTCTGGATGACGCGGGTGTACTGCGCGATGGTCTCCTCCCCGATGTCCACCAGCAGATGGGGCACGGGCAGGTC
>JADBJK010000079.1 GCA_014874485.1 Chloroflexota bacterium
CGTCTGGACTGGCTATAGATTTACAAATTTACGGCGAACAGCCTAAACGAATCCTATCCAGACGGATAGTCTGGCTCTTCGTAGGCTCGCCTTCGGATATCCATTACATCAGTGGTTGGACAAGAGTTCATGATTTGTCCCCAGTGCTTGATTCAAGGCGAGTTTATCATAGAAAAGCGGTTTTGTCAAATTTGCTGCCCTTGCGATAGCAGATCAGGGTAGAAATAGTCTCTTTGTTCGATAAGTGTCCGTTTTCTGTCCGATTCCTGTCCGAATTTTGTCCTGCAGAGGCTTGACAACATGTATATAATTAGTATTAGGTATTTAGGGGTTTGCTTTTTAGTCACAAATGGGTTCGCTGAGAACCAATCGGGAGAATAGCATGTCTGGAGGTGTAAGATGCGCAAGACGGCTGTTGTTACCGATTCGGCGGCCAACCTGCCGCCAGAACTCATCGAACGCCATCATATTTTTGTTGTACCAGTATTAGTTCATCTGGATGGGTGCGAGTACCGGGATGGGGTTGACATTGCTCCCGCGGACGTATATCGGTATCTGCGCACTTCTCCCAATGGTGTGTTGCCCAAGACATCCACCCCGTCGGTGGGAGATTTCGTCCGCGTCTACGCCCAGGCTGCCCAGGAAGCGGAGGAGATCGTTTCCATCCACCTTTCGAAGGAATTGAGCGGGGTTTACCAGACTGCCTGCTTGGCCCGCGACTTGGTGGACGCCCCAATCCACGTGCTGGACTGCCGCTCCGCTGCCCTCGGCTGTGGCTTTGCCGTTCTGGAAGCGGCTCGGCTGGCAGAGGCGGGGGCGGACGCTGCTACGGTGTTAGAGCGAGCACGCCAGATCGCCCAGCGCACCCACGTTTACGCCGCCCTGGAGACGTTGTATTACCTGCATCGTGGCGGCCACGTGCCAGCCATCGCCAACATCGCCGGTTCAGCACTCAAAATCTGTCCTATCCTCAGCGTGAGCGGTGGTCACGCCCATTTGGTGGAACTGCTGCGCACCCGTCGGCGGGCTGTGGCCCGATTGCTGGATTTGATGGCTGCCAGCGCGGGCAACAGCCCGGTTCACGCCGCTGTGATGCACGCCGATGCCCCGAAGGAAGCCGAAGATTTGCGAGCCGAGGTTGCCGCCCGCTTCGCCTGCCGTGAACTGTTCGTCACGGAATTCACCCCGGTGATGGGGGCCCATACCGGGCCGGGATTGATTGGCCTGGCCTGGTGGTCCGAATCTCCAGACAGGTGAGATGCGAAGCATGGTGAGGCAACGAAGCGTCACCATTCCAGTTCGCGATACAATACTGGTCGGCGACCTGTGGCAGCCACTCGAAGGAATCGAGTGGCCGGGGGTAGTGCTTTTACATGGCTTTGCTTCCGATCGGCGTGAGATGGCGCGCCCGGCGGCAGAACTGGCCCAGCGTGGCATTTTGGCACTGACCTTCGACTTGCGTGGGCACGGGCAATCAGGCGGCGTGTATGCAGAAGATCCGGTGGAAGATGTGTTGGCAGCCGTGGCCATGCTGTCCCGACAGCCCGGCGTGGACAAGACGCGCCTTGCTTTGGTCGGGCATAGTATGGGCGGGCGCTTGGTGCTATTGGCAGCGGCGCGCGAGCCAGCCATCGCTGCCACTGTTGCCCTGGCACCCGCGGATGATGCCGACGGCAGGAAATTGTTCGCCAGAGTGAAGGATCTGCCCGGTGGACCCTTCCTGTATCCCGGCGACAACGGATCTCTCCCCGGCGTGAAGCCCCGCCAGTTCGCACAGATGATGGCGGATATGCGGCGGCTGGGCTACCGATTGACGGTGGATTGGACCCGGATGGCTCGATCCTGGGCCGCGACGCCGTTGGCGGACGCAATCGGCTCCATTGCGCCGCGGCCAGTGTTGTTGGTGCACTGCCTATGGGACGACAAAGTATCGTTGCGCCACGCCTTCACCCTTTACCGGTGCGCCAAATCGGGAAGACATCTGCTCCTTTTGCCGTGGGGTGTGCACTCCAGCACATACCGTTCCGCGTTGATCCGCCGTTTGTGGATCCGTTGGCTAGTTTACATATTGAGGAGGCCAGTTCGTGGCGCCACACCAGTTCTGGCACCGATTCCGATACAATACCAGGATGGCAAAAGGAGATAAAGTGATATGTGGAGCGCATTCCTTATTGCGACCGGCTACCTATTGGGCTCCATTCCCACAGCGTATCTCGTCGGGCGATGGGTCAAGGGTCTTGATCTGCGCGAGTACGGCAGCGGCACGGTCAGCGGCACTGGCGTGTACTACCACGTCGCCTGGTGGGCGGTGATACCGGTGGGTTTGTTCGACGTTGCCAAGGGGGCATTCCCCACCTGGTTGGGATTGCGGCTCGGATTGGGCCTGCCCAGCGCCCTACTGGCGGGGCTGGCGGCGGTAGTGGGTCATAACTGGCCCCTTTATCTCGGTTTCAAGGGCGGGCGAGGGATCAGCCCCTTTATGGGGATGTTGCTCATCGCTTTCCCATGGGGTGTTCTCTGGTTGCTTCTATTCCTGGCCGTGGGGCGGCTGCTGCGCTCTACCGCGTTGGTGGCCCTTGGTGGCATCGCCACACTGCCCCTGCTATCTTGGGCTACCGGGCAGCCGACGGCGGTGCAATGGGCCACCGTGGGGATGCTGCTGTTCACCATAGTAAAGAGACTGGAGGCTAACCGGCTGCCCTTGCCATCGGGCCCAGAGCGGCGCCGGGTTCTCGTTCGACGCCTTTTCCTGGACCGTGATGTGGGGGGAAATGAGGAGTGGGTCTTGCGCCGGCCGGGCACCTGAGCGTCTCGCTGCCAA
>JADBJK010000093.1 GCA_014874485.1 Chloroflexota bacterium
GGGCACGTAGAACCTGGGTTCGCCAAGGACGTGTGGGAGCGCGAACAAACATTCCCCACCGGTCTGCCCACACAGCCGTTGGCTGTTGCCATACCCCACGCCGACCCAGACCACGTTAAGCAGTCGGCAATCGGCATCGGCGTGTTGAGATCGCCAGTGCGCTTCAGACAAATGGGCACCGATGGCTCGGTCGTCCTGGAAGTGCGCCTCATCTTCTTGCTGGCAATCAAGGAACGCGAGAAGCAGGTCGAGTTGATCCAGCAGTTAGTAAGCGTGATCCAGAACCAGGGACTGCTCGAGGGGTTGGTCGCAGCGAAGGCCCCACAGGAAGTGGTAGATTTGATCCAGAGAACCTTGAAAGCGTGATAAACCCCCTGTAATGCTGCCTTCTTTCTTCTACCCCTCTTGATCCATATGAAATGCTTAGTCGCGCCGCCCAGACGACCGCTCGACTTTTCCCTCGCTGCTTTAGTTCATTTCCGTACGAGGCGAATTGACTCCCCCCGCCCTCTGCATTAATATAGCCTCGCCAATAGCGGGGTGAAATCATGAGATGGCGATCCATTGCTGCTGCCCGCCGTGTGTTGGCCCAGGAAAAGGGCGCGGTCATAAAAGATTGGGGCGGCAGGTTGAGTGTTGCGCTGTGTTATCCAAATAGTTACTACGTGGGCATGTCAAACTTGGCTATGCACACGCTGTACAGACTATTCAACCAGCGCGGCGATGTGGTCTGCGAGCGGATTTTCTCTGGCCTGGGGCGACGAGAAAGGGAGAATGACCCACCTGTGTCTATCGAGAGCCAGCGGCCGCTCTCCGACTTCGATGTCATCGCCTTCTCGGTCTCCTACGAGTTAGATTATTTCAACCTTGTTGAGATGCTCCACCGGGCAGGTATCCCCACTCTGGCCCGCGAGCGGGACGCAGACTGGCCACTGGTGCTGGTCGGCGGACCTGCGCCCTCTGCTAACCCTGCGCCTCTGGCGCCAATTTGTGATGCCTTGTTCATTGGCGAAGTGGAAGAGCGATTGCCCGACCTGCTGGATGTCTTGACCACGCGTGGCGCGACGCGCGAGGACATACTGGCCACATTGGCCACCCAGCCGGGGCTCTATGTGCCCGCCTTGGCCAATGAGGGGACCCGCGTGACACGCCAATGGGTGCGTGACCTGGACTCCTACCCCACCCACAGTGTCGTCTTCACATCCCACACCGAATTCGGCGATATGTTCCTGTTGGAGATCAGCAGAGGATGCGGGCGGGGCTGCCGCTTCTGCCTGGCAGGATACGCCTACCGTCCGCCGCGGACGCGTCATCTGGACACGCTACTGGAATCCGCACGGGATGGCCTGACCCATCGGAAACGGATCGGACTCGTGGGCGCAGCCGTCTCGGACCACCCGGCCATTGACCGGCTGGCAGTGACTCTGCGCGGGATGGGTGCTGGCCTCGGTGTCTCCTCGCTGCGGGCCGATTCCGTATCCGAAGTGTTTCTGCGTTGTCTGGCCGAGGGCGACACGCGAACTCTCACCCTGGCCCCGGAGGTTGGCTCAGGGCGATTGCGCCGCATCATCAACAAAAACATCCCTGAAGATAAGGTGATCCGCGCGGTAAGGCTGGCAGCGGGATTCCGTTTCGAGGCGGTCAAACTGTATTTCATAGTCGGCCTGCCAGGGGAATCTGATGAGGACATAGACGAAATCACCGCCCTTGTCCGCAAGATCACGAGGGGTTTCCCTGGTCTGGTGAAAGTGAACATCACGCCCTTCGTTCCCAAGCCAGGTACACCTTTCCAGTGGGCGGCAATGGCCCCGGCGGATGTGCTCGAGGCGCGAATCGAACGGCTCAAACGTGCGCTAGCCTCAGCCCAGGTCGAGGTAACTCCGGAGAGCGTGCCCTGGGCCCGGGTACAAGGTGTCCTGGCGCGCGGAGACCAGCATGTCGGTGAGGCTCTGGCACAGATAACATCCATTTCATTAAGGGCTTGGAATGCTGCATTGCGGAAAGCGGGCCTCACAGAAGAAGAATACCTGGTTGAGCGACCCTTGGGCGCTCCCCTACCCTGGCAGGTTGTGGAGACCGGGGTAGAGACCGAGTACCTGATCCAAGAGTGGCGAGCAGCACTCGACAGCAAGGGATCACCGGAGTGCCTGCCCGGGGTTTGTGAAACTTGTGGCGTGTGCAGAGCCGTGTCAGTTACGGAGCGTGAGCGATGATGCGACGAATGGATGGGGCTGTTCCCTACTATGTCTTCTCCAACCTGGCGGAATGGCCTGGCGTGTGGCACGCTATCTTCACCCGACGGGGCGGGGTCAGCCAACCGCCGCTGGACAGCCTGAACATAGGAAATAGCGTAGGCGATAGCGAAACAGCAGTGCGGGAGAACCACGCCCGAATCTACACTACGCTTGGTTTGCGCCCTGAGGATGTGGTAACTGCTCGACAGGTGCATGGCGCCGGGGTGGCCGTTGTCACTTGTGCAGATCGGGGGCGTGTCATTCCGGCCACCGATGGACTCGTGTCGAACACTCCAGGCATCGCGCTCCTCCTTCGTTTCGCCGACTGTGTGCCCATCTTGCTCTTCGACCCGGTGCGGCGGGCTGTGGGATTGGTCCACTCAGGCTGGCGGGGAACAATAGAGGGCATCGTGACCAAAGCCGTGCACGTCATGGGGCTGGCCTTCGGCACCAACCCAGCCCACCTGTTAGTGGCCCTGGGGCCAGCCATCGGCCCCTGCTGCTACGAGGTGGGCGAGGATGTGGCTGGAGCAGTGCGCCGCTCCTTGCCCTGTGGAGAGGCGCTACTCCACCCGGGTGCGCCAG
>JADBJK010000003.1 GCA_014874485.1 Chloroflexota bacterium
GCGCAGCGCCCGAAGCAATCTCGCGGGCCGTCATTCTGAGCGACGGAGGGCGAAGAACCTCGGCAACCGAGATGCTTCGCTCCGCTCGCAACGACAACGGGAGAAACGGCGAATCCGCGCCCACAGCAATTTGGCAGAACGCGCCGACCTGTGTATAATGCGGTGCAGAGAGAACGGTGTGCCTCGGCAATCGTCTCTCGGTTTTTGTTAGAGACGGGAAGATGCGTTCTGGATACGCTCCCACGGAGGGCGCGACAGACGCTTTTTCTATTTGCCTCAGCATGTCCAAAAACACTCTTCGCGAGGATTGAGAGGGCAAATGGCACAGAAAGCAGTTTTCCTGACCCCTGACGGACTTCGCAAACTACAAGAGGAACTGGAGTACTACAAGAACGTCCGACGGCCCGAAGTGGCCACCCGCATTCACTCCGCAAAAGAAGAAGGCGACGTAACCGAGAACGCCGAGTACGACGACGCCAAGAACGAGCAGGCTTTCGTGGAGGGTCGCATCCTCACCCTGGAGCAGATGCTGAACAACTACGTGCTCATAGAAGAGGGCGGAACGTCTGATCGCGTAACCATCGGGTCAAAGGTAACGATTGTGGAAGATGGGGAACCCCCGGAGACGTTCCAGATTGTAGGGTCCGCCGAGGCCGACCCCGCCAGTGGCCGCATCTCCAACGAGTCGCCGCTGGGCAAGGCGCTGCTCATGCACGGCGTGGGCGAGACCGTGCAGGTGCACACCCCGGGCGGCGTGCGCAATATCCGCATCATTGCCCTGGAATAGCCGCACAGCGGCGAAAGGCGAGCATGACCGAACGACTGACCGACCAAGAACAGTACCGCCGCGAGAAACTGGCCAGGTTGCGCGAGAAGGGCGTGGACCCCTACCCGCCGCGAGTCTCCCGCACGCACACCGCCGAGGAAGCCAAGCGCGCCTTTGAGGCCGCGCCCGAAGGAGCCGAGGTGCGCGTAACCGTCGCGGGTCGCCTGATGACCATCCGCGAGATGGGCAAATCCACCTTCGCGCACATTGAGGACGGCTCCGGGCGGATTCAGATCTACCTGCGGGTGGACCGCCTGGGCGAGGAAGCCTACGACGACTTCCGCAAACTCTACGACATCGGGGATTTCGTGTCCGTGCCGGGCACGCTGTTCCGCACACGCACCGGCGAGATCACCGTCTTGGCCGATTCCATCACGCTGGCTGCCAAGACGCTGCGCCCCCTGCCCGACAAATGGCACGGGCTGAAGGACACCGAGCTGCGCCACCGTCAGCGGTATCTGGACCTGCTGGCCAACCCCGAAGTCCGCGAGATTTTCCGCGTTCGGGCGCGGGCCGTGGCGGCGCTGCGGCGCTTCCTGGACGAGCGCGGCTTCCTGGAGGTGGAGACGCCCATCCTCCAGCCCATCTACGGCGGAGCGGCTGCCCGCCCGTTCATCACCCATCACAACCAACTGGATCAGGACCTGTACCTGCGCATCTCCTTTGAACTCTACCTGAAGCGGCTCATCGTGGGCGGCTACGAGCGCGTGTACGAAATCGGGCGCGACTTCCGCAACGAGGGCATCTCGTTCAAGCACAACCCCGAGTTCACGCAACTGGAGTTCTACCAGGCCTACGCGGACTACAACGACGTGATGCGTACCGCCGAGGAGATGGTGGCGTTCGTGGCCCGCGAAGCCATCGGCACGACGCAGATCACGTACCAGGGCCAGGAGATAGACCTCACGCCGCCCTGGCGCAGGATTCGGCTCCGCGACGCCATCCTGGAGGCCACCGGCGTGGACTACGAGGCGTATCCGGACGCCGAGGGCCTGTTCAATGCCATCGTCGCCAGGGGGCTGGAGGTAGAGGCCAAGTCCAGCCGCGGCAAACTGATTGATTCCCTCCTCGGTTCCTACGTGGAGCCCACCCTCATCCAGCCCACGTTCCTGATTGATTACCCGATAGACGTGTCGCCGCTGGCCAAGAAGAAGCCCGGCTCCGAGACGACCGTGGAGCGGTTTGAGGGGTTCGTGGCCGGCATGGAGATTTGCAACGCCTTCTCGGAACTGAACGACCCGCTGGATCAGCGGGAGCGGTTCCTCGCCCAGGGGCGCGATTTCGCCGCCGGCGATGAGGAAGCGCACCAGATGGACGAGGACTTCATCACGGCGCTGAGTTACGGCATGCCGCCCACCGGCGGCTTCGGCATGGGCATTGACCGCCTGACAATGCTGCTGACGGATCAGCCCAACATTCGCGAGGTCATCCTATTCCCGCACATGCGATCTCGCGACCGGGGGAGTGAGTGAGCCACCCTCTGCACGTCGCCATCCTTTGGCACATGCACCAACCGGACTACCTGGACCCGCGGACGGGGGAATACGCGCTCCCGTGGGTGCGCCTGCACGCGGTCAAGGACTATCTCCGCATGGCGGAACTCCAGGCTCAGTACCCCAAGGTCCACGCCACCGTCAATTTTGTCCCCTCGCTCCTGGCGCAGATTGAAGCCTACGCCAGCGGCGCGGCCCAGGACCGCGCGCTGAAACTCAGCAGGGAGACCTCGTGGTCGCGCGAAGACAAGGCGTACATGCTGTCGCTCTTCTTCTGCGTGAACGAGCACAAGGTGATGGCGCGGTCGGCCCGCTATTTGGCGCTGAAGGCGCGGCGCGACGCCACCCACGGCGACGTGGACGCCTTCTCCGATGCCGACTACCTGGACCTCATCGCGCTGTTCAACCTGGCGTGGATGGACTCGGTGAACCTGGCCCAGGACCCGGAATTCGTGGCGATTTCGCACAAGGGCGCGGGGTACACGCCCGACGACATCCGCATCATCCTGGCGAAGCAGCAGGAGGTCATCGCCAGCATAATCCCGGCCTACAAGGCGCTGGCCGCCCGCGGGCAGGTGGAACTCACCACGTCGCCCTACTATCACCCCATCCTGCCGCTGCTGGTGAACACGGATTCGGCGCGGATCGCGGTCCCCGGCATCGCGCTGCCGAGTCCCGCGCTGGTAGCGCCCGAGGATGCCCGCGAGCAACTGCTGCGCGCCGTCCAGGCCCACACGGAGCGATTCGGCAAGCGCCCGGCCGGGCTGTGGCCGTCGGAGGGGGCTGTGGGGGCGGCGGTTGTCCCCCTCATCGCGGAAGCCGGCTTCGCTTGGTTCGCGTCGGACGAGGCCATCCTGGCCCGGAGCCTGGGCGTGCGGATAGAGCGCGACGGCGCGGGCCACGTCAAGAACCCATCCATCCTGTACCAACCCTACTGGGTGGAAGGTGGGAGCCGACCGGTGGCCGCCATCTTCCGCGACCACGCCCTGTCGGACCGGGTCGGCTTCGTCTATCAGAGCATGGACCCGCAGGCCGCCGTGGACGACATGATCCACCGACTGCACGTGATCCGCGAGCGCCTGGAGCCCGACGGCCTGCCGTATCTCGTGTCCATCATCCTGGACGGCGAGAACGCATGGGAATACTACGAGCAGAACGGCAACCCGTTCCTACGCACGCTGTACCAGCGGCTCAGCGACGACCCGTTGCTGCAGCCCGTTACCGTCCGCGAGTACCTGCGCAAGTACCCGCCCCGCGCCCGGATTGACCGCCTGTTCACGGGCTCCTGGATCAACGGCAACCTGGACACGTGGATCGGCGAGGAGAAGCACAATCGCGCGTGGGCCTGGCTCGCTCAGACCCGCCAGCGGCTCATTGACTGGCAGGCCGCCCACCCCGACGCGCCTGCGCAACTGCTCGCCGACGCCTGGGAGCGCATCTACCAGGCCGAGGGCAGCGACTGGTTCTGGTGGTATTCCAGCCGCAACCGCTCGCCCATGCAGGTGGAGTTTGACCGCCTGTACCGCGCGCGGCTGCTGGACGTGTACCGCATCCTGGGGGAGACGCCGCCCCGCGACTTGGCCGAATCCGACGCCGCGCCGAGCCGCGCCGACAACATCATCCCGTTTATCCAGTCGGCCGCCAGCGGCTGGCCCGAAGCCTGGGCATGGGATCGCAGCCTGACGCTGGTGCCGCTGGCCGCGTCGCAGGGGGCTGCCCAGCGCGCGTTCATCCCTGTGCGGCGGCTGCGCTTGCACCGCGACGAGCAGAGCCTGCACCTGCGCCTGGAGACCTACGAGCCGATGGACGATCAGGCCGTCGTCGTAGAGATTTGGCCCGACGGCAACGCGAGCAGCGAGCCGTGGACTGCACGCATCGCTGGCGCGACGGACACGGGCGGCCTGCGGATACGCCGGGGCACGCACGACGTGTACGTGGCCATCCCGCTGGCGACCGCGGGCATCGCCCACTCGGCGACCATCGGGTTGCGGGTCGCCCTGGTGCAGAAGGATGGCGACACGTGGTGGGTGCCGTCCGATGCACCGGCCATTCTCATGCTGGATTCCGGGCAGGCGTGAAAGAAATCACATGCGGATTGTTGACAGTCGCCGCGGCTTTATGTTAGAATGCCGTCCATTGGGTGGGCTGACACGGCCCACCCGGAAGGGCGCAGTCTCCTGCCCTTCGGACTCCCGATTGAGACGCGCAGATGCGCGTTAGGGGCTTTTGAGTGCAGAGCGCACGCCAGAGAGTTCCACGTGTCGGCACCCGTCGTGGGGCGTTTTGATCTGGCCGGTGCGGCCACGCCGCGCTCGTCAATGCGGACCTGCGCGCGCTTTCTTTGCGGCCCACCTGGGAAAGCGTCGCTTCACAGAATAGGAGTGGGCAAACACTACACTCAAGGAGGAGGCAATCGTGTCGGCACTGAGTCCACTAGAACAAGGCTTGCTCTTTGGCGTCATCGGTGTGGCCTTTGTGAGCCTGCTCTACGCCTACTGGCTGTGGCGCGATACGGTGCGGCGGGACAAAGGCACCCCGGCCATGCAGCAGGTGTGGAGCGCCATCAAGGTGGGTGCCAACGCCTATCTCTGGCGGCAGTTGCGCACCATGTTGCCCATCCTGGGCGTGCTCGCCGTGGCGCTCTTCTTCAGCGTGTACGTGGCCAAGCCAAGCCATCAGGCGCTGGAGATGTTCGGCGGGAACGAAGCCGCTGCGAGGCTGGGCATCGGCTTCGGGCGAATGGTGGCCTTCATCGTCGGCGCCACGTTCTCCATCCTGGTCGGCCAGCTGGGGATGCGTGTCGCCATTGAGGGCAACATCCGCGTTACCGCCATGGCCGTCAAGGAAAACTACAACGGCGCGCTGACGGTGGCCTACCGGGCCGGGACCTTCACCGGCATGCTGACCGATGGCCTGGGGCTGTTGGGCGGCACCATCATCTTCATGGTCTTCGGCAAGGCGGCTCCCGACGCGCTGCTGGGCTTCGGCTTCGGCGGCACGCTGGTGGCCCTCTTCATGCGTATCGGCGGCGGCATCTACACCAAGGCGGCCGACGTGGGCGCCGACCTGGTGGGCAAGGTGGAGCAGGGCCTGCCCGAGGATGACCCGCGCAACGCAGCCGTGGTCGCCGACCTGGTGGGCGACAACGTGGGCGACTGCGCCGGTATGGCCGCGGACATCTTTGAGTCCTACGAGGTTACCATCGTCTCCACGCTGATCCTGGGGCTCTTCCTGTACGGTATGACCGGCCACATTCAGTGGATCGTGTATCCCCTGATCGTGCGCGCCATCGGCGTTATCTCTTCCATCTTGGGAACCTTCACCGTTCCCATCTGGGAGAATTTCCCCATCAAGTTCCTGCGGGCGAAGGACGCCGAAGAAGCGATGTTCCGCTCCTATGAGGTGTCCTCTATCAACACCGTCATCTGGGCGTTCGTCTTCTCCATCCTGTACGCCCAGGAGTGGCAACTGGCCACGCTGAACGCCATCGGCGTGGGCCTGGCGGTGGTGTTCAACCCGCTGACCTCGCTGTTCACCTCGCTGCACAAGAAGCCGGTGCAGGAGATCGCCGAATCCACCAAGACCGGCTCGGCCACGACCATCCTGTCGGGCCTGGCGGTGGGCATGGAGGCCAGCGTGTGGAGCCTGTTCGCCATCGTGGTGGCGTTGGCCGCCAGCCACCTCATCTTCCACGGCGAGGGGCTGATCTACACGCTTTACGGCGTCGCGATGGTCGGCATCGGCATGCTGTCGCACACCGGCAACAATGTGGCCATGGACTCCTTCGGCCCGATTTCCGACAACGCCAACGGCATCGGCGAGATGGCGCACGTGGGGCCGAAGGCGTGGAAGATTCTCGCCGAGTTGGACGCGGTGGGCAACACGACGAAGGCGATCACGAAGCAAGTCGCCATCGCGTCGGCCGTGGTGGCCGCCACGTCCCTGTTCTTCTCGTTTGTGGCCGACGCCCTGACGCTGCCCTACGGCGGGCTGGCGAAGATGGGCGTCAGCGAGTTCCTCAAGTTGCTGGACCAGGGCATTCCGGTCTCCACGCTGACGGGGAGCATCGGCTTCCTGCTGGGCGGCGCGCTGCCGTACCTCTTCTCCTCGTTCTCGCTGCGGGCGGTGGCACGCGGGGCCAACCTGGTCGTGGAAGAGGTGCGCAAGCAGTTCCGGGTCAAGGGCGTGCTGGAAGGCACGGTTACCCCGGATTACGGCAAGGTGGTGAGCATCACGACGGCCGCCGCGCAGAAGGAACTGGTGAGCCTGGTGGCGCTCTCGGTTGCCCTGCCGCTGGTGGTGGGCCTGATCTTTGACGTCAAGGCGCTGGGGGCCTTCCTGGCCGGGGTGATCCTGTCGGGGCAGTTGCTGGCGGTGTTCATGGCCATCGCCGGCGGCGCGCTGGACAACGCCAAGAAGTACATTGAGGACGGCAACTTCGGCGGTAAGGGGTCGGCGGCTCACAAGTGCGCTGTAGAAGGCGACACCTGCGGCGATCCGCTCAAGGACACGGCCGGGCCGGCGCTCAACCCGATGATCAAGGTGGTGAACCTCATCAGCCTGCTGGCCGCCCCGTTGATGGTGGAGAGCCAGGGCAAGGCCGGGGCGTATGTGGCCTTGGTCCTGCTCCTCGCCGTCCTGGTCTGGGCCATCTGGCAGAGCAAGCGGGACGTGTCTGTGAGCCTGGGCTAGGCCGCCAACCTAACTCCCGAGAACAACAGACGCGAGAGGGGCGCCCCTCTCGCGTCTGTCTATCAGATTGCTACACGGTTGCAATCAACTGCCCAACGGATCGCGGATGAGCCGCCCGCGTAGCGGAGCGAAGCGAGCGGAGCGTGTCGGCTGCAGCGGCGGGTTGGGCGGCTATCTGTGTTTGATGGTAGCTTCGGCGAAAAGCTTCAGGACCTGAGCCGAAGGATATGTTGACAAAGATGCTATAGAGTTTGCCATCTCTATCGGAATCAGTGCGTTTTCGTGCCTACTGCTAATCATTTCTGGAAGAGTCGCCAGTATTCTGTCTAGATTGATAAGTTCCGATGCCTGAGGATTATAGATGAACTCACCCATTTTCGCACAAATAGGTATGTTCAATACAAGACGACAGCGTTCGTTTAATACTATAAAGACTTTTGCTCCGTAATTTGTGTCTCTTCCGTAAGGAGCACCACTAGAAGGTCGGTTTTGAATCTGCTCGCAAACGTAAGCATGGTCAGGGATAAAGAAGTGATTGGATGGCGCGTTCTTCCCCAGTAATAAATTCAAGTGGTCAGCAAAGATGCCCGTTTTCTCTTGACCCACTATGCTGATGGGATATCCTTGTGAATGAGCGTGCAACAAAAAGTTTCTGATAGGATTGACCAACTTTGAATATTGCGCGCGAATTTGCAAAGGACCATCTTTCAGAAATAAACAGCGCTTAAGGGTCTCACGACTAGATTCCCAGAAGTAGCGAACGCCTGTGAACAACAGCAAAGTCTCGTGAATATTCATGTAAGCCGTAGCGACACTTTCTGATGCAGCGTTTTCGCTCATTTCCAGGTGAAAGCCGAGCATGTCAGTGATGAAAATCTTCTTACCGCAAGTTGCACATTCCCCTTCTTCTGCGTCAAAACCCAGAGTCGCATCGTGCGCTACGCCATCAATTTCACTATGTGGACATTGGAAAGGAGGCAATGAGGAGCGAGGAGAGCTAGACCATTTTTCATAGGCAAGCCATTTGAGTGTTTCCATTACTTCACCGTTGAGTGAAGCATCCTTAAGTGATTCGAAGATAATCTGGCGAATTGCGTCGTAAACACTGAGTCCCTTAGAATAGACGTGTCTTAGCGGGAAAGCGGTTGCGTGATATAAAGCGGCTTCAGCCATCAAGTCTCGTAATGCTAAAGGGTGCGGCTCATCTTTATCAATTCGACTTAAGGCAATTTGGTCCACCTTCATTAAGGCTGTCTTGATAAACGCAATACTTTTGTGCGGTGGGCGTTCATCTATCACAGGTTGCCAGGAACCGTCAACTGCAAAGACTAAATCAAGAGGCTCGCCGAGAGGGGGAAAAGGCTCCCAATTGATATTAGCCGATGTCTCGACCGCTTCAGGCTGCTCAAAATTCTCAACAATCTGTTGAACCAGTGGACTCTTGAGCACTTCTAAATGCCCAAGTTTACTGGCATGCTCCCCTGGCAGATTTCTTCCTGCTTGATATGGCATAAGATTCACTCATAACAAGGAAAGTTAGCTGGCATTGGGCTCGAATTTCAGTGCCTGTATCGGGACAACAAATCTGTGCGAACGGGTTAGCATTCGAATGTATCCTGGCGTTTTTGCGCGCAATATGTCATCCTTCATACTTTCATAAGCCACGTTCATTCTTGCCAGCACATTAACTTCATCCTGCGATGACATATGAGCAACAAAGAAATTTTCAGTCTGAGCCAAAAGATCGCCGCTTATAGTAGATGGGGACTGTGTTGAATAGACAATACCTATGTGGTACTTTGCTCCTTCCTTCGCAAAGCGGCTATAAATGTCCTTTGGCTCTTTCTGGCGCGGAAAGAGGTTGTGGGCTTCTTCGAAATGTAGCTGAATGTATTTATCTCCCAACTTGTCATTGCTAAACTTATCAACTTGGTGGCTGAAAACGGCTTTTGATAACAAATCGGAAAAGTATTCCAAAAGCACAG
This sequence comes from Chloroflexota bacterium, assembly GCA_014874485.1. Classification (GTDB taxonomy): domain Bacteria; phylum Chloroflexota; class Anaerolineae; order DTLA01; family DTLA01; genus DTLA01. The sequence goes on from JADBJK010000003.1 coordinate 8,997, forward strand.
GATGTGCATTACCTAAATCGAGTATGACTGTCTTGCCATCGTCCAATAGCTTCAGAATCTCTTTTACGAAATCACTTGCTTGAGGATGATGATAAATACGATATGGTTGGACTATGGCTGGGCCACTTCGGCCAGGAGGTGGTTCAAGAAACTCCAGTAGCGCAATGTCATCTGGATCAAAAAGCGCATTACCGCTCTGGGTGGTCAAGTTTGGATTGCTCGGATTATCTCGTCGAAACCTAGCCATAGTCTCCATCTCGCGCATAAGCTCATTCAATGTGCGAGGCGGTTGTGGCACAGTCTGAATTCCAGCGGCTGAGTACGCTGCGCTTCGCAGCGGTTGGCTGAATCCAGGGTTAAACCCGCTTGGGGGTTGACCTGATGGCGCAATACCTATTAGTCGTTTTTCATCCGCCTGAAAACCAGCCTTTTGAAGTATAGCCCAAAACATTTGTATCTTTCGATAGGTTCGCGTCTTCTCGCTTCCTGCATTCATTTTTTTGATTTCTTCCAATGGCAGGAGTTCAACGCTCATAAAGCGGCGAATATAATCCGATGTGGCTCGGTTGTCTTGAGTAATTAGGCTGGCTAAGATATTCTGCGCCGTGTCAGGTTGTTCATAGAAATTCAGCTTCAAAGGCCGAGAAGGGGTAGCGTCTTTAGGAGTCAGCGCATAGACAACACAACGGTCAGGATTAGCGCTTCTTAAAGATTTGCTACCATCCTGCGGGTTATCGTTTGCATATTCGCCATTGATGTCAAAAATCAATTGCCCCACATTGCTTTCCTGCACAGTAGCATCAAGAATGCTTTGAGCGATAAGCTTTACCACGTTGGATTTACCAAGACGTGTTTTTCCGAACATCGCTGTTCGGGAAGCAAGGAAATCTCTTGGGGACACGTAAACTGGAACTTGCAAGAGTGGTTTATCTGGCAAGGGTAGTCGACATTCTGTCAGTCGCAAAGTGCCTATCTTGAATCTCTTTTCCTGCGAGACGAGTGAGTTTATGACTAGATCCAAGATGGCAGCGTCAGGTGCATAGACGCGATACTTATGGGCACTGACGAAATTATTCATGTCCCCTGAAAACTCTACCGCATCTTGTCTTTCTGGATGGGGATAGAACATTCCGAGCACTTCTGTATTCAACGCTCCCCACTGTAGTTCAGATTGAGTGAAAATGTCGAGTTCTGGCATTGACTTTTTTTGCAATTCAAAATAGGTCTGTTGAGTCTCTTTGCTCAATGGTGTGGGGGCCGCATCCAGAACGCGCAAGAGTGTGAAATGGGGAGTGGCTATTCTCTCTTGTTTCGCAGGTGTCATTATTAGCAACGAATTGCGCGGTATACCACCAACTGCAACTTTATAAGGGTCGGAGGTAATTATCGTGACGGTGTTATAGTTTATGTCAAGAACATAACCTACAAACCGCATCTCATCGTATTTCTTGGCGATCTCATTAGCCTGTTCTCTGTCAAGAAAGTCTTTGAGAACCCGCAAGGGATGGTGCTGTTGGGCTGCGCTGTTGAAAAAGTCTTTCATAGTCTCTTGCCACCTTCGATTGGATAGGATGTGACGAGCACTTCTCCAGAGTCAGAAGTAAGAATGCCAGGCATCTTGCCTGTTCCGCGTGGAATTCTTAACACATAGTTTCCTTTAAGCAGCCGTAATATATCTTCATGAGATGAGATAGTCATCGCCCATCTCACGTCCCGTGATTTTGTGCGTTGAAGGGAGTCCGCCAGTCTTTCATAATCACTGTACCTAAATTGGTGCCAGACGTAATGACTGTTTGAGCATTCTTTATGACCAGGACGGTAAGGTGGATCAAGGAAAATGAAATCGCCTTTTTGTGTTTGATTAATAACGGACTGAAAGTCTTCGCATCTCAGAGATACTCCGCGTAACACAGTAGAACAAAAGGTGAGATCTTCTTCAGTAATTACCCATCGTCGCTCCTGTCCACCGTATCCCACATTGAAACGCCCTTCCCGATTATGACGCCACATTCCTTTGAAGCATGTACGATTGAGGTATAGTGTTCGAGCGGCTCGCTCAATAAGTGTCTTGGGCTCATATTCATCTCGAATATAGTGATAATCCGATTTCGTACTCCCAAATCCGCAATAAGTAGCCCAAACTTTTCGTGGAGCATACCTTATAGCTCGATATAAATCAATTAACTCTGGGTTTACATCTGAAAGGATCGCTTTTGTAGGTTGCAGATAGAAAAAAACAGCCCCACTTCCAACAAATGGTTCTACATATCTTCCGTCAATATCATGGATGTTAGGGAGACAATCTTGCAAGAAGACTAGTAAGCGGCGCTTTCCGCCAGGATAACGTATCAGGAGCTTTTGATTTACTGTCATTCCCGAATTCTCTCAGCAAGGCTCAGATGTGATGAATATGCCGCCCAACGGCGCGGCGGTTGAGATGCGCGCAGCGGAGGCGCGTCAGCGCCGACGCCAGCGTCATCTCCAACCGCTTGTTCGGCCGCCGCGAGCGCAGCGAGCCAGGCCGACAAGCGGCGAAGCCGCCGCGCCGTTCAGCCGAGCGCGAAGCGGTCGGCTGAACTATATATTATACTGCAATTTGCTATATACGGCGGAATTTCCGTATAATATCGGCAATTTAGCGGGCTATGCGGAAAAATCCCGCGTATGCCTGCGCTGAATGAATGGCTTACGTTGGTGAAGCGAAGTCCGTCCGTATTATATCACACCTTCACGAGAAAAATCAATAGGTCTTATGAGCAATTTGCTACGTACGCCTCCCCCATTCCCCCCAACCGCCCTTGTGTGCCACAATCCGCCCGACACCGCCTCGCGAGGGCATGGAGCACGAAGCCATCCTCGGAATGGAAGCCCACGCGCAACTGCCGACGCGCAGCAAGATGTTCTGCGCGTGCGCCGCCGACTACGCCGCCGCGCCCTCACCCCACCGCCTTCTTGACGAGCGCGCTAATCTGCGCCTGTTCGGCCTCGGTCAGCCCCCGCAGCGCGAAGGCGACGGGCCACATGTCGCCTTCGTCCAGGGCCGCCGCGTCGCTGAAGCCGAGCGTGGCGTACCTCGTGTTGAACTTGCTGGCGGCCTGGAAGAAGCACACGACCTTGCCGCCTTTGGCATAGGCGGGCATCCCGTACCAGAGCCGCGGCGAGAGGTCAGGCGCGCTGGCTTTGATGATGGCGTGGAGCCGCTCGGCCATGGAGCGGTCGGGTTCCGGCATCTCGGCGATCTTCGCCAGGACGGCGCTTTCCCCGTCCGCCTTCTTCGCCTGCGCCTTGAGTTCCTGGGCGCGCTCCCTCATGGCGGCGCGCTCCTCAGCGGTGAATCCGCCGGACGTGTCGCCTGTGGTGTCCGCTTCCTCGGTGTGGCCTTGCGCGGCTTCCTCGCCGGTATGTTTACCTGTCTTCATGGGAATCTCCTCCCCTTTCGTAGTTCGGTTCCAATTTGACGATAGTCTTCATGCACAGGCGCGGAGCGCCCGAAGCAATCCCCGGAGTGCGAGATTGCTTCGCTTCGCTCGCAATGACAGTTTGATTGTCATTCTGAGCGGCGGAGCCGCGAAGAATCTCGTGAAGCGAGATGCTTCGCCTTCGGCTCAGCATGACAGCGGGGCCTGGGATTGCTTCGCTTCGCTCGCAACGACAGGCAAAGGTTGTCATTGCGAGGGCGCGGAGCGCCCGAAGCAATCCCCGGAGTGCGAGATTGCTTCGCTTCGCTCGCAATGACAGTTTGATTGTCATTCTGAGCGGCGGAGCCGCGAAGAATCTCGTGAAGCGAGATGCTGAGCCGAAGGCGAAGCATGACAGCGGGGCCTGGGATTGCTTCGCTTCGCTCGCAAGGACACAGCCGGGTATTGGGCGCACGACCCGCCAACAGAAAACGGAGCACAGCCCTCTTCCCCTTGCATTTCCAGCGCTTCTACCACGGCGCTGAGACTGACCGGCGTCTGCAAATCCATGGCCTACCTCCCGCTGTTTGAGCGCCGATTCCTCTGCCCATGCGCACAACGGTATCGCGTGCCGTTGGCTCAACGGTCGTCAGGGCCAGGCTTCGTTCCATCTTCCCTCGGTGGCTCGGTACAACTCACCGATTTGCACTACTGTCGTGCCGAGCGCGGCGAAGCCTCTCGGTTTGGCAGGCGGACGGCTCTGCCTACTCCTGCTTCTGGCGCGCCTCGGCCTTCATCTCGTCGTACACGCGGCTGATGTTGGTCTTGATGAGCGCGTCCAGCCCCGCCTTGTCCGACGATGGATACATCACCCACTCCTGCTTGCGGAGTTTGCTGATGGTCTCGGACTTGCTCTTGCCGCTCTTGAAGAACTGCCGGACTCCTGCACGGATGGCGCGGATGTAGGCGGAGAGGGGTTCCGTGGCCTTGGAGTCGCACACGTCGCCGTGCCCGGGTACGACGATGGTAGGATCCAGCCGACGGATGAGGGTGAGGGCTTCCAGCCACTCCTTAGTGTTGGCGTCGCCCAGATATGGGTAACGGTCCAGCACCAGGGTATCGCCGGTAAAGAGGATGCGGGTTTCGGGGAGAAAGATCATGGTCGTGGCTGGCGTGTGCCCGCCCACGTGAATCAACTGGAGCGTGGTGTCGCCGCAGTACAGCGTCATGCGGCCCAGGAAGGTGAGTTCAGGGCGTGCAAAGGCCAGCGCCCTGATCTCGGCGAACTCGTTGGGATAGTCCTTCTGCCACCGGTCCAGAATCTTCTGGCGGTAGGATTCGCTCATGCCCGTGAGGTGCTTCCACATGGACTCGTGGGCCACGATGGTGCCGCCGAGCAGGGGGTCGCCGACCGCGTGCCCCCCATGATAGTCGGTGTTGATGAGGTAAATCGGCTCCGCGCCGGTGAGTTCGGCCAGGTTCTGACGCCAGGCGCGCGCCTCCTCCGGCATCATGGGCGCGTCTATGTACACCAGCCCCTCCGAAGTGAGGATGGCGCCCACGTTCACGCCCGTGGAAGTCGCATGCACGTACACGTTCTGAGCGAGTTGCCGCATTCGCGTTACCCTTCTTTCAGCAGATTCGCCGCCAGCAGATTCACCGCATGGCGGAGCGCGTCGTCTATGCGAGCGGTGTCGGTCCCGCCGCCCTGCGCGATCTGCGGCTGGCCCCCTCCGCGTCCGCCGAACATCGGGGCCACCTGCCGCAGCAGCGCCGCCATATCGTAGCCCACATCTTCGGAACGCGCAAACGCCACCTGCACGCGGTCGGTGCGCGATGCCAGCAGCGCCACGCAGCGCCCCTGCGCGGCCAGGTGGAGCGCCAGGCGCTTCACCGCCTCGCCGTTGCGGTCGTCAAACACGCGGGCCACCACCCGCACGCCGCCGATGGACTCCGCGCTTTCCAGCAGGCGCGCCGCCTCCAGTTCAAACAGGCGGGCCTGTGCGTGCTCCAGCGCCTTGCGAAGCGCATGGGCCTCGTCCTCCAGCCGCCCCACCGCGTCGGGCAGTTCGGCGTCGGCGACGGTGAAGTGCGCCGCCATGGACGAGACGATGGCGTGCTTGCGCTGGTAGTCCTGCAGCGCGCGCCACCCGCACAGGAAGTAGATGCGCGTCTCCTGCCCGCGCCGCTCGGCCCGCACGATCTTGATGGGCCCCACCTCGCCCGTGCGCGCGCAGTGCGTCCCCCCGCACGGCGAGTAGTCCACCCCCTCCACCGCCACGATGCGCACCGTGCCCTCCACGGCGGGTGGCTTGCGCAGCGGCAGGGGAATGGGCTGGCCAGGCTCAAAGTAGTGGGTGGCAACGGGGATGTCGCGCATCACCGCGTCGTTGGCGGCATGCTCCACCCGGCGCAGGTCGTCGTCGGTCAGGCCGATGCGCGCGATGTCAATGGAGACCACATCCTCGCCCAGGTGGAAGGAGACCGTGTCGGCGTCCAGCACGCGCTCAAACGCCGCCGACAGGATGTGCTGGCCCGTGTGCTGCTGCATGTGATCCAGCCGCCGCTGCCAGTCCAGCGCGCACGGCACCGTGTCGGCGCCCGGGTCTTGGGCCACCCAGTGCACGAGGTCGTCGGCCTCGGTGATCTCCAGCAGGGGCTGGCCCCCGATGGTGCCTGCATCGGGGGGCTGGCCGCCGCCCCCTGGGTAGAAGTACGTGCGGTCCAACACCAGGCCCACGCGCCCGTCGCCCGGCACCCGACCCACGATTCGGGCGGTCCACTCGCGGCAGTAGGGGTCATCGTAGTACGCGCGCGTCGTCGCCATCGCTACACCACCGAATACAGCAGCCACACGGCCAGGATGAAGAAGATGGCCGCCGTGAGCAGTTTCACCGTTGCGGTCTGCTTGTTGACGAACGCCGCCATCTTCTGCGACGAGGTCCCGGCATACGCCAGACCGAACACCACGATGAGCGGCAGGATGAACATGACGTTGTACAGCATCAGGTACGAGATGGCCTGCGCCCGCATGGACGGCACGCTCATCACGAACAGGATGGTGGGCAGGTACACCTGGCCCGTGCACGCCAGTTCTATGAGCGAGACGACGAACCCCGTGGCGAAGGCGACGGCGACGAACGCCCGCACCTGGCTGCCCTCGCGGATGACCTTGTTGATCTGCTTGCGCCAGGCGGTGGGCAGTTTCAGGCGCATCTCGTCGGGCTTGCCGCGCCGAGCCGCCAGGAAGTCGTTGACGCTGAGCACGGCCAGCACGAAGGCCAGCACCCCTGCGGCGATGTACACCCACCGCCCCAGCGTGGCCATGAACGGCAGCGCCTGCACCGCCCTCAGCAGCCCGAACCCCACCAGCGTGTAGGTCAGGAGCACGCCCAGGGCGAACGCCGCGCCGACGAAGAGGAGGTCCCTGCCCTTGCGCCCGACGAAGGCCAGGTACGAGATGAAGAACACGATGGTGGCGAAGGCGCAGGGGTTCAGGCCATCCACCAGGCCCGCGGCGGCCACCGTCAGCGCGCCGAGGGACTGGAACCGCGCCAGGATGCCCTGCTTGGCCTGCGGGTTGTCCTTGTCCCAGCCATCCCAGACCACGGGCGCGCCTGTGGCCCTGTACTTGTCCACCAGTTTGGACAGGGCATCGTAGGTAACCTGGTCGTCTACCAGGAAATCATCGCCCACGAAGACCGCAGGCGCGACCAAACGCTTCTCTTCGGGCACGCCGTTGCGCTGGCCCAGCCACTCGTTCAGCGGTGCTTGCTCCACCACGTCAAACCGGTACACCTTCAGGCCCGGCACGCGGCTCTCCAACAGGCGCAGGTCGTACTCCACGCGGTTACACTCCTGGCAGCCGGGCTTGTAGAAGTAGGCCAGCGCGATGGATTTGGCGGGGGCGTTCGGCGTGGGAGTGGGCGCTGGCGTCCCCTCGGGGTTGATGCGTGCGATGGCGGGGTAGTCCACGCCGCCCTTCGCCAAGTACTCCTGGACGATGCGCTCCATGTCGTTGCGGATGGCGTACTCGCCGGTCAGCACCTTGTCGCCGATGAAGACCTCGGGCACGCCCGTTTTGGTGGAGTCCAGACCATAGGCCGCCTCCAATCGGAGCAGCCCCTCGTAGTTCTGCGGGTTGGAGATGTCTATGAATGCGATCTCCAATTGCGTGCCGTACTTCTGCATGAGGGGCGGGATGTACTCCTTGATGACGGCCTCGCAGTGGGAGCACGTCGGCGAGTAGAAGAACAGCGCGCGGACGACGGGCTGTTGGGCGAGGGCAGCGCCCGACACAAGCGCCAGCGCCGTCAATGCGGATAGTGCGATGAGAATCGTCTTTCGTTTCACGTTTCCTGCGCTCCGACAAGACCAGTTTGGGGCGAATTATAACACAATCGGGGCAATGGGTGAAAAGGCAAGGGGCAGGGCGCGGCGGCGCGGGATAGCCGCCCCACGCCTTGCATTGTCATTGCGAGCGAAGCATCTCGGTTGGCGGGATTCTCCGGCGCTGCACGAATGTTCCATCCACGAATCGCACGAATCTACACGAATGCAAAGGGTGCCACTTGTGTTCATTCGCGCGGACTGGCGGTTTCTCCGCATTGTCATGCTGAGCGAAGTCATCCCCACGTGCGACGCACCTCCGAGGTGCGTCGCACGTGCTTTCTCACGCCATTGCGAGCGAAACATCTCGGTCGGCGAGATTCTCCGGCGCTCCGCGCCTCAGAGTGACAGGCACGGCTCACCACAACCGCGAAGGGGCGCAAATTCACAGGTTGTATTCTGGGTTCTCACGGCGCTTGCAGATTATTATGATGGACTTGACAAAAATCAAAGTTGTGGTATAATAATTTTGAACTCTGACAGAATCATGTGGAGCGCGGGATTTATGCAGCCTGTCTTGGGAAGATGCCCTGTCTGCGGCGAAGACCTGATTGTTACCCGCTTGCACTGCCCTGCTTGCGACACCAGCATAGAGGGCCGCTTCGCGCTGGAGCGATTCCACCGCCTCACCCCCGAGCAGATGGCCTTCGTGGAATTGTTCATCCGCTGCGAGGGCAAACTGAACCGCGTGCAGGACGAACTTGGCCTCTCCTATCCTACCGTCCGCAACCGCCTCAACGACGTCATCCGCGCCCTGGGTTATCCGGTGGCCCAGGAGACCATGAGCGCTGAGGAGCGGCGCTCCATCCTGAACGACCTGGCCCAGGGCAAGATCACCGCAGAAGAGGCCGTGGAACTGCTGAAGGGATGAGTTGCCATGCTTACAGCGAGCGCCTCGCGCAAGGTCCCATTCCGCGGCGTGCGCAGGTTGAGCCTGGTGCGCGACCTGCGCGAGGTGGCGGGTCTGGTTGAACAGGCGTTTGGCCAGGAGCCGGACCGCGCCGGCCAGTCCGTCGCCTCGGAGTTCCGCGCCCTGGCCTGGTGGGGGCCGCTCCTGTGGGTGCTGGACCGCATGAGCCTGGGCGGCGAGGGGTTCACCGGCTTCGTCTGGGAAGAAGACGGCCGCGTCGTGGGAAACGTAACGCTGAGCCGCGAATGGGCCTCGCCGCGCTGCTGGCTCATCAGCAACGTGGTCGTGGCTCCCGAATATCGCCGCAGGGGCATCGCCCGCGGGCTGATGGAGGCGGCGCTGGACTTCGTGGCGGCACGGCGGGCGGCGTGGACGTTCCTGATGGTGCGCCGCGAGAACCAGGCGGCCATTCGCCTGTACGAGTCGCTGGGCTTCGCGGAAATCGGCGGCAAGGTAACGCTGCGCAGGGAGTTCCCGCCGCGCGCCGTGTCTGAGGCCCCGCTTGGCCCCGACCGCGTGGTGCGCGAGGTTGCCTTCCGCGACGGCAGGGCGCTGGCCGACCTGGCGCGGGCCGCCACGCCTGAAGCCCTCCAGCGCCTTCAGCCGGTGCAGCCGGACGCATGGGTGTCCGAAGCGGAGGGTGGAGCAGGGAGTTGGCTTCTCAACCTGTTCGGGCAGCGGTCGCATCGGTACGTGGTGGCGGAGGGCGGCCGTTTGCTCGCCTACGCGCGGCTGGACGTCGGCCGACGCACGCATCACCGGCTGCGGTTCATGGCGCTGCCCCATGTGCGGGGGCAGGTGGAGGCCCCGCTCCTGTCGCGCGTGCTGAATCGCCTGGAGCGCGCCGCTGCCTTGCCCGTGCTGGCCGACGTGGGCGCGGAGGAGATGCCCGCCATAGAGTTCCTGCGCGCCCGTGGGTTCGCCGAGAGCCGCTGGCTTCTGGTCATGGCGCGGCGCATGGAGTCGCCGGCCACTCGGATTATTGAGGAGGCATGATGGAACCTGAACACAGAGAGATTCTGCGCCTGGTGCAGGAGGGGAAAATCACGGCGGAGGAAGGAGCCCGCCTGCTGGATGCCATGAGCGCCGGCGAGGACGACACCGAGGAGCAGGCCGGCCCCGAGCCGGTCATCGTGTCGGCACCCGCGCAGCAGTCGGTGGAAGGGCGGCCCAGGCCCCGCTCGCCCTACTGGCTGTTCGTGCTCCTGTTTGGCCTGGGGTGGACCCTGGCGGGCGCGGCCCTGACCCTGTGGGCGCTGGGCACGGGGTGGCTGGTGCTCACCGTACCGTTTCTCCTCATCGGGCTGGCCGTGCTGTCGCTGGGGGCGGCCTCGCGCGATGCCTCGTGGCTCAGCATTCACATCACGGACGCGGACGGACGGCGCAAATTCATGCTGGATTTCCCGATCCCGCTCCCCGTGCTGGCGTGGGGCGTGCGCGTCGCGCGGCCATTCGTTCCCGAGTTCCGCGACACGGCGGTGGATGAACTTATCCTTTCGCTGCACGGCAGCAGCGTTCCAGGCGAACTCCTGCTCGTGGACGTGATTGACGACGAGAGCGGCGAGCGCGTGCAAGTGAAGGTGGTCTAGCAAAAGGTGATGGAGGCAGGGACATGTCGCTGACCGAAGAACGGATGCAAATCCTGAAACTGTTGGAGCAAGGCCAGATCAACGCCGACGAGGCGGCCAAACTCCTGGCGGCGCTGGAGTCGGGCCGCAAAGAGGCGCAGCACCCGTCGGCGGCGTCGGCCCCGCGCTGGTTCCGCGTGCGGGTTACCGATCTGCGGTCGGGCAAGGCCAAGGTGAACGTCAACATCCCCATGAGCCTGGTGAACGTGGGCCTGAAGATGGGCGCCAAGTTCGCGCCGGATATGGAAGGCGTGGACATGGAGGAGATCAAGCAGGCCATCCGGTCGGGCGTGCAGGGGAAAATCATTGACGTGGAAGACGAGGAAGATCAGGAGCACGTGGAGATCTTCATAGAGTAAAGGAGAACGTCATGTCAAAAGCGCTCTGGCGCTGGCTCATCAACGCGGTGGCGCTGTATGTCGCCGCGCGCGTCGTTACCGGCATTGACTTCACCGGCGATTGGGTTTCGCTGGCGGTCATCGCGCTCATCTTCGGCATCGTGAACGCGCTGCTGGGGCCGATCCTCAAGTTGCTGTCCTGCCCGCTGATTCTGCTCACGCTGGGCGTATTCACCATCGTCATCAACGCGGCCCTTCTGCTGCTCACGTCGCACTTCAGCCAGGCGCTGAACCTGGGCTTTCACGTCAGCGGGTTCGGGGCGGCCTTCTGGGGGGCGCTGCTCATCAGCGTGGTGAGTTTCGTGCTCAACGTCTTCCTGCGGGATTCCGACAGGCGGGAGCGGCGCAGGAAGTAGGACGCTCACTCATTCCGCGGCGGTGGGGAAGTCGCCGTCCCACCAGGTCCCCGCGCGCTTCTTGCCGATGGGGCAACTGCTGATGCACAGGTTGCATTGCAGGCGGGTGAACGGCGTGATCTGCTTCACCTCGCGCTTCTGCTTCGCCCGCATCTCCGGCGAAGGGTCAAACTCCGCGATGCACAGCCTGCGGTCAAACCCCCACGCGGTCAGCGCGCCCGTGGGGCACCGACTGATGCAGATGGAGCACGACGCGCAGTAGTAGTCGGGGATGGGGGCGTCGGGCGGGAGTTGTGGCTCCACGAAGACGGCCCCGAACCGCACCCTGGGCCCGAACTCGCGGGTAACGACCAGCCCGTTCAGCCCCCGCGTGCCCAGCCCCGCCCGCACCGCCGCCTCGCGTAGGTTCACCAGGCGCGCGGAATCCACGAACGTCAGGGGCTCGGCCCGAACCCCGCGGGCGTTCAGGTCCAGCGCCAAGAGCGCCGCCCGCGCCACCAGCGCCTCGTAGGCGACCTTGTGCCAGCGGCGGCGGCCCGCGATCTCCACATAGGTGTTGAAATCGTAGGCGTCGTCGGGCGTGTAGAGGCCCAGCACCACGACGGCGCCCACCCACGCGGGCAGGCCGTCGCCCTGCGGCGCGCAGATGCCCACCAGGTCCCAATCCCGCTCGCGGGCCATCCGCTTGACCATGGCGGCCAGTTGTTCGGGTGTCATGTCGCTCGCCCCCATCCGATGATGTCCCCGTCGTCCGTGATTCCCGCGCGTGGCGGGCCTGGGGGATTATAGCACACAACGGCAGTTTTTGGGGACGGGGAGGGGTGAGTCGCGTGCGTGTGTGAAAGAGGGGTTGATTTTTCGCGGGACGGTGTGGTATAATGTGAGCAGTAGGGACCACAGTTCACAATGCGTCGCGGCGGCCGAACAGGCGGCTGGAGATGGCGCGGGCGGTGGTGAGCCTTCGCTGTGCGCATCTCAACCGCTGCGGCGGTGGGGGTCGGTGCATACTTTGCCAACTACAAACCGCAAACGCGGAGGATCGCCACTATGAAGAAACAAGAAGATCACTCCTTGAAAAGTTTCTCCATCCAAAAACGTTTCGGCAAAGGCACGCGAACCCGCTCGCGAGAGGACAATCTCACTTATCTTCAGAAGACATTGCGGGGAGCCATTGCCGGGCATCCATACCTTATTATAGTGCATAGCCCGTTCCCGGAGCCAGCTCAAAGGGAGACAATGTATATAATAGGGGAGGAACTACCTTACACACTTTCAGGCAGAGGCGTCGGCAAAACCGCTTTGCTAGAGGCCTTCGTTGCGGTTGCCAAAGCGGTTAAAGAAGTTTATGTTATGGCATTTCTGGACAACCGCGAAAAGCTTACGGATGGAGACAATTTCTTCAAAGACTTCTTTGCAGAGGAAATCCTGAAACGCCAACGGAGTTTGAAAAACACCCCCGTTTTCTGGGCACTGGAATCAGGGTTTCGCCGCATAGGACTATTGATGCGTACTTCAGTTTTGATGTCCGGCACTTTTCTTGCCTGGCTCCTCTCAGCCTTGGGATTAGAGATACTCAAGTATTTCTACGACCCCCAAATCCACTCAGGAGTGAACAACTTGCTTAGAATCCTGAGCCAGTACCGCGGCTGGATATGGATTGTGGGCCCGCTTTTGTTAATAGGTTGGTTATTGTATTTCGTGGGGGAGCTAGAGGTCAAGAAGGAACTCAGGACCACTTACTCGGCACTCAGTCCAACTTCTCTCAAGGAAGCTCATAGAAACGGTCAGAAAGAAAGACTTTTAGCGAACCCAGTCAATGTGTTTTCCTTCTTGTCGCGTCGGAAATGTCTGGTGTTGGTAGTTGATGATGTGGATTACCTCGATAGCCGATCTTTTGATTCGATAATTGATCTATTCGAAGCGGTGCAAAACTCTAATGGTAAGTATCGAGCTTGCGTCGTTTTGAGCTTCAATCCCAGAAACCCTGCTCTTTGGCTTCCCGAGAGAGAGAGGATTCGTGAATTGCTCTCAGAGGACTCTATAAAGGCCTGTCAATCTTGGTTGCCCATATGTATTACCCCGTTAGATCTGGAGCAGCTTGCCGAAATCCTCTGCGAGTATTTCGGTGATTCCTCTCCAGAGAGATTGCTTAGAATCATAGAAAGGGAGGAGCCTGAAGCGCTACGGCGTACAGGACAGCTGCTTGGTTTCTTTGTGTGGCTTGAGACCGTTCTAGCAAAAGAGCAAAAGTCCCTTAGAGAGGTACAAGAGTCCGAGCTAATTACTGAGTTCCACCGATATGTGTATAGGGATGTAAGGGAGATTGAAGAAATTGTTGATGCCATCAGGTCTCAAGATGAGACGGGGGGCTCTTTGATCTTTCTCAAGTTTCTTCTCGCTTTTCAAAAGCATCCCGTGCAAGTTGACCTATTGAGGGAGGCTCTTGCTGAAGAAGGCTACAAAGACACAGTCACATACGAAAAAATCCTGCAAGACCCGCCTGTCCGATTGATACATATGTCATTGATCGCCCTATACTGTACCAGGCATCGCCGCCTGATGTGTACCACCCGCAGTCGCCCGATGTGTACCACCGGAGTGGCGCGATGGCGAGCTCGTGGCTACACTCCTCCGA
>JADBJK010000086.1 GCA_014874485.1 Chloroflexota bacterium
TGGTCATCATGCCGGGTCACATCCATATGCCGTGCCGCGTAGGATTGGTCTCGCGCAGCGGCACTCTCACCTACGAGGTGGTCTGGTCGCTTACCCAGAGGGGCTTGGGCCAATCCACCTGTGTGGGCATCGGCGGTGACCCGGTCATCGGCAGTCATTTCGTGGACATCCTGGCGCTCTTTGAGACTGACCCTGATACCGACGCCGTGGTCTTGATCGGCGAAATCGGTGGCGCCGATGAGGAAAGGGCTGCTGAATACATCGGCGAGGTAATGACCAAGCCGGTGGTAGCGTTCATTGCCGGTCAAACGGCCCCGCCTGGCAAGCGCATGGGCCACGCCGGAGCGATCATTGACGGTGGTATGGGCACGGCGGAAAGCAAGATCAAAGCCCTTTCGGAAGCAGGGGTGCGAGTGGCCAAACACCCTCTGGAAATCGCGGAACTGGTCGCTGCACTGTGATCACATTGCACAGAGACAGTGCCGCGGGAGCCGTCTCCAGACGGCGATACGGCGATCGCAATCAGGAGATTGCTCCCACAACTTGGATGTGAGGCAAAGAAAGGCAGAGCGGAGGCGTAGGTGGCAGCACGATACTGGCGGAAGCCGCTGGACCTGGGCCAGATCAAAGCGCCGCACGGGCGCGTGTACATCATCGCAGAACGCTGTAAGGGCTGCGAGTTCTGCGTGCGCTTTTGCCCGCGCCAGGTCCTAGAAATGTCGGACCAGTTGAACTCCAAAGGCTATCACGTACCGCGGGTGGCGAACGACGACCGGTGTCTGAGTTGCGGCCTCTGCGAGATGCTGTGCCCCGAATTCGCCATCTATCGTGTGGAAGAGGAGAGGGTGGTGGAAGCGCTATGAGTGCGCGCGGCATACTCAGCGGCGAATTTTTCATGAATGGCGATGAGGCCTGCGCCGAAGGGGCGATCTGCGCCGGCTGTCGCTTTTTCGCCGGCTACCCCATCACTCCCGCCACCGAAGTCGCCGAACGAATGGCCGAACGCCTGCCGGAGGTGGGAGGCATCTACATCCAAATGGAAGATGAGATGGCCTCGATGAACGCCATCTTGGGGGCCTCCTGGGGCGGGGTGAAGGCTATGACCAGCACTTCTGGCCCGGGCTTCAGCCTGATGATGGAGAACCTAGGCCTGGGCATTATGACGGAGACGCCCTGCGTGGTGGTCAACATCCAGCGCGGTGGTCCCTCCACGGGCCTGCCCACCCTAGTTGGCCAGGGCGACATGATGCAGGCCCGCTGGGGCTCCCATGGCCCCTACGAAATCATCGCCCTCTCCCCCAGTTCGCCTCAGGAACTCTTCGACCTCACTATCCAAGCCTTCAATCTCTCGGAAAAATACCGCACCCCGGTGCTGGTGATGTCCGATGAGGCGGTGGGCCACATGACAGAGAAGGTGGTCATCCCCCCGTTGGAGGAGATTGAGGTTTACCCCCGCCGCTTGGCGAAGGTGCCGCCCAGCGAATATTTCCCTTACCGACCCGACTCCGACGGTGTGCCACCGATGGTCAATGCCGGTGATGGCTACCGCATCCACGTCACCGGCCTGACCCACGATGAGCGGGGCTACCCAGAGGTGGATGCGGAGACGCAGGATTGGCTGGTGCGCCACTTGGTGGATAAGATTCGCCGCAACCGCGCCGACATCATCCAGTACGTCGAGGAAGAAACCGAGGGTGCGGATGTGGTGGTTGTCGGATACGGGATCTCGGCAAGGACGGCGCTGTGGCCCATTGAACTGGCAAGGAAGGAGGGCATCCGTGTGGGTCTGCTCAAACTGGTGACGGTGTGGCCCTTCGCCGAGGAGAAGATACGCGAGTTAGCAGCCCATGTGAGTGCCTTCGTTGTCCCGGAGATCAATATGGGCCAGATTGCACTGGAGGTCGAGCGCTGTGCGGCAGGCAAAGCGGCAACCATTCTCGTGCCTCACGCTGGCGGCAGCATCCATGAGCCAGAGCCCATCCTCGATGCCATTCGCCGCGGGGCGCGGGTTAAATCGCCGGGAAATTGAGGGTGCAGAGATATGAACGAAGAAATGTAGGACGAATTGCCAATTTTTCCTACGACTTTGCCGCAGTTTTCATTCGGCATGAGAGGAGACAAATGGAAGGCCTCAAAATTCGGATGGCCACCCGCGAGGATGCGGAGGCAATAGCCGACCTGGCGACACAACTATGGTATCCATCGCAGGGAGAGGACATCCGCCGGCGATGGGGGAGCCTGTCCCCGACGAGAGAGCGTGTCTATGTGGCTGTGGCTGATGGAGCAGTGGTCGGGTTCGTCCATGTGGCACTGGAATCAACGCTCCTGGTGGACGGCGTCGCTGACCTGCGCGCGTTGGTGGTGAGTGAACGCTGGCGGGGGAAAGGCATCGGACGGGCGTTGATGGATGTCGCAGAGGGGTGGGCGCGGAAGGCCGGATGCTCCATCATCTGGGTGCGGACGAATATCAAACGAGTCCAGGCTCATGCTTTCTATGAGCATCACGGATATCGTCGGCTGAAGACAACCATCTGATTGACCAAGGAGAAGTGACCCGACGATAAAA
>JADBJK010000108.1 GCA_014874485.1 Chloroflexota bacterium
CGGCCCCGTGTGGGGATACTTCTCAAACGTAGCGGCAATGCTGCGCACCGCGTAGGGCCGCGGGTCCACGATCTCGGCAGCCCCGAATTTCTGGGCGGCTACGATCCCGGCGCCGTATTTCATTTCGCCGTGGGTGAGGGTCGGCCCATCCTCGACTACGAGGACCTTTTTCCCGCGGATAGCCTCACAGTTTTCCACGAAGATCGGCGATGCAGCCTCCACCAGGACCGCCTGGGGCGCTGTAGCCAGCACGTTCTCACGCACGGCGGCGATGCTGCGCAGGTCGGCGGTGTCAATCTTGTTGATGACCACCACATCGGCCAGGCGCAGGTTGGCCTCGCCGGGGTGATACCTGAGTTCGTGGCCCGCCCGATGCGGGTCGGTCACGACGATGTGCAGGTCAGGCTGGTAGAAGGGCAAGTCATTATTGCCGCCATCCCATAGCAGGATATCGCATTCTTTCTCCGCTTGGCGCAAGATCACTTCATAGTCCACCCCGGCGTAAACGACATTGCCCCGGTCCAGGTGCGGTTCGTACTCCTCCCGCTCCTCGATGGTGCACTCGTAGCGGTCGAGGTCGGCGTAGGAGGCGAAGCGTTGCGCCGTCTGTTTCACCAGGTCCCCGTAAGGCATGGGATGGCGCACCACCACCACCTTTTTGCCCAGTTCTTTGGTGAGGATGTCAGCCACCCGCCGGGTGGTCTGGCTCTTGCCACTCCCCGTGCGCACAGCACAAACGGACACGACCGGCACCCCGGCCTTAAGCATGGTGCTCCTTGCCCCCATCAGCCAGAAGTCGGCGCCGGCAGCCAGGGCCAGAGAAGCCCTGTGCATAACATACTCGTGGGAGACGTCAGAATAAGCGAAGACGACCTGATCCACACTATGTTTGCGGATCAGATCCGCGAGTTCTTCCTCCGGGTAGATGGGGATGCCCTTAGGGTATAGTTTGCCGGCCAGGGGGGCGGGGTAAATGCGTCCCTCAATGTTGGGGATTTGTGTGGCGGTGAAAGCCACAACCTCGTAGGCTTCGTTATCGCGGAAATAGACGTTGAAGTTATGGAAGTCGCGGCCTGCTGCGCCCATAATGACCACACGTTGTTTGTTCACCGGATTGGCTCCCTTAATTCAGTCTCATGGCATCCTGAAGAAACGCCCTTTTTGGCTAAACCTTTCCCGCGATAAGTGCGCCTGCTGCGATGCAGACCAAGCGGGTCTGGGGTGGGTCGGCGCGGGAACCGACCACGAGCGGTGCCTTGGCTCCGACTACCACTCCCGCCATCATGCCCCCGGCGAAATAGGTGATGCCCTTGGCCATGATGTTCACCGACTCGACGTTGGGGCCCACCAGTACATCTGCCTGGCCCGCCACCGGTCCGCTCAGGCCGCGGGCTTTCGCTATCTCTGGTGAGACGGCGCTATCTAAGAGTAGCGGCCCATCTACGTAGGCATTCTCACGGGCCCAGCGCTCACGCATGGCCACAATACCCGCTATCTCCACAGTGAGGGGGACGTTGGGCAATACGGTATCGGCAGCGGCCAGGAGCGCCACCCGGGGCCACTCGATGCCCACTTTGCGGGCCACCTCGATGGCGTTGCTGATGATTTCCACCTTCTGCTGCAGAGTGGGGTAGAGCACAACGCCGCCGTCGGTGATGAACAGCAGGCGGTCGAAGCCGGGCACTTCGAAAATACCCACGTGAGAGATAAGCCGCTCGGTGCGCAGCCCGTTCTCGCGGTCCAAGGCGGCCTTGAGGAATTTACTGGTCTCGATCTGCCCCTTGACCGCTACCCGGGCCTGGCCGGAGGCCGCAATGCGCATGGTGCGGTTGGCGGCTGCCTCAGGGTCCGGTTCGGAGACGATGTGCAAGCGTTGGGGGTCAATGCCCTGTTGGCGGGCAAGATGCACGATTTCCGTTTCGTCGCCCACGAGGATGGGCGCTGCGATTCCGCGTCGCTGGGCTTCAAGGGCAGCGATGATCACCTCTTCCTCTTGGGCAGCGGCGATGGCCACCGGCACTGGCCCAAGAGAGGCGGCGAATTCCAAAAGGTGCCCGTAGTTCGCAATAGTTGGCATGTCTATGTCTCCTTTGACACGGACATCCAGTCAGGCATTACGCAAATCTCGATAGCAACACGCCTGCCTCATACATCAGCCACAGCGGAACCATAACCAATAGCATATTGAATGGATCTGGCGTTGGTGTAATGATAGCCGCCAAAACAGCCGAAGCGAGCAAGGCGTATTTCCGGTTCTCAGAGAGAAAGGCAGTCGAGACAATGCCCAGTTTAGTAAGGAAGAATAAGAGCAGTGGAGTCTCGAAGATAACTCCCGACCAGAAAAGCAGTGTAGTGACGAAAGAGATGTATTCCCCGATCGCCCACCGAGCCTCGGCGATGTCACCGCCGAAGGTGAGCAGGTAGCGCAGGGCGAAGGGAAGCAGGATGAAGTGGGCGAAGAGCATCCCGGTGACGAAGGAGATGCTGGCTGTGGGTATGGCCAGGAAAACGTAGCGGCGCTCATTCGGCTTGAGGGCAGGCAGGGT
>JADBJK010000078.1 GCA_014874485.1 Chloroflexota bacterium
GCTTTCGATGGCGGAAACCCGGCCTCGCTGGTGGCGAGCCTGTTCTATGCCCTGAGCATATGGGCTATCTCGCGGCCAGAGGCGCCGGGCTGGATGCGTGCTCTGCCCCAGGCGCTGGCAGTGGCACTGCTGATCGCGATCCGGATGCCGCTGGCCGCGCTGGTGGTGGGCCTATTGCTACCCGCGCAGTTGCTCTGGGAGCCAGTCCGCCGCGGCGATGACGGGGTCGGCGACTACGCGGCCCGGGTGCAGGGCTACCTGGCGCTCAGTATGGTGGTGGCCGCGCTGGCGGTGGCGGGGTGAGCATTCACCTTGGAGAAACAGGTGAGATAGACACGATGAGCAAAGTCTCCACCAACGCAGTGAACAAAGTCAAAACGAAAGAGGCAGCAGCACCGCAGGTGAAATTGGTCACCCTGGATGATGTACGCCGCGACCCGCAGGTGATCGCCTACCTCAAGCGCGGCGCCGAGCAGATGGCACTCCTGGGCTTCACCGAGCACGGCGAGCGCCACGCCAGCCTGGTGGCCAGCATCGCCCGCAACATCCTCCTCCGCCTGGGCTACCCTGAGCGCCAAGCCCAACTGGCCGAGATCGCCGGCTACCTGCACGACATCGGTAATGTCATCCACCGCGAGAACCACGCTCACTCCGGCGCTTTCATCGCCCAGGAGGTACTGAGACGCCTGGGCATGGACTACGAGGAGGTAAGTTACGTCATCGCTGCCATCGGCAACCACGAGGAAGAGCGCGGCGATCCGGTGAGCCCCATCTCTGCCGCGGTCATCATCGCCGATAAAGCCGACGTGCACCGCTCCCGCGTGCAAAACCCCGATCCCCTGTCCTTCGACATCCACGACCGAGTGAACTATTCCGCCAAGCGTTCCTTCGTGCGCGTGGACGCCGAGAAGCGCACCATCGCCTTTGAAGTGGACATTGACACCTCCCTCTCCCAGGTGATGGAGTACTTCGAGATTTTCATGACCCGCATGTTGATCGCCCGGCGGGCGGTGCGATTCCTGGGCTGCAAATTCCAGTTACGCATCAACGACATAGACCTGTTCTGAAGACTATCTCCAAGACAGACTTCGGAAGTCTGGTGAAGTCTTGTGGTTAACCCCGGCGTTACGCATTCCCTCCCTTTTGTGTTATAATATGCAGTAGATTGGATGCACTGCGCTACACACCCTTAGGGAGGAGAATGCTGATGAAGAAAGACCTCATTTCCCTCGCTGATCTTTCCAGTTCCGAGATCTGGGACATCCTCAACTTAGCGCAAGAACTCAAAGAGGAATGGGCCGCCGGCGGCAATATCCCTCGCTTGGTGGGCAAGTCGCTGGGCATGATCTTCCAGAAACCTTCGCTGCGCACCCGCGTCTCCTTCGAGATGGCGATGAAGCATCTGGGCGGCCACGCCCTCTACCTCTCGCCCGACGAGATCCAACTGGGCAAGCGCGAGAGCGTCGCCGACGTGGCCCGCGTCCTCAGCCGCTATGTGGATGGCATCATGGCCCGCGTCTTCGCCCATTCTGACCTGGAGGAACTGGCCCGCTACTCCCGTGTGCCGGTCATCAACGGCCTCTCCGATTACAGCCATCCTTGCCAAGCACTATCTGACCTCTTCACCATCCTCGAGAAGAAGGGGCGGCTGACAGGGCTGAAATTGGCCTGGGTGGGCGATGGGAACAACGTCTTGCACTCACTTCTCTTTGGCTGCAGCAAAGTGGGGATGGACATTGTCGCTGCCACACCGGAGGGCTACGAGCCCGACGGGCAGGTGGTGGAGATGGCGTTCGCCTTCGCCCGGGAGAGTTCGAGCACCGTAGAGTTGACCAATGACCCGGTGGCGGCAGTGAAGGGAGCCGATGTGATTTACACCGACACCTGGGTGAGCATGGGCCAAGAAGCCGAGCAGAAGAAGCGGCTGGAGGTTTTCCCGCCCTACCAGGTGAACGCTGCCTTGGTTTCCAGGGCCAGGCCCGACGTGATCGTAATGCACTGCCTGCCCGCGCATCGCGGCCAGGAGATCACCGATGGGGTGGCCGATGGGCCTCATTCGGTCATCTTCGACCAGGCCGAGAACCGCATGCATGTGCAAAAAGCCATCCTGGCCATCCTGCTGGGCGGCCGGTGACGCGAGGGTTCTCTTCAGGCTCAAGAAAGATCATGGTTTGATATGGCGACGGCTCAGTCGAAAAATGGCGTGCCTATTCGGCTAACGGATGAGAGATGGCTTCATATTACTGAAGAGCACTCGGAAATGGCTGGTTACTATTACGAAGTTCTTGAAGCGGTTCAAGAGCCAGAGGCGATTTACGAAGGCAAGGCAATGGATTTATCGTTACCGCCTTTCTGACGAGGAGGATCAAGCAGATCGAGAGGAGAGCGAAGATATGGCCTCGATAGATATTAAAGAGATTATAAACCTTACTCCGCAACTGTTGAGCATGCCTTTCAAGCGCATCTGGTATAGTTACGATGAGGAAGCGGATGTTCTGTATTTGAGTTTCAAGAAGCCAAGTCGTGCCGATGACAGTGAACTGAC
>JADBJK010000019.1 GCA_014874485.1 Chloroflexota bacterium
TCATTGCGAAGGCGCGGAGCGCCCGAAGCAATCCCAGCAGGCTGTCATTCTGAGCGGCGAAGCCGCGAAGAATCTCGTCAACCGAGATGCTTCGCTTCGCTCGCAAGGACAACGGACAATTGTCTCTGCGCTCTCGGCGACCTGGGTGGCGAGAGCGTAGAGGATTTCGGACAGGAGCACAACGCTACATGCGACGACAACGCTGGCAACCGATTGACGGGCTGGAGCCCGAACCACCGCCCGAAGCGAAGTGGCTGAAGGTGGCGACCATCGCCGTCGTCTTCCTGCTGGTGCTGGCCGTGCTGTTTGCGGTGTGGGCGGTGTTCATCTACCAGCCCGCCGCCAGCGTCGCGCCGACGCCGACGAAGACGCCGCGGCCCCCGGCAACGGCGACCCTCGCCCCACCGACGGATACGCCGGTGCCGCCCACGTCCACGCTGGCGTACGTGCCGACGGACACCCCCGCGCCGACGGACACACCGGCGGCCACCGACACGCCGGAGCCGACGGCCACCGTGCCCCCGCCGACCCCGACGCCCAAGCCCACGCGGGCCACCGTGCCGCGCATGCCCTCGCCCGACTACGGGATGCAGATATTCGGCTGGTGGCGGCCCGAGGTCGCCGACCGCGACATGGGCTACGTGCGCGACGCGGGGTTCACCTGGATCAAGCAGATTTTCGCCTGGTACGACATTGAGGGCGCGGGCAAGGGCCACTACGACTGGTCCCGCAGCGACCGCATCGTCGCCCAGTCGGAGCAGTACGGGCTGAAACTGCTGGTGCGCGTGGACACGGCGCCCGAATGGGCCAGGGGCGGCAACGGGCCCATGCGCGACTTCAACGACTTCGGCGACTTCTTGTACGCCATGGCCAGCCGCTACAAGGGCCTGGTGGACGCGTACCAAATCTGGAACGAGCCGAACCTGTCGCGCGAGTGGGGCGATCAGCCGCCCGACCCGGCCGCCTACGCCCGCATGCTGAAGGTGGCATACACCCGCATCAAGCAGGCCGACCCGAATGCGTTTGTGGTATCGGCGGGGCTGGCCCCCACGACGCGGGATGATGCCGTCGCCATGCCCGACGAGAAGTTTGTGCGGGGGATGTACGCCGCGGGAGCCAAGCCGTACTTTGACTTCCTCGGCGTGCACGGTGCGGGGTACAAGGCTCCGCCCGAGGCCGACCCCGCCGACGTGGCCCGCGACCCGGTGCTGACCAATGGCGACCCGTCGCCGGAATCCATGAAGCGCATCTACTGCTTCCGCCACGTGGAGGACCTGCGCAAGATCATGGTGGAGGCCGGCGACGCCGACAAGCAGGTCGTCGTGCTGGAGTTCGGCTGGACCACGGACCCGCGCCCCGACTCGCCATACCGGTGGCATGCCGTGTCGGAGGAGGAGCAGGCCGACTACCTGGTGCGCGCCTACCGCTGGGCCAAGGAGCACTGGCAGCCCTGGATTGGTCTGATGAGCCTCATCTACATTGCGAACCCCGACTGGACGGAGAACGATGAGCAATACTGGTGGGCCATCACGTACCCATCGTGGCCCGTGCCGAAAGTGCGCCCGGCGTACGATCGGCTGAAGGCGATGCCGAAGTAACGCACCGCCCCATCAACCTAGCAAGGAGACCTGGAGACTGATGCACGCGATAGAGCAGCAGATTGTGGATTTCCTGTACAACCTGTTCAACACCATCGGCTGGCCGGGCGTCGTGGCTGCCATGGCCATTGAGAGCGCCTGCATTCCCCTGCCGAGCGAGGTTACCATGCCCCTGGCGGGCTGGATGCTGGTGCAGGCCAAAGGGCTTTCGGCCTGGCATGTGCTCTGGGCCGCGTTTTACGGCGGGCTGGGCTGCACCATCGGCTCCGTCATCACGTACTGGATCGGCGCGCTGGGCGGGCGGCCCCTGCTGGAGAAGTACGGCAAGTACGTCCTCATCTCGCGCCACGATATGGAAGTGGCCGACCGCTGGTTCGCCAAGTACGGCGAGGCGACGGCGTTCTTCTCGCGCTTGTTGCCCGTGGTGCGGACGTTCATCTCGCTGCCGCTGGGCATGGCGCGGATGAACTTCGCCAAGTTCACCGTGCTGGCCTTTGTGGGGTCGTTTATCTGGTCGGGGGGGTTGGCGTACCTGGGCTACGTGTTCGGCGAGCACTGGGTACAGGTGCGCGAGGCGATGCGTCCGTTTGACATCCCCATCCTCATCGCGCTGGTGGCGCTGGTGGCGTGGTACGTGTACGCGCACATCAAGCGCGCGAAGCGGCAGGCGAAGGCCGACGCCGAACCCGCCGCGTAGGGCATTCCGCAAGCGACGCACTCGGTCTAGCGGGTGCGTCGCTTGTTGCCTGCGGCCCTTCCCGACCAGCAAGAGCCGCAGCAAGCCCACCGCCGCGCCGCCCGCCACGAGCCACCACGTCTCGGCCCTGTAGCGCAGGAGCAGCACAAGGCTCGCGGCGGCGATGAGCAAAGCCCACACGTCTGGCACCGATGTCCGCGCCAAGCCGATGGCGACGGCGAGAATCAGCGCGACGACGGCGGCGTTGACGCCCTTCAGGAACGCCTGACCAAGACGCCATGTGCGCATCTTCGGCAGGTACTTGCCCATCAGCGCGGTGATGAAGAACGATGGCAGGAACACGGCGACCGTCGCCACTACCGCGCCGCTCCACCCACTGACCAAATAGCCGATGAACGTGGCCGACGACAGCACCGGCCCGGGCGTCATCTGGCCCACCGCAATGGCGTCCACCAGTTGGCGCTGGGTGAGCCATCCCAGGCGGTTCACCACATCCTGCTGGATGAAGGCGAACAGCACCATGCCGCTGCCGAAGAGGAGCGCGCCGACCTTCAGGAAGAACAGCCCCAGGCCAACCAGCCGATTGCCTACTGCTGCGGCGGCCATGGGCAGCGCTATCGGCAGCCCCGGCGCAACCCACACCATGAGCGCCGCACGAGGGGCATGAGGCCGTGCGTAGAGGAGAATGCCCGCAAGCCCGCCCGCGAGCAGGATGATCACCTGGTCCAGCCCCAGGAGCGAGGCGCCCAGGCACAGCGCGGCCAGCAGCACCAGTTTCCAGTCCTTGATTGCCGACTTGCCCAGCCGATAGGTCGCTGCCAGGATGATGGCAATGATGGCCGGGTTGATGCCGTAGAAAAGGGCACCCGCCTGCGGGAGCGAGCCGTAGGTCGCATAGGCCCAGGCCAGCGCGCCGGAGATGAGCGCGGCGGGCAGGATGAAGCCCACCCCGCCCGCCAGCAGCCCCGGCCACCCCGCCCGCAGATAGCCGATGTGGATGGCCATCTCGGCGGCGTTGGGGCCGGGGACCAGGTTCGTGGCCGAGAGCAAGTCCATGAAGTACTCGCGGGTCATCCAGTTGCGCTTGTGGACGACCTCGGTCTCCATGAGTGCGATGTGCGCCGCCGGGCCCCCGAAGGAGATGGTGCCCAACTTCAGGAACAGCGTTGCCACTTCCCACAGGCGGCGTCGCAGCGTCGTGCCCTCGGTCATACGCCTCTCTGCCGCTAGTGCAGCAGTTCCGTGTGGTCCACGATGGTGCCGTTGGCGTATGCGAGCACCGCGTCGTCAATCCGCGCGATGTCGGTTACCACCGGCTTGATCCCCAGCCGCCGCATGCTGTCGTAGGCCCCCCAGCCCATGCCGCGGCACAGGAGCGCCTCGCAGTCCGAGATGGCGTTGGCCATGCGGGTGTGTTTGTCGTGGCTAGCAGGGTCAGTGCCGTGGCGCTGGCCGGGCACTTCCACGTGCTCCTCGTGCACGAACTGTTGGTGGCCCATCTTGTCGCGCAGTTCACGGGCCACGATTTGGCCGTTCTCCACGGTCAGGACGGCGTAGTAGGGCGCGCGCCCGAAGTGCTGGCTGATGGTGATTCCGTCGTCGGTTACGCAAGCGATTTTCACGTTATGCTCCCCCTGTGTGATGTGGTTTTATGGTCTCCCAGGATTTCTCCTGTTGGACTCCGTGCTGTGTGGGCACGGGCGCGCCTGTCCTGCGGGCTAGTGGAGCCACTCCGGGTGGTCCACGATGGTGCCCGCAGCGTAGGCGTGCGCGGCCTCG
The DNA here is from genome assembly GCA_014874485.1 of Chloroflexota bacterium. Taxonomy (GTDB): domain Bacteria; phylum Chloroflexota; class Anaerolineae; order DTLA01; family DTLA01; genus DTLA01. Next base: position 4,075 of record JADBJK010000019.1, read on the forward strand.
TGCATATCTTCTATGTCGGTGATGATAGGCCGGATGCCGTTGGCGGCCAGGCACTCCCTGGACGCCCAACTCATGCCACCCGCCAGGACGGCCTCGCAGTCGCGGATGGCCGCGGCCACGGCCTGATGCGCGGCTGCGCCTGCTGCGCCCTCCCCGTGGCAGTCGGGCACGGCCCCTGGGCTGCCGCGGCGCATCTCGTGCGCCTCCAGGTCCAGCGCGTCGCGGCCGGGGTTGGGGCGCAACTGCACGTCGTGGACCTGGTCGCCCGCCAGGGTCAGGACGGCAAGGTGCGCCGCCCGCCCGAAGTGCTTGCTCACGGTCTTCCCGTCGTCCGTTACCACGGCGATCTTCATTCCGTCTCCCTCCTTTCAGAGACCTCGTCCGATTCGTGAAACTCGCCCTGCCCGTTCTCCATGTGGTGGTCATAGGCATCCAGGAACAGGTGCAGGACGCGGTCGGTGGCGCGCAGTTCCTCTACCCACGCCTTCAGGTGCTCGTCGCCCGCGTCGGTCAATCGGTACACGCGGCGCGGCGGGCCGCCCGTGTCCTCGGTCTCCCACTCCGAGGTGATCATGCCCGCCTGTTCCAGGTCGCGCAGGATGCGGTACACGACGCTTTGGTCGGTCGGATAGGCGCCCAGGCCGAGTTTGGCCAGCCCCTCCAGCAGGCCGTAGCCATGCGTGGGCCGGTCGTGGAGCAGGAGCAGCACCGCCGGCTCCACGAATCGGCGGATGCGGCGCGGCCTCACTTGATCGCCGTCGCACGGCGGCCCTTGACATCGGCAACGTTCGCGCATGTTCATTTACTCCTTCCCGAAAGCCCTACCTAGGCGGCCATGGCCTCGGCACAAGTCCAGAACACCCGCCCCAGATACTCTCGCCGTCGGGCTTGTCCTTCCTGTTGCAGCCGGGCAAGTGCAGCGGCCACTCGCTCGTGTCCGTATCCGGCGAGTGCCTCGTACAGGTCGTCCTCGGGGATCGGGTGGCGCTGGATGATGTCCAGGATGGATTCCGCTAGGTCGCCTCCGGCGGGGGTGCTCACCGCGCCCCGATATGGCGCGATGGACTCCGCGCGTTTGCCGAAAGCGTCCAGTGCTGCCCGTATGCGCCCTTCGTCGGGAATCTGCACCCACGGCTCGGCGGGCGGGCGTATTGGGACATTGATCTGGATCGCGTCGGGCGACAGCGAACGCAACATCTCACCCAGCCGCCCCAGATGCTCATCGCTATCGTTCAGCCCGGCCACCAACATCACCTCAATCCATAGCCGGCCGCCGTACTCCCGCCTAAACTCGTGCAGTCCCTGAAGCAGCGATTCCAGGCGGAGCGAAGGGTGCGGCCTGTTGATGCGCCGGTAGAGCGTCGCGTCGGCCGCGTCCAGCGTGGGGATCACCACATCGGCGGGCAGAACCTCGGCCCGAACCTCAGCCTCGCTGAGCAGGGAGCCGTTGGTGATCACCGCGACCGGCAGCGATGTCGCGCTCTTCACGGCTCTAATGAGCCATCCGAGGCTCGCGTACAGGAGCGGCTCTCCCTGTCCGACAAAGGTAACGTAGTCCACCTGGCCCGCGCCCAGGCGTTGCAGCGCTGCCTCAACCTGGGTTACCACCGCATCGCGCGGCACGAAGTCTTGGCGTTGAGTGGTGTAGCGCCGCGTGCGCCCCAACTGACAATACACGCAGTTGTAGTTGCAGGTCTTGAATCGCAGGGGGTCTATCCCCAACGACTGACCCAGTCGGCGCGACGGGACAGGTCCGAAGACGTACACGGGACGCTCCCCTAGCCCTTCGCCTCGCCCAGGGAGGCAATGGCACCGGCCAGCGCCTGGTTGGCCTGCTCCAGCGCCGCGGCGGCCTCACGGATGCGCTGCGCCGCGACGGTCCGCCCGGCCGCTTCGGCTCGCTGCGCCCATTCGCGGAACTCCTCCGCGTGCTCGGCGTTGTGCTCGGCCCAGTGGGGCAGCAGAACCGCCAGTTTCTTCAGTTCATCCATCTCACCCATCGTTTTCTACGACCTCCTCCAAAGGCTCCAGGGTTACGGTGTGCTTCAGGAAATCTATCTGCCGAACCCGCGCGCGGAGGGTCTGGGGTGCGTCAAAGAAACTGCGGATGCGCACCTCGTCGCCGTCGGCCTCCAGCGCGATCACGTCGCGCATGATTTCTTGCTTGTCCTCTCCGCGACGCAAGAATACAGTCGCCTGACACATAGGTTACCTCCCCTTATCCAGCATCTCGCGAATCCGATCCCACACGTGTCGCACCTGCGCCGCCACCTGGCCGTCGCCGGACTCGGTTACGGCCTGTCCGCGCACCATTGCCTGGGTTACGACGTCGTCGTAGGGAATCTCGGCGACGACAGGGATGCCACGCGCCTGGCAGAACTCCACGATTTCGCGCGAGCGCGCGGGGTTGATGTCGGCCTTGTTCACGCACACCAGGGACGGGATACGGAAATGCTCCGTTGTTTTCAGTATTCGCTCCAGGTCGTGGATGCCCGAAACGGTTGGCTCGGCCACGAGCAGCGCCAGGTCGGCCCCGGTGGCAGCGGCGATGACGGGGCACCCGATGCCCGGCGAGCCGTCTATGATGATCCAGTCGGCGTGGCGCTCGCGGCTGGCCTGCAGCGCCTTCTGCCTCACCAGCGTAACCAGTTTCCCGGAGTTCTCCTCGCCCGGGTACAGCCGGGCGTGGAACAGGGGGCCGAAGCGCGTTTCCGACCGAAACCACCGGCCGGAGACAACCTCCTCCATGCGAATCGCGTCCGCAGGGCATTGGTAGTAACATAGCGCGCACCCCTCGCAGGCCAACGCATCCACGCGGTACGCATCCGAGCCCGGCAGGATCGCATCAAACCGGCAGAGTTCGGCGCACCGGCCGCATGCCGTGCACAGGGCCGGGTCAATGATGGCCTTCTTGCCCGACGAGAAATCGGCCTGCTCCTGGATGTCCGGCGACAGCACGAGTTCCAGATTGGACGCATCCACGTCGGCGTCTACCATGACCGCCGAACCGCTCTGCGAGGCCAGATGGGCCAGGGCAGCGGCGACGGTGGTCTTGCCCGTTCCGCCCTTGCCGCTCAGGATTACGATTTGCTTCATGCGGCCCTCCCCTGGACGGTCTCGCGGATGCGGGCGAGAAGCCCCTCAAAGGCGGGCCGGTATTCCGGCAGCGCCTGGATCAACGGCCGGCCGTCGGAGTACGTCTCGGCGATGCGCCTGTCCAGCGGGATGCGCATCAGGATCGGGATTCCGGCTTCGCGGCAGAAGGACTCCACCCCCTGGTCGCCTACGCCATCCTTGTTGATGACTACGGCGGTGGGAATATGGAGCACGTCGCGGGCGACCTCGGCCGCGAGTTTCAGGTCGTGCAGGCCGAAGGGCGTCGGCTCCGTAACCAGCAGGGCGAAGTCCGCGCCGCGAAGCGCCTCAATCACCGGGCACGCCGTGCCCGGGGGCGAATCCAGAATCACGGTGTCGCCGTCGTGGACCACGATTTTGGCCGCTTGCTTCTTCAACTGGCGGATCACCGGTGTCGCCATTGCCTCGCCTACCCGCAGCGTGCCCTGGCCGAAGGCCATCGCGCCCGCGTGGCCAAACTCCAGCGCCCCGATGGAGAACGGAATCTCGCGGATGGCGTTCTCCGGGCAGTTCACCGCGCAACTGCCGCACCCGTGGCACATCTCGCGGAACACCATGACCTTCTGCGGCAGGACGGCGATGGCGTGGTACTGGCAGACCTGGCCGCACCTGCCGCACAGAGTGCATAGGCTGGCGTCCACCTCGGGAATCAGGCTGATGGCGGCGACCTTGCGGTTCAGTTCCGGTTTCAGGAACAGCGCCGCATTGGGGGCCTCCACGTCGCAGTCCAGCAACGTGGTCCTTCCCCGTTCGGATGCGACAAGGGCCAGACTCGTGGCGACTAAGGTCTTGCCCGTTCCGCCCTTGCCGCTGGCGACAACGATTCTCATTGCGATTGCTCCTCCTGCCTGCTTCCGCGCTCGGCGGGGATGTGGGTTACTGGGTCGCCGCGCCGGATGAGCCCGCCCCGGATCACGCGGCAGAATACGCCCTCCTGCCGCAGCAGCGACACGCCGTGAAAGTCATACGTGTGCGGCGCGTCGGGCGGCTTGCCGATTTGCACGACCTCCAGGATGGCCGGGCCGACGTGGATTCGGTCGCCCACGCGGATGGCGCCGACGTCCAGCCCCTGCACTGCGAGATTGTCGGCGAAGCACCCGGGGCGCGCGTCTATGCCGAACTCCTCGCGTGCCCGCGAGATGCTTTCGTAAGCGATGAGGCTCACCTCAAACGCGCCGGTCCCGGCGTGAGCGTCGCCCACCAGCCCGTAGTTGGCGCGGAGTTCGCCGCTGCCGATATCCACCTTCGGTTCGGTGCGCTCCTTGCTGGCGCAGACCGCCATGAGGGTTCCATGAGCCATAGGGGCACACTCCTCCTCGCCCTGTCATTCCCGCTGCATGGGCGTGCCGCACTTCGGGCATTTCACCTGATAGCACGGCTGCGCGACCTTGTGTTCCACTCTGTAGCCGCAGTTGGGACAGATGCAGTAGCCGCCAGGCCCGGCGCCCGGACGGTTGCCTCCGCGCCTGCCCTGGCCTCCGCCCCCACGTTGGCCTCTTGTTCCGATAAACATGATCAACCTCCTGTCTTGCCTGGTGGGCGGGCGCTGCCGCAGCGATCAGCGCCGATCCCTGTGGCAGCCTCCGCCCGAGTCGCAGGGTGGCTTCTCGCACCGCTCCTCGCGCCCGCAACAGGTACGCCCCGAGGCGTTTCGGCCCGCGCCCATCCGATGGTGGGATGCGGACACTCGCTTCTCAAACAAGGGCGTGCCACAGTTTGGGCACTTGGGGTCGTCGCCCTGGCCCAGGACCAACACCTCAACGGTCTGTTGGCAATTGCCGCAGCGGTACTCGTAGATGGGCATCTTCCCTCCTGATTCTCGCTTCCGCAACGGTGTGGCTTCAGGATTTGCCCCTGCGCCTGCGGCGGAGCCGTCGCCCCTCGTTGGTGGCGCTGCCTGTGCGGGTGGCGTCTCCGCTTGTGCGCGCCGCAAGCCACGTGTCCACGATGCGGGGCAGGATTTCCCTGCCCGCGAACGCAATGGCCGTGCCGAGGGCGGGCAGCACGCTTCGGCTCAACACCGACACAATTCCCTTCGGCGCGGGCTTCGCGGGCATCCGCACTTCGCCTGCCGGTTGCACCGCGCGGGACTCCACAGGCTCGGCTGCGAAGGAGATGGCCCCTTCCGGACACGCCTGGATGCAAAGCCCGCACGAGTTGCACAGCGCCTCGTCCACGTCGGCGTACCCGCCGGCGACGAACATCGCGCCCTTGGGGCAGGCGGCCACGCACGTGGCGCACCCTGTACAACGCTCACGGCTCACCTGGATCATCGTACTGCTCCCTGGGCGGTGTGGGGACGGGGCATCAGCCGCCGCGTCTCCCCCCGCCACCTCTGCCGCGCCCGGCACCACCGCCGCGGCCCATACCTCTGCCGCCGCCTCTACCCATGCCTTGCCCCATGCCTCTGCCGGCGCCTTGTCCTGTTCCACGGCCTGCACCCAACCCCGCACCCCGGCCCGAGGACATGCTCACGCTGGTGCCGGTGATGCGCGGCGCGGCTTTGCCGGCGTCGGCGGGCACGGTCGCTTCTCCGATGTTCTGCAGGTTCCCGGCGCGGAACGCCTCCACGGCCTCCCGCACGGTGCCCTGCGTTACGGGGTAGACGGCTACACCGGCCGCGTTCAGCACGTCCATCGCGTTGGGGCCGACATTGCCCGTCAACAGGGCCTGAGCGCCCTGCTCCACGATGAACTGGGCGGCCTGGATTCCGGCTCCACCCGATGCGCCCGCTGCCGGATTGGCGACGGCGCTCCACTCCATGCTTTCCGAATCCACGAACAGGTAGAATGGGCATCGCCCGAACACCGGGCTAACTGCCGAGTCCAGATCGTTTCCTGTGGCACTGATGGCAACTTTCATTGCTGACTCCTCTGTTTGGATTGCCGATGCTGCTGGTGGGTGGGGGCGGGTATCGCGCCCTGGACACAGGGCCTGGACCCGCCCCCCGCGTGTAGGGGCCTAGAGTTCGCTAGGCCCAGCGCGGCCCGCGCCCGGGGCCGCCACGTCCGCGGCCCGCGCTGGCGGGACCCCGGCCCCGACCGCCGCGGTTGTATCCGCGGTCCTCCTCGGCGCGGTGCACGTTCTTGCTGCCGCAGTTAGGGCACGTCATGGACGCTCCCGGCGTGCCCGTGCCGTAGGCAACCTCAAACGTGTGGCCGCAGTCAGAGCAGCGGAACTTTCGCATGGCCATTTTTGTTACCTCCTTGTCCACGAAAGACCTTGGGCGATACCCGGCGCTGCGCGTGTCGCCGTTGACGGGCAGCGGGTATCACCAAATTTGGATTCCAAAGAACGCCGTGATGAACTTCACCGTAACGTACAGGAAGTACAGCCCGAAGATCAGTTTCAGCGTCGCCGGCTTGAAACGCTTGATGATGGCGGCCCCCACCTGCGCGCCGATGATCGTCCCCGCGGCCAGCAGCAGCCCCGTTCCCAGGTCCACGAAGCCCTGAGCCAGTTTGATGCCGCCGCCGACCACCGCGAGGGGAATCATCGTTGCCAGCGATGTGCCCATGGTGATGTACACCGGCGCGTTGAACAGGTAGATGAGCCCGGGCACCAGCGCATAGCCGCCGCCGAGGCCCGCCACGCCGGTCGCAATGCCGATGATGAAGCCGAACACGCCCATCCCCGGGCCGGACCCCGTGATTGCCGTGCCCTCCCGCTTGGGCATCGCCCGCTGCGCCAGGCCCTCGTAGGTCATGCGAATGGCCGGCCACAGGAAGATGATGCCGAGGATGAGGCCCAGCAGTTTGGACTGCCCGGAGATGAGGGTGAACACCCACGAGCCGAGCAGAACGCCCACGACGCCCGCGCCGCCCAGCCACAGGAAGGCGCGCTTGTCCACGTTGCGACGGACCAGGTGGCCGTAGGCGCCCGACACCGCCGTGAAGATGACGGCGAAGAGCATGGTGCCGACGGCGATAGAGGCGGGGTAGCCCATCCAGAAGTGGATGATGGGTAGCATCACGCTGCACCCGCCCGTGCCGATGAGACCGCCCAGCAGGCCCGCCAGGAACCCGACCACGACCAGCGCTGTGCCCTTCCCGGCGTCCATCGGCGTAACGCCGGGCGCGGCCCCCGAGCCGGTGGCGATGGCCCATGCGGCCAGGGCGGCTATGATGAACACCAGAACTACGACCGGAATCTGTTCGCGCCACGGAACTGTCCCTTTCATCGCCCAACCTCTTTACTTAGGGTATTTGGTCAGGCGCGTCTTGTATTCTCCGGTTTGTGGGCCTCGTTGCCCAAGAAGCGCCTACAGAATGGGCTTCGTCTGCTTTTCCGGCACGCGCTTCAGCAGTTCGTCGGCGACGGATTCAAACGCTGCCGACTCGTAATCTTCCAGCGCCCCCTCATCCGACAGGGTGGCGATGCGCGGGTCTATGGGTATCTGGCCGAGGAGCGGCACACCCATCAGGGCCGCCGCTTCTGCCGTGTGGCTGGGGCCGAAGATGTCCAGCCGCTCGCCGCAGTGCGGGCAGATGGCGTAACTCATGTTCTCCACGATGCCCAGCATGGGCACATGGAGTTGGAGCGCCATCTGCGCGGCCTTGCGCACGACCATCCCCGCCAGTTCCTGCGGCGACGTTACCAGGATGATGCCATTGAGCGGGATGCTCTGCATGACCGTGAGCGGCGCGTCGGCGGTTCCGGGCGGCAGGTCAATGAGCAGGTAATCCAGGTCGCCCCAGAAGACATCGCCCCAGAACTGCTTGATGGCGCCGCCGATGAGCGGGCCGCGCCAGATGACCGCGTCGTCCTCGTTGGGCAGCAGCAGGTTGATGGACATGACCCGAATGCCGGTCTTGCTCTTGACCGGCGCGATGCCCAACGGGGTGGACGCGGGGCGGTCGTTCAGCCCAAGGATTTTGGGGATGCTGGGGCCGGTGATGTCGGCGTCCAGGATGCCCACCCGCAGGCCCCGCCGTCGCAGCGCCACGGCCAACTGGGCCGTTACCAGCGACTTGCCGACGCCGCCCTTGCCGCTCATGACGGCGAGCACGTGCTGGATGCGGTTCAGGTGGGCGGCCATGCCTTCCTCTTGCTGCTGGCCTTTCACCGATGCGAGGGCGCGGGCGCGTTCCTCGTCGGTCATCTCCTCCAGTTTCACGTCCACCTTGGCGACGCCATCCAGCGCCTGGACGGCTTTGCGGACGTCCTCGGCGATGGAGCCGGACAGGGGGCAGGCCAGGGTGGTGAGGGCGATGGTAACCTCCACGTCGCCACCGCGAATCTTCACCTTGCGCACCATGCCCAACGCGGTGATGCTCTTGCGCAACTCGGGGTCCATGACGTTGTCCAATGCTGCAACGACTTGCTTCTCTGTAACCACGCCAATCCTCCAATTGTAGTATGGCCTATGGACACTAGTCGCATCATGCAACTATATGCAATTTGCATATAGTATACTCCCGAATCGCCATCTTGTCAAGTAGGGCTTGTTTACATACCTACAGGACCGGTTTCACCGCGGAGAACGCGGAGACCGCAGAGATTATCTTCAATTCTCTGCGTGCTCTGTGTTCTCTGCGGTGATAGGCGCTCGGCGGCTATGGAAAGTCGTCCCACGAAACGGGTTTCACCGCAGAGCGCGCGGAGACCGCAGAGATTGTCTTGAATTCTCCGCGTGCTCTGTGTTCTCTGCGGTGATAGGCGCTCGGCGGCTATGGAAAGTCGTCCCACGAAACCGGTTTCACCGCAGAGCGCGCGGAGACCGGGAAGATTGTCTTGAATTCTCCGCGTGCTCTGTGTCCTCTGCGGTGATAGGCGCTCGGCGGCTATGGAAAGTCGTCCCACGAAACCGGTTTCACCGCAGAGCGCGCGGAGACCGGGAAGATTGTCTTGAATTCTCCGCGTGCTCTGTGTCCTCTGCGGTGATAGGCGCTCGGCGGCTATGGAAAGTCGTCCCACGAAACCGGTTTCACCGCAGAGCGCGCGGAGACCGGGGAGACTATCTTCAATTCTCTGCGTTCTCTGTGTTCTCTGCGGTAACATTGGAGATCGCCAGAAGGGGCAATTCCGATGCACCTGCGAGGTGCGTTGCAACGGATGGGCGGGCCTGGGCAAAACAAAAGGGCACCGGTGGGAGTGCCCTTTCTTCTCATACGCGGGCTGCCGGAGCCTATCCCATCCGGCCCCGCGGTTTGAGACGCTGTTGCGGTCAGCCAGCGGCGTTCGGCGATCAGGAACGGCGATGGGGCCAAATGCTTATGGCTGATTGCTGAATGCTGACTGCTGACTGCTGATTGCTGATTGCTGACTGCTGACTGCTGACTGCTGACTGCTGTTCGCTATTCCTAAAACCCGCTGCCCGCAGCGCCAGGCGGGACCAGTATCACCTCCGTTGTTCCGGCTACCTGCAGGACCGAATCGGTGTAGAACACCACGCGCACGTTGACCACGACGTACACGCCGTCCTTCAGTTTGCCCTGCCACACGATGGAGTCGCCGGCCTTGCGGTAGGGATAGCCCTCCACGCCGTCCAGTTCGGCCCCCTTGTCGGTCTTGCCCTTGTACGTAACCAGCGAGCCGGGAATCTTCTTGCCCTTGTCCACGGTGTAGGTAACGATGGCGCGGTAGCGGAGGGGAGCCTCCGGGATGTTGGGCACCGTCTGCGGCGCGGGCTTGGAAATCGTCAGCGTGGCCGAGCCCAGGATGTGGCACGTGGTCTCGGTGTACCACACGACGCGCCCCGAGAAGTCCATCTTGGCGTTCTCCACCGGCTTGCCCGACCAGTTCAGCGAGTCGCCCTTCTGCTTGTAAGCGTCCTGGCCGTCAATGGTCAGGTGCGCGCCCTTGTCGGTCAGGCCCACGTAGCGGATGCCGGTGCCGGGCAGGTAGTCGCCCGCCGCCACGCCCATCTCATACGGCGCGACGTACACCAGGTCGCCGTCCTTCGCGGGCTTGCACCCGGACATCAGCACGACGCCCAGGATCAGAATCAGGATCGCCCACTTTCTCATGCGTCTCCTCCCTGCGCAACCGACAGGCCGTTGTCATTGCGAGCGGAGCATCTCGGTTGAAGAGATTCTTCGGCGCTCCACGCCTCAGAACGACAGTCTGCCGAGATTGCTCCGTCGTTGCGCTCCTCGCACTGACGTACAATCTAGAATCCCTTGAAGCACTACCCTTCTCCGAGATACCGCTCAAAGAACCCCAACACCCTCTGCTTGTACGCTTCGGGTTCCACTTCGTCCACGTTCCGATGCCCGGCCTCGGGCACAACCCACAGGTCTTTCGGCTCGCCCGCCGCCGCGAACATGGCCTGCACTTCCTCGGTGGATGTGTACGGGTCGCGCTCGCCGTGAATCAGCAAGAGCGCCCGCGGTGCCACCTTGCTTGCCCACAGGCCCGGGTCGGCGTCCTCCAGGTCGGCCCCCAGCCGCCAACCGGCAGCCTTCACCGCCAGGTATGCCAGCGGCTTCGCCACGCTGCCCGGGATGCCGCGCTCGCGCATCCCCTCGTAGATGGCATCCCTGAGCCACACAAAGGAACCGTCGGCGGCGACGGCGCGGATGTCCTGGGCCAGGGGCGCGCCGCTGATGGCGACCGCCCCGCCCATGGAGAAGCCCAGCACGCCGATGCGGTCGTAGCCGCGCTCCCGCAGGAACTTCTCCGCCGCGATCAGGTCGCGCCGCTCAAAGTAGCCCATGCTCACGTGCTTGCCGCCGCTGCGGCCGTGCCCCCGGAAGTCAAACATCAGCACCGTGATGCCGCGCTCGTGGAACCACGGCGCGTACTTCAGGTCGGGGTCCATGCTTCCCGCGTGCCCGTGCAGGAAGATCACGGCGCGCCGCGCGTCCTGGGCCGGTATCAGCCAGCCCCGCAGCGGGATGCCATCCTCGCTTGTAAAGGTAACGTCCTCGTACTCCAGGCCGTACTCCGCCGGGTTCGCCGTCTTGTCGGGCCGTCTGCGCCGCACAATCTGGTCCGATGCGTACCAGACGGCGGCGACGACCGCAATGACGACGATGGCCAGTGCAGCCAAAACACCGATCATCTGTCCTCACCTCGTTCTATGTGCAAGACGTGTACCAACCGCGAAGGTTCCAGCGCCAGGCGCAGAACGATGGCCGCGCCGACGCTCAAGAGCAAGAACACGCCGGCCACCAGCGCCGCGATCCAGGGCGAGTCGGTGGCCGTCTGAAGCACCGCAACCGCGATGGCCAGCACGTTCCACGCGCTGTGCAGCCCCATGGCCAGGGCCAGCCCCAGGAAGAAGCGCCCCGGCCGCCTGTGCGAAATCCACTCCCACAGTCCCCACGCCGTGAGGGCCACCGTGCTGGCGTGGATGAGCATGGCCCCCACGCGCAGGACGGCGATGGCCGCGCCCGCGCCCGGAAACGGGTTTGCGAAGGCGGCCTCGTACACGCTGAAGGTTACGCCGCACGTGATGCCCCACGTCAGGGCCTGGGCGCGGCTGGGACGGTGTGCCAGCGCCAGCACCCCCACCGCCAGCACCTTGCCCACCTCCTCAATCACGGGGACGAACCCCGCCAGAAGGACGAGCAGGAATGCGACGACCCCAGGCTGGCGCAGCATCTCCCCGCTGGCGAGGAAGGACGGGTCGGAGAACTGCTCGCGCATCTCCTCCAGCGTGCGCATGCCATCCGGCGAGAGGCCAAGGACAACGCCCACGAGAACCGCCATCCCCACCAACGCGAGCACCTCCCAGAACATGCTCCACCAGAGCGAAAAGGTGAGCGTCGCGCTGGTTTGGGCGGCAACTTGTCGCCAAGTCGCGGGCTGGGGTGCGTGGGCGAGGCGCTGGCTCACGAACGCCAGGAGCGCGATGCCGGGCAGGAGCGCCCCCAGCACCTGGGCGAGTCCGCCGATGGCCTGGCTGTCGGCGCTCGCGGCGATGAGGGCAATCGCCAGCGCGAGCAGGCCAACCCACAGCCACGGGCGGGCGATGCAGAAGGGGGCTGAGGGCCGATGGCGCAGGCCCTTCACGCCCTGGACGATGAACCAGCCACCCAGGAGCGCGCTCAACCCGGCCAGGCCCGCCCAGAGTCCGGTCATGTCGCCCAGCGGGATCTCGTTGTAGATGGCCGAGAGAGCGAGGAATCCCACCACCACGAGCGGCAGCAGCACCGATGCCGCGCCGACCAGGATCATCCCCACGAAGCCGATGGTTTTCAGCGTGTCGTTGTCCAAGTGCACCTCACAATCGCAAGTGCGCCCTGCTGCGCTTATCGCAGGTCGGGGGTTGCCCCCGGAAAGGTGCGCGGGTTTGCCCCTTGTCCCTGCATGAGTGCATCCAGTATAACCACAGCGGCGGCTTTGTCCAGCGGCTCGTTGTTGTTGCCGCACTTGGGGCTTTGCACGCACGACGGGCAGCCTTCCCGACACGGGCAGCCTGCGATGGTCTTGCGCGTGGCGGCCCAGAGGCGCTCCAGCATCTGAAACCCCTTCTCGGCGATGCCCACGCCGCCCGGATGCCCGTCGTAGATGAAGACCTGCGCCTCGCCCGTGTCGTCATGGCACGGCGTGGACAGCCCGCCGATGTCCAGCCGGTCGCACATGGCGAACAGGGGCAGCAGGCCGATGCTGGCGTGTTCCAGCGCGTGGAGGCCGCCCGCGAAGTCCAGGCCCGCCTGCAACACGCGCATCATGATGTCGGTGGGAACGTTGAACCACAGCGCGGAGGTTACGAAGGACTGGCTTGGCAGGTTCAGGGGCACGTTGTCCAGCACCGTCTCCGTGTACTGCTGCACGCGCTTGTAGCCGATGACCTGCTGGGTTACGCGCACCTGGCCGTAGTAGGCGTCGCACGTCGGGAAGTGCCGCACCTGCCACGAGCGCACGATGCTCACGTCGTTGATCTCGCGCGGGGTGGTGTAGTAGTCCACATCCGCCGCCCGCACGTAGGCGGTCTGCGTGTCCAGGTCCAGGCGGGTTACCAGGTACGTCTCGCCCTGGTGGAGGTACACCGCGCCCGGATGCACGCGGAGCAGGGCGGTGGCCCCGTCCACCTGCTCCAGCATTCGGTAGTTGTTGCTCTCGTCCAGCAGCGTGAACGTGGAGCCAGAGATGGAGCGGATGTTGACGCGCTCGGCGGGGTAGGAGATGCCGGAGATGAACCAGCGTTCGCCGCGGTACTCCAGCACACCGGCCCGCTCCAGTTGCACCATGGCCTCGGCGAAGGTGGGGCCGAACAGGCGCTCGTCGTCGTTGGTGAGCGGGCGCTCGTGGGCGGCGCAGGGCAGGTGCTGGTTCAGGAGGTATAGGTTCCCAGGGTCAATCAGGGCGTGCTCGGGACTGCGCCCGAAGAGTTCCTTTGGCTCGCGCATGAAGTACTGATCCAGCGGGTTGTCCAGGCCGATGAGGATGGAGATGGAGTCCTTCTTGCCGCGGCCCGCGCGCCCCGCTTGCTGCCACACGCTGGCGATGGTGCCTGGGTAGCCGACGGTAACCGTGGCGTCCAGCGCGCCCACATCCACACCCAACTCCAGCGCATTCGTCGCCGTTACGCCCAGCAGCCGCCCGTGGAACAGGCCCTGCTCTATCTGTCGCCGCTGCTCGGGCAGGTAGCCCGCGCGGTAGGCGGCGACGCGGGGGGCCAGGTCGGGCCGCGTCTCCTCCAGCGCCTCGCGTGCGTAGCGGAGGATGAGTTCTGCCACCTTGCGCGTCCGCGCGAAGGTGATGTTGCGGATGCCGTGCTGCACCATCTCGCCGAACAGGAACGCCGCTTCGGCGTTGGCGCTGCGGCGCGCGGTCTTGGCCTTGTCCAGGAAGGGCGGGTTCCACAGCAGGAACTCCTTGCTCATCTGGGGCGAGCCGTCGTCGTCCACGACAACCACCTTGCGCGAGGTGAGGCGTTCGGCGTGTTCGCCTGGGTTGGCGATGGTCGCCGAGCACAGGATGAACTGCGGGTGGGAGCCGTAAAACTCGCAGATGCGCAGAAGCCGCCGCAGGACGCAGGCGACGTGCGAGCCGAAGATGCCCCGATACACGTGTGCCTCGTCAATGACCACGAACCGCAGGTTGGCGAAGAAGCGGCTCCAGAGTTGGTGGTTGGGCAGGATGCCCACATGGAGCATGTCGGGATTCGTGAGGACGATGGCCGCTCGCTGGCGCAGGCGACCGCGCGCAGCCTGTGGCGTGTCGCCGTCGTAGGTGCCAAATGTGAGGCCGCCCAGCGCGTCGGTCAGTTGGCGCAGGGCGCGGAGTTGGTCTTGTGCCAGCGCCTTGGTGGGGAAGAGGTAGAACGCGCGCGCCTGAGGGGCTTCCAGCACGGCTTCCAGCACGGGCACGTTGTAGGCCAGCGTCTTGCCGCTGGCGGTGGACGTGGCCAGGATGACGTCGTGCCCGTCCCGCGCGGCGTTGATGGCCTGCGCCTGGTGGGTGTACAGGCGCGACGCGCCGATGTCGGCCAGCGCCTGCGCCAGGGGCTTGGGAAGCGGGCGATCCAGTCGCCCATAGCGGGCCGGCCGCGCGGGCAGGTGTTCCTGGTGCACGATTTGCCCGCGGTAGAAAGGCAGGGTCTTCAGATGGTCAATGAACTCTTGACTGTTCACGGCGCTCACGGACGGGTGTCGTTGCGCATGGTCGGGAGCGAAGCGCACCCCCAGCCCCAAGTTTACCCGTGTTCCGCGCAGGGCGCAAGTTGGGGGCTGTGGTTCCCGCGTCTGTTGGGGCGCAGCGCGGGGCGTTTGGATCACGAAGGGCGCGAAAGGGGGGCGGGGCCGCGCGGGGCTAAAGCCGCCGCGCTGAAAGGGCGAAGCCCCGCTAGGGCTGGGCGGGGGCGGCATGTTGTTCGCCTGCCATCAGCCCGCAGGGCTTTGCCCGTTCAGCCCGATGGCTTCAGCCTCGGGTGGGGGCGGGGCCGCGCGGGGCTAAAGCCGCCGCGCTGAAAGGGCGAAGCCCCGCTGGGGCTGGGCGGGGGCGGTTGGATCGCGAAGGGCGCGAAAGGACACGAAAGGCGCGAAAGGGGGGCGGGGCCGCGCGGGGCTAAAGCCGCCGCGCTGAGAGGGCGAAGCCCCGTCGGGGCTGGGGGGTGCGGCATGTTGTTCGCCTGCCATCAGCCCGCAGGGCTTTGCCCGTTCAGCCCGATGGCTTCAGCCTCGGGCGGGGGCGGGGCCGCGCGGGGCTAAACCCCCGCGCTGAGAGGGCGAAGCCCCGCTGGGGCTGGGGCGGGGGCGGTTGGAACACGAAAGGCGCGAAGGGGTGTGAGCGGGTGCGGGCGAAGGTGAGGGTTCTGCCCTGTGCGGGCGATCTGCACGTCGCCCGTGCAGGGGAATCCAGGGCGCAGCGGCGAATCTAGCAACGGAGCGGAGCAGCCTGCCCGCGCTCAGTCGTGGATGACGACGAGGGTGCCCACGCCGGAGGCGCTGTTGGCCCCGGGCGGCACGTAGGGGTCCGTCCACTCAAACAGCCACTTGGCGTCCGCTACCTTCAGGTTGACGCACCCGTGGCTCATGGGCTGGCCGAAGTTGTTGTGCCAGTAGGCCCCGTGGAGGCCGTAGCCTTTGTAGAAGTACATGATGTAGGGCACATTGGGCAGGTAGTAGCCCGGGCCAGACATGGGCGCACTTCGGTACTTGACGTAGATGTTGAAGCGGCCCTTGACGGTGGGCGTGGCCGGTAGGCCCGATGAGATCACCGCCCAGTATACCGCGCGGTTCCCCTCGTAGGCCACAAGGCGCTGCGCCGACAGGTCCACGTCAATCCACTTCTCGCCATCGCCGATGCCGGTCGGCGGCGTGGCTGTCGGCTGGGACTTCCGCGTGGGCGTCGGCGGCACGGGCGTGGCCGTAGGCGTGGGGGTGGGCGTGGGCGTCTCGGTTGGGGTAGGTGTCGGCGTCTCCGTCGGGGTCGGCGTCGGCGTTTCGGTGGGCGTGTTCGTCGGCGTGGGCGTGGGCGTCTCGGTCGGGGTGTTGGTGGGCGTGAACGTCGGCGTGGCGGTGGGCGTGTGGGTAGCGAAGACCGCCTCCCACGCCTGCGCGGGCCAGTCGGTCTGGGTCCAGAGGGTGCCCGCCCCGACGAGGACAAGAAGCGCGGCCACAATCCAGCCCAGGAATCGCGGGACGCCTGGCGTGGGACGCACCACCGGCGTTGCCAGGGCGGCGGGGCGGGCGGGTCCCGCGGGGTTCTGTGAGGGCAGGCCGGCGTTGGGCGCACGCTTTCTGGCCCAGCGCAGCGCCGCCCGTGCTCGGGGGTTCCGCGGGTCCACCTGCACGGCGCGGCCGATGTACCGCAGGCCGTCCTCCGGGTTCTCGGCCAGCGCCCCCATCCAAAGGAGTGCCTCTACGTTGTCCGCGTCGTCGGCGAGGATGGCCTGAAACAGGGTGCGGGCTTCATCCCTGCGCTCGGCGGTGGCCAGGGCGACCGCCTCCGCAAGGCGCGGGTCGCGCGCGGTTTCGCCATCCGCATCCAGACGCTTGTGTTCCGTCGGTTGTTCGGGCATGTTTCCTCTCGGGCTAGGCGGGAACGTGAGGGAATGTTACCCCATTCCAGTTGTATTTGCAAGTGGGCGGGTTGCTCGCCCAGACGTGGAGCGCAAGTGGCGTGCCAACGTCTGGTCTTGCGGGCGTTTGGAACACGAAATGCGGGAAAGGGCGCGAAAGGGGCGGGGGGCCGTGCGTTCCCTCGCCCGCCGGGAGAGGGCCAGGGTGAGGGGCGGCCGCGCGGGGCTAAAGCCGCCGCGCTGAGAGGGCGAAGCCCCGTTGGGGCTGGGGGTGCGGCATGTTGTTCGCCTGCCATCAGCCCGCAGGGCTTTGCCCGTTCAGCCCGATGGCTTCGGCCTCGGGCGGGGCGGGGCCGCGCGGGGCTAAACCCCCGCGCTGAGAGGGCGAAGCCCCGTTGGGGCTGGGGGGCGGGGCGTTTGGAACACGAAATGCGGGAAAGGGCGCGAAAGGGGCGGGGGCCGTGCGTTCCCTCGCCCGCCGGGAGAGGGCCAGGGTGAGGGGCGGCCGCGCGGGGCTAAAGCCGCCGCGCTGAG
Organism: Chloroflexota bacterium; assembly: GCA_014874485.1. Classification (GTDB taxonomy): domain Bacteria; phylum Chloroflexota; class Anaerolineae; order DTLA01; family DTLA01; genus DTLA01. Next base: position 21,158 of record JADBJK010000019.1, read on the forward strand.
AGGGCGAAGCCCCGTTGGGGCTGGGGGTGCGGCATGTTGTTCGCCTGCCATCAGCCCGCAGGGCTTTGCCCGTTCAGCCCGATGGCTTCAGCCTCGGGCGGGGCGGGGCCGCGCGGGGCTAAACCCCCGCGCTGAGAGGGCGAAGCCCCGTTGGGGCTGGGGGTGCGGCATGTTGTTCGCCTGCCATCAGCCCGCAGGGCTTTGCCCGTTCAGCCCGATGGCTTCGGCCTCGGGCGGGGGCGGCCGCGCGGGGCTGAACCCCCGCGCTGAGAGGGCGAAGCCCCGTTGGGGCTGGGGGGCGGGGCGTTTGGAACACGAAATGCGGGAAAGGGCGCGAAAGGGGCGGGGG
>JADBJK010000020.1 GCA_014874485.1 Chloroflexota bacterium
GCTGATGCTTCGCTTCGCTCAGCATGACAGCCAGAGCCTGGGATTGCTTCGGGCACTCCGTGCCCTCGCAATGACAAACCATCGGGAATCCCTGTGGTAACGTGCCAGCCGGCGTGGCCCCGACGAGCGGCATCGGCCACGCCACGCGATCCGACATTCAACACCGAGGAGGGACCAAGTGCACGCCATCAGCACGCCCAATGCGCCGACGCCTGCCGGCCACTACGCGCAGGCCATCGTCCACAACGGCCTCGTCTTCGTGTCGGGGCAACTTCCGATAGATCCGAGCACGGGCGAGAAGCGAGTGCGATCCATTGAGGAACAAGCCGAGCAGGCCCTGCGGAACGTGGAGGCGATCCTGCGGGCTGCGGGGAGTTCGCTGAACAAGGTGCTCAAAACGACCGTCTATATCTCGGACATCGCCCTGTGGGATCGGGTCAACGCCGTGTACGCCCGGTTCTTCGGCGATCATCGCCCGGCGCGCGCTGTCGTGCCCACGCGTGAGTTGCACTTCGGTTTCCAGATAGAAATAGAAGCGATTGCGGCGCTGGAGTAGAGCGATGGGCCACCTCGTCTGCCAAACGTGCGGCGCGACCTATGACCTGGACGAGCCGCGATGGCGCTGCGATTGCGGGGGCATCCTGGACGTTGACCTTGTGCCTGCCTTTGACCCCGCCACGATCGGACGGAGACCGCCCACCCTCTGGCGTTACCGAGAAGCCCTTCCCATCTGCGATGACGCCAACAGGGTGTCGTTCTCCGAAGGTTTCACGCCGATTGTAGAGATGGAGATAGAGGGGCGCACGGTCCTTGTGAAGCAGGAGCATCTCTTCCCCAGCGGTTCGTTCAAGGACAGAGGCGCGACCGTTCTAGTCAGCAAGATCAGGGAGTTGGGCATCCGCGCGGTGGTGGAGGACTCGTCGGGCAATGCGGGCTGTGCCGTCGCGGCCTACTGTGCGAAGGCCGGGATTGAGTGCGAAATCTTCGTCCCCGCGGATACAGCCGAGGCGAAGTTGGTCCAGATTCGCGCGTACGGCGCGAAACTTCAGCGCATTGCTGGCTCAAGGGAAGACACCGCTCGCGCCGCGCTGGCCGCTGCCGAGAAGCAGTACTACGCCAGCCACGTATGGAACCCCTTCTTCTTGCAGGGCACCAAGACCTTTGCGTATGAAATCTGGGAGCAACTGGGGTGGAAGGTGCCGGACACGGTGATCGTCCCGCTGGGACATGGCACCCTGTTTCTGGGGGCCTACATCGGGTTTGTGGACCTGGTGAAGGCCGGCGTTGCCCAGCGGGTTCCACGCCTCGTCGGGGTGCAAGCGGCCGCATCCGCTCCGCTGTTTGAAGCCTTCGCGCGAAACGCAGATGACGGGTCGCCGGTTACGAAGCGTGCGACCCTTGCGGAGGGAATCGCCATCGCCGAGCCTGTGCGCGGCAGGCAAATCCTGCGGGCGGTCAGGGAGACGGGCGGGCTAATTCTCGCCGTTGACGACTGGGAGATTGAGCAGGCCCTGAAAGCCGCATGCCGCCAAGGGTTCTACATAGAGCCTACGTCCGCTGCCGCAATCGCGGGCATTCACCGCTACGTCCAGAAGGCGCAGCCTGGCGAGGTCATCGTCTCCGCGTTCACGGGCCACGGGCTGAAGGCGACAGAGAAGTTGCTACGCCTCTCCGCGCAGTAGTCTCTGCCCCGCGGCGGGCTGCCCGACCCATCGCGCGGTTCGCGCCGCCACGAGGGCGCGAGCCGGATGCCGCTACGTGACCTCCACGACGTGGACCTGATCGCCCGCGAGCACCACGATCCGTTCGGGATCGGGCCTCCCCGATGGCGTCATACGCACAGGTCCCAGCGGGCCCGGCTGCTCGCCTGCTGCCTCCAGCGATTCGGGCGTTGCCCCCGCCCCAAACGCCCGATCCAGGAAGTACAGCGTGCCGAATAGCATCCCCGCCGAATCAAAGTCCGGCAAGGGCCTGCCCGCCATCTGCGCGCGAAAAGCCCGCGTGCTCTCCGACTCGGCGCGCTCCACCCAGTGGCGCACGCGCAGCACGCGCGACGGCCACGCCTCCCCGACCGGGGCGCGCGTGGAGACCATGCCATCGGCCGCCAGCACCGTGCACTGTGGCCAAAGGCGAAGCGCCGTCTCGGCGAGAATCGCTGCCCCCGGGTCGTGCATGGTCAGAAACACGGAGAAGGGCCGCCCATCGCCGGGAAGCCCTGATGTCCACGGCATGCCCCGTTCCTCCGCCGCCTGGCGGAAGGCGGCAATGCTCGCCCGGACATACGACTCCTCGGCCTCCTCAAGGATGGTCCACCGCGCCACGTCCTGCGGCCAGGGGAGGGTCCGCCAGTCCACGGTGGGGCCAGGGGGCGCCACGGAAGCCAGCGCGCGGGCGATGCCCCTAACGCCGGTGCACATCCGGTAGCGGGGCGCGTGGCCCTTCGGCCGGTCCAGCAGTTCCTCCACGGTGCTCTTCACAAACACCACAGGGACGGAGCGCGACGCCTCGCCCGCCACCCCTGCGAACCGCGAGGATTCGCCCAGGTACACCAGGACATCCGCATCCCGCGCCTGCTCGGTAACCGGAGCAAGCCCATACGAGGCGAAGGCGGGCTGCCAGTGCTGGGCACATTGGGCAGCGCACTCCCACGCCGTGCTCGCCGCATGTCGCTCGCCTTCCCCCAGGTTCCCGAAAGCCACCACCAACCCCACCCGCAAAGGCGCTCTCCGCATTTTCAAGCCACACCTCCCGGCAAATCTGGAATGGGCATCTGAGCCGACCTACTTCTGCACCCTAGGGATTCTTGACGGCGTGTCATTGCGAGGAGCGCAACAGCCGTAGGGACAATTCATGAATTGTCCCTACAGAGGCGCGCAGCGCCGAAGCATCTCGTCGGCCGAGATGCTTCGCTTCGCTGATGCTTCGCTTCGCTCAGCATGACAGCCAGAGCCTGGGATTGCTTCGGGCACTCCGTGCCCTCGCAATGACAACGGACAATGTTCTCTGTGGTCAAGTACTACCCCTCGGCGCGCACGTCCGACGTAACCTCAATCCCGCGCTTGCGGAGTTCGCGCACGAACGGCTGGTACGGCACGTCGCGCACCGGCGACAGAAGGCCCCGAGCCGACAGTTCGCCCGAACCCAGCATCTGCGCGCCGATGCTGGCCGTGAACCCAACCGTTCGGTTCATCGCCATGAACCCGGTCGCCGAGTCCCGCCTGTCAATCACCTGGTACAGGGCGCGGTATCGTCGGCCCCCCTTGGTGCCCACCACATGCACGCGCACTACCACCACATCGCGCTCGTCGTCGCGGTACTGCAAATGCGGCTCCATGATGGCCGCCAGGAAGCGCCTCCGGTCAACGTTAACGCCATCCACGGTGATCGGCTCGTTGTCCAGCAGGTGCAGGTCCACCAGTTTCTTCCAGAAGGCGGCGTGCCCGGGCCACCGAAGCACATATCGCCCCAGGTTCCGGAGGCTGGCGGTATCAATCCCCAGCAAGTCCGCGTACTTGATGGCATCGCCGTTGGGGAATGCCTCCAGCCTGCCGATTCCCTCAATATCCACTTCGTGGAGGTGTTCGGGGCAGAACATCTCGTTCTCCCTGATCTCCACGACCCGGCCGTCTCGGATGATCCTGCCGGCCCGGTAGTACGACCTCAGGACGCCCTCAAATGTCCAGGTTACCTTGTACTGGATGGCATTGTCCGCTGCCTGGGCTTCGGGGAATCCCGCGCCGTAGGTGATGATCTCCTGCACGATGTCAAACTGCCGCACCGCTTCGCCCAGCAAGACCAAATCAATCCCCGGGTCCATCCCGAATTCCGGAAGCAGGGCGACACCCCGCGCTCTCGCCTCATGGGCAAGCGCCTTCAATTCCGGCGTCGTGTAGGAAGCGTTGACCAGGTGGACGCCGTGCCGAACGGCAGCCTCGGCCACGCTCGCGATGAAGCGGGTGGGCAGCAGGTCTATGACGACGTCCACCCCCTGCGCCACCAACCGGTCTATCTCGGCGGGGTTCTCTGCGGCACACGGTTCGCAGCGCACTTTGGAGCCGTCGCCCCTGCTCGCGACGTGCGCACGGAGCCCGTCAAAGTCGCGGTCTGCGGCGATAATCTCCTGTACCCCGTCGCTGCGCACCAGATCGTACAGGGCAGCCTTGCCCTGCATCCCCACCCCCAAGAGGAGCACCTTCATCTCGCACCTCCCACCGTGGCGAGTCGCCCATCCATCACAGAGGCGGCAACTCCTTCTTCAAGACCCGCAGGGCGATGGCCGGCTCCTTCTCCCCCAGAAGCCCCACCGCCGCCATGATGTACTTCCTGTCAACCCGCATCTCCGGGTTCATCGGCCTGAGCGAGGCCGGGTGCTGCGGGTCAAAAAGCGCGCCCTCCAGCACCTTCCTCGCCCCGCCCGAATGGGCGAAGATACCCCCCGTGCCCACCAGGCAGCGCGCTCCCGTCAGGTCCTTGCCCCGCTGAATCAGCATCTCGCCGAACGGTGTGTACACGCCGGTGAGCGTGCCCACATGGCGGTCCACCGCGATCTCCACGGCGGTTCGCGCCAGCGCCACATCCCTCTGAGCCGCGCGCTCATCCTCCGGGATGTAGTCCACCTGCGCGCAGAGTTTGTGCACCACTGCATCCCAGTCCGGCTCGTCGTACCCCAGGGCCCGGCAGAGTCGCTCGCGGCCCGCCACTTCCAGGATGGTGGGCGCATTGTAGCGGATGCCCAGGTCCCCCTCCACCGTCCTCTTGGCGAAGGGCTCCGGCAGCCCCTTCCACACCACGCCCGGCTTGGTGGGCCGCCCGTCCCCGATAGAGTGCACGTCCGTCGTAGCCCCACCAACATCCACAACCACCAGGTCTCCCAGCCCTGGCTCGCCCGCCACGCCCACCGACAGGAGTTCCGCCGCCCGAAGCACGGCGGATGGCGTCGGCATGACCACGCCAAAGGTCTCCTGCGCCTTGTCCAACCCCTTGGCCACGATGATGCGCTTGAGGAAAACCTCGCGGATGGCAGCCTGGGCAGGTCCCACGTTCAGTTCACCCACCTCCGGCATCACGTTCTCGGTTACCCAGACCTCCAGCCCGGCGGAGTGAAGGATGTCGCCCACCTGGTCGGCCACCGCCCGGTTCCCGGCCACCACAACGGGGACCCGCACGCCCGACTGCGCGATGGCGGCCGCGTTGTGCAGGATCGCGCGCTCGTTCCCGCCATCGGTCCCGCCGGTGAGCAGCAGAATGTCCGGCTTCAGCGCGGCAATCGCCGCCATGTCCTTGCGGGTCAGATGGTGGGCGAACACCCCCACCACCTTAGCGCCTGCGCCGAGTGCAGCCCGCTTCGCTGCCTCTCCTGTCAGGTCGGGGATGAGGCCCACCGTTACCATGCGCAACCCGCCCGCCGCACTGCTGCACGCCATGCGGTAGGCGATGCGGTCTGCGGGCAGCGGGATGTGCTCCTCTATGCGGCTCGTCGCTTCCTGCAGGCCGAGGTTGATGTCCGCGATGGTAGTGGGAGCCTGGGCCGTTGCCGCCACCTCCTCGCGTTCCAGGTCCACCACGGTCATCTTCGTGAACGTGCTGCCGATGTCGGCCAAGACCGCCAGCATCTACGCCTTGCTCCTCTTTCTGGCGGCCAGGTCCTTCTCCAGCAGTTCAATCCCCACTTTGGGTGGCGTCCGAGGCGGGAAGACCCGGTCAATCCCCATGGCCAGGAACCGCTTCTCCACCTCGGCCCAGTCCTGCTTGCCCAGGGCCACATTGCCGCCCACGTAGATCAAGATGTCATCCAGACCCGCCTCAATGCACTTCTCCCGAAGGCCCTGGCAATCCAGTTCCGCGTGGCCATACAGCGAGGAGATGAACAGCGCATCGGCGTTGCTCTCCACCGCCGCGTTGATGAACTCCTCCTGCGAAACGAGGACGCCCAGGTTGACGACCTTGAACCCCGCGCGCTCCAACGCCATGGCCAGCAACCGGTTGCCGACCACATGAACGTCCGCGCCGATGACTCCTGTTACCACACGCCCCTTGGGCGTGCTCTCGCGATTCTCCTCGGCCATGGGATTCCCTCACCTCCCTACCGCGCGCCTGCGGGATGAGCCAGGGCGCGGGCGTCCGATGGCCCCTCGGCACCGGGCGCGATGGCATCCTGGGGCTCTAGGAAGAAGTTGATGTCCTGCTCAATCAGTTCCAGCGGGTCCGGGCCCGCCTCTGCCCTGCTGTGGACGAGTTCCCGATTCCGCTCCAGGATTTCGCGGTCAAAGGGCAGGTTGCCGTGCTCCAGAAACCGCACCGCCCCGCTCTCGTCCCGGATGGGCATGACCTTGTTCCGGGCGTAGATACTGGGGCAGAAGGGCAGGTCCATGACCCCCGCCTCAAAGGCCCGCACTACGCTCGCATCCAGTTGCCCCTCACCCAGTTCCAGCGCCTTCTCCACAATGGCGGTCGCCTCCCGGTCAATCCACCGGGCCTCCTCTGCAACCTGCTCGCGGTCCAGGGGGTACTGGTTGGCCACCGTGTCCACCATCAGGCGGCTGCACAGCAGACCCTGCGCGTTGGCCTCCTTGGTGGGCACGCCATAGGCTTCATGGGGGGTCTTGGTGATGACCTTGGTGGCGCGCGCCAGAGCGGCCGTCAGGGCGCCGAGGGCGATCAGGGCGAAGGCGCGCCCCTCGGTCATGGGGAAAGGCCCCATCCACTGGTGAAAGCATGTGGTTACCTCCACATCGCCAAACCCAAACCGATGCAGGTAGCGGCATGTCAGGTCTTCCAAAGCCCTGACGGCGGCCACATCCTGGACGATGTTCCCGTTCTGACCGTAGCCCACGGTGATGCTCTTCACGCCTTGCTCGGCGGCGAGAAGCGCCTCAAACACCGAGATGGCGACGGCGATGGAAGGGGGGACCAGAATCCCCGTCAGGGCACCGTAGGACTCGCGGTTGATGGTAACGCCGCGATCCGTGTAGTAACTGCTCAGGCGGTCCACATATTGCCAGTCGCGTATGGACCGCTCCAGCGGCACGCGGGCCGAGTAGGGCAGATTGTACGTGATGCCACCGCCCTCAAAACTGGTGTACCCGGCCGCAAACGAAATCTCGGCCAGGAGCCGGGCATCCGGCGACCCGTGCCGGATTTGCACTGGCGCGGAGACGGCCTCCAGCACCGCACGGCTCCCCGCAACCCCGTGGTTGACCACCGGGAACCCGTTGAGCAGCGACGTGCCCGCCTTCTGGCTCTGCTCCAGGTAGCGCTGCGCATCCTCATAGCGATTCTGGCGCGTGTAACTGTCCACGGTCAGCGGGAGCAGGTCCGCCGTCCCCACGGTCTCCAGGTGCCGGAGGAGTTCAATCTGCTTTTCCACCAGCGGAACGCCGCCGCGAGGTTGCAGCAGCGTCTTCCCCGCCGCTTTCGCCTCCCTGAGACGCCGGTGGAAGATGCCGTCGTCGCCCTCCCGGCGATAGTACCCGAAGGCTTCTTCGCTCACCTCGCGGCCCGTGGGCCAACTGGACAGCACTTCCCTCCGCATGTCGCGGAAGGTGTCTTCGTCTATCCGCATACGGTCTTCACCCCCGCCCAAGTCGGAATGAGTGGCTGGCCTGCGCGACAACTCGGTTCCCGGACTTGTTGGCAGCCGCCCAGTGCGCGTGCAGTCTGCCAACAAAAGACGGCCCCCACTCTCCCGCCGGTCTCTCTGCGCCCGGTTCGGGAGCCTGCGCATCTATGCCGCGAAGGTCTCGTAGAAGGCCGTCGCCAGGCGGGACGCCTCACTGCTGGGCACCGCGAAGGTGCTGCGAATCTCCGCCCGCTCGGCGAACAGCACGGGAATTCCGAGTTCGCCTGCAACGGCTTGCGCCCTGGCGAAGGACTCCGCGATGAACCCAGGCTCCCCCACCAGCGAGACCAGGCTGACGTCTGAAACGACGCGGCTCACCCCAAGACCTTCGGCCCGGAGGCTCTCCTCCACCTCAGCCCGCCAGTTGGGGGCCACGGCAACGACCAGGGCATCGCCCTCCGCGCCCCTCATCCCCACCGCGGCGAAACGGTCAAAGAGCGCCTCGCGGGTGATGTTCCAGCGGGTTCCACCGGGCACGGTCAGCAGGTCCACCCCTGCCAGAATCGGGATGCCGACCAGCCGGGTCTCGTCCTCCACATCACCGATGAGGGTGCCGGGGCTATCCGCAAATGTGGAGCGCGCGACGATGGGCGTGCCCCCCTGCTGCGCGATCAGCACGGCGCCCGGGTGCATCACCCTAGCGCCGTAGATGCCGATCTCGTACATGCTGCGGTAACGGATGCGGCGCAAGTACCGCGCTGCGGGGATGACACGCGGGTCGGCGATGGCCACCCCGGGCACGTCGCTGTAAATCTCCACCTTCTCGGCCCCAACCGCCACGCCAACGGCCACGCCTGAGGTGTCGCTTGCCCCCCGCCCCAGGATGGTGATTTCGCCTTCATCCGGCGTCGCGCCTTGCCCTCCGGCGATCACCGGCACCTCGCCCTGCTCCACGTGGCGCAGGATTCGGCTCGAGTCTATCCGCACGATCTTGGCCCGCCGCCAGTGCCCGTCGGTGTAGATGCGCGCCTGCCAGCCCGTGAGTCCCACGGAGCGCACCCCCGCCAGTTTCAGCAGATGCGACATGATCGCGACGGAGATGACCTCGCCACAGTGGAAGATGAGGTCCTCATCCCGCCCGTCCACAGGCTCGCCCTGCGCGTGAATCAGGTCCAGGAGGGTGTCCGTCGCATACGGCGCTCCCCTGCGCCCCATGGCCGAGACAACGACCACCGGACGATAGCCCTCGTCCAGCGTGCGCCTGATGTGCGCGACGACCCGCTGGCGGCTTTCCGGAGTGGCTACCGAGGTCCCGCCGAATTTCTGCGCTACGATCTTCGCTGCCATTCCTCAACCAGCCCTTGCTCCACCAGCACCTGCGCGATCTGGACCGCATTCTGGGCCGCCCCCTTGCGCACGTTGTCGGACACCAGGAACAGGTTCAGGCCGTTCTCAATGGAGAAGTCCTCGCGGATGCGGCCCACGTGGACGAGGTTGCCGCCGCTCACCCGGATGGGCTGCGGGAACTCCAGTTTCTCAATATCGTCCACGACCTTGACCCCGGGCGCCTTGCTCAATGCCTCGCGCGCCTGCTCCACCGTAACCTTGTCCCGCGTCTCAATGTTGCACGACACGGAATGACAGTTCAGCACGGGCACGCGGATCGCCGTATCCGTAATCGCCATGTTCGGCTCGTGCAGCATCTTGCGCGTCTCGTGGATCATCTTCCACTCTTCCCGCGTGTACCCATCGGCTTCAAATACGTCAATGAACGGGATCAGGTTGTAGGCAATCTGGTACGCAAACACCGAAGGCGGCGACGGCTCAAATCCGGCGGCGATGTCCACGCACTGCTTCTTCAGTTCCAGTTGCCCGCGGATGGCGCCCCCGGAGACCGCCTGGTACGTGGACGCCACCACCCGCTTGATGGGCGACAGGTCGTGGATGGGCTTCAGGACCACGATGGTCCCGATGGTCGTGCAGTTCGGGTTGGCGATGATGCCGTTGTGCCACTTGAGGTCCTCGGGATTCACCTCGGGCACTACCAGCGGCACGTTGGGGTCCAGCCTGAAGTGGCGGCTGTTGTCAATGGCGATGGCGCCACGCTTGGCCGCTGCCGGGGCCAGGCGTGCGCTAACGGCCTCGTGGGTGGCAAAGAGCGCGATGTCCACGCCCTCAAAGGCCTCCTCCGTGCCTTCCTCCACATAGAGCGTCTCGCCCTTGAACCTCACGGGCGTGCCGACCCACTCTTTGGACTCCAGCAGTTTCAACCTGTTGACGGGAAAATCGTATTCCTCCAGAATCCTGACCATGGTGGAGCCTACCAACCCCATGGCTCCGGCAACTGCCACATTGTACGTTTTCATATCAATCCTCCTCACAGAATAGAGTTCGCCGGCTCATTTTCGGCCGGTCAAGACAGCCTTCATCGCACCCAGGGCACGCTCCAGCGTTTCGCGAGACGCCGCAAACGACAGCCGCAGGTGATTCCCGCAGGACTCCCCGAAAGCGGACCCGGGCACCAGCGCCACGCCCCCGTCTCGCAGCAGAATCTTCCCGACCTCCTCGCCCGTGCCGTAAGCCGATACGTCGGGGAACGCATAGAATGCGCCCTCAATCTGGGAGCACTTCACGCCCGGAATGGCGTTCAACCCCTGCACCACCAAGTCCCGCCTGGCCTTGAACTCCGCAACCATGTGCACCATGTCATCCTGCGGCCCCTTCAGAGCCGCGACGGCCGCCTTCTGGATGAACGATGTCGTGCAGGTAACCGAATGCTGATGCACCTTGAGAAGGGCCCCGATGAGACTTACCGGGCCCGCCACATACCCCAAACGCCACCCGGTCATCGCGTAGGACTTTGAAAACCCGTTCACAACCAGCGTGCGGTCCCGCATCCCCGGCAGCGTGGCGATGCTGATGTGCTGGCGGTCGTCGTAGACCAGTTTCTCATAGATTTCATCCGAAATGACCAGCAGGTTGGCCTTCTCTGCGATGGCAGCCACCGCCTCCAGTTCCTCGCGCGTGGCGACCCGGCCCGTGGGGTTGTTCGGGGAATTGAGGATGACCATGCGCGTGCGGCTTGTGAGGTGGGCGGACAGTTGCGCCTCCGTGATGTGGAAGTTGTCCTCGGGGCGCAGCGGCACGTGGACGGGGATGCCGCCTGCAAGGCGCACCATGGGGTCGTAGGACACCCAGGCGGGATCCAGCACCAGCACCTCGTCGCCCTGATCAACGGTCGCCATGATCGCGCAGAAAATCGCCTGCTTGCCCCCCAGGGTTACCAGAATCTCCTTGTCGGGCGCGTAGTGCAGGTCGTTGTCCTGCGCCAATTTCGCAGCAATGGCATCCAGGAGTTCGGAGATGCCTCTGGAATTCACGTAGTGGGTGAAGCCAGCCTTTAGGGCATCATACGCTGCCTCCACGATGTGAGGCGGGGTGTCAAAGTCCGGCTCGCCGATGGTCAGATCAAACACCTCGTAGCCCTCGCTCAACCGGCGCTGCGCCAACTCGCGGAACACAACGGTCGGGGAAGAGTCAATGGACTGCACTCGTCGGGGAAGCGGCCTCGTGGTTGGATTCATGATTTCCTCCGTATTACAAACTGTGGATCGCTGTGAACCGCGCCGATTATACGCCTACACGTCCGGCGTGTCAACCTCGCATACCAGAGTTGACAGATTGAGATTTATGTGATATACTAGAAATATAAATGTTGTCGGCTTTGTCAGGGTTCTGGTGGAGGCAGTACAATGGCTGCGGAAGGCCCCCCAATGGCGGAGCAAGCCTACAACCTGGTCAAACAGGACATCCTCTCGTGCGTGCTCCAGCCCGGGCAACAGATCATTCAGGCCCAGATCGCCGAGAAGTACAATCTGGGGATCACCCCCACACGCGAAGCCCTGAAGCGGCTGGAGCAAGAGGGATTCGTCCAGTCTGTCCCGCGCTTCGGGTACATCGTCAGTCCCGTTACCCTTTCCGACCTCCACGAACTCTTTGAACTGCGCATGATCCTTGAGACCGCAGCCGTCCGCCTTGCCGTGGAGCGCGCCTCGGATGAGAGCCTGGCCGAAATCGTCAGGATGGCGGGCTTCCGTTATGTCTACAAAGACCGCGCCAGTTACAGCGCGTACCTCGCCGAGAACGCCCGCTTCCACACCGCCATCGCACTGGCCGCAGGGAACCAGAGGCTGGCCGACGCGGTGGGCAGAGTGCTGGACGAGTTGACGCGCGTGTTCCACATGGCCCTGGACCTGCGCGACAGCGCCGAAGAGAAGGCCCGAGACCACGTGAATCTGGCGGAGGCCATCGCCGCGCGGGATATGGACAGGGCGATGCACTTCATCCATGAAGAAATCGCCCACTCCCAGAGGCGGGTTCTGGAAGCCCTGGGAGGACGCCTGGGGAGTTGGCTTACGCTGAAGCCCCGCTCCACAAGTTGGTAGGCACGGCTTGCGCCGGGCGGGGAAAATCGGTGTCGGATTCGGTTCGTCGCCTGTCGGTGGATCGGGCGCAGACCATCGGGTGCTGTCATCGCGGGCGAAGCGAAGCCATCCCAGGCGCGCGGCAGGATGGTTTCGGGGGCCTCGCGCCCTGGCAATGAAAGTTACGAACGAACTCCAGGCCCAAACTCGGTGGCAAAACCTCTTGACAATCGGGGAGTTCCATGTTATAATAGCGTTATGCTACAGTAGAACGCTCGCGCGACAGTAGTGCCTCACCCGAGCGAGCGACAGGCCACGCCACCGCGGCACTGGCTGATGAGGAGCGGCGCACGAATGCAATTGCGCGTAGACCGCAGTATACCGGTCCCGATTGCCGAGCAAATCAAGGGGCAAATCGCATACGCCATCATGTGCGGCACCTTGAGGCCTGGCAACGCTCTGCCTTCCGTGCGCGAACTCTCCGAGAGGCTCGGGGTCTCCCCCGCAACCATTGCGCGGGTGTACCGCGAACTGTCCAGCGAAGACCTCATCGTGGCAAAGCCAGGGGCAGGCACCCAGGTGGCAGACATTGACCGAATCAACGGCAGGCACCGCCACAAAATGGCCCAGAAGAGCCTGCAGGAAATTGCCGACATGTACGTGCGCCACGCGCTTTCCCTCGGATACCCCATCGCAGAACTGCGGCAGGAATTCCTCAATCGCCTGGAAGGGTACGAGCGCGACGGGGACGCCCGGCTCATCGCCCTTGTCGGCAACTTTGAAAAAGTTACTCGGTTATATGCGCGGGACATGGAAGCCATGCTCCGGGACATCAATGTCAGCGTGATTCCCCTTGTGCTGGCCGATTTGGAACACAATCTGGCCGAAAGCCTGGAGCAACTCCGCCATGTGGGCCTGGTCATTGCAATCCCCTCGCGCCTGCAGCAGGTGCGAGCGCTCCTGGAGCCCCATGGCTACAGCGTGGTCGCGGTGGCCTTCCGTCCCAGGCCCGAAACCCAGAGCAGGATCGCGGCCATACCACCCGAGAAGCGAATCGGCGTCGTCGCCACGTACCCGGAGTTCCTGCAATCGCTCATAGACGACGTCTCGTCGTACTGCCTTTCGCACGCGCCGATTGCCTATGCCACTCTGCAACAGGTGGAGCAGATTCAGCACATGCTCGCCACCATTGACGTCCTGGTGTACGCCAGCGGGAGCGACAAAGTGCTGGAGTGGCTGCCCAAGCACGTAGAGGCCATAGAGTACCTCTACCGTCCCGACCCGGATTCGGTGAATCGCCTACGCCCGCTGATTGCGCGGTTGCTCCCTGTACAGGCCTGAGCGCCTGAATACCTTCCGAGCGGCACCGATGCTGTTCAAATGCAGTGCCACAGCGTGGCGGCACTGCGCAGCCAACCGAACACCGTTTCTACCCAACGACGGTCCAAGTGGGAAAGGGCCTTTCCGCCAATCGCGATTCCTATCGGCGCGGGCTCACTCCGAGACCACAACGACACGACGTAGCGAAGGGGAGAGCCCGGCCGAGGGCCTCAGGAAGGAGGTGATGCGCCACCGGTCAGAAAACCTGGTGTAAGCCCGAGACTCTGGGAAAACGTTGGAAACGGCTAGACCTGATTCAGTAGGAGGATGAGAGATGCGTAAGCGAGTGTTCACAGTACTGTCCCTGCTGGTGCTGGCGTCGCTGGTGTTGGGCGCGTGCGGTCCCGCGGCCACCCCCACGAAGCCACCGGCGCAGCCCACCACGGCACCCACGACGGCGCCCGTGCAGCCCACGGCAGCACCCACCACCCCTCCGCCCACCCAGCCACCGGCGGAGAAAACCCTGGTCATCGCCATCGGTGCGGATGCTACCTTCCTGGACCCCGAGTCGGTGATGAACAACGAGTCGGGCTTCGTGATGTCGGCCATCTTTGACGGCCTGACCAAGTACAAGAAGGGCACATCGGAGCCGGGGCCCGGGCTGGCCGAGCGATGGGACATCTCGCCCGACGGCAAAGTGTACACGTTCTACCTGCGCAAGGGGGTCAAGTTCCACGATGGCACGCCGTTCAACGCGGATGCCGTCATAAAGGAACTGGACCGGGTCAAGAATCCGAACAACCCCTACTACGTGTACAAGCAGGAAGGCGTGCACAGTTTCGCCGACTTCACGTGGGGCATCGTGGAATCCTACGAGAAGATTGACGACTACACCGTCAAGATCACCCTCAAAGAGCCCCATGCGCCGTTCCTGGCCAGCATCGCCATGGTGTGGTCGGGCATCATGAGCCCCGCCGCGGTGGAGAAGTGGGGATTTGACGTGAACTACCACCCGGTGGGCACCGGCCCCTTCAAACTGGTGGAGTGGGTCCGCAACGACCACATCACCCTTGAGGCCAACAAGGATTACTGGGGTGGCGCGCCCAAGGTGGACAAACTGATCTATCGCGTCGTGCCCGAGAGCTCCGTGCGGCTTCTGAAGTTGGAGCAGGGCGAGGTCCACATCCTGGCCGACGTGGATCCGGAGGACTACGAGCGCATCAAGGCCAACCCTGAACTGAAACTGCTGGAGCAGCCGGGCCTCACCATCAACGGTATCGCCCTCATCTGCGACGCGAAGCCTTGGGACGATGTGCGGGTGCGCCAGGCCGTGAACTACGCCGTGAACAAGGAAGAGATGAACAAGTACCTGTACAAGGACGCGGCGGTAACCGCGGCCACCGGCATGCCCCCTATTCTAATGGGATATCCCAAGGACCTGCAGCCCTACCCCTATGACCCCGAGAAGGCCAAGCAGTTGCTCGCCGAGGCCGGGTATCCGAACGGGTTCAAGTACAAACTGCTCTGCTACGAGAACCCGCGCGGCTACAACCCGGTGGGCATCAAGATGGCCGTGGCGGTCCAGGAGTACCTCAAACAAGTGGGCATTGAACTGGAACTGCAGACCCTGGAATGGGGTACATTCCTCGCCACCCGCCGCAGGGCCGACAACAAGGACCTGGGCATGGTCGGCTGGTCGGGCGACAACGGTGACCCGGACAACTTCCTGTGGGAGATGTTCAGCACGGACAATATCCCGGTTGGCAATACGGCCCACTACTCCAACCCGAAACTGGACGAAATCCTCAGGAAGGCCCGCGTCGTTACCGACCCAGACGAGCGAGCCAAACTCTATGAGGAAGCCAGCCGCATTATCCACGATGACGCGCCGTGGCTCTTCATCAACCACACCAAGCACGTCCGCGCCATCCGCGCCAATGTGGAAGGCTTCGCTCTGAACCCGCTGCAGATGTTCTGGTACATGGAAGACGTAGATCTGAAGTAGAACGCGCGCGGCGAGTGGCACACCGGGGCCGGCTCAGTTCCGCAAGGGCCGGGCCGGCCCCAGCCACGTCTGGTAACCCATGGTGAGAGGTGTGGATTGAGCCGGTACGTAATCCGCAGGATACTACAAATGATCCCCGTCTTGCTCGGCGTCAGCATCTTCGTCTTCGTCGGGATGCACGTGGTACCGGGGGATGTGGCCACGCTCCTGCTGGGCGACAAGGCCACGCCAGAATCGCTGGCGCGCCTGCAGCATGAACTGGGGCTGGATCAGCCGATCTACGTTCAGTACTACCGCTTCATCTCCAAGGCAATCCGTGGAGATTTCGGCATCTCGCTGCGCACGCGCCAACCGGCCTGGCGCGAGGTCTGGTGGGCGCTGCCCATGACGATAGAATTGTCCATCTGCGCCATCATTGTCGCCATTCTCATCGGCATTCCCGTTGGGGTGCTGGCCGCACTGCGCCAGTACTCCCTGTTTGATTCGCTCTCCATGGTGGCCGTCCTCATCGGCGTCTCTATGCCCATCTTCTGGACGGGCCTGATTCTGCTGATGCTGTTCGGTGGGAGATTGCACTGGTTGCCCATCGGCGGGATTTTAGACGAAGGCATTATCCTCCAGCGTATCACGGGCATCCACCTGATAGATGCCCTGGTGGTGGGCGACACCAAAGCGTTCAACTCCGCCCTTCGCCATCTTGTCCTCCCATCTATCGCCCTGGGGAGCATCCCCATGGCGACCATCGCCCGCATGACGCGCTCGGCCATGCTGGAAGTGCTCCGGCAGGACTACGTGCGAACCGCCAGGTCAAAGGGGCTGGCAGAGCGCATCGTCATCATCCGTCATGCGCTTCGCAACGCCTTGATTCCGGTCGTTACCGTCATCGGTCTCCAGTTGGGGTTGCTGCTCTCCGGAGCAGTGCTGACCGAGACCGTGTTCGCGCTGCCGGGGCTGGGCCGCCTGGCGATCACCTCGCTCCTGGCACGCGACTACGCCGTCGTGCAGGCGGTGGTCATCGTGTCGGCGCTGATGATTGTCGTGATCAACCTAGCAGTTGATCTGCTGTACGCCTATCTGGATCCGCGCATCCATTACACCTAAAGGGAAGGGCTCGGGCACATGGCCAAAGGGGAACAGGTAGAGATCAAAGCACTCGGGCAGACGCGCATTGTGCCCGTTCAGCGCAAGGCCGTCAGCGCCCCATCGCTTTGGCGGCGGCTGCTGCGGAGCAAGTCGGCGATCATCGGTCTGGTGATTATCCTGGGCATCACGTTCGTCGCCGTGTTTGCCGCGCAGATCGCGCCATACGACCCCATCAAGCAGAGTTTCATTCGGCAATTGCGGCCGCCGTCGGCGTCATTTCCCCTGGGAACCGACGAATTCGGCCGCGACATCTTGAGCCGCATCATCCATGGCGCTCGCTGGGCCCTTCTAGCAGGAATCCTGGCCGACAGCATCGCCCTGGTGCTTGGGGTAACCATCGGCCTCATCGGGGGATACTATGGCGGTCGCGTGGACGCGCTCGTCGTCTGGTTCACCGATGTCATGCTCGCGTTCCCGTACCTCCTGCTCGCCATGATCGTCGTTGCGATTTTCGGGCCGGGCATCCGCAATGCGATGATCGCCATCGGCATCGTGTACATGCCGCAGTATGCCCGTCTCGTTCGGGGCACTGTCCTGTCCTTAAAAGAGAAGGAATTCGTGGAGGCGGCACGGGCCATCGGAGCGTCTTCGTTCCGGATCATGTTCCGCCACATCCTGCCGAATTGCGTAGCCCCCATCATCGTGATGGCGACCCTTGCCGTGGGCTGGGCCATCGTCCAGACCGCCGGTCTGTCGTTCCTTGGCCTGGGCGCCCAGCACCCGATGCCAGAATGGGGCGCGATGCTTGCCGGTGGGCGAAACTACATGTTGTCAGCCTGGTGGATTGCGACCTTTCCCGGCCTGGCCATTGTGGTCACGGTCATCGGGTTCAATCTGCTGGGCGACGGGCTGCGCGATGTTCTAGACCCCTATCTCAGAGGCCGTTAGGCATCCACCACAGCCACCCGCAATTGGTACGCGCCCCGCAGGCGTATGGGCCTGCCCGCGAAACGGGGCAAACAGGGCCAACGGTTGGGCCTTCAGGAGGAATGACATAGAGCATAAGCAACCACACAAGCGGTGAGGACCCCAGAAACGAGCAACAGAATCGGACCACAAAAACGAAGGAGTGAAGAGATGGCTAAGAAGAAATACTTGCTTGAACACATGACCTGGCCCGAAGCCCAAGCGGCGTTTTCGCGCAAGCCGTGCGTCGTCGTCATCCCGATTGGCTCCACCGAGCAGCACGGCCCGCACATGCCCCTGGGCACCGACTTCCTCACGGCGGAGGAGTTCGCCCGGCGGCTCGGCGAACGCGCGGAGGTCATCGTTACGCCGACGATCCCCATAGGCTACGCCAAGTACCACACCAGTTTTCCGGGCACGCTCTCCGTCAAGGAAGACACCCTCGCCAACATGCTCATGGAAATCTGCGAGGACCTGGTCTCCTACGGGGC
This sequence comes from Chloroflexota bacterium, assembly GCA_014874485.1. GTDB lineage: Bacteria > Chloroflexota > Anaerolineae > DTLA01 > DTLA01 > DTLA01. The sequence goes on from JADBJK010000020.1 coordinate 17,848, forward strand.
GACCCACATCCTGTTTGTCAACGGACATGGCGGCAACATGCAGGCCATCCGCCAGTGCGGCGAGATGCTGCGCGAATTGGGCGTCCCCATGGCTGCCGTCGTGTACTGGAAGGTCATCCAGACGGTGAACCCCAATTGGCTGCCCATCGGCCATGGCGACTACGTGGAAACGTCCCTCGTGCTCGCCCTGGATGAGTCGCTGCCCAACATGAAGATCGCCAAGATTCCGACCAGCAAGAACCTGACCGATGCGATTTCTCTGGACACGCCGCACGACGCCAAGTTCAACGGCGGGACCGTGTTCGTCAACCTGATCACCGCCGACCTGACGGACAGCGGCGACATGCTGGAGTTCGGCCTATCCGCTGCCACCAACTACAACATCCCGCCGACCGCCGGCTCCAAAGAAATGGGCGAGAAGATTTACGAGGGCATCACCGACTACCTCGTGCGGTTCGTGGAGGAATTCGGCAAGGTCAAACTGCCGCCTGTGGAGTCCTTGGGCCCGCTGGCGCAGTAGGGCGACCATTCTCGCGGAGGAGAGATGCGATGTCAACAACGCTGAAGGTAGGACAGTTCTCTGCGGCGCAGGGCAAGAAGACCGCAGGCGTCCAGGAAGTGCAGGTAGCCGGACACGTCGTCCAGGTGCCGCTGTTCCTCGTTCACGGCGCAAAGGCCGGCCCCACGCTGGTGATCACGGCCGGGGTTCACGGCGCCGAGTACGCCAGCATCGCTGCGGCGCTGGAAATCGGACAGACCCTGACCCCCGAAGCCGTGCACGGCAGCGTCATCGTCGCGCCGGTGGTCAACATGCCGGCCTTCCGGGCGCGCTCCATCTACGTGTGCCCGCTGGACGGCAAGAACTTGAACCGAGTCTTCCCGGGCAATCCGGACGGCACGGCCTCGGAGCAACTGGCGCACTGGCTGTTCCAGAACCTGCTCAAGCAGGCAGACTACTATGTGGACTTGCACGGCGGGGACCTGGTGGAGGCTCTGATTCCGTTCACCATCTACAATGTGTCCGGAAATGAGCAGGTGGATCGCAAGTCCAAGGAGTTGGCGCAGGTGTTCGGCATCCCGTATGTGGTGCGCAGCGAGACGCGCGGGTCCACCTACTCCGCCGCCGCGCACGAGGGCATCCCCAGCATGCTGGCCGAGGCCGGCGGGCAGGGTCTGTGGCCGCGCGAGGCGGTCGCTCTCCTCACCACCGGCGTGAACCGCCTCATGCGACACCTCGGGATGCTGGAAGGGCCCGCGCCAGAGCCGATTCCGACCCTGTCGTTGGACAAGTTCATCTGGCTGCGAAGCGAGCACGACGGGTACTACTACCTGGATGTGAACGTGGGCGACACGGTGCGACAGGGGCAGTTGCTGGGCAAGATTACGGACTTCCAGGGCAACACGCTCCAGACCGTGGAATCGCCTGCGGACGGGCGCATCCTGTTCCTGGTGTCCTCGCTGGCGATCAACAAGGGCGACCCGCTGCTGGCGGTGGGCGCGTAGGGTTTCAAAGGACCACACACAACGGCAACCATCAACGTATTACGAGGAGGCTTTCTATGCTGCTGGAGCAGATGAACTGGATGCAAGTGGAGGAGTACCTGAAGAAGGACGACCGGCTCGTGCTCGTCCTGGGATCTACGGAGGAGCACGGCTACTACAGCGTGGCGACCGACACGCAATGCCCGTGGGAGATTGCCAAGGCTGCCTGTGAGCAAGAGGGAGTTGTTGTGGCCCCTGCGCTCCCCTATGGCCCGTCCTTCGGCCTCATGGCCTATCCGGGCACCGTGAACATTGAGTACGCCACCTACCTGGCCCTGGTGGAACAGATTCTGCAGTCCTTCATCCAGCACGGTTTCCGCAGAATCCTCATCCTCAACGGGCACGGCGGCAACAAGATTGCCGAAAGGCTGGCGGGCATCCTGCGGCAGAAGAACCCGGGCGTGGTGATCAAGTTCCGCTCATGGTACCTGCTCCCGAGCGTGCTGGAGTTCATGGAGAAGCGCGGCGGCAAGGAGAACCACCACGGGGCCTGGATTGAGGGCTTCCCCTGGATCAACAAGGTTGCGCCTATGCCCGCGGGGCGCAAGCCCGATGTGGACTGGACCGACTACCACAGCCTGACGCCGCGCGAGATACGGGAACGGCTTGGCGACGGAACCGGCGGCGGGGAGTACGAGCGCGACGAGAAAACGATGCGCGAGTATTTCCAAGTCGCGGTGGAGGATGTCGTTCAGTTGCTGCGGGGGCCGTGGGAGGTGTAACCGAAGCCCCGACTGTCTGGAAAGGGGGGATGTGCAGGAATACCGATTGCGCGACCTACGTAATCCACCGCACAGGATGTATCAAGATTTGGAGTTGCACAAAGGAGGATGAAAGATGTCTGTGAAGAGAATGATCACCGTTCTGGCGACACTGGTCCTCGTCGCGTCTCTGCTCATCGGCTGCGCGCCGAAGGCGACCCCGACGACCCCGGCGCAGCCGCAGGCCCCGCAGGTCAAGCGAGGCGGCGTGCTCAAGTGGGCCCGCAACGCGATCCCCGAGAACTTTGACATGGCCTGGACGGAAGCCAACCAGGACGTCTGGATCATGGTGAACGTCTTTGAGCCGCTGGTGAGGGTGGACCGCACCGGAACACAGATTGAGCCAGCGCTGGCCGAATCCTGGACGGTTAGCGACGATGGGCTGACCTACACGTTCAAGATGCGGCCGGGCCTGAAGTTCCACGACGGCTCCAACGTTACCACGGAGGACGTAGTCTACTCCCTCATCCGCGCGCGCGACACGGGCCCCTGGAACTGGAGTCTCGCCAATGTGGAGACCATAGAGGCCGTGGATGCGTCCACCATCCGCATCAAACTCAAAGAGAAGTCTGCCGACTTCCTGGCAGGCCTGGCCCTGTTCAGCAACGGCATCTTCCCCAAGAAAGCGTTTGAGGCCGCAGGGTCCCCTGAGAACTTCTTCAAGAAGCCCATCGGCACAGGCCCGTTCATGGTCGCCGATTGGGTCGTCGGCGAGTACATGGTGCTCAAGAAGAACCCGTACTACTGGGAGAAGGGCGCGGATGGGAAGCCGCTGCCGTACCTGGATGAGATCAGGCTGACCCAGGTGGCCGAGGACAGCACGCGCGTGCTCCAGGTCCAGTCGGGCGAGATTGACGCCACCGACGCCATCCCGTTCAGCCAGGTGGCCGCGCTCAAGAATGACCCCAATGCTGTCCTGACGCTGTGGCCTTCCACCCAGACGTACTACATCTTCCTGAACCACCAGAAACCGCCGTTTGACGACGTCAAAGTGCGGCTGGCGCTGAACTACGCCATTGACCGCCAGGCATTGCTGGACGTGGTGCTCCACGGCAACGGCGAAGTGGCCAAGTCGTTCATGCCGAAGTCCTCGCCTTGCTGGAACCCCAACCTGGAGGGCTTCCCCTACAATCTTGAGAAGGCGAAGCAACTTATTGCCGAGTCCAAGTACCCCAACGGGTACAAGGGCGTGAAGCTGGAAGTGCCCAGCGGGCGAGTCATCGGGCGCGACCAGGCTACGGTCCTCAAAGAAATGTGGGCCAAGATCGG
>JADBJK010000048.1 GCA_014874485.1 Chloroflexota bacterium
ACCGTATCCGTCTCGGCATAACTTCCTCCACACATTTTGGAGGGAATTATACCACAAATCTCTTGGCGAGAAAACCACTTAGACGCAGGCTACTTCGCCTCGGGGACCTCGGCTGGGGTAAAGTTGGTGATGACCAGAGCGCGCTCCAGACCGCTGAAGTCCACCGTGGGCCTCACCTCCGCCTCCTGGTACAGGCCGACCTCGTCGCGGGTAACCTTGACCACCTGGCCGATGATGAGGGCCTTCGGGAACATGCCGCCCAGCCCCGACGTGATGACCACATCGCCCTCGGCCACGCTGGCGTCGTGGGGGATGCGGGTCATGACGAGTTTGCCGCCGGGCCGCCCCTCCACCAGGCCGGTAACGCGGTTGCGCTGGATCATGGCGTTGACCGAACTGCGGGCGTCCACGATGAGGAGCACGCGGCAGGCATGGGGGTACACCTCCAGCACGCGACCCACCAGCCCCCGCTCGGTTACCACGGGCATGTTGCGGCGGATGCCATCGCCTGCGCCCACGTCCAGCACCAGGTCGGGGAACAGGTTGGATGCGCCCCCTGCGACGGCAAGCCCCACCACCTCCGCGCCCTTGAACCGGTATGCGGGATAGGCCTGCGTGAAGTCCAGCAGCGCCCGCAGGTTCTCAATCTCCTTGTTCGCCTCCTCCAGGTGCAACAACTCCACCGACAGGCGGTCCACCTGGGCGCGGAGGTCGCGGTTCTCCTCGCGGAGGGCCACCAGGTCGCGCCCGCCCTGCACCCAGTCGCTGATGGTGCGGCTCAGGCGGGTGAACTGATCCTGCACGGGCGCTAGGAGCGTCGTGGCCAGGTCGCGGACGGGGCGAAGCAGGCCCGTCTGGGATACCAGAAAGGCCACGATGAGGACGATGATGGCGATGAGGAGGGCTGTGGGTGTGTCGCTCCGCGAATGCATGGAAGTCTCCGCCAGATAGCGGTCAACGTTCAGCATTCAGCATTCAGCCATCGCTGACCGCTGACCGCTAACCGCTGATCGCTAACCGCTGACCGCTGATGGCTATCTATCCCCTTCTCGGTCGGCGGCGGCTGTCGGCCAGAACCTTGCCCAGGGAATCCAGGTTCTCCAGCACCTTGCCGGCCCCCAGCGCCACGCACGCCATGGGATTCTCGGCCACGTACACGCGCATGTGGGTCTCCTCGCTCAGGCGCGTGGCGATGCCCTGCAGAAGCGCGCCGCCCCCGGCCAGCGCGATGCCGTTCTCCATCAGGTCGGCCACCAACTCCGGCGGCGTGTCGTCCAGTGTCTCTTTCACGGTGTTCACTATGGTAGCGACGGAACCCGCCAGGGCCTCGCGAATCTCAATGCTGGAGACTTCCACCTCTTCGGGCAGGCCGGTAACCAGGTTGCGGCCCCGCAGGGTCATGGTCTTCTCCTCGGGCAGGGGGTACGCGGACCCGATGGCGATCTTCACCCGCTCGGCCATGCGCTCGCCGATGAGGAGATTGTACTTCTGCCGCGCGTAGTTGATGATGTCCTCATCCATCTCGTCGCCGGCGATGCGGATGGAGCGGCTCACGACGACGCCGCCAAGCGACATGACGGCGACCTCCGTCGTGCCGCCGCCGATGTCCACGATCATGCTCCCGACGGACTCGGTGATGGGAAGCCCCGCCCCGATGGCCGCCGCCTTGGGCTCCTCAATCAGGTATGCCTCGCGCGCGCCGGCGCTCAGGCAGGCGTCGGACACCGCCCGCTTCTCCACCTCGGTAACGCCGCTCGGAATCCCCACGACCACCCGCGGCCGGGGCACGCTGAAGATCATCTTCTCGTGGGCCTTGCGGATGAAGTAGTGCAACATGCGCTCGGTAACGACAAAATCGGAAATCACCCCGTCGCGCAGGGGGCGGATGGCGACGATGTTAGCGGGGGTGCGCCCGACCATGTCTTTCGCCTCGCTGCCGATGGCCAGCACCCGTTTGGTCCTCTTGTCCACGGCCACCCAGGACGGCTCGTTGATGATGATGCCCTTGCCCCGGACGTAAACCAGCGTGTTGGCCGTTCCCAGGTCTATGCCGATGTCCAGGGAGAAAAGCCCCAGGAAGGCGCCGATCGGGTTGAACATGAACCTCTCCTCGTGCGTGGTGTGGCTTGGAGCCGCGCCCATTATAGCACAGCGGGCGAAATCCGCAATTTGCGAGGCCGCGGACTGGGGCGCGCAGGCGGCATGGCCGGTGCCCTCCCATGCAAGCAAACAGCCTGCCGGGGACAGGCCACGGCAGGCTGTGGGGGGCAGCGTGGGCGTTGAGTTGCCTGGGAAGGCAGCAACGCGCTATTGCATTCGGGCGTACAGCGAATCACGGGGCTCGGCGGGCATCCAGCGGAGCAACTGCCCCGCGAATTCGGCCAGCGAGCCCGCTCGAATCTTGGACACGACTTCCACATCCTCGGGTGCGAGGCCGAATTGCCGCGCGGTGCGACCCGGGTTGCTCAGCAGGGCCTGGCAGAATTCGCCATCGGTTACCGCTGCGCCTACGAGCACATTCAGAATCTCGGCGGTCATTTTCTTCTCCCTCACCATATTGGCATTGCCGTTCCAAGCAAAGCGATAGGGGGCGCAGGCAAACTGCTTGCGACGCTGTGCGATTGTCGTTTGGACAGCCTCATGATGTGCGAACCCGCGAGGCCTGCGATGATCGCTGCACCGGAATGATTCTGGACGACCAACCGCGCTCGTTCAGGTGGCCCGGACGGCGTTCCCTGGCACCTTCCAAAGGGCCCCCTCAAGCAGATTCCGTTGCCCCCTATCCGGAGGATCGCCGCGCGAAACTTGGCGGCGGCTTGGAATCGCTACGATGTCGTCGGACTAGGCGCCGGGGCCGCTGGGGCCGGTGGGCGCGCCGCCCGCGATGATGAGCCCGATGAGTCCGAGAACCAGCCACGCAACTTTGGCGTACCGGGGGTCAGCGAGTTTGGCGAACAGGGTCTTCATGGCAACTTCCTCCTGCGCATGTTCAGCGTATCGTCGGACTAGGCGCCGGGGCCGCTGGGGCCGGTGGGCGCGCCGCCCGCGATGATGAGCCCGATGAGTCCGAGAACCAGCCACGCAACTTTGGCGTACCGGGGGTCAGCGAGTTTGGCGAACAGGGTCTTCATGGCAACTTCCTCCTGCGCTTTCTTGTTTCTGCACCCACTGTATCACAGGGCCACTCACTTGGCACTCACATGGGACTCACTTCTGGGGCGGATACGTTAAGGTTTGTTAACGTAAACTGAAATTCATTGGGGGAAGAGAAGACGCGCAGGGAAGATTTGTAGGGCAGGGGAACCTCCGAAAGGTTGGATTCGCTACTTTCGGACGAGCGCTACGCCACCGATAACGGCGACGAAGGCACTGGCGTGCCAGAGCAGAGAATTGGGAGACGGGGTGAAGGGCAACGGGCAAACAACCAACATTCGGAGCGCCGGCGCCGAGAGCAGCAATAAGCCTATCACAAGGGCAGTTAAGGATACCCATTTCTTCACTTTGTAAGCGAGGAACAGCCATGCGAGGGCCACGAGCAGGCCCGCGAGTAACACGCTTCCCCCAGCCGCCACCGCGAGACCAGGCACGGGGTTGAAGGTCTGTGATGCAGTCTGCCTCACGACCTGAAAAGCCTTGTCTAGCGCGTAGGCAACCGCTAGACTACCCATCATTGTAACAACGGTAGCCGCTGTTGTCTTCGTGTTCATCCAGTTCATTCTTCGGGCTTGTGAGCACCTGCTGGCGTAGCATCTCTTCGTGCCCACTTGCCGGTCCACGGCCGTCTGACCACGAAGTAGAGCAGAGCACCGAGCCCCTGCCCAAAGACGATTGCTATGCTCCACAATGCTCTGTGCCGCGAGTCCGTCTCCCTTGAGACCGCTTCTACGAGCATCCACACCCAGAAGGCGGTTTGCATCAGCACTGCGAGAATCACTGCAAACTCGGTGAAAGTGATCTGCGGCATCGTGCATCACTCTCCATAAATGTTCTTACGCACTCTATTGTTAGATAAACGGCCAAACCCTACCGGGCTCGCCAACGTCGGGCCCTCAAGCAAAGGCCGCGCGAGACGCGACGAGAGCGCAAGTGCAAGGGGCTATGCCTCTTTACCTTCGGGGAAGCCGTCCCCCGGCCCTCTGAATGGATTTACCGACCGCGCTAATCCGGTAAGGGCATCGCGTACCCCGACAGCCTTGCCCGCCCGAATGGCATAGTCAATAGCAAGGCCCTCCGCATTCTCTACCGGAACGCCCGCACACGCAAAAGTAGTCTTCAATCAGACACGCGGCATCGCAGTCACCAAGTTGGCAGCAGCCAATACACCACTGATTCCAGCATCTCACATTTACGTCGTTCGTTGCAGCGTAGCAGCACCCTGATCTTGTCGTATGCACCGCATCCCCACGGGACCAGGGGCCTGTGCATGGGCAGTAGACCTCGCTATCGGCGCGGCGCCCAAGAAGATTGACGGGTCTCCAAGTCGTCAACACTCGGGTAGGTTGGTCAACGGGTTGGGCCTGGAAGTCGCCGTACACGGCTGCCACTATCTTGACATCTTCCTGATTGGTGTGCAGGATGGATTCCGCACCCTCGGTAGCAGGCTTCCATCCACGCGCCCCCGCGTCGAAGACGAAGAACCCTCCTGTACCGTTGGCGTCTTCCAACCAAACGCGGAGATCATCCGGGTTCCAGAGTATCAGAATCTCAGAGTCCCCTTTCCTCACGAGTTCCAGAAGGGCCTCCATTCCCTCGCCGGTCTTGCGGATGCGAACTTCGCCGCTCTGATCCATATTGCGATGCCCAAAGCGAACAGCTATGGCTCCGTCTGCCTGTCTCACACACTCATAGTCTGTCACTCCCAAAGCGAATGCATCTGGCCCTATAGGAAAGCAAACGGGCCATGGAGTGTCATTGATGGACTGTGGCTGCCCTACCTTGGCCCCACTCTGTGCCGTGAATGCCAGCATCAGTATCACTATCGCCGTCAAGCGCACTATCCTGGCATAGCGGGGGTCAGCGAGTTTGGCGAACAGGGTCTTCATGGTAACTTGCCCCTGCGCTTTCTTGTTTCTGCACCCACTGTATCACAGGGCCACTCACTTGGCACTCACATGGGACTCACTTCTGGGGCGGATGCCTGATTTCTGAACGTAAAGCGAGATTCATCGGGGTAAGAAAATGCGCACGGTAACGCGAAGAAGGGTTGCGGGGGCGAAGTATGCTGCGCCACTACGACCTACGCGAATGCGGGATTTGCCTCAGGGGCAGTGGGGACTGGGCGTTACAGGGTCGGGGGAAACTCACTCGCCTGGCGCGGTTAGGCTCGCGTACAATTCGCGCGTCTCCTCGTCCGGCTCCACCTGGAGTTCCTGGGCCAGGATGCGCTCGCACAACTGGTACTGCCGCCGCACCGCGCCGATGTTGCCCTGGGCCGCGAAGCACCGCATCAGCAGGCGATGCGCGGCCTCGTCGGTGGGGTCCTCCTCCAGCCAGCGGTGGGTCAGGGCGATCGTCATCTCGTGGTTCCCCATCTGCCAGTAGTGGTTGGCCACCCGCGCAATCGCCATCAGGAACAGGTCCCGCAGAGCGGTCTGCTGGTGGAGGGTCCACTCGGTGGCGATGTCCTCCAGGAAATCGCCCTTGTAGAGCGCGACAGCCTTTTCGTACCACATCAGGGCCTCGGCGGGGTCGTGGGCGGCCTGGGCCTTGGCGATGAACGCCTGGAACTCGGTTACGTCGCAGGTGTAGCCTCCCGCCGGCGCAAAGCGGTACACGTTATCCTCGTACTGCACGCAGTCGTTGGTCAGGAATCGGCGCACCCGATAGATGAGCGTGTGGAGATTGCCGTAGGACTTGTGCTCGGAGTCGCCCGGCCACAGGGCTTGGTAGATGTCGTCGCGGAGCACGCCGCGCCCTTCGTTCTGCGTCGCCAGGAGGAAGATCAACTCGCGGGCCTTGCTCCACTTGGTGAGCACGGCCTCGCCGTCCATTTCCACTCGGCTCCCGCCCAGCCCCAGCAGGCGAATGGTGTGGGTCTCCGCAGGCGAGGTCTCCCCGGCCTCGGCCGATGCCGGGCCGGGTGGCGCCGCCCCCTGCAGGATGTCGGCCACGTCCAGGCCGCTCTGGGCCGCGCGGGTCAGCAGGGGCTTGGCCCAGCCCGCCAGCGCCCGCAGGGCCGTCCGGTAGCCCAGTTTGGTGGCCAGGGTCAGGGCCTCTTCCAGGCGGGTGAGGGCCTTCTCGTGAGCGCCCGCCTGCTCCAGCGCCGCGGCCAGCAGGAACACCGCGCGCGTCATGTCGCGCATGGCGCCATTTTCCTTCAGCAGGTCCGCGGCCCTCTGCAGTTCCTGGACCGCCTGGGCCGCGTCCCGTGGGAGCCAGGCCAGGCCGGTGGCGATGCCTGCCAGGCCCTGCTCGTAGGATGAGCGGTGCGCCTCGGCCAGTTCGCGCGCCTGGCGGGCCAGGTCCTGCGCCCGCAGGGGCTCGCCCAGGGCAGCGTGCAGTTCGGCCTGGGCCGCGTGGACGTACATGGTGAGGAAGCCTTCCTGCTTCTCGTCCAGCAGGGCCAGCGCCTTCTGATAGTGGTCCAGGGCCTCGGCCGCGTTGCCGCTGTCGCGCTCTATGTCGCCCAGGCCGGCCAGGATGTACGCCGTCCACCGTCCGCTTCCGGCGTCGTGGGCTGCCTGCAACGCGTGCTGCAGGGTCTCCCGCGCTCGGGCGTACTCGCCGCGGAAGTAGTAGATGACGCCCATGGAGTTCAGCGTATTCGCCAGTTCGCTGGGGTTCCTGGCGCGTTGGAGCACGGCCGCCGACTTCTCCAGTTGGGCCAGCGCCTCGTCCAGTTGGCCCATACGCTCCAAGAAGGCCGCCAGGTCGGTGCGCGCCAGGGCGGCGTTGAACTCGCTGCCCGACAGGAGGTGCAGTTGCAGCGCCCGCTGAAGGTGCTCCACCCCGGCCTGCAATTGCCCCAACTGGCCCAGGCAGATGCCCCAGCACCGCTCCAGTTCGGCCACGGTGGGCGCATCCACCTGCGAGGCAAGCATGGCCGCGCGCGCGCACTGTTCCGCGCCCTCCTTGTAGCGCCCCTGGAGCCGGAAGATGGTCCCCCGCTGCACGGAGACCTGCACGGTGCCTTTGGTGTCCGCCGACTGCCGAAAGGCGTTCTCCGCCGTATCCAGCAGGGAGAGCGCCATGTCGGGCTGGCCGTACTGTGCGTAGGCCTTCGCGCAGTGCACCAGAAGCCAGGGATGCCGCCGCGAGACATCGGCGGGGAGCGTCTCGTACCACTGCATAAGCCCCATGTGCCGCCCGGAGGCGATCATGGTGCTGGCGATGCGTTCCATGCGGTCGGCTGCGGCCGGGTAGTCGCCCGCCGACAGGAGGTGCGAGATGGCCTGTGGCAGGTCATTCTTGCCCTCCCAGTAGGCCGCGGCCCGCCGGTGCAGTTCCGCGAAACGGCCGGGCTCCTCGCGCTGCAGCCGCGACACCAGGTACCCCTGGAACAGCCGATGGTACCGGTACCATTGCCCATCCGCGCCCAGCCGGTTCAGGAACAGGTTGCGCTCTTCCAGCAGGTTCAGCATGGCCCAAGAGTTGTTCGTCTCCAGAACGGCGTCGCACAACTCCGGCGTCATGTCATCCAGGATAGATGTGCCGAGCAAGAACTCCTGGACTTTCGGGTCCTGCTGGTTGAAGACCTCGTTGGCGAGGTAGTCGTACACCGTCATGGTGCCTCTGGCGCGGATGAGGCCCTCCAGCAGGCCCTGCCAGAGGCGGTGGGTGGACAGGAGAATGCCGGTGATCCAGCCCTCGGTATCCTGGGCCAGGGCGCGGGCATCCTCGGCGCTCAGTTCCACGTCGTACACCTGGCGAACCAGCGCCTGGATTTCGTCGGGCGTGAAGCGCAGGTCGTTGCTTCCCAGACCTGCCACCTGCTGCTTGCTGGCGAGGGTTACGATGGGGAGCCGACCGGGCACGGTGCGCCCCGCCACGATGAGACAACAGTTCTCGGGCGCATCCTCCAGGAAGCGCGTGATGAACCGCGTGATGGCGCTGTTCTGCTCCACCAGGTGGAAGTCGTCCAGGACAATGGCGAAGTACTCCGGGATTTCGTCCAGAATCTCGTTGACCAGGCTCACCAGCACGGGGTTCAGCCCCGCCTCGGTCATGTCGGTCAGGCTGTCCAGCATCTCCACGGTGCGGGAGCCGAACTCGGGGAAACGCTGCTGGATGCAGGCGATGAAGTGTTCCAGGAACGTACGGGGGTCCTGCGCGCCGCTGTCCAGCGAGTACCAGCACACGGGGAGGTCGGTGTCGTTGGCGAAGTCCACCAGCAGGGTCGTCTTGCCGTAGCCTGCGGGCGCGGAGACCAGGAGCAGCCGCCGGTCTATGCGGGAATGCAGGAAGTCTATGAGGCGCTGGCGGCGCAGAAAGTCCGGTCGTCGCCGTGGGATGAGGATTTTCGTCTTCTTGACCAGACTAAGCCCTGGCATGCGCACTCCCGCCACCACGTTCTCGCAGGGGGTGTTCCCGCGGAGGAACTTTTGACATTATATCACCCAAACGATAAAAACGACAAATCGCACCTTGCGGCCCGTTTGCCCTTTGGCCGTTTTCCCTTATACTTATCTGGTTGCAGAGGGTTCACAGGAGCGAGGGGAGATGTCTGGCTTCCAGTTGGTTTCGGCGTTCAAACCGACGGGCGACCAGCCCGAGGCCATCCGCAAGTTGGTGGAGGGGCTGCGCGCGGGCTACCGCGACCAGACCCTGCTGGGCGTTACGGGGTCGGGCAAGACCTACGTCATGGCCAACGTCATCGCCGAGGTCAACCGCCCCACGCTCGTCATCGCCCACAACAAGACCCTCGCTGCCCAGTTGTACGCCGAGTTCAAGGAGTTCTTCCCCCACAACGCGGTGGAGTACTTCGTCAGTTACTACGACTACTACCAGCCCGAAGCCTATCTCCCCCGAACCGACACGTACATAGAGAAAGACGCCGACATCAACGAGGAGATTGAGCGGCTGCGGCTGGCGGCCACCGAGGCCCTGCTCACCCGCCGCGATGTCATCATCGTCGCCAGCGTGTCGTGCATCTACAACATCGGCTCGCCCGAGGAGTACGGCCAGGATGTGGTGCGGCTGCGCGTGGGCGAATCCAAGCGCCGCGACAAGGTGCTGCGCCATCTGGTGGAAATCTACTACGACCGCAACGACGCGGTGCTCAGCCGCGGCAAGTTCCGCGTGCGCGGCGACACGCTGGAAATCTTCCCCGCCTACCGCGAGACCGTCTGGCGCGTGGAGTTCTGGGGCGACACGGTGGACCGCATCGTGGAGGTGGACCCCATCACGGGCGAGGTGCTGTCGCAGCAGGACAGCATCCAGGTCTTCCCCGCCAAACACTTCGTTACCAACAAGGAGCGCCTGGCCGCCGCGCTGGAATCCATTGAGGCCGAGTTGGAAGAGCGCCTGGCCGAACTGCGCGCCCAGGACAAGTTGCTGGAGGCCCAGCGGCTGGAGCAGCGCACGCGCTACGACCTGGAGATGCTCCGCGAGGTGGGCTACTGCTCGGGGATTGAGAACTACTCGCGCCACCTGTCGGGCCGCGCGCCTGGCCAGCAGCCCTGGACGCTCCTGGACTACTTCCCCGACGACTTCCTGATGATCATAGACGAGTCGCACATGACCATTCCCCAACTGCACGGGATGTACAACGGCGACCGCTCGCGCAAGGAAGTGCTGGTGGAGTATGGGTTCCGCCTGCCGTCGGCGCTGGACAACCGCCCGCTCAAGTTTGAGGAGTTTGAGCGGCACATCAACCAGGTCATCTACACGTCGGCCACGCCGGGCCCCTACGAGTTGGAGCGCAGCCAGCAGGTGGTGGAACTCATCGTGCGCCCCACGGGCCTGCTGGACCCGAAAATCTCCGTGCGGCCCACCGAGGGCCAGATTGACGACCTGCTGGCCGAAATCCGCAAGCGGGTGGAGCGGGGCGAGCGCGTCCTGGTAACCACGCTGACCAAGCGCATGGCCGAGGACCTGGCCGACTACATCGCCGAGATGGGCATCAAGGTGCACTACCTGCACTCGGAGATTCAGACGCTGGAGCGGGTGGAAATCCTGCGCGACCTGCGCCTGGGCGTGTACGACGTGGTGGTGGGCATCAACCTGCTGCGCGAGGGGCTGGACCTGCCCGAAGTGTCGCTGGTGGCCATCCTGGACGCCGACAAGGAGGGGTTCCTGCGCTCCGAGTGGGCGCTGATTCAGACGATGGGCCGCGCCGCCCGCCACATCAACGGCGAGGTCATCCTGTACGCCGACACCATCACCGAGTCCATGCGCCGCGCCATTGACGAGACCAACCGCCGCCGCGCCATCCAGGAGGCGTACAACCGCGAGCACGGCGTCGTGCCCGAGAGCATCGTGAAGTCGGTGTACGACATCACCCAGCGGGTGCGTGCCGTGGCCGAGGCCCGCGCCGAGTACGGTACGGCGGCAGCCATCCCCAAGGACGAAATCGCCCGCCTCATCCGCGACCTGCAGAAGCAGATGAAGGCCGCCGCCGACGCGCTGGAGTTTGAGAAGGCCGCCCTCATCCGCGACCAGATTTACGAACTGCGCCAGCAACTGGAAGACGAGTCCCTGCCCGAATGGGAGCGGCCCAGGGCTGCGGCGCGGGCACGATGGTGAGTATGCATACCCCTGGCTACCTGCGCCTGTACGAAACGGGCGAACTCGCCGACCGCGTCCGCCGCGCCGAGGAACTCCTGGCCCGCTGCGTGCTGTGCCCGCGGCGCTGCGGCGTGAACCGCCTGGCGGGCGAGGTGGGGTTCTGCCGCGCGGGGGCCGACCCCGTCGTGGCGTCGTGGAACGTGCACCCCTGGGAGGAGCCGCCCATCAGCGGGACGCGCGGCTCGGGCACGGTGTTCTTCAGTTACTGCACCGCCCGCTGCCGCTTCTGCCAGAACTACCCCATCAGCCAACTGGGCGTGGGCAACCGCGTCTCGGTGGAGCGCCTGGCCGAGATGATGGTGGAACTCCAAGACAAGGGCTGCCACAACATCAACTTCGTAACGCCGACCCACTTCGCCGCCCACGTTGTGATGGCAGTGCCCCACGCTGTGGAACTGGGCCTGCGCCTCCCCCTCGTGTACAACACCAGCGGCTACGACTCGCTGGAGACGCTGCGCCTGCTGGATGGCATCGTGGACATCTACCTGCCCGACGCCAAGTACGCCGATGACGACGTGGCGCGGAAACTGTCGGGGTTTGCGGGGTACGTGGAGGCCGACCGCGCCGCCCTGAAGGAAATCTACCGCCAGATGGGCGACGAACTGGTGCTGGACGACGAGGGCATCGCCCGCCGCGGGATGATCATCCGCCACCTGGTGCTGCCAGGCGGCCTGGCCCAGAGCGCTGAGGTGTTCCGCTGGATCGCCCGCGAACTGTCGCCCAACGTCCACGTGAGCGTGATGAACCAGTACTTCCCCGCCTACCGCGTGCTGGATGACCCCGTGCTGGGCCGCAAGGTGTCGCCCGACGAGTATCTGGAGGCCATAGACGCCTTTGAGCAGGCGGGCCTGCAGAACGGTTGGTTCCAGGAGCAGGACGACGCCTGCGAATGAGGCCGTCGCTCGGGGCGCGAACCGCCATGCGCGAGATGACCATCGCGAATCCAAGCGAATTCCCCCAAATGGCCCGTCCCATGTTCGCGCCCATCCGCGTCAATTCGTGGATCGCCACGGCTGCGGCCCGAGCCGCGTTTTGCAGCCCGCGCATCTTTGGATATGATATTCAATTGTTGGCGCGTCGCGGCGGTGTCGGTCGGGCATGCGCCGATGAACCGCGCCGCCGACGCTGCTGCATATCCGATGCGCGCTTCAGCGCACACCGCAACCTGAGGAGGGGCGTATGGCAAACCAACCAGCAATCGCAATCCATGGGCTCACCAAATCCTACGGCAAGGTCCGTGCGCTCCGCGGGATAGACCTGGAAGTCCAGCAGGGCGAGATTTTCGGCTTCCTGGGCCCCAACGGCGCGGGCAAGACCACCACCATCCGCTGCGCTCTGGACCTCATCCGTCCCGACGGTGGCAGTATCCGCGTGCTGGGCATAGACCCCCAGGCCAACCCTGTGGCGGTCAAGGCGCGCGTCGGCTATCTCCCTGGCGAGTTGCAACTGGACGACAACCTCACCGGCGAGGCGCAACTCCACTTCCTCAACGAACTCCGCGGGCGCAAGGCCGACTGGCACTACGTCCGCGAACTGGCCGAGCGCCTGGACCTGGACCTCAAGCGACCCATCCGCAACCTGTCCAAGGGCAACAAGATCAAGGTGGGCGTCATCCAGGCCCTCATGCACCGTCCCGAACTGCTGATGCTGGACGAGCCGACGTTCGGCCTGGACCCGCTGATGCAGCAGGAGGTGCTGCGTCTGCTGGTGGAGGCCAAGCGGACCGGCGCGACCGTCTTCTTCTCCTCGCACATCCTGAGCGAGGTGCAGGCCGTGGCCGAGCGCGTGGGGATCATCCGCCGCGGCAAGATCGTGGAGGTGGCGGGCGTCCAGACGCTCATCAACCGCTCCCTGCGCCGCGTGCGCATCCAGTTCCGCCACGACGTGGACCCCACGCCGCTCACCCAGGTGCCTGGCGTCGCGCTCCTGAAGCGCGATAACGGCAGGGCCGTAACGCTCCAGGTGGAGGGCGAGATGGACGCCCTGCTGAAGGCGGTGGCGGCGTATCCCGTGGTGGACTTTGAGACCGAGCGCCCGTCGCTGGAGGAGATTTTCCTGACCTACTACGCGGACGAGCGCAACAGCCACAAGACGGAGGAGTAACATGTGGGCGACGTTCCGACACGAACTGGCGCACATGCGCGGGCGGATTCTGGGCTGGGGCCTCGGCCTGGCGCTCATGGCCGCCTACTTCTCGTCGGTGTTCAGTTCCTTTGAGGCCCAGATGGCCCAGTTGCGGCAGGCCATGGCGTACTTTCCGCAGCAACTGTTTGAGTTCTTCGGCCTGGACCTGGCGACGCTGACGCCCTACCGGTTTCTGGACGTCAAGTTCTTCTCGCTGATGCCCATCATCCTGGGCATCTTCGCCATGGGAGCAGGCGCGGGCATGCTGGCGGGCGACGAGGAGAAGGGCCTGCTGGACCTCATCCTGGCACACCCCGTGAGCCGCAAGTCGCTGTTCTTCGGCAAGGCACTGGCTTTCCTCACGGCTCTCATCCTCATCATCGCCCTCATGTGGACGGGCTTCGCGGTGGGGATGGACCGCGCATCGCTGAAGGTAACGCCGGCGCAGATGATCGGGCCGCTGGTGTCCATCTTCGCCATGGTGGTGCTGTTCTGGGCGATCGGCCTGTTGCTGAGCATGGTGCTCCCGTCGCGGCGGATGGCCGCGTCGGGCGTGGCGCTGCTGGCCGTGGCGAGTTTCTTCGTCAAGGGGATGGCCGAGTTGGATCCAGACTTGAAAGGCATCGCCAAACTGTCGCCGTTCACGTACTACCAGGGCGGCGAGGCGGCCTTCGGGCTGAACGTGGGCTGGATCGTGGGGCTCCTGGTGCCGGCGGCGGCGTTCGCGCTCTTGGCGTGGTGGCGGTTTGAGAAGCGCGACATCCGCGTGGCCGGCGAGGGCGGCTGGGCACTGGCCCTGCCCGCGCGGCTGCGACCCGCCCGCCGCAGGCCCGCCGAAGCGCGGCCCGCCGTGTAGAAGCCACTGCACCGCACAGACAAGGAGGGCTGGACGATGTTGACCCTGTTCAAGCATACGGTGGCCCGATCTAGGGGAGCCATCCTGGGCTGGGGGCTTTCGCTGGGCCTGCTCAGTCTGTGGCTCGTGTCGTTCTATGACACGCTCGCCGCCCAGCGGGAGATGCTGGAGACAGCCTTTGCGGCCTGGCCGAAGGAAATCTGGGCGTTCTTCGGCGGCACGGCGGACTTCTTCTCGCCCGAGGCGTTCATCAACATGGAACTCTACTCCTACATGCCGCTGGTGCTGGGCATCTTTGCCGTGCTGGCGGGCAGCAGCCTGCTGGCGGGCGACGAGGAAAAGGGGTTCATGGACCTGCTGCTGGGGCACCCCATCGGACGGACGGGGGTGTTCTTCGGGCGATTCTTCGGCTTCGTGGTCATCCTGCTGGGCATCCTGACGCTCATGTGGCTCGGCACGATGATCGGGATGCAGTGGTCCACATATATGGACCTGGGCTGGGGCCAGATGTGGCTTCCCAATCTGTCGCTTCTGGCGCAATTGCTCCTGTTCGGCGGCCTGGCGCTGTTTCTGAGCATGGTGTTGCCGTCACAGCGGCTCGCCGCATCGGTCGCGGGCGGGCTGGTGGCGGCGAGTTTCCTGATCAACGGCATGGCGGAACTGATCCCCGACGTGGCGAAGATCGCCAAATATCTCCCGATGAAGTACTACCAGGGCGGGCTTGCGGCCAAGGGCATGAACTGGGAATGGTTCGCCTGGCTGATGGGCGCGGCGGCGGTGTTCGTGCTGCTCGCCTGGTGGCGCTTCGTCAAGCGGGACATCCGCGTCGGCGGCGAGGGCGGGTGGAAGATGCCCGCGCTGCGGTTCTGGCGTCGTCGGCCCGCGAGCGCGGAATAGACACCGCGGAGAGCACAGAGACCGCAGAGACAAAAACGGATTCGCGCTGCGGTCTCTGTACTTGACCACACATGGCGGGTACGATCTCTGCGGCCTCGCCGCTATCCTACGATGCCGCGCGCCCAGGCTGCGGCACGTTCCTCCTCGCCCGCCAGCAGCGGCCCCTCCGTCGCGCTGACGAAGAACCCCTCCGGCGGGGCGGCCAGCGTCGCGCCCATCTTCTGAACGCGGCGGGCCATGCGGGGCGCGGCAAACCCGAAGATGCGCACCCACTTGGCTGGCACGCGGGTGTCAAACACGGCCACGCGCTTGCCACGCCAGGCGCTCTCCGGCACCCTGGCAAAGAAGTCCTGCATCGCCTGCGACGGGCGTCCCCCATGCGTCGGCGCGCCCAGCACCACCAGGCCCGCCGCCGCCACCGCTGCTGGGTCGGCCTGGCCTGCGCGGACCGCCTGCGCATCGGGCCCCAGCACCCCGGCGACGGCGCGGGCAATTTTCTCCGTGTTCCCGTGCAACGAATCGTATACCACCAATGCGATCATCACAACCCCCTTTCCGGGCTGGCGCAATGGAATTGTGTCCATGTCGTAGGGGCGCAATGGCATTGTGTCCATTTTGTAGGGGCGCAATTGAATTGCGCCCCTACAAATTGCGCCCCTACAAATTGCGCCCCTACAAATTGCGCCCCTACAAATTGCGCCCCTACAAATTGCGACCCTACAAATTGCGACCCTACAAATTGCGCCCCCACGGATTGCGCCCCTACAAATTGCGCCCCTACGGCCCACGCCCCCACGAATCGCGCCCCCTACGGCACCACGCGCACGGTCAGATTGCCGAGGGCGACGTCCGTTTCCAATTCCACGCGGTTCTGCGCCGTGGCGTAACCGGGCGACGTGTACGTGTCGCCGTCGCGCACCCAGCCCGACGGGAACGACCGCCCCGCCAGCGCCGCGCCCGAACGGACGCGGGCCTCAACGCCGCGCGGAATCTCAACCACCAGGTTGCCCACGGCGACCGACACCTTGACCGCCGAGCGCCCCTGCGAGGGCAGGCGCACCGTCGCGTCGCCCACGGCCACGTTCACGTCGGCGGCGCTCACGTCCAGGCCCGACAGGTCCGCGGTCATCTTGCCCACGGCCAGGTCCAACTCCAGCACCATCGGCACGCCGCCGTTCAGCGCCAGATCCCACACGCGGGCGTTCTGCGAGCCCATCACTTCGGGGCCCCAGTTCCTCTTGTCGCTCTTGATGGACAGGCGCGCGGTGCCGTCGCCTGTGAATGACCGCGTTGCCGTCTCGCCCCGCGCCAGTTGGAGCGTCCCCTGGGCCAGGTTCGCCGACCCTGTCGGAAGCGCCCTCACCCGCAGTTCGCCCACGCCCTGGGCGATCTCCACGTTGGCCTGGGTCGCGCCGCCCAGCGGGTACGCCACCGTCTCGGTTGTGGCGACGGTCGAGCCCGCCGTGCTGTACGCGAGCCAGACGCCGCCCGCCAGCACCAGCGCGATGAGCACCAGCGCCACCAGCGACCCCCATACCGACCGCCGACCGATGACCAGGTCCAGGCCGATGGCGATGAGGACCACGGGCCACATGCGCAGGAGCGTCGCCCAGATGTCCCACGGCAGGACGCCCAGGTTGTTCAGCAGGAACACGATCCCCAGCCCGATGAGAATAATGGGCCACACCAGCCCGCCGCGTCGCGGTGTTTTCTCCATGGGTACCCCTCCCCTATCCGCAGCCGCAGGCGCGGGCCTAGCGGCGGCGCAAGATGATGACCAGCCCGGCCACGATGAGCAGGACCGGCCACAGCGTGTCAAAACTCAGCCACCACAGCCACGTGATGTGGAGCGCCTCCAGCAGGGCCAGCCCGCCCAGGATGATGAGCCCCACGCCGATGGCGACGAGAAGCGGATGCGAGTCGCTCTGCCACGCCTCGCGGAACTCGGCGCCTGCGGTGCGGGCGCGCTCGGACATCTCGTCGGCGCCGGCGCGGATGGTGGCCTCGGTGGCCGCCGCGGTCTCCATGTCCTCGCGCGGGATGAGCAGCCACAAGAGGATGTAGATGAACACGCCGAACCCGCGCCCGATGCCCAGCAGGACGAAGAGGATGCGCACCAGGCCGGGATCAATGCCCAGATACTCGCCCAGGCCGCCGCACACGCCCGCGATAACGCGGTTCTTGGCGCTGCGGGTCAGCCGTCGCGGTTCGCGCTTCGGCTCTGCTTCCATGATGCCCTCCTACGCGCCCGTGCGCGGGACCAACGCCCGCCACAGGAGATACAGCCCCACGAGGATGAGCGCTGCGGGCAGGATGTAGGACAGCCCGACCGCCGCGCCCGCCAGCAGGGCCACGCCCATGACGCCCAGGATGCCCGCGGGAATCGCCGCCCAGGTCTGCCGGCCCTGAGCCGTCGGCAGGAAGCACAGCCCGCCGAAGGTGGCCGCCAGCCCCAGGAAGAAGATGCCGCCCACGGCCTCGCCATTCACCTTGTCCCCCAGCGCAGCCACGGCGCCCAGCGTTACCAGCACACCGCCCGGGATCAGCGCCCACCAGAAGTCGCGGCGCGTCAGGTAGATGGCCCAGAAGCCGGCGCCGATGGCCGCCAGGAACAGCCCGCCGCTGATGGCGCCTGTGTCGCCCAGCGGGAGCGTCTCCAGGGCGATGACCGCCGCCAGCCCCAGCAGGGTGAACCCCGGAATCAGCGCCCACCAGTGCACGCGGTCGGTGGCGAACCGGTACAGGAACGCCCCGCCCGCCGCGGCGAACAGCACTGCCCAGAACAGGTCGCCCGCACCCTTCAGCACGCCCAGGTTGTCCAGCAGGAACAGCACGCCGGACAGCACCAGAATCGCGCCGAACACCAGCCGTAAGTCCCACCGTTTCATGTCAAGCCCTCCTTGTGTGATAGCGGTCAGCGATCAGCGGTCAGCGATCAGCCGTCCTCTCTGCGTCCTCTGCGTCTCTGCGGTGAACCTGCTCACCGTCGCGGGCGCACCAGTCCCCGCGCCAGAATCGCCAACCCCAGCACGATGAGCAGGACGGGCCAGTAGTCGCCGAACAGGTTGGGCCCGCCCAGGAACGATGCGAACACTGCGAACAAGACGAGGCTGATGAAGACGAGCCAGGCCCCCGCCGAAATCTCGCCGCGCTTGCCCGCAATGATGCCCGACAGGAGCGTGCCCACGCCCACGAAGCCAGGGATGAGCGCCCAAGCGTAGGCCCACGAGTCCCAGTTGCCCGTCGCGTTCTGCCAGTACAGCAGGCCGCCGATGCCGCCGACGATGCAGGCGGGCACGGCCATCTCGGGCACGCCGGCCAGCAGGCCGATGAGCAGCAGCATGACGCCGACGCTAACGATGATCAGGGGCCAACCGCCCGGGCCGAAGATGCGGGTCTCCAGGCCGGGCACCAGTTGCACCGCCAGGAACCATGCGCCCAACAGGATGAGCACCAGGCCGCCCGCCAGGTTGGATCTGCGCTTGGGGTTCATGTTCCCTCCTCTCGCGATTGCGAATGCCAACGGTATTACGCAGGGCACGCCCCTTCGGTTCACGGGCAGGCGCGCACGCGAATGACCTGGACGCCAGGCGTGGGTAAATATCCCGTGCGCGGGCGCTCCTCTGCGCCCTCAAAGTCTCGGCGGTGGGACGGTGCCCGGAAGTTACCTGTCGCGCAGTTTGGCGCGGTCGCCCAGGGCGCGGCGCACCATCTCGCGGAAGCGCGCCATCTGCTCGGCGGACGCGAAGCACGTCTTGGGCAGGAACACGCCCCCCTGACGCGGCAGCAGGAGCAGGAACTCGCCCGGAGTCTCCACCACCTTGGCGAAGGTGTCCCAGCCGCCCGAATGCTCGTTTCGCCCATGATCCGAGGTAACGCGCTGCACGAACCCGTTGTCGGAGAAGGTGTAGAAGATGCGCTCGTTGTTGGCACGCTGGCGGGCGATGATGCGCGCCCCCTGCCGCCGCAGGGAGAACCACAGCACAACCGGCACGAGAAGGAACAGCAAGATGGGAGCCTGGGCCAGCAGCGCCTGGCCGAACCCCATGGAAGCGGCGTCGCGGATGGCCACGTACATGGCGTACACGACAGCCGCTGCGGTGAGGGTGAGGATGCCGACGAAGGTGGGCTGAGTGAACAGCAGGCGCGTGGTGGCGCGGATGTAGTCGGAAAGGTCAAACCGAAGTTCCACTTCTACGTTCTCGGTTGGCATGGGGCCTCCTGTGGCCGATGTCCCCTGCGGGGCAAGGGCATTGTAGCAGGAGGCGCGCGGGGCGTCAATTCGGCGGGGGGTTCGGATCGCGAAACCCACGAAAGGCCGCGAAAGGGCGGGGCACGCGCGGGGCTGAACCCCCGCGCTGAATGAACGAAGCCCCACTGGGGCTGGGGTGCGCCACTCCCTTTCCCGCCGGGAGAGGGCTAGGGTGAGGGGCGTTCGGATCGCGAAACCCACGAAAGGCCGCGAAAGGGCGGGGCACGCGCGGGGCTGAACCCCCGCGCTGAATGAACGAAGCCCCGCTGGGGGCTGGGCGCGGCGTGCTGTGCGCCTACAGACCCCCAACCGATGGCTTCAGCCTCGGGCGGCGCGGGGATGCCGCGCGGGGCTGAACCCCCGCGCTGAATGAACGAAGCCCCACTGGGGCTGGGCGCGGCGTGCTGTGCGCCTACAACCAGCCCGCAGGGCTTTGCCCCTTCAGCCCGACGGCTTCAGCCTCGGGCGGCGCGGGGATGCCGCGCGGGGCTGAACCCCCGCGCTGAATGAACGAAGCCCCACTGGGGCTGGGCGCGGCGTGCTGTGCGCCTACAACCAGCCCGCAGGGCTTTGCCCCTTCAGCCCGACGGCTTCAGCCTCGGGCGGCGCGGGGATGCCGCGCGGGGCTGAACCCCCGCGCTGAATGAACGAAGCCCCGCTGGGGGCTGGGCGCGGCGTGCTGTGCGCCTACAACCAGCCCGCAGGGCTTTGCCCACGTAGCCCGATGGCGTCGCCCTCGGGCGTGGCGGGTGGCGACGCGCGGGGCTAAACCCCCGCGCTGAATGAACGAAGCCCCGCTGGGGGCTGGGCGCGGCGTGCTGTGCGCCTACAGACCCCCAACCGATGGCTTCAGCCTCGGGCGGCTGGGGTGGCGCTGCGTGTCCCCTCGCCGCAGGGGAGGGCTGGGCCCCGCCGTCCCCTCTCCCGCCGGGCTTATCGTTACCCATAAGTGCCGGGGTGGGGTTGCGGGTAGGGATTCAGCAACAGCCAGGTTGCTGAGATATC
>JADBJK010000054.1 GCA_014874485.1 Chloroflexota bacterium
AATCGTCGTAACAGGCCGCCACACTCGCCGGGTGGTACACATCAAGGCGGCGATGGGTGGTACACATCACCCGACTATAGGTGGTACACATGCGGGCGGCAATTGACAGAGCGCGGAGATTTACTTGAATTCTCTGCGTTCTCTGTGTTCTCTGCGGTGATAAGTGCCTCTACGAAACCGTATTCACCGCAGAGCACGCGGAGACCACAGAGACTTAGTTGAATTCTCTGCGTTCTCTGTGTTCTCTGCGGTGATCAGTGCCTCTACGAAACCGTATTCACCGCAGAGCGCGCGGAGACCACAGAGATTTAGTTGAATTCTCTGCGTTCTGTGTTCTCTGCGGTGATCAGTGCCTCTACGAAACCGTATTCACCGCAGAGCGCGCGGAGAGCGCGGAGATTTACTTGAATTCTCTGCGTTCTCTGTGTTCTCTGCGGTGATCAGTGCCTCTACGAAACCGTATTCACCGCAGAGCTCGCGGAGACCACAGAGATTTAGTTGAATTCTCTGCGTTCTCTGTGTTCTCTGCGGTGATAAGGTGCTTATCTGCCCATTCCCAGGGCGACGGCCTGTTTCGCCCTACCCCCTCCGCCCCAGCGGCGCGCCGCAGGCCATGCAGAACCTGGCGTCGGCACGCATGGCGCGACCGCAGCGCGGGCAGGCGATGTGCAGCGCCGCGCCGCACCCCTCGCAGAACCTGGCCCCCGGCCGCGATACCCGCCCACAGCGCGGGCAGCGCAGGGGCGGGTCGGCCGCCGACGCTTCCGCTGCGCCTCCCACCAGCCGCCCCAGGTCGCGCTTCACGTCTGTGCTCAGCGAGGCAAGCGTCTCCTTCGCTTCCTCCACCGTGGTCTTGAGCACGGTGCGTCCCTGGGCCACGCCGGTCTCCACGATGCTCGCCCGCGTGATCGCCTTCAGCGCCCGGTGGACGGCGACCACCACGCCGATGAGGATGAGACAGATGATCAACTGCGGCAGCAGGGCGAGGGCCACAGCCGGCCCCAGATGCCACATCTGGTAGCCGGTGAGCGCGGCGAGCAAGAGCAGGAGCACGACAAGTCCGGTCGCCCAGTGCCTGAAGAAGAAGCGCGCGAGGCCCCGCCCAACCCTGGCGAAAAACCGCTTCATGCTTCACCTCCCAGCCTTCCGTCCTGGGCTGTTGGGGCGCACGGCGGTGGGTGTGCGCGTCCGTGCGCCCTCGTGGTCTAGTGTACGGGCGGGGACTGACGGGAGACTGACGGCTCTGCGTTTCGTCAGGAGCGTCGCGGGGTCTTCGCGCGTCGGTTCGCCAGAACGCCCCTGCCCGGCGCGAACAGCACGGCCAGCAGGAAGAAGACCGAGCACACCAGCACGATGGCCGCGCCCGAGGCGATGCTCGCGTAGTAGGACAGGTACAGGCCGATGACGCCCGACGTGGCCCCCAGGAAGGCGGCCAGCGCCATCATCAGCGGCAGGCGACGGGTCAGCAGGTAGGCCGTGGCCGCGGGCGTTACCAGCATCGCCACCATGAGGGCGATGCCCACCGTCTGGAGCGACACGACGATGGTGATGGCGATGAGCGCCAGGAGCAGGTAGTGGAGCAGGGACGACGGCAGGCGCAGCGTGGCCGCCAGGATGGGGTCAAATGAGATGACCAGGAACTCCTTGTAGAGGGCGACGACGGTCAAGATGACCAGCCCGCCGAACGCTGCCGTCAGCGCCAGGTCGCCCGCCGACACGCCCAGCACGTCGCCGAACAGGAAATGGGCCAAATCCACAGCGTAACTCTGGGTGCGCGAGATGAGGGCGATGCCCAGGGCGAACATGGCGGCGAAGATGATGCCGATGGCCGTGTCCTCTTTGATTCTGGCTTCCTTGCCCACCGCGCCGATGCCCAGGGCGGTGAGGATGGCGGTGCCCAGCGCCCACCAGAACAGCGGCCCGCGCGCGCTCCCGCTCACAAGGTAGCCCACCGCCACGCCCGGCAGGATGGCGTGGGCCAGGGCGTCGCCGAAGAACGCCATGCCGCGCAGGACCACGTAGGTGCCGACCGTGGCGCACACGATGCCCACCATCACCGAGGCGGCCAGCCCGCGGAGCATGAACCCGTACTGCAAGGGCGCGATAACGATGTCCACAAGTCCGTCCATCAGTGATCCCCTCCTCCGCAGCACGTGTCGCTGAGCAGCATGATGCCGTTTTCGGTCTCCACGAAGCGCAGATGCTCGCCGTAGGCCGCGCGCAGTCGGTCGGGCGTGAAGACCTCGGCGGCAGGCCCGATGCCGAACAGGCGCTTGTTGAGGAGCATCACGCGGTCAAACCGCGCCGCCGCCAGGTTCAGGTCGTGGGTGGCGACCATGATGGTAACCTGCTGGGCGCGGAGCGTATCCAGGATGTGGAAGATGCTCTCCTGCGACGCCACATCAAGGCCGGTGAGCGGCTCGTCCATGAGCATCAGTTCGGCCTCCTGGGCCAGCGCCCGCGCGATGAACATGCGCTGCTGCTGTCCGCCCGACAGTTCGCCGATCTGGCGGTCGGCCAGGTCCGCCAGGCCGACGATCTCCAGGCACCGCTTCACGAAGGCCCAGTCGCGGCGGCTGGAGTGGCGCAGCAGGCCCATCCTGCCGACGCGGCCCATCATCACCACGTCGGCCACCGTAACGGGGAAGTTCCAGTCCACCTCGTTGCGCTGGGGGACGTAGGCGATGCAGATGTGGCCGCCGGGGCAGTGTCCGGCAACGCGCACCTCGCCTTCGGCCGGGTCCAGCACGCCGGCGATGACCTTGAACAGGGTGCTCTTGCCCGCGCCGTTGGGCCCCACGACGGCCACCCGCTCACCTTTGGTCAGGTGAAAGGAGACGCTGTCCAGCGCCGGGCGGCCGTTGTACCGCACCGAAACATCCGCGACTTCCAGGATGGGCGCGCCGGCTTCATGGGGCGCGTGTCGGCGTCGGAAGGGCGACTTGGTCTCGCTCATGAGGTCTCACCTCCGTAACTTGTGCGGGCGCGTGCTACGAGGGCCGCCAGGCGCTCGCCCGTCGGGCGGATTTGCTGCTCGTAGATGGTGGCGTAGCGCCCGCCCAGGGCCAGCAACTCCGCATGAGTCCCGCGCTCCACGATGCGGCCGCCGTCTATCACCAGAATCTGGTGCGCCCGCATGACGGTGCTGAGGCGCTGGGCGATGACGAACGTGGTGCGCCCGGCCATCAGGCGGGTCAGGGCGTCCTGAATCAGCCGCTCGGTTTCGGTGTCCACGCTGGACGTGGAGTCGTCCAGGAGGAGGATGCGCGGGTCCATGAGCAGGGCGCGGGCGATGGCGACCCGCTGGCGCTGCCCGCCAGACAGGGTGATGCCGCGCTCGCCCACGAGGGTGTCGTATCCGTCGGGGAACTGCACGATGAACTCGTGGGCGTGGGCGGCCTTGGCGGCGGCGATGATTTCGTCGTCGGTGGCGTCCTCGCGTCCGTAGGCGATGTTCTCGCGGATGGTGGTGGAGAACAGGAACGTGTCCTGCAGGACGATGCCGATTTGCCTGCGCAACGAGCGGAGCGTAACGTCGCGGATGTCGTACCCATCCACCAAAATCTGGCCCGCCGTAACGTCGTAGAAGCGGGGGATGAGGTGGATGAGGGTGCTCTTGCCCGCGCCGGTCTCGCCCACAAGCGCGACGATTTGGCCGGGCTCGGCGACGAAGGAGATGTGCTCCAGGATGGGCGTGTCGCCGTAGCCGAAGGCGACGTCGCGGAACTCCACGCGGCCTGCGCCCACGGGCAGGTCTATGGCCCCCGGCTTCTCCTGCACGGGCGACGGCGCGTCCAGAATCTCAAAGATGCGGCGGCCCGAAGCGACGGCGTCGGCGGCCATGTCCACCAACCACCCCATGCGCTGCACCGGAACCGCCAGCATGCCCAGGTAACTGTTGAAGGCCACCAGCGTGCCCACGGTCAGTTGGCCGTTGTTCACCAGGTTGCCGCCGTACCACAGGATGATGGCCGTGCCCAGGCTGATGATGAAGGTCATCATGGGGAAGTTGAAACTCCACTCCCGAATGGTGGCGAGCCTGCGCCGCATGAGTTCCACGTTGGCGTCGCGGAACCGCTGAATCTCGTAGGGTTCGCGGGTGAACGCCTGCACCACCTGGATGCCGGTCAGGTCTTCCTGGAGGAGGGTGGTCATCTCGGCGTGCTGTTCCTGGATGCGCTGGAATAGAGGGCCGATGCGCCGCCCGAAACGCACCGTTACGAAGGCGAGGATGGGGATGGGGGTCAGCGCCGCGGCGGCCAGGCCCGGATGGATGCGGAAAAGGATGACGAGCGCGGCGGTGAAGAGCACCGCGATGTTGACGAACTCGGCCAGGCCCGTGCCGGCGAGGGCCTCCACCGACGAGACGTCGGACGTGCACCGCGACATGAGTTGGCCCGTCTGGGCGTGATCGTGGAACGCGAAGGAGAGGGTCTGAATGCGGTCGTAAAGGCGGTTGCGCAGGTCATAGGCCACGCGGTGGGCGAGCCACGCGCTCAGGTAGCGCTGGCCGAAGGAGAACCCGGCCCGCACAAGGCCCAACCCCAGCAAGCCGCCCGCCAGCACCAGGAGCGTGCTGGGGGTGCCCTGGGTCAGCCCAAGGTCAACCGCCTGCTTGATGACCCAGGGCACGGCGAGGCTCAGCGCGGTTACGCCGAGCAGGCAGGCGTAGGCCAGGGCCGTGCGCCGCGCATACGGCCGAACGTAGCCCAGCAGTCGCCAGAGCATCCTCCAGAACGACACTAGCCCACCTCAGGAAAGCCGAACACAGGCGGGGGCACCAGGCCGCGTTCGGCGAGACGCCGAAGGCCCAGCCCGATGCCCGCCACAGAAGCCATGGAGCGGATTCTCCCCTCTGCGACGAGTGCCCAAAGGTCCGCGGGCGCGACCGCGTGCACGCGCAAGTCTTCGGTCGCGTCCAGGTGCTGGGCGGTCGTCTGACGCGCACCCAGCGCCAGGTAGAAGTGCACCCGATTGGCCGAGCGGTTGGGGTCGGGGTGAAGTGAGGCCAGATGCGCCCAGTCGTCGGCTGAATGGCCGGTCTCCTCGGCCAGTTCCCGCTGGGCGGCGTGGAGCAGCGAGTCGTCGTCGCTGTCCACGTAGCCCGCCGGCAGGTCCCACAGGACCTGCCCGCACCCGTGCTTGTACTGCTCCACGAGGATGACCGTGCCCTCGGCGGACAGCGGGAACACCATGACCACGTCGCGGCCCTCGGCGAGGAGGTACTCCTCTATGATGTGGCCGTTGGGCAGCAGGCAGCGCTGGGCGGTGATGGTAAGCCATGGCGGGCGCTGCAAGATGAGGCGCGAATCCAGCACAGTCCAGGGTTTCACAGCAGGATAACCTCCGTACAATGTTGGCGGGTGGGCGCGGGGCGCGAGCGGGCGCACGGACGGGTCCCGCTACGGTGCGGGGTCGCCGGGCAGGACGAAGGCGGCGACGCGCGAGTCGGCTTCGGTCTCGCCCTGGAGCAGCCGCGCGGTAACGGTGCCCTCGGCGCCGGGCAGGACAGGGACGCGCAGGTGCAGCGTCAGGTCCATGCGCGGCTCGTTCAGCCCCACCACTAGCATCTGCGCCCAGGGATCTCCTGCCGCCGAGCGCAGGGTGAGTTCCACGTCCACCGGGCCCTCCCCGTCCCAGAGGAAGGACACCAGGACGCGCTTGCCGTCCGGCCACGGCTGGGCCAGAAGTTGCTGCAATTCGGGCGCCACCTCTACCTCCGATTGTATGATTCGCGTTTGGATTATACGCCGCAAGCGCGCTGTCGGGCAAAACGCGCGTCGCGCGGGCGCGGGGCCGTCTTTCATACTGTGCGAAGCCTCTCGGGCGGTAACCGTGAGCGGACGCGAATCCGCGCGAATCGCCGTTCGTGCCGAATCACGCAGGTTGGCGGTGTCTTGCCACGCCGAGATTCTTCGCGGCTTCGCCGCTCAGAATGACGGGAGGGGGAGCGGCCGCCAGGGATGGCCGTCCTACGGCTTGCCTCGTCGCGTCGGGCGGCGTCGCAACGGATGTGCGGGGAATTCACCCGAAATTCACGCCCAAAGGCATTGACAGCGCACAGAAGTCATGCTAGAATATTGCAAACATTACAATCCTTACATTCCTTACATCGCAAGGCGGGTCGCGGTGGATCGGTTTCTGACTACGGGAGAAGTGGCTCAATACTGCCAGGTGTCGCCGGTAACCATCTTCCGCTGGATCAAGGAAGGCAAGTTGCCGGCCCACAGCACGCCCGGTGGGCACTACCGGGTGCGCGCAACCGACCTGCTCGCCTTTCTGGCGAAGCACTCTATCCCGGTGGACACGGAACTGCGGCGTAAGGTTGCCGACGAGAAGCGCATTCTCGTGGTGGACGACGAGCAGCCCATCGTAGAGACGGTGGTCCGCAATCTCCAGCGCCTGGGCTCCCAATTCCGCTTCGCTACGGCGTCCAACGGGTTTGAGGCGGGCAGGCAGTTGGCGCTCTTCGGGCCTGACCTCATCGTGCTGGACCTGATGATGCCCGGTGTGGACGGCTTTGACGTGTGCCGCCAAGTGAAGGGCGACCCCACCACGCGGCACATCAAGATTCTGGTGGTAACCGGCTACAGCAGCGCAGAGCAATTGCAAGCCGCCCGTGAAGCGGGCGCCGACGACTGTCTCCCCAAGCCCTTCTCCGGCGACGAACTCCGCGACCGCGTCCGCAGGCTCCTGGGCATGGCCCTACCTGCGGAGCAGGCCCCCTTCGTGTCGTGAGGCGCGGGCAGGGGAGTGGGTCATGGATTCGGATGCGCGACGGGCTCAGCGGCTGCTAGATCGGTTGGACGGCGACCTGACGCGGGCACATGGGTCGGCCTATGTGCTGGAAGTTGGGCTGGCCGCGCTCATGCAATTGGCCGGGGCCGAGGCCGGTCTGGCGGCGGTGATTGCATCGGAGCAGAGCGGCGGCCTGCTCTATACGACCGAGGGCCTCGGCGAAGACCAGGCGGAAGCGTGGACGCAGGCCCTTCGCCGCGCGCTGGAGCGAGAGGCCGACTTCGCCGAATCGCCCGATTTCGCGCCCCTGGCCCAGGCTCACGGCTATCCCTTCTCCCTCGCCGTGCCCTTTGTGTCTGCCGGCTGGACGATGGGGGCGGCCATCCTGTTGAGCCGACAGCCCCTTGCGCTCACCGCCTACCAGAGGCGACGCCTCGGCAAGGCGCGGGACAAGATTGTTCCTGCACTGGAGCGCACGCGGATGCTGGAGGAGTTGCAGGCCCGCGTGTTGGAGTGGAGCCTGCTCATGCGCCTGGGACAGGACATCGTGTACAGGCCCGACAGTGGGCTGCTTCCGCGCGCGCTCTCGCTCGTGGTCAGCACCTTCGGGTACGAGCAGGTTGCCTTCCTCTGCGATGACGGCGGCGTGCTGCGGGTGTATGCCCTGGCGGGCAAGCCGCTGGACGGGTGGAAGACGGGCCAGGCACTCACGCGGCCCGATGGCCTCCTCGCGGAAGGTCGCCCCCCGTCGGACCTGGCGTGGAGCAACAATCTGTCGGGGCACCCCGGCGCCCCTCGGCGGTCCCGCGCCGAGATCATCGTCCCCGTGCGGTTGGGCAGCGAGGTGCTTGGGCTGCTGGATGTGCGGTCCTCGTCCGCGGGCGCGTTCACCCAGCGCGATCCCAGTGTGCTCAAATCGGTGGCGGATCAGTTGGCGGTGGCCCTGCAGAACCGTCGGCTGCTCCTCCAGGCGGAGAAGCGGGCTGCCTATCTGGAAGCCGTCGCGCGCATCGGCCAGGAGGTGGCGGCGATCCTGCGAACCCAGGAATTGCTCCGCCAGGTGGCCGAGTCGGTGGGGCGCGGTCTGGGGTACGAGCGCGTCGCCATCTTCCTGCTGGATGAGGCCGGGGCGACGGCTTCGCTGGTGGCGGAGCACGACCACGGCGAGGTGCGGGCGTATGCCCCGGCAGCGATGGCGGTGAGGATGGACGGGGACGGGCCGGTGTCTCGGGCGGCGCGGACAGGCCAGGCCGTGCGGCGCGAGGGCGACCCGGGCCTCTCCGGCTTCGGCGGCGAGGGGAATCTCCCCACGCGGGCGGAACTCTGCGTGCCCATCCAATTCCGAGGGCGCGTGATCGGCATCCTGGACATGGGGACGGATCGCGAGGGCGTCTTCGGGCCGGATGAGGTCGGTGCGTTGTCGCTCCTGGCGAACCTCGTCGCTGCTGTGTTTGAGAACGCCCGCCTGTACGAGCGCGAGCGTGCCACCGCTGCGGAACTGGCCGAGCGGAACTTGGCGCTGGTGCGGGCGCAGGCGCGGCTCATCCGTGCGGAGCGCCTGGCGGCCATCGGCCAATTGGGGCTGGCGGTCAAGCACGAGATCAACAACCCTCTGACGGCTATCCTGGGCAACGCCGAGTGGCTCATGGAGCAGGAGGCGGGGCTGTCGGAGGAGGGGAGGCGGGCGCTGAAACTGGTGCACGACATGGCCATTCGCATGCGCGACATCGTGGCCCGCCTGGAGAACGTGGAGGACGTCCGCCGCCCCTATCTGGGGACGGAGATGATAGACCTGGTGGGTCCGGGCCGGGGCGAGCCTGGCGAATGACGCCGGCGGATGGTTAAGCGCATGCAAAAGAGAACCCGCCTGCAATCGGCGGGTTCTCTTGCAGGTGGGCGCGTTGCCGCGAACGCACCTGGTACTTCACCGCAGGGAAAATTGCCCTTTGTCATTGCGAGCGAAGCGAAGCCTCTCGGTTGGCGAGATTCTTCGGCGCTCCGCGCCTCAGAATGACAGTCTGGCGGGATTGCTTCGGGCGCTGCGCGCCCTCGCAATGACAAACTATCAAGAATCCCTGTGGCAGAGTATCACTCGGTGAATCGGAACTTGATGAGCGCCCACAGGGCGGGCAGGCCGTCGCGCCAGGGCGACAGTTTTTTCTCCTTGCGGGGGGTGTAGGAAATCGGCACCTCGTAGATGCGGTGGCCGCGCTTGAGAATCTTCGCCGTTACCTCCGCTTCCAGGTCAAACCGGTCGCAGGTGATGCGGAAACTCTGCATGAGTTCCCTATCCACCAGTTTGTAGCAGGTCTCCATGTCGTGAATGCGCGAGCCGTAGATGACGTTGGTGGCCCACGTCAAGAACTGATTGCCCAGGCGAATGAAGGTCTTCTGGCCCTTCAGCGACCGCACGCCGTACACGACCTTGGCGTTTTCGGCCACCATCTTCTCCACCAGTTTGTGGTAGTCCTCGGGGTCGTACTCCAAATCGGCGTCCTGGATGATGATGGCGTCGCCCTGGGCGGCGGCGATGGCGGTGCGGATGGCCGCGCCCTTGCCCTGGTTTTTGGGGTGGTGGATGACACGCAGGCCGGGAATGTCCAGCCGGTCCAGGATTTCGCCCGTCCCGTCGGTGGAGCCATCGTTCACGACGATGATCTCCTTGTCCACGTCCACGCTGGCCACGCGGCGGATGAGCGCCTCCACGGTCGGGGCCTCGTTGTAAGCCGGAATCAGCACCGAAAGTTTCACAGGCTACCTCCAGAGTTCGTTGGCCGGCCCATTTAGCCCCAGGTTGACCAATTTGTCAAAAAGCGGCCTGCCGGTTTTCCAGTCCCAACCCCGCTGGCGGTAGAATTCGGGCAGGAGGGCGTCCATGTCCGGGACGTTGCCTTCGGTGCCGCCATCGGGCAGAGGCTTCAGAAGGGCTGCGGGCAAGCGGTCATCCTCGCGGCGCACGCCCAGGCGGTTGACGATGGCCCGCTTGAGGTTGAAGATGCGCTCGCCGGCAGTGAGCAGGTCGTTGGGCGAAATCTCGCGGCCCACAACGGCGGCGAACAGCGCCCGCCAGCGGTGAGATCCGTAGAACGCATTGGAGCAGGCGATGAGCGAATTGGTGAACGCATGGTAGTTCTGCATGCGGATGACGATGCCCACCTTGTCGGCGCTCTGGTCAAAGCGGTTGCCCGCGAGGATGCCCAGTTCCTCCTGCTCCTGGCCCAGGTCTACCATGTACACGTCGGCATCCATGTGGGAAGCGCCGCGGGGGCCGGTGGCGTACACCAGGGCCATGCCGATGTTGGCACGCGGGTCGTGCATGGGCACTTCCAGCCCCTTGACGT
This sequence comes from Chloroflexota bacterium, assembly GCA_014874485.1. GTDB lineage: Bacteria > Chloroflexota > Anaerolineae > DTLA01 > DTLA01 > DTLA01. The sequence continues at coordinate 10,080 of JADBJK010000054.1, forward strand.
GCACGGCCCAATCCTCCACGCCGAAGCGGCGGGCCAGTGCCAATGCCCCGTCGGCCAGCAGCGCGCCGAACCCCTCCCTGCGGGCAATTCTCGGAATGAGGGCAATGGCCGGGCGCAGGTCGCCCCATTCCAGGCGCAGGCCGTCGGTGTCCCGTTCGGTGAGGATGCCGGCCTCAAACATCTGGTACGCCAGGGCCAGCGTAACGCCGCACGAGATGGTGTCCAGGCCGTGCACGTTGCACAGGTGATTGGCCCGCGCGACGGCTTCCAGGTCGGCGCAGTCCAGCAGCGACCCGAAACTGGCGATGGTCTCGTACTCCGGCCCGTCCACGCCGGGCGTGGCGAAGGGGTCTCGGGTGGGGGCGGTGCGTCGCCCGCAGCCGATGGGGCAGCGGAAGCAGGACGCCCGCCGACGGAGAATCGTCTCGCTCATGGTGGGCCCGCTGATGTCTATGGCAGCCGGGAAGACGCCGCCCGCGAAGTGGTGGATGGGCATGTCGCCGATGTCGGCCTGCAGGATGACGCCGTTGGCCGTGCCCATGAGACGGAAGACCTGGCTGGCAGGGTCCTCTTGGATGAATTGCAGGATGTCGTCCACGGCGGCGCGCAGGGCGTCGGCGTCGGCGACGGGGACGCTTGCGTGGCCGAGGACTGCCACCGCCTTGAGGTTCTTCGCGCCCATGACGGCCCCCATGCCGGTGCGGCCCGCCGCGCGCCCGTGGTCGTTCATGATGGCGGCGTATTTCACCAGCGATTCGCCCGCCGCGCCGATGCAGGCCACGCGCGCCCGCCGGTCGCCCATTTCCTCCTTGACCAGGCGCTGCGTCTCGTAGGCGTCCAGCCCCCACAGGTGCGACGCCGGTTTCAGGGCCGCCTTGCCGTCGGCGATGGCGAGGTACACCGGCTCGGGCGCGCGCCCCGAGATGACGATGCCGTCGTAGCCGGCGAACTTGAGTTCAGGCCCCCAGAACCCGCCGGAGTTGGACTCGCCCCACAGGCCGGTGAGCGGCGAGCGGGCGCAGACCACAAACCGCCCGCACGAGGGCGCTGCCGTTCCCGTCAGCGGGCCGGTCATGAAGATGAGGGGGTTCTCGGGCGCCAGGGGGTCGGCGTCGGGTGCGAGGTGCTCCCACAGGTAGCGCGCGGCCAACCCCGCCCCGCCGATGAATTGCTCGGCCCAATCCGGGTTTGTCGCCTCGTCGCGCATCTCGCCCGTCGTGAGGTTCACGCGCAGAATCTTGCCCATGTAGCCGCCCATTTGTCAGCACCCTCCTTTCCTGTTTGTTTCACCGCAGAGCACGCGGAGACCGCAGAGATTCTCTCCATTTCTATGAATCCTCTGCGTTCTCTGTGTCTCTGCGGTGAATGCAAAAACCTTTTCACCGCAGAGAGCGCGGAGACCGCAGAGATTCTCTCCATTTCTATGAATCCTCTGCGTTCTCTGTGTCTCTGCGGTGAATGCAAAAACCTTTTCACCGCAGAGAGCGCGGAGACCGCAGAGATTCTCTCCATTTCTATGAATCCTCTGCGTTCTCTGTGTCTCTGCGGTGAATGCAAAAACCTTTTCACCGCAGAGAGCGCGGAGACCGCAGAGATTTGGTTTGAATTCTCTGCGCCTCGGCGGTGAGTCGTTTCCCCACCTGCGTCAGAACGTTACGGGCTTGCCGTGGTACACGCACCAGAACAGTTCGTTGAACTCCTCGGACTCGGGCACGCGCGGGCTGGTGATTGTGCACGGGTCCTGCGAAGCGTTGTCCAGGAGCGTGGGCAAACTCTCGGCGAACTCGCGCTCGCCGATGCCGATTTCCTTGAGCGAGCGCGGGTGGCCGGTCTCGCGCCCCAGTTGGCGCACGGCCTCCACCAGGGCGTAGGCTCCCTCCTGGCCGGGCGCTGTGGTCAGGCCCAGGTAGCGGGCCAGCGCGGCCAGGTTGTCGGGCATGCCGTTGGCTGCGAACTCCAGCGTGTAGGGCAGGCAGATGCCGATGAGCCGTCCGTGCGGCGCGTGGAACATCCCGCCCAGCGCGTGGGCCATGCTGTGGCAGATGCCGATTTGGGCGTTGCCCAGGCCCAAGCCGGCGATGGTGGCGGCGTTGTGCATGTGTTCGCGGGCCTCTTCGTCGTGGGGATTCTTGTACGCGCGCGGCAGGTAGGTGAGCACCAGTTCGGTGGCCTTGATCATCAGGCCGTCGGTGAAGTCGTTGCGCCACGCCCCGACGAAGCACTCAATGGCGTGGGCCAGGACGTCCATGCCGGTATCGCGCGTGATGGCGGGCGGCAAGTCCAGCGTGAACACGGGGTCCACGATGGCGAAGTCGGCCAGGCCCTCGGGAGAGCCGAGCACCAGTTTGCGATGGCTGACCTCGTCGGTGAGGACCACGCCCCAGCCCACGTCCGCGCCGGTGCCGCTGGTGGTGGGGATGGTGATGAGGCGAATGTCCTTGCTCAGGTTGAGCGGCTCCAGCGGGCTGATGCCGTCCACCGGCAGGTCGGGCCGCTCGTACAGCACGCGCACGGTCTTGGCGGTGTCCATAGCGGAGCCGCCGCCCAGGCCGATGATGAGGTCAGGTTTCACCTCGCGGGCCACCTCGGCCCCGCGCAACGCGAGTTCCAGCGTGGGCTCTGCGCGCACCTCCGGGAAGAGGGTGTAGGCCACCCCCGCCTCGTCCAACTTGCGCGTTACCAGATTCACCAGCCCCAATTGCACCAGGTTCGCGTCGGTGATGATCAACGCGTGGCGGGCGGGAATCTCCACGAGATAGTCCAGCGATTCGGGACCGAAGACGATTTGCGGACTGCGGAAGAACCACATGCGACACCTCCGTAGGACGGATTGTTCCCGAACAATGCCGATGGACGCCGGGCGCGCGGTCCCCGTCCTCGCGCCCGACGACGGGCCCGGTTTCAAGCAGCAGCGCCGGGATGCGGCGCGGCGAACACGAGGCCGCCCGTTAGGCCCACTCGGTGGGCACGAGGGCGCAGCACTTGACCAACTCTTGGGCGGCCTTGACGTTCTTCATGATCATGGTCATGTTGCCCTTGAGTTTCAGTTTGCGGGTCATGAGGCCCTGGATGGGGTCCAACTGGGCCTTGATGACCCTGACCCAGGTGTCGTAGTTGGCGCTCATGACGAAGGCAGGGTTCTTCTCGCCTGGGTCCGTGATCCCCTTGGCCTCGCGGCACTTGCCGTGCCAAAGGTCCATGTAGAGGATGGCCTGCTCGGTCAGGGGGCCGCCGGGCTCCACGATGAAGTAGAAATCGCCCTCCCAGTTTTTGGCGGCCTCTGCGTAGGCCTCGCTGGAGTTCAGGGCTTCGCAGAGGGCTACAACCCACTCGTGAGACGGAAACTTTGGCATCGCTACCTCCTTGAGCAAACAAGATGGGGAGTGAACCGACAGGGAAACCAGGGGCCGACGAAGGCTTCGGCCTCGGACGGAAGCGGGTGGTGCAGTTGGGTTTCTGGCAGGCGCTGCGCTGGGCGCGGAAGAACCATCGGCGACCTTCCTCTGCGCTCTGGGTACGTGAAACATTATACAAGGTGGGCCGTGGATGTGTCAACCCGTGCGCGCGGGATTCTGTTCCGCGTTGGGTTGATGACCATGGCGCGGCCCAGGGACTTTGGGAGCGAGTCGGGTGGGCTGAAAAACGGCGAGGCAAAATTTGACAAGGCACGTGGGCTGTGGTATTATCCGCGCCGTTGTCCGAAAGCCGGCGACCTCGCAGAGGAAATTCAAAAAAGGTGCCACGACCTCTTGACAAAGTGCGGAGACTTGTGGTATAATAGAATTGCCGAACGTGAGGGAAGTCGGCAGGCTGTTTTGACAATCGGATAGTGTTAAGGAGGAACGCGGGAGGCGCAAACCAACACAACGTGAAGGCCGATTCATAGCGGATAGGTGTGGTGCGTCTCCGCCGGCGCAGAAGCGTCGGCGGCGTTTTTCTCCGAGGGGCCGATTTGACAGCCCACAGGGACTATGTTATAATTACCCTTGCCCCAAAAATGAGAGCGGGCGGCACTTTAACAACTGAAGAGTGGTAGGAAAGTAGACGGGATTGGGTCCTGTCAGATTCCTGAAAAGAGAATCTACGGAGAGTTTGATCCTGGCTCAGGATGAACGCTGGCGGCGTGCCTAATACATGCAAGTCGTACGGACCACTTTTCTTCGGAGGAGTGGTCAGTGGCGTCCGGGTGAGTAACACGTAGGTGACCTACCCCGAAGTGGGGAATAACTACCCGAAAGGGTTGCTAATTCCGCATGTGCTCCGGCATTCGGTTGTCGGAGTAAAGCCGAAAGGCGCTTCGGGAGGGGCCTGCGGCCGATTAGCTAGTTGGTAGGGTAATGGCCTACCAAGGCGAAGATCGGTAGCTGGTCTGAGAGGATGATCAGCCACACTGGCACTGAAACACGGGCCAGACTCCTACGGGAGGCAGCAGTAAGGAATATTGCACAATGGGCGAAAGCCTGATGCAGCAACGCCGCGTGGGTGAAGAAGGCCTTCGGGTCGTAAAACCCTTTTCTGGGGGACGAGAAAGGACGGTACCCCAGGAAGAAGCACCGGCTGACTACGTGCCAGCAGCCGCGGTAACACGTAGGGTGCGAGCGTTATCCGGATTTACTGGGCGTAAAGCGCGCGCAGGCGGTGTCGTAAGTTGGACGTGAAATCTTTCGGCTTAACCGGGAGGCGCCGTTCAATACTGCGGCACTAGAGGGCAGAAGAGGGGAGTGGAATTCCCGGTGTAGGGGTAAAATCCTTAGAGATCGGGAGGAACACCAGTGGCGAAGGCGGCTCCCTGGCCTGTTCCTGACGCTGAGGCGCGAAAGCGTGGGGAGCGAACGGGATTAGATACCCCGGTAGTCCACGCCGTAAACGATGGGTACTGGGTGTGGGGAGTATTGTATCTCTCCGTGCCGAAGCCAACGCGTTAAGTACCCCGCCTGGGGACTACGGCCGCAAGGTTAAAACTCAAAGGAATTGACGGGGGCCCGCACAAGCAGCGGAGCGTGTGGTTTAATTCGATGCTACACGAAGAACCTTACCTGGGCTTGACATGCGCGTAGTAGTGAACCGAAAGGGGAACGAGCCTTCGGGCAGCGCGCACAGGTGCTGCATGGCTGTCGTCAGCTCGTGCCGTGAGGTGTTGGGTTAAGTCCCGCAACGAGCGCAACCCTCGTCGCTAGTTAAACCTCTCTAGCGAGACTGCCGGGATACACCCGGAGGAAGGTGGGGATGACGTCAAGTCAGCATGGCCTTTATGTCCAGGGCGACACACACGCTACAATGGCCGGTACAGAGGGTTGCCAAGCCGTGAGGCGGAGCTAATCCCAAAAAGCCGGTCTCAGTTCGGATTGAAGGCTGCAACTCGCCTTCATGAAGCCGGAGTTGCTAGTAACCGCAGGTCAGCCATACTGCGGTGAATACGTTCCCGGGCCTTGTACACACCGCCCGTCACGTCATGGGAGTCGGCAACACCTGAAGCCGGTGGGCTAACCCGCAAGGGAGGCAGCTGTCGAGGGTGGGGCCGGCGACTGGGACGAAGTCGTAACAAGGTAGCTGTAGCGGAAGCTGCGGCTGGATCACCTCCTTTCTAGGGAGAATCGGCCAAGCCGATTCTAAACCTACAAGTACGACACGTAACTCCTATGGACTCAACCCGGGCTTTCCTACCACTTCTCAGTTGTTAAAGTGCGCACATTTGCAACGGGCCTTTGACCTTCGTGCCGACAAAGCGCGAAGAGGAAATCCTCAAATCGTAGTCTCGTGGGCCATTAGCTCAGTCGGCTAGAGCATTCCTCTGATAAGGGAAAGGTCTGTGGTTCAAGTCCACAATGGCCCACCTAGTACCATCAGGGGATGTAGCTCAGTTGGGAGAGCGCCTCCCTTGCACGGAGGAGGTCAGCGGTTCGAGCCCGCTCATCTCCACCTGGGAGGCGGCAAGTCTCCGAGAGAATTGTTTACGAGGGGATTATTGACAAGGGAACAAATGCCTTTCGCATCTGGATAGCGTGAGTACTGGCGTGTGCAGGTCGTTGTCGCGGCCTGGCGCAACCAGGCCGCTTTTTGTGTCCAGGTGCGAGACATCCCCCATCGGCGTGTGAGGATCAGGGGGCTGATCTTCAGACGTCGGCGGGGGAACCGTCGGGGAGGTGCGGAAGCACCGGATTGGCACCTTAACAACTGAACAGAACGAGAAGACGCAAATTCACCATATCACATGAATTAAGCTACTAAGGGTGTACGGTGGATGCCTTGGCGCCAAGAGCCGATGAAGGGCGTGGTTCACTGCGATAAGCCACGGGGAGCCGTGAGCGGGCTTTGATCCGTGGATACCCGAATGGGGAAACCCGCCTGGGGGAATGCCCAGGCACCCTCCGCTGAATAAAATAGGCGGAGAGGAGGGCACCGGGGGAACTGAAACATCTCAGTACCCCGAGGAAAAGAGATCATTCCCTGAGTAGTGGCGAGCGAAAGGGGAACAGCCTAAACCCGTTGCGTGTTAAAGGTTGCAGCCGTTGCGCAACGGGGGTTGTAAGGCGCGACAGGGGTCGCTGCAAAGGCCCCAGGGAGTTACAAATCCGGTCTTTAGCCGAAGGACACTGGAAAGGTCCGCCATAGGGGGTGATAGCCCCGTAGGCGAAAAAGATCCGGACTCTCGTCGCTGTCCTTGAGTACCGCGGGGCACGCTAATCCTGCGGGAAGCTGGGGAGTCCACTCTCCAAGGCTAAATACTCTTGGCGACCGATAGTGAACAAGTACCGTGAGGGAAAGGTGAAAAGAACCCCTGTTAGGGGAGTGAAATAGAACCTGAAACCGTACACCTACAAGCAGTCGGAGGGCTATGCCCGCTTCGGCGGGAAGGCCTGACGGCGTGCCTCTTGGAGAATGAGCCGGCGAGTTACTCTCTGTGGCGAGGTTAAGCCAGTTACAGGCGGAGCCGCAGCGAAAGCGAGTCTGAATAGGGCGTATTAGTCGCAGGGAGTAGACCCGAAACCAGGTGAGCTATCCATGGCCAGGGTGAAGCGAGGGTAACGCCTCGTGGAGGCCCGAACCCACTAATGTTGCAAAATTAGGGGATGAGCTGTGGATAGAGGTGAAATGCCAAACGAACCTGGAGATAGCTGGTTCTCCCCGAAATAGCTCTAGGGCTAGCCCTGGGTGTTGAGTGATGGAGGTAGAGCACTGGATTGGCTAGGGGGCATATTGCTTACCAAACCAAATCAAACTCCGAATGCCATCACTGGAGAGCCCAGGAGTCGGACGGTGGGAGATAAGTTTCATCGTCGAGAGGGAAACAACCCGGACCGTCGGATAAGGTCCTCAAGTCTAGGCTAAGTGGGAAAGGATGTGGGATTGCTCAGACAGCCAGGAGGTTGGCTTAGAAGCAGCCATCCTTCAAAGAGTGCGTAATAGCTCACTGGTCGAGTGGTCCTGCGCCGAAAATATACCGGGGCTTAAGCCTAGCACCGAAGCCACGGGATCCTGACGTAAGTCGGGGTCGGTAGGGGAGCGTTCTGCTCAGCGTTGAAGCCAGACCGTGAGGACTGGTGGAGCGTGCAGAAGTGCGAATGCCGGCATGAGTAGCGTAAAACATGTGAGAACCATGTTCGCCGTATGTCTAAGGTTTCCGACGCAAGGTCAATCCGCGTCGGGTTAGTCGGCCCTAAGCCGAGGACGAAAGTCGTAGGCGATGGATGTCCGGTCAACATTCCGGAACCACCTAGATGGAGCGATGGGGGGACGCAGACGGGTAGGCCAGCCAGGTGATGGATGTCCTGGTGCTAAGCCTGTAGGGCGATGAGGGCTGTAGGGAAATCCGCAGCCGGAGCCTGAGAGGTGGGCGCGTGCCCTTCGGGGTCGGAAGTGGCTGAGCCCATGCTGCCGAGAAAAGCCTCTAAGCGATGAAGTCTGGGTGACCGTACCGCAATCCGACACTGGTAGACGGGTAGAGCATACCAAGGCGAACGGGAGAACCCTCGTTAAGGAATTAGGCAAAATGGCTCCGTAACTTCGGGAGAAGGAGCGCCCTGCTGGGTGTAGCGACTCGCTCGCGAAGCCCGGTGGGGCCGCAGAGAAACGGCCCTAGCGACTGTTTAACAAAATCACAGGTCTCTGCAAACGCGAAAGCGGATGTATAGGGGCTGACGCCTGCCCAGTGCCGGAAGGTTAAGGGGAGGGGTTAGCGCAAGCGAAGCTCTGAACCGAAGCCCCGGTGAACGGCGGCCGTAACTATAACGGTGGATTTTACAATCTGGCCGTTGTAAAATCTGGCTATATGCTGGGACGGCTCGTGTATCCCACACTACCGAGAAGGTAACAATGTGATGGGTGGAGCGAATCAGCAGGAAAGACTCCCGACTCACGAGGAGCAAAAGCGATGGTTCTTGGCAGGACTCTTTGAGGGAGAAGGCAGCCTATGCGTCTCCATCAAGGAGCACCCAACCGCCAAGTTCGGCTATCTGATAGACCCGGAGGTGTTCCTCTACCAGCACGAATCGCGCCGCCAACTTCTGGAACTGGCGCGGGAAGTGTTCGGTACGGGACGGATCTTCCGCAAGACGGGCAACTACCCCGTCCTGGTCTATGCAATCCATAGCCGGAAGTCCATCAGCGAGCGCGTAGTCCCCTTTCTGGAGAAGTACGTCATGCCGTTTTCGGCTCGCAAGAAGGACATCGCTTTGTTCATAGAGATCGTGCGTGCTTTTGAGCGCAAAGAGCACCACACGCAAGAGGGTATTCTGCGAATCCTGGATTTGGCTTATCAGATGAATCCGGAAGGCAAAGGCAAACGCCGCAAGAATACCCACGAGCAGGTGGTCGGGAGAATCCTCAGAGACTGTACGCCGGACACTCGCGAGAGTGAAGATACAGTCCGACCTGCATAGCGATATGCAGAGGCTGGCAGAAATGACCAGCCCGTCCGCGAAAGCGGAAGGTAACAGTGTGCCTAAGGTAGCGAAATTCCTTGTCGGGTAAGTTCCGACCCGCACGAATGGCGTAACGACTGGGGCGCTGTCTCAACGAGGGACCCGGTGAAATTGAAATAGGCGTGAAGATGCGTCTTACCCGCAGCAGGACAAAAAGACCCCGTGGAGCTTTACTGCAACTTGGTATTGAGCTAGGGCTACGCTTGTGTAGGATAGGTGGGAGGCGATGAAGCTGGGGCGCCAGCCTCGGTGGAGCCGTCCTTGAAATACCACCCTGGTGTGGTCTTGGCCCTAACCTGCAGCCGTTATCCGGCGTGGGGACAGTGCCAGGTGGGCAGTTTGACTGGGGCGGTCGCCTCCTAAAAGGTAACGGAGGCGCCCAAAGGTTCCCTCA
>JADBJK010000010.1 GCA_014874485.1 Chloroflexota bacterium
AAGCCCTGCGGGCTACCCAGCCCCAACGGGGCTTTGTCCCTTCAGCGCGGGGATTCAGCCCCGCGCGTCTTTCGCGCTCCAAACGCCCCTCGCCCCCCGCCCGAGGCTGAAGCCATCGGGCTGAAAGGGCGAAGCCCTGCGGGCTACCCAGCCCCAACGGGGCTTTGTCCCTTCAGCGCGGGGATTCAGCCCCGCGCGCCTTTCGCGCTCCAAACGCCCCTCGCCCCCCGCCCGAGGCTGAAGCCATCGGGCTGAAAGGGCGAAGCCCTGCGGGCTACCCAGCCCCAACGGGGCTTTGTCCCTTCAGCGCGGGGGTTCAGCCCCGCGCGTCTTTCGCGCCTTTCGCGCCCTTTCGCGGGCTTCGCGCTCCAAACGCCCCCGCCATTGCCCCAACCCTCCTGGCGGGGCAATGGAGCGACTCTGCGGGCTGCCCAGCCCCAACGGGGCTTTGTCCCTTCAGCGCGGGGGTTCAACCCCGCGCGCCTTTCGCGCCCTTCTCGCTCCAAACGCCCCCCGCCCGAGGCTGAAGCCATCGGGCTGAATGGGCGAAGCCCTGCGGGCTACCCAGCCCCAACGGGGCTTTGTCCCTTCAGCGCGGGGGTTCAGCCCCGCGCGTCTTTCGCGCCTTTCGCGCCCTTTCGCGGGCTTCGCGCTCCAAACGCCCCCGCCATTGCCCCAACCCTCCTGGCGGGGCAATGGAGCGACTCTGCGGGCTGCCCCAGCCCCAACGGGGCTTTGTCCCTTCAGCGCGGGGGTTCAGCCCCGCGCGTCTTTCGCGCTCCAAACGCCCCCAACACGCGGCGGGGGTTCAGCCCCGTGCCAACTTGCCCACTCTTCTCCCAAAATCCAAGTTTAAAACCTCAAAACCCCTTGCGACTTTACAGAATATCGTGTATAATAATACCGTCTGATAGGCCAAGTTACCCGGCAACCAGGGAAGGGTGGTGCACACGTTGTGAGGATAGCGCGAATCCTCATCAGCGGTGTGGTGCTGGTGTGTCTGTGTTTCATTGCACCAGCGCCAGCCCAAACTCAATATCCGCCGCCCCAGTACTTCCCGCAGACGGGCCACTTCGTGCGGGATGAGTTTCTGGCCTATTTCCGCGCCTACGGCGGCGAGCGCATCTTCGGCTACCCCATTACCGAGGACTTCTACGACCGGTACGACGCGGGCTGCCGCACCCAGTACTTCCAGAAGGCGCGCATGGACTTGGTGCCGAGCGTGTTCGGGCCGGCGCGCATCCGCCTGGCCCCCCTCAGCGAGTACCTGGGCAAGCGCGACCCGCCCATCCCCGCGTCGGACATCCCGCCATCCAACGATCCCAACCGCCGCTACTACCCGCAGACGGGACATACTCTGGGCTATGCGTTCAAGACGTTCTTTGACTTCAACGGTGGGCTGGAGGTGTTCGGCTACCCCATCACCGAACTGATGGTGGAGAACGGCATCATCGTGCAGTACTTCCAGAAGGCCAAGATGGAATGGCACCCCGAGAAGCCCAACGAGGAGCGGGTGCAACTGGCCAACCTGGGGGAACTGTACTTCCAGTATGCGCGGCTGAGCCCGGCCCTGCTGTCTCGGGTGCCGCCCGCGACGGCGACCGGCCAGGGCCCCACGCCCCAGCCCACCGCCGCGGCGTGGCCGCCCCTGCACCGCCCGGTTACCCAGATGACCGTGTACGTCTCCCTGCGCAACGTCATCGCTAGTGCGAAGGGGAATCAGACGGTCTCGGTGTCGGTGGCCGACCAGAATGGAGAACCCATTGCCGGCGCGACGGTCCTGTGTACCGTCCGCTATCCACATGAGGATCGCGTACTCGCAATGCCCGTTACCGATACGGACGGACGCTCCTACCTTACCTTCCAACTGGCCAATCCCCCACCTGGCTATATCGTGTTCGTGGAGGTAACGGCAACCTACGGGCAAGCGAAGGCAGGAGGACGCGCTGCTTTCCTTACCTGGTGGTAGGTTGCGAGTACCGTCCCAGAGGGGGGCTACCTCTCCTGCCCGCGAGGAGCCCCCCTCGCCTTTTGCCCGCAGGAGGCGCAAAAAGCCGCCGAGCAGCGGGAGAAATGCCTGCGAACTCGGCGGTCTCGCTGGCGGAATAGCGATGCGGCTCGCCCCGGCTCTGGTACTGTACCACAGGGATTCTTGATGGGATGTCATTGCGAGGGCGCGGGACGCCCGAAGAATCTCGTCAACCGAGATGCCTCGCTTCGCTCACAATGGCGTGAGAAGGCACGTGCGACGCACCTCCGAGGTGCGTCGCACGTGGGCCGACCGGATTGCTTCGCTTCGCTCGCAATGACAACGGGTAGTTTTCTCTGCGGTCAACTACCAGGCGGGCGACTCAGGGGACTAGCGGCGCTGTGGCGTGCGGCTCACCGCAGCGGCTTGACGAAGACCTGCTCCACGTGCGGGGCGAGTTCGTCGGCCACCTCGCGCCACACGCTGGGCAACTGCGCGCGCGCCATCACCTTGTAGCCGCAGCGCGCGTGCACCCCATCCCACAGCGCGTTGGCCTTCGGCGGGAAGGCGACCAGCATGACCTCGCACTGCAGGATGCGCGCCTCGCCCTCCACGGCGGCGGCCAGGCGGCACATCAGGTCGTCGGCGTCCGGCTCCGGCCCGACGGCGAGTTCTTCCACGCACGCCACCAGGTTGATGGCCTCCCAACTGGCCATGCCCACCACGTGCTCGTTGCGGATTGCGAGCCAGTGTGCCCGCTCCATGATGCGCAGGAATGCGGCCTCCTCGTTGGGCGGCTTGCCCCGCCAATCCATGCTGGCGAGGAACCGCGCCAGTGCGGGCACGTCCTCGCGGGTGGCCCGCCTCATAACCAGCGGCGGCGCGGCTCCGCCTATGGCTGCCGACACCTTCTGCCACTGTTGGCGCACCTGCTCCCACGTCCGCTCCAGCGTGCCGCTGTTGTCTATCACCACGTCGGCGCGGAAGATTTTTTCGGCCTGGGGCGGCTGGGCCAGGATCCGCGCCCGCGCCTGATCCTCGCGCAGATACCGCTGCTCCATCAGGCGCTGCATCTGCTGCTGGCGGCGGCAGGTTACCACCCACAAGGTGTCGCACTGATCCACCAGCCCCGACTCAATCAGTTTGATCGCCTCCACGACCACCACCGGCTCCTCGGCCTCGGCGATGAGGCGCTGCACGCGCTCCACCACGGCGGGATGGATGATTTCCTCCAGGGTCTGCAGGGCCTTGGGGTCGTTGAACACGATCTCGGCGAGTTTGGCCCGCACGATCTCACCCTTCTCGTCCAGGATGCCCCGGCCGAAGACGTTGACGATGCGCTGCCAGATGGGCGTGCCGGAGACCATGACCTCGTGGGCCAACTGGTCGGCGTCTATGACCCGCGCGCCCAGATGGCGCAGCATGGCCATGACCGTGGTCTTGCCGGTGGCGATGTTGCCGGTAAGGCCGATGACGTAGGGTTTGCGGCGGCCCGGCGCGGGCGCAGCGTTTCGGGCTGCTACAGTTGTGCGGCGGTCGTCGTCCACTCTTCCAGCCTCCGTCGCAGCGTATCCTCAATTTCCCGATATTCTTCGCCCAGCCTGCTCACGGCCTGGACATCCTGGGCCTCGCTGGCGCGGACGATTTCTTCCTCCAGGTCTTTCAGCCTGGCCTCAAGGGCCTGAATCTCCTGCTCAATCTGCTGCGCCCGCTCGGCCACCTTCTTGGCCTGCGCAGGCCCATCGGAGCGGCGGATGCGGCGGGGTGGCGGCGTGGCGCTGGGGCGCTCCTTCACCTGCTTGCGCTCCCGCTCCCTGGCCTCCAGGTACTCACCGTAGCCGAAAGGATACACCCTCATGCGCTCGCCGTCAATCACCCATATCTGCGTCGCCAGCGCGTTGATGAAATACCGATCGTGGGTTACCACGATGAGCGTGCCCGCGAAGTTGAGCAGCACATCCTCCAGCACCTCGCGGGATAGCACGTCCAGGTGGCTGGTGGGCTCGTCCAGCAGCAGAAAGTTCGCGTCCACCAGCGTCAGTTTCGCCAGTTTCAGACGGGCGCGCTCGCCGCCGCTCAGGTCGCCCACCTTCTTGAACACGTCATCGCCCGAGAACAGGAACCGCCCCAGCAGGTTGCGCGCCTCCTGCAAGGGGACATTCCGCACGTCCAGCAACTCGTCCAGCACCGTCTTGTCCTCGTTCAAGTCGGCGTGGCCCTGGGCAAAGTAGCCCATCTTCACATTGGCCCCCACCTGGAACCCGCCGACCAACGGGGGAATCTCGCCCAGGATCGTGCGCAGGAGCGTGGTCTTGCCGCTGCCGTTGGGGCCGAGGACGGCCACCTTCTCGCCGCGACGGAGGACGAACGCCGGGCTGGCGAACAGCGCCTTGTCCCGCGCCGACTCGCCGCCCCGATACCCCACGGTCATGCCCTCCGAGACGAGCACCAGGTCGCCGCTGCGCAGGTCGGTCTGGAGGCGCAGGCTCATGGCGCGGAGGCGCTCCGGGCGGTCCAGCCGCTCCATGTGCGCCAGGCGGTGCTCCCGCGCCCGCGCCTGCCTGGTGCGCTCGCTGGCCTTGTAGCGGCGGATGTAGTCCTCCAGGCGCTCAATCTCCTCCTGCTGCGCTTGGTATTCGGCCATGCGCTGCTCGTACCGCTGGGCGCGCTGCTCCAGGTACTGCGAGTAGTTGCCGCGATAGGTCTCCACGCGCCCAAAGGACAGTTCCCAGACGCGGGTCGCCACCTTGTCCAGGAAGAAGCGGTCGTGGGCCACGACGATGAACGTGCCCGGCCACTGGGCCAGGTGCTCCTCCAGCCACTCTATGGACGCCAGGTCCAGGTGGTTGGTCGGCTCGTCCAGCAGGAGCAGGTCGGGCTGTTGGAGCAGAAGCCGCGCCAGGAGCGCCCGCGTCTTCTGGCCGCCGCTCAGCAGCCTCAAGGGCATGGCAAACTCGTCGTGCGAGAACCCCACGCCCAGCAGCACCTGCTCAATCCTGTGCGGGTACTCGTAGCCGCCCAGCAACTCAAATCGGGCCTGCAGTTCCCCGTACCGTTCCATGACCTCCTCGTGTTCGCGCGGGTCGGCCATGAGAGCCTCCAGGCGGCGCAGTTCCTCCTGCATGTCCAGGAGCGGCTGGAACGCCGTCAGGGCCTCCTCGTACAGCGTTCGGGGCGTGTCCAGGTCGGCAATCTGGGGCAGGTAGCCGATGGACAGCCCCTTGGCGCGGCTCACCGTGCCCGACGAGGGAGGCTCCAGCCCCGCCAGGATGCGCAAGAGCGTGGTCTTGCCGTGCCCGTTGGGGCCGACCAGCGCAATGCGGTCGCCGCGGGCCACCTGAAGCGACACGCCCAGGAACACGTCCTGCGCGCCGTAGGATTTGGAAATGTTGTCTGCCACAAGGATGGACATCTGGACTCACGCCGCTGTGGATTCGCGGCGTATTATAGCACAGACGGCTGTACGGCTGGAATTCGCGCGATGGCGCGCGGCTTCGCGGTTCTCCCGCGCTCACGGGGCGAGGGGCGCGTTGACCCGTCGGGCAATTGGTGGTATAAAGGACGGCGGCGGGCGCTCGGGTTCTGGGCGAGATGGCCCGTCGCGCATCCCTGTACGGAGCGAATCGCGCGCGTGAGCATTCGGGAGTGGTGGGCCAACCTGTCGGAACAGCAGAAGAGCGTGTACTTGTTTCTCGTCGCGCTCATCCTGTTGACGTTGCCCTGCTATTGCCTGGGCTTTCTGGCGCTTCAGTTCTCGTCCACGGGCCCAACTCGCCCCACGGCCACGCCCACCGTGCGGATGACGGTCTCGCCGACCGCGACCGCGTCGCCCACGGCCATTGTTCCCACGCCCGCCGCCTCGCCGTCGCCCAGCCCGACCGCATCGGCCACGCCTACGTCGGTGCCCTCGGCCACGCCGACCCCCACGCTCACGCCGGAGCCGTCGCCCAGCCCCACCCTGACGCCGACGCCCGAGGCCACGCCCACGGAAGCGCCCGCGGAAACGCCCACGCCGGGGCTGCTCACGCCGGCGCCGACTGCACCACCCGAGGCGACGCCAACCACCCTGTGAGGCGACGGGAATCGGCCATGGACGAGCGCGAGCGATTCAAGCGGGCGGTGCTGTGGATTCTGGTGGGGTTCATCCTGCTGCTGTATCTGCTGGGAGCCTTGAGCCTGTGGGCGCGCGGGCGGTTCCTGCACAACGCGCCGGTGCCTCCCCTGATCGGGAGAATTGAGACGCGCAATCCAAACGCTTGCAAATTTGTTTTGACAAGGGTGCAGTTCGGCGTATAATGGCCTGGCGTGTGCCAGCGCAACCCCGCGGCGGCAATCCAAGCCGCAGAAGGTAGAGGATACAATCGTGGATTGCAAAGGATTCCTTCAACGCCTATCGGAGGCCGCCGGGCCTTCCGGCTACGAGCGCGCCATCCGCGAACGGGTGGCCGAGGAGTTTCGGCGCTACGCCCATGATGTCCAGATGCACAAGATGGGGAGCGTCATCGCGCTCCGCCGCGGCGAAGGCGAGGAACCGCGCCGCCGCATCATGCTGGCCGGGCACATGGACGAGGTCGCCCTCATGGTCAGCAAGATTGAAGAGGGCTTTCTCCACGTGGCCCAGGTGGGCGGCATAGACCCCCGCATCCTGCCCGGCCAAGAGGTCATCGTGCACGGGCGCAGGGAACTGCCCGGCATCATCGGCATGCGCCCGCCCCATGTCGTAACCCCCGAAGAGCGCAACAAGGTCATCCCTCTCCACGAACTGCTCGTGGACGTGGCGCTGCCGCCCGACGAGGTGAACGAGTGGGTGCGCGTGGGCGATTTGGTTACCTTCCGCCGCCCCTTCATCCCGCTCCAGAAGGACTGGGTGGCGGGCAAGTCGTTTGACGACCGCGTGGGCGTCGTTGTCGTGGGCGAGACCCTCTCCAACCTGGCCGAACGCTGGAAGCACGCCTGGGACGTGTACGGCGTGGCCACATGCCAGGAGGAGGTTACCTTCCTGGGCGCGATCACGACCGCCTACGGCATCCGGCCCGACATCGCCATTGCCATTGACGTTACCTTCGGCTCCATGGGCGATTCCGCCGACGGCGAGAACTTCCAGATGGGCGGCGGCCCCGTCATCGGGTACGGGCCCAACGTCCACCCGAAGGTTCACGAAATGCTGGTGGAGACCGCCAAGAAACTGGAAATCCCCTACCAGATAGAACCGTTGCCCAGGGGCTCCGGAACCGACGCCTGGGCGATGCAGGTGTCCCGCGAGGGCATCCCGACGGGCGTCATCGGCGTCCCCCTGCGCTACATGCACACGCCGGTGGAGACGGTGTGCGTAACCGATATTGAGCGCGCGGGGCGGTTGCTGGCGGCCTTCATCGCCGGCCTGGACGCCACGACGATGGACAAACTGACGCCGCGCCTGGACGTGGCATCGTGATGGGTTGGGCGAGAGTGGAGGGAGACGTGACACTGCTGAAAGAACTGTCGGAGGCACGCGGCGTTTCGGGACGCGAGGACGAAATCCGCTCCATCCTGTTCCGGCACGTCCGCGAGTACATAGACGAGCACCGCGTGGACGCGTTGGGCAACCTCATCGTGGTGCGCAAGGCCCGCGCATCGGCCGGCGCGCCGGTGCCCCGCAAGGTCATGCTGGCCGCCCACATGGACGAGGTCGGCCTCATGATCACCGAGATCACCAAGAGCGGCCTGCTGCGGTTCCAGCCGTCGGGGGGCATAGACCCGCGCCTGCTCCTGGCGAAGAAAGTCCTCATCGGCGACAACAAGGTCCCCGGCGTCATCGGCGTCAAGCCCATCCACAAACTCAAAGCCGAGGAACTGAACCAAGTCCCCAAGTACGAGCAGTTGGCGATAGACATCGGCGTTACCACGCAGGCCGCAGCCGAGGCGCTGACCCGCGTGGGCGACTACGCCACGTTTGACACGGCCTACGAGGAACTGGGGCCTTACGCCAAGGGCAAGGCCTTTGACGACCGGGCGGGGTGCGCTGTGCTGGTGGAGTTGCTGAAGCACGACTATCCGTTTGACCTGCACGCCGTGTTCACCGTGCAGGAGGAAGTGGGGCTGCGCGGCGCGCGCGTGGCGGCCTACAGCGTGGAGCCCGACTGCGCCATCGCCCTGGAGGGCACCATCGCCGACGACCTGCCCAAGAAGAAGGACGTCAGCCCGACGAGTCGGCTGGGCGGCGGGCCGGTCCTCACGGTCATGGACCGCTCCTTCATCGCTCATCCTGGAATGCTCCGCCACGCCGTGGCCGTGGCCGAGAAGCACGGGATTCCGTATCAGTTCAAGCAGCCGGGCATCGGCGGGACCGACGCGGGCGCGATTCACCTGACCCGCGAGGGCATCCCCTCGCTGACCGTCGCCGTCCCGTGCCGGTACATCCATTCGCCGGTGGCACTGCTGTACCGCAAGGACTTGGAACACACGGTGGCCCTGGTGCGCGAGACGCTGCGCACCCTGACGTTGGACATTATCCGGCCCGAATCCTAGAGGTTGACCACAGAGGAAGTTGTCCGTTGTCATCGCGAGCGAAGCGAAGCAATCTCACGCCCTATCTGTCATGCTGAGCGAAGCGAAGCATCTCGGTTGACGAGAATCTTCGGCGCTCCGCGCCCTCGCAATGACACGCCATCAGGAATCCCTGTGGCCAAGTACTAGAGGGCGGCCCAAGGAGGCAAATCTGTGAAAGAACTGGTGAAGAAACTGACGGAAGCCTACGGCCCTTCGGGGTTTGAGGCGCAGGTGCGAGCCATCATCACCGCCGAGGTGAAGGGCCTGGCCGACGAGGTGCGCACCGATGGGATGGGGAACCTGTTCGCGCTCAAGAAGGGGCGCGACAGCAGCCATCGGGCGCTGGTGGCGGCCCACATGGACGAAATCGGCGTCATGGTAACGCACGTGGACAAGGACGGGTTCGCGCGGTTCACCCGCATCGGCGGGGTCAGGCCGCTGGGGCTTCCTGGCGCGCGCGTGGTCTTCGCCAACGGCCTGATGGGCAGCATCGGCCTGGAGAAGTTGGAAGACCGAACCAAGATTCCCGACCTGGACAAGATGTTCATTGACGTGGGGGCCAAGGACAAAGAATCGTGTCCCGTGAAGGTGGGCGACGCGGCCACCTTCTGGCAGCCCTTCGCGGCGCAGCACGGCCGCTGGATCGCCAAGGCCTTTGACGACCGCATTGGGTGTGCCGTCCTCATAGAGACCCTGCGCACCATGCCCCAGCCTGCCTACGACACGTACTTCGTGTTCACCGCGCAGGAGGAGGTGGGCGTGCGCGGCGCGACGGTGGCGGCCTTCGGCGTGGAGCCTGACTACGCCATCGCGGTGGACGTTACCCCCACCGGCGACACGCCGGAAAGCCACCCCATGAACGTGGGCATCGGGAAAGGCCCCGCCATCAAGGTCATGGATCGCGGGATGATCGTGCACCAGGGGTTGAAGGACTGGATGATTCGCACGGCCGAAGAGGTGGGCATTCCCTACCAACTGGAGGTGCTGGAGTTCGGCTCCACAGACGCCATGGCGATGCAGACGACGAAGGAAGGCGTGCCCGCGGGCGTCCTGTCCATCCCGACGCGCCACGTCCATTCCCCGTCGGAGATGGTGGACGAAGGCGACGTGCAGAACTCGGTCAAGTTGCTGGCGGCGCTGCTATCCCGGCCGGTCTCGCTGGAATAGCCGCAACGCACCGCAAGGAAATCACGGGGAGCCCGACGGACTCCCCGTTTTTCATGTGTGAGTTCGCCCAGACGGATGCGTTCCCCCGCAGGGCGCACAGAGACCGCCGAGGGAATCGGCCAATGCCCTCGCCCTATCCCCTGCGTTCCCCGCGCCCCTGCGGTGCAAAAGCCCTTACGGGATGATGAGGCACTGCCCCGCGCGGATGTAGTTGATGTTGCAGATGTGATTCGCCCTGGCAATGGCCCAAACCGAGGTCCCGTACATGCGGGCGATGCTGAACAGCGTCTCGCCCCAGCGCACGATGTGGCAGGTCGGGTGCGGCCTCGGCCAAGGTCGCCACCCCCTGCACGGGATGCGCAGAACCTGGCCGGCGTAGATGCGGTTGGGGTTCGTGATGCCGTTGAGTGCTGCGATGGCCTGCACGGTTGTGCCGTAGCGCCACGCGATGCGGGTCAGCGTCTCGCCCGGGCAGACGACGTGATACCCCCCGCACGGATACGCAGGGCCGGCTGCGCTGGCAGTTGCGGGGCCGAGGGCCATCAGGAGCATGACGGCAACCAGCAGAGCCGCGAGGACAACCCGAGTGCGTTTCATAGTTCCCTCCTTGTGTTCTAGGGCCGGAAACCGAAGGGTCAACCACGCTGTCAGGGGCACCAACAATACATAACACATTATACCCGATTTGCTGTAATCCGTCAAGTGGAAATTGACATAAACACTCGGCCCCGAGGTTTGTGGGCACCGGAAGAAGAGCGTTCAGGCGCGGCGCACCTGGCACTCGGGCTCGGGTCAGGCCGAGGGCCGCGCCCTCTTCTCCGGGCCGAAGCCGAGCATCAGGGTGAAGGCCAGCCCGCCCAGGAATCGGAATGCCCCGCCCAGGAGCAGGGCCAGGCGGATGTCGGTGGCGGCGGCCAGGTAGGACCCGGCCAGCGGCGCGACGAAGGCGGCCGCGTTGACAGCCGACGTGTACACCGCGATGAAGCGCGGCCGGTGCGCTTCGGGCGATACGGCCAGCAACTCGTTGAACGTGGCCAGGTTGAACGCCGGCGTGAAGATGCCCGCGATGACGGCGGGGATGAGCAGCATGGGCAGGGATGTGGACAGGCCGGTGAGCACGGGGAAGGCGATCATGCCGAACGCCCCGATGATGAGCACCCGGCGATTCCCCCAGCGCGTCGCCAGCCGCCCCCAGACCATGTAGAACGCGATCGTGATGACCGAGTCCACCATGGTCAGCAGGCCGATCCACGTGTCCGTCGCTCCCAGGTAGCGCACGCGGTACACGGAGAACAGCGCCGTGGGAAAGTAGATGCCCCAGTGGAAGATGAGCGAACTGATGACGTACTTGACGAACGGCTTGGCCGCCATCACCTCGCGGACGGCGTTGCGCACGTTGGTCGTGAGCCACGCCTTGGGGCGCTCCCGATGGGCCGCCGTAACCTCTTCGGGCACCTGGAGCCGCGCCACGTGGCGCAAACTCATCAGCGCGGCGAGGAACGACAGGCCGAACACCACCTGGTACGACACCGGGAACGGAATCGCGTCCAGTATCGGGCCGCAGGCGAGGACGGTCAGCGTCGTCGTGGCCGATAGCAGCACGTTGCGGATGCTCACGACGCGGGCGCGGTCCTGCGGTGGGATGAGGTCCGCCATGATGCTGGTGAAGGCCACGGCGGATGTAGCCGCCGGGATGGTGCTCAGCCCCGCGATGAGGACAATCGCGTACACGCCGGCCTGGTCCCTGAACGCGAACGGCACCAGCGCCACCCCCAGCCACGCCAGGCGCTGCAGGAACCCGACGCGCAACACCAGGGGCAGTCGCCGCGGCGCGCTTTCCACGATGCGGGCCGAGGGGATGGCCCAGATCATGTTGACCAGGGCAGGCAGGGCCGCCAGCACGCCCAGCCATTGGGTGGATGCGCCCAGCCGGACGGCAAAGACGCTCAGGTAGGTGATCCAAATGCCGTTGGCAATCCCCCACCACGCCACGTCCAGGTACAGGTTCCAGATGTTCCGCTCGTGGACGGTCTGGCGGGGCTGTCGCCAGGGAAGGCGCGAACGCAGATAGCGGGCCCGCCGAAGCCAGCGTTCCCGCCTCATCCGGAACTGATACGCCCGCCTTCTCCAGGCGATGCGAAGTTGGGCTATGCGCTGCCGAATGGACTGTCGCAGACGGTTCACTTCCACCCCACAACCCG
Organism: Chloroflexota bacterium; assembly: GCA_014874485.1. GTDB lineage: Bacteria > Chloroflexota > Anaerolineae > DTLA01 > DTLA01 > DTLA01. Next base: position 11,866 of record JADBJK010000010.1, read on the forward strand.
ATGCGCCGCTCGCTGCGTTAGTGGCCTAGTACTTGCCCACAGAGAAAATTGCCTGGTTGTCATCGCGAGCGAAGCGAAGCCATCCAGTCGGCCCACGTGCGACGCACCTCCGAGGTGCGTCGCACGTGCCTTCTCACGTCGTTGCGAGCGAAGCGAAGCATCTCGGTTGGCGAGATTCTTCGGCGCTCCGCGAATGTTTCATCCACGAATCGCACGAATCTACACGAATTCAAAGGTGCCACTTGTGTTCATTCGCGCGGGTTGGCGGTTTCTCCACATTGTCATTGCGAGCGAAGCATCTCGGTTGACGAGATTCTTCGGCGCCGCGCGCCTCCGTAGGGACAATTCATGAATTGTCCCTACGGGCGCTCCGCGTGCCCTCGCAATGACACACCATCAGGAACCCCTGTGGCAGAGTACTAACCCATCACCTCGTCAAAGATCGGCTTCAGTTTGCGGTACGTGTCGTCCAGCCATTCCGGGACCACGCGGGTCTCGGCGAAGATGGCCATGAAGTTGGTATCGCCCGTCCAGCGCGGGACCGCGTGGACGTGCACGTGCTCGTCAATGCCCGCGCCAGCCGCCCGCCCCAGGTTCACGCCGATGTTGAACCCCTCGGGCGAGAGCGCCCGCTGGAGCACCTCCAGGGACTTGTTCAGCAGGACCAGCATCTCGGTCTGGACCTCCATGCTCAGGTCCGCAAGTCGCGCAGCGTGCGCGTACGGGATAATCATCAGATGGCCTGAGTTGTACGGGTATAGGTTGAGCATCACGCAGGCGTGCTTGCCGCGGTACAGGATGTGATTCTTCGCGTCGTCGCTCTCGGCGATTTTCTGGCAGAACACGCAGCCTTCGGGCCGCTTGCTCTCCAGGTATTTCATTCTCCAGGGTGTCCACAATCTCTTCATGTCGTGCTTTTGCCTCGTTTTGGTCGCGCCATTGTAGCAAAGAGCGTGCCTCTGCACAAGTGCAGAGCGCCACGTGCGGGCACGCGGCGCTCTGTGGAGAAGTCTCGCATCAGGCGGCCAGGGTTACCCGGCGGCCTCCACGATGGCGCGGATGCGCGCCAGCCGCTGCTCGCGCTCGCGGGCGAATCGCTCTATGCCCTTGAGCAGCCATGGCGGCGACAGGTGCGCCTCGTCCACCACTTCGTCCACGCTGCCGCCCGTGCGCCAGCGGTTGTCCCAGTCCGCAGCCATGGAGTATTCCTCCGAGACGCGGTTGGTGATCCAGTCGCTCGCCAGCCGCAGGGCGGACGTGGTGATGACCATGGAGTCCCACCAGTCCTCTTCGGGCAGAATCTGGTCGCGGTACGACTTGGGCTGCAGGGCGAACAATTCCGGGCTGATGGCCGCGATGATTTTGACGTTCAGCCCGGCCTTGTCCAGTTCCGGCAATATCTTGATGATGTTGAGGGTGCTGCTGGTTCCCTCAACGAGGACGGTTCCCATCTTCTTCTGGCCAGGCTTGTAGGGGCGGATGAGGTAGGCCCCGCGGGCGGCGGCGAAGTGGGACTCTATGCCCAACGCCGCGCGGTCTGGAATCTGGATCGGCGGGCGGGTCAGGTGCAGCATGATGATGGGCGCGTCTTGTTTCAGCGCCGCCGCCAGCACCACCGGCACCTCGTTGTACTCCCACGGGTGCAGGTTGATGATGTGCCCCTTGGGGAACAACTGCCCAACGCCCGGCGAGAAGATGCCGAAGTGGGTGCGGGAGTCCTCGGCGGTCTCCGGCCCCGAATGGCCCGCCACCCACAGCACCTTGCCCACCTTCAGCGGGCAGTCCTGCGCCAGTTGGCTGAACAGGCGCATGGGGCCGTATTTCAGGTACGCGAAGGAGCCATACGTGGACGAGGCGGCGCAGAATCCATCCCACTCGTTCCACGGGTCGTCGGCGAAGTTGACCGTAACCATGCCCACGCTGATGCCCGCATTGGCGAACTCGGTGATCTCCTGCGGCAGGAGCGCGCCCTCGGGGTTGGTCTTGCGGTTGTACCAGCCCCAGCCCGGGAAGTCGCCCCACTTCTTGGCGAACCCGGCGATGTTGGTGGACTCGGCCAAATCCGCCGACATGGCAATGAACAGCGGCCGCCCGTAGTGGTGATAGCCGAAGGCGTTGACCCACGCGCCCCACGCGCCCAACGCGGCACGGTTGGGAATCTTGGTGCCGGGGGCCACGTACAACTCCTTGGGATAATTCTCGTAATCGTACAGCCGCTCGTCCTTCCAGGGGTTCGCCTTGGTCTTGCGGAACAGGCGGAAGTTGGGCACCATGTCGGGCACCGAGTCGCCCAGGGCCACCAGCGTGTCGGCGATGTAGTCAATGAGTTCCTGGTCGCGGTGCAGCACCGACAGCACGCGCTGCATGTTGGTGGCCGTCCGCGCCCGCTGCTCCTCGTAGGTGGGCGGTGCAGGCTGGCCGAACCCCTCAAACTCCACGCCGTACTTCTCGGAGAACGGCGCTTTGCACTCCCAGAACGCCTCGCAGTCCATGGGCGAATGGGGCGCGCCGTGGGATACGTTGTCGTACTTGCCGTAGCCGCGGCCCTTGCGCGTCTTGATCCACGTGCAGGACGGGACGCCTTCGGGGTTCTCGCCGTAGAACATCTGGAGCATGGCGTGGGTGATCTCTTCCCAGTCCTCGCCGTTCAGCGCGCCGAAGGTGCGCCACCCGTGCGAGCCGAACCAGTCGTCGGGCGTGCCGTACACCACCTCGCTGATGCGATGGTCGTCAATGCCGAAGTCGTTCCAGTCCACCACGTAGTACAGGTTGTGCAGGCCCAGCCCCCATGCGGAGTTCATGGTCTCGTGGATGGCGCCCGGGGTGAGGCCGCCGTCGCCCTCAAAGGCGATGACCTTGACCTCGGGGGCCCCCGCCAGTTTCAGGGCCAGCGCCTGGCCTGCCGCGGCGGGCGACCCGTGGCCCGACGGCCCTGTGTTGAACTTGAAGAACAGGGTCTTGCCCGCCATCTCGGCGTGCCCGGGCAGGCCGCCGCGACGGCGCAGCGTCAGCAGGTCCTCCCAGTACAGCGCCCGCTCCTTCTCGTTGGGAATCTGATAGCGGGGATCGCCCGTCTGCTGGTACTTGACGCGCATGGCCTCGTTCAGCACGGCCAGCGTGGCGTACACCAGCGGGTTCACATGCCCGCCCACCAGGACGAAGCGGTCGGCGAACCGCTTTTCGGGGTGGCGGATGTCCCACCGCATGACCCCGCTGAGGGCGGTGATGACCATGGGGTACACCTTGGAACGAGACCCGCCCGGGTGGCCGCTCTGCCGAAAGTTCAGCATGAGGTCCACCAACTGGTCAATCATGTCCTTGATGACTTCCCACTTCCAGAAGTGTGGCCGCAATGCTTCCAGTTTGGCGGCCACGTTCGGATCCGCGGAGCGATTCATCTACACCCTCCTTGAGATTGGCTTGTCAGCAATGGCACGGAGTGGCAAAACAAAACCGAGGGGGCTGACACTCGGCCTCGGTTTGCAGTTCCGACAGAGGCGGATGGAACCCACACTGGACTCCTTCGTCGCAGTCATGATCGGGTGCGCGGCCTGTCGGGCGTCCACGACTCACGGGACCAGGCCCCGCATCCATCGTACCGCAAGTCTACCAGAACTTGCGCCTTTCGTCAAACGGTGCTGGGGGAGGCGGGTGTATTTCAGTTTGGGGGCAAGCCTGCGGCAATGGGCAACCCGGAGCAGACTCGTGAGCCGCTCCACCCGAGGGGCGCGTAGCGACGAAGCACCCTCGTGCAAGCGGGAGATTGCTTCGCTTCGCTCGCAATGACGGGTGTAAGTTGTCATTGCGAGGGGCGCGTAGCGACGAAGCACCCTCGTGCAAGCGGGAGATTGCTTCGCTTCGCTCGCAATGACAACGGACAACTTTCTCCGTGGTCAAGTGCTAGGGAGTATCCTGTACCGTCGGTTCGGGCGTGGCCGTAGCCTCCGGCGTGGCCGTAGGCGCAGGAGACGGCAGCGGCGTTGGCGTGGGGCTTGCCTCGGGCGTGGCCGTCGGCGTTGGTGGCAGCGTGGGCGTCGGGCTGGCCGTCGGCGTCTGCGTCGGGCTGGCCGTGCGCGTGGGCGTCGGCGTGCGCGTGCGGGTGGGCGTGGCGGTGGGCGTCTGCGTAGGCGTGGGCGTGGGGTTCGCCACCTCCACCAGGACGCGGGCCTCCACCGAATTGCCGTGGTGATCGTACACGACAAGGCGCAGCGTGTACGTCCCGTTGTCCAATTCGCGCGTGTCCCACTGGGTCAACAGCCCGCGGTCCACCATGACGCCCATGGGCGCGCTGACAGGCCCCCAGCCCAGCGGGCTGGTGCCCACGCCATACTCCACCACGTAGTGCGAGAAGTCGCCCATCTTCGCCGTGCCGATGACCTGCACCAGACCTTTGACTTGCGCGTTCGGTTCTGGCCGCTCTATCACGGCGATGGGCGCGAACGTGTGGATGGGGCACGTGGACGTCGGCGGCTGCGGGATGTGGTTCTTCTCCACCCAGGGGCGGAACTCGTCGGGCCAGACCTCAAAGTAGCGCTCCTCTACCACATTGGCCGGGCAGAACTCGGTGGCGCGCTGGCCACTCACGGTGCAGATGCGCACCAACTGATGCACGTCCTTGCCGGGGTCGGTCGGCTCGGTGCCCGCGACGAAGACCTCCGTACCCCGCGCCGGGCACACCTCGCTGGGCGCAGACCCCGACACGGTGCAGATTTCCGCCGTAACGATTCCCGGCGGGCGGACGAACTCCTTCGGCGGCACGCCTTCCAGCGCCTCCTTCATGAAGCGGTTCCAAATCGGCCCGGCCGCTCGCACCCCAGGCAGCCGCTTCATGGGCGTGTTGTCGCTGTTGCCCACCCAGACCCCCACAACCAAATCGGGCGTGTAGCCGATGGTCCAGCCGTCGCGGTAGTCATCCGTCGTGCCGGTCTTCACCGCGGCGGGCCGCCCGATTTCCAGCAGGTTCCCCGGGCCGAAGGCGGGCAGGCGCGCCTTGTTGTCCGACAGGATGCTCGTGATGAGATAGGCGTGCTGTGGAGACACCACCTGCTCCCCACGCTTCGGGTCCAGCGATTCAATCACGTGCCCCTGGCTGTCCACGATGCGCCGAATGGGCGTCGGCGGTACGCGAACGCCGCCGTTGGCCAGCGCCTGGTAGGCCCCGACCATCTCCAGCAGGGTAACGTCGCCGCCGCCCAGGGTCAGCGACAGGCCGTAGTCTGGCCGGTTGAGCGACGTGATGCCCAGCCGATGGGCGGTTTCCAGCATGTTCTTGAGCCCCACGAACTGAAGGGCCTTCACCGCCGGGATGTTGTACGAGTTGGCCAGCGCCGTGCGCACGGTAACCGGGCCGTGCTCCTTGTTGTCGTAGTTGTGCGGCTTGTAGGGCGGGTTGGCCCCATCGGGGAACTCGGTCTCCATGTCCAGGATGACCGTCGCGGGCGTCCACCCCATCTCAAACGCCGTCAGGTAGGTGATGGGCTTGATGGACGAACCCGGCTGCCGCAGGCGCAGCGCGACATTCACCTGCCCGTCTATGCTCGCGTCGTTGAAGTCCGCGCTGCCGACCATGGCGAGGATTTCACCCGTGTGCGCGTCCAGAGCCACCAGTGCGCCGTTGGTGGCGTGGTTGCTTTCGCGCACCTGGGCGATGTGCTCGCTCACGGCGCGCTGGGCGATGGCCTGCATCTGCGGGTCCAGCGTCGTATAGACCTGGAATCCGCCGCGGTACAGCACCTCGGTGCCGTACTTCTGCTCCAGAATCTCGCGCACGTAGGCGACGAAGTGAGGGGCCTCCGCCCCATAGCGCGGCGGCACCAGGTTTAGCGGTTGCTGGGCGGCGGCCTCGGCCTGGGCGCTGGTGATGTAGCCCTGCTCCACCATGAGTTGCAGGACGACGCGCTGGCGCTTCTTGGCGGCGTCAAAATGGGCGTAGGGGTCGTACAGCGCCGGAGCCTGGGGCAGGCCCGCCAGGAATGCCGACTCGGCCAAATCCAGCGCCGCCGCGGTCTTCCCGAAGTAGGTCTCCGCCGCCGCTTCTATGCCATACGCTAGGTTGCCGTAGTTGATCTCATTGAGGTAGATTTCCAGGATTTCGTCCTTGCTGTAGCGGCGGGTGATTTCGGCGGCGAGAACCGCCTCGGTGATCTTGCGTTTGAGGCTCACCTCGGGGGTCAGGAACAGCGTCTTGACCAGTTGCTGGGTGATGGTGCTCCCGCCCGACACGATGCGCCGCTCGGTAACGTCGTACCACAGCGCCCGCAGGACCGACAGGGGGTCAAACCCTGGGTGGCGGTAGAAGTTGGCGTCCTCGGTGGCGATGGTGGCGTTGATGACGTGCGGCGAAATCCGGCTCAGCGGCACCACGGTGCGCTTGCCGCCGTAGGGGTCAAAGATTTCGTACAGCAGGCCGCCGTTGCGGTCGTAGATTTTGGTGCTCAGGAACGTGGCCGAGCGCGCCCGCAGTTCCTCGGCAGGCGGCAGGTTCCGCGCGATGCGGGCGTACAGGACGACGCCCGCGGCCAGCGCCGCGAAGAACAGCGCCACGGCGACCGCCGACGCGATGGCGAACGCCTTGGCGGCGCGGTACCACGGGCTCGGCCTCGTGCCCGTCGCAGGTAAGGTGTGGACAGGGTGTCTGTGCACGGTACTCCTTCGCTTCTGGGTAGCCTATGGTAGAAACGCCGAGGGGGGCTTGTCGGTTCCGCCCGCGGCGCATCGCCGTCATTATAGTATGTGGCACGGGTGCGGCAAATTCGCCCGTGCCGCGCCTGCCGCAACCCCAGCGCCTGGGGTTGCTTCGCTTCGCTCGCAATGACGGGCCCAAGTTGTCATTGCGAGGGGCGAAGCCCCGAAGCAATCCCTGGGGTACGAGTTGCTTCGCTCCGCTCGCAATGACAGGTAGGCTGTCATGCACGTGCGACGCACCTCCAAGGTGCGTCGCACGTGGGGGTTGC
>JADBJK010000057.1 GCA_014874485.1 Chloroflexota bacterium
GCCTTCGCCGACTCGTACAGCGCGCTCGCCTTCGCCTCGGCGCGAATCACATCGCGTCGGCAGTCGCGATAGCATTGAATGTACACACTACCCCGGGCATGGGGCCCTGACAGAGCGATGCGGGGAAATGTGGTATAATACCCGCAGACCTGGGCCGTGGAGTAACGCTGGTGGATGCAGTTAGAAAGTGGCTTGCCAGGCAAGAACTGCACGCGTACGTGAGGCCCGTCCTCTGGCTCCGGTGGGGGGCCATCGGGCTTGCGGCGCTCGTCGCCGTGTTGGCCGCTGCCCCCGGCAGGTCGTTACTGCTGGCTGTCGCTGCCTACAACGCCTTCGCAGACTTGTGGCAGCGATTCTCGCCTCGCCTGCGAAACCCGCTCCTGTGGCTCCTGCCCGATGCCCTCGTCTTCGGCTGGTTCGCCGCCCAGACGGGCGACATGCTCGGCCCGGCGTATCTGCTGTTCCTGGCTTCTGCCGCATGGGGAGTGGCAGCAGCCACCGGGCTCCAGGGCTGGGCGGTGGGGCTCGCCCTCGGCATCGGCTACGACGTGGCCGTCCTCGTGGGCTCCCGCGCCGTTCCCGACTCCGCCGCCATCGGCGGATGGCTGGTCCTCGCCCTGGGTCCATCGCTGGTGGGCGCGCTGTCCGGCGTCTTGGGGCGCCTGCTCCGCGCAGAGCAGGAGCGGGTGCTCCAGCATGGCAAGGTCGCCGAGGAGTTGCGGGCCCTGGAGCAACTCAAGAGCGATTTCCTATCCACCGTCTCCCACGAGTTCCGCACGCCGCTCACGGCCATCAAGGTCTCTGTGGGCCTGCTGGCCGACAAACTCGGTGGCTCCGATGGCGAGGAGCAGCGGCTGATGAGCACGATCCTCCGCAACGTGGACCGACTCAACCAGATGGTGGGTGGCGTGCTGGAGATGGCCCGGCTTCAGAGCGGGAAGGTCATCCTGCAGAAGCGGTCGGTGGACGTGTGCCAGGTAGTCCGCGAGATTGCCGGCTCGCTCCAGCCGCTCATGGACGAGAAGGACCAGTTGTTCACCCTGCGCCTGCCGGAGCGCCCTGTGCTGATGATGGCCGATGCGAATCGCCTGGAGCAAATCCTGACCAACCTGCTCTCCAACGCGCAGCGGTACACCCCGCGCGGCGGCGAGATCGCCGTGGAGGTGCGAGAACTGGGCAACTGGGTGCGCATCTACGTTTCCGACACCGGCCCCGGCATCCCCTACAACGAGTTGCCGCACATCTTTGACCGTTTCTACCGGGGGCAGGTGGGGCGCAAGGCGGGGCCGGGCACGGGGCTCGGCCTGTCCATCGCCCGCTCCCTGGCCCGCCTGCATGGCGGGGATGTGGGGGTCAGCACCAAGCCCGGAGAGGGGTGCGTCTTCTTCGTAACCCTGCCGAAAGAGGAGGCTGTCGGTGAAGTTCCTGGTGGTAGATGACGAAGCGGATGTTGTAGAGGTCGTGTCCGTAACGCTCAAGATGCAATGGGGCTCTGAGTGCCAGGTCCTCGCTGCCTACACGGGCGAAGAGGCGGTGGCCCTGGCTGCCTCGGAGCACCCCGACCTCATCATCCTGGACATCGCCTTGCCGGACCTGGATGGCTTTGAGGTCTGCCGCAGGATTCGCGAGTTTTCAGACGTGCCGATTCTCATGCTCACGGCCAAGGACGACGAGATGGACAAGGTGCGTGGGCTGGAACTCGGCGCGGATGACTACATCACCAAGCCGTTCGGCCATCTGGAGTTGATGGCCCGGATTCGCGCCGTGCTCCGCCGCGTGCAGATTCCCGTACCCCCTGCGGGCGGTTCCCGCATCATTATCGGCAGCATCGTGCTGGATGTGAACCGCCGCGAGGTGCAGGTGGAAGGCCGGCCGGTTCGCTTGACCCCCACCGAGTTCAACCTGCTCCAGCAACTCATGCGCAACGCGGGCAAGGTGTTGCCCCACGAGACTTTGCTGGCCCGCGTGTGGGGGCCGGAGTACAGGCGCGAGATAGACTACCTGAAGGTCTACATCCGCCGCTTGCGCGAGAAGTTGGAGCCGGACCCGCAGAACCCCGAATACATCCTGACCGAGTACGGCATCGGCTACTGGTTCCGCAGCCCGTAACTGCCCGACATCGGTTTTCACTTTCTTTCACCAGTTTTTCCTCGCCATATTTACCCCCTTGTGATACCCTGAATGTAGGAGCATCACCGCTCGGCGCATGCCGTCCTGTTTGCATTGCCCGCAACACGCCGACGAGGGCCATTGCGGCGGAGGCCAGAATCCGCCGTGGAGGACGTGCCTATGCGATTGGTTGCCGCTATGGTTCAAGATGCGGATGCAGAGGACCTGCTGAACGCGCTCGTGGAGCACGGATTCCGCGCGACGCGGATTGAGACAACCGGTGGGTTCCTGCGCGGCTCCAGCAGCCTCATCCTCATCGGCGTGTCCGCCCAGCAGGTGGAGGACGTGCTGGACGTGATACGCCATCACTGCCACACCCGCACCCAGGTGGTTACGCCCGCGGACGCGCCGTTCCTCAACGGGGCCATGGAGGTGGAGATCGGCGGGGCCATCGTCTTCGTCTGGGAAATCACCCGGTTTGAGCGCCTATGATCTCTAATGTTCTGCACCCTAAGGTGCGCTCGCACGGGCAAGCGGCGGCTTTGGAATACCCTGCGCTGACCATTGACCTGGGTAGCACCTATACCAAGGTGGCCGTCATAGACCTGGCCAAGCCCAGGCTCATGGCGCGGGTGCAGGCAGTTACCACGGCAGATCACGACATCACCGAGGGGCTGATGAACGCGCTGGCCAAATTGCCGGAGGATTGGGGCCGGCGCGCCGCGGATTTTCCGGTGCGTCTGGCCTGCTCCAGTGCGCGGGGCGGCCTGCGGGTCGTGGCCATCGGCCTGGTTCCGGAGTTGACCGCCGAGGCGGCGCGGCGGGCGGCGCTGGGGGCGGGCGCGCGGGTACTGAAGGCTTACTCGCATCACCTGACCCTGGAAGAACTGGGCGAAATCGTCCGCATGGAGCCGGACATCCTCCTGCTGTGCGGCGGCACCGATGGCGGCAACCAGGAGGTTGTCCTGCACAATGCGAAGATGTTGGCCCATTCGTCCCTGCATGCACCCATCGTCTATGCGGGGAACAAACACGCCGCCGACGAGGCACGGGCGCTGCTGGAGGCGCGCGGCAAGGAGATTTTCGTTACCGAGAACGTCATGCCCGCCCTGGGCGAACTCAATGTGGAGCCGGCACGCCAGACCATCCGCGAGGTCTTCATGCGGAAGATCGTGGACGGCAAGGGGCTGCGGAACGTGGAAGCATTCGTCCAGTGCGTCGCCATGCCCACGCCGGAGGCGGTGATGCGGGCGGCCAAACTCCTGGCGAAGGGCACCAAGTCCCGCGATGGGCTGGGGGAACTGATGGTGGTGGACGTGGGCGGAGCAACAACCGATGTGCACTCCATCGCAACCGGTGAGCCGACGATGCGCACCGTGGTGCAGCGCGGGCTTCCCGAACCGTATGCCAAGCGCACGGTGGAGGGCGACCTGGGCCTTCGGGTGAGCGCGGCGGCACTGCTGGAATCGGTGGGCGAGCGCCACCTTGCCCGCGAGGTTGGCCTGCCCGACGCCAACGTAGCCGAGATTGTGAGCAGGCTGCCGCGCGACATCGGCTGGGTGGCCCACGACACCACGGAGTGGGCGCTGGACGAAGGCATGGCCCACGCCGCCGTGCGGATTTCCGTGGAGCGGCATGCGGGCTACCTCAAGGAAATGCACCTGCCCGCGGGCTACTGTTACATCCAGATCGGCAAAGACCTGACGAACGTGCCGCACCTCATCGGGACGGGCGGCGTCTTCGCCTACGGGCAGCATCCGTTTCGGGTCCTGCGCGGCGGGCTGTATGACCCGCAGAACCCGCTTTCGCTCAAGCCGAGGGCCCCGCGCCTGTGGATTGACAAGCCCTACATCCTGTGGGCGGTGGGCCTGCTGTCCGAAGTGAACCCCGACGCAGCGTTTGATCTCGGCATCGCCAGTCTGCAAGCAGAGGAGGGAACATGACACAGCCAGTCAAGGTTGCAATTGTCGGTGGGGGCAATGGCGCTCACGCCATGGCGGGCCACCTGGCCCTGAAAGGACACACCGTGCGCCTCTACAGCGCCTTTCCGCAGGAGATACGCGCCATGCAGGAGGCCGGGGGCGTGTTCGTGGAAGGCGCGGTGGAGGGGTTTGGCCGCCTGGATGACGTCTCGGCGGACCCCGCGGCGGTCATCCCCTGGGCCGAGGTCATCATGGTGGTGGTGCCCGCCTTCGCGCATCGTCCGCTGGCCGAGACCCTTGCCCCGCACCTGCGCGATGGCCAGGTGCTCTTGCTCAACCCGGGGAGGACCGGCGGCGCGCTGGAAGTGGCCGCCGTGCTGAAACGCCTGGGCGTTACCGCCGACGTGGTGGTGGGCGAGGCGCAGACCCTCATCTACGCCTGCCGCATCTCTGGGCCGGCGCGGGTGCGCGTGCTGGGCCTCAAGCGGACGGTGCCTGTGGCGGCGCTGCCGGCAACCCAGAACGACCGCCTTCTTTCGCAGGTTACGCGCCTGTTCCCGGAGTTCTGCGCCGCGCAGAATGTGCTGGAGACCAGCCTGGACAACATCGGGGCGGTCTTCCACCCCGCCACCATGGTGTTGAATGCCAACCGTATTGAGGCGGGCGAGGATTTTGACTTCTACCAGGGCATGACGCCCATGGTAACCAAGACGCTGGAGGCAGTGGACGAAGAGCGGCTGGCCGTTGCGCGCGCCTACGGCGTCGCGACCGAATCCGCCGCCGACTGGCTGCTCAAGGCATACGACGGGGTTCGCGGCAACACGCTGTACGAACGCATCCAGAGCAACCGCGCCTATGCGGGCATCAAGGCCCCCAAGGCGCTGAACGTCCGCTACATCACCGAGGACGTGCCCACAGGGTTGGTCCCCATTGCGGCGTTCGGCAGGGCGGCGGGCCTCACCATGCGCACCTGCGAGGGCATCATTGACCTGTGCTGCACCCTGTTGGGGCGCGACTTTTGGGCCGAGGGTCGGAACCTGGAGAACCTGGGCCTGGCCGGCATGGATCGGGAGGCTATTTTGCGCTACGTCAACGAGAGCGCGTCGGCCTGATCGGAGGCGACATCTCTATGGACGCGGGCAAGCCGAAAATCCTGGTCATCGGCGCGGGGCACGGCGGGAAGGCGATGGCGGCCGACCTGGCCATCAAGGGCTTTCCCGTGCGCCTGTACAACCGCACCTACTCGCGGATTGAGATGATCGCCCTGCGCGGCGGGATAGACCTGGAGTTTGAGGACGGCCGCTCTGCGTTCGGCCCGCTGGAGATGGTTACGTCCGACCTGGGCATGGCGTTGGAGGGCGTGAACCTCGTCATGGTGGTTGTGCCTGCGTCGGCCCATGCCGACATCGCTGCCCAGTGCGCGCCGCTGCTGGAGGACGGCCAGGTCATCATCCTGAACCCCGGACGCACGGGCGGGGCGCTGGAGTTCCGCCGCGTCCTGCGGGAGAACGGCTGCCGCGCCTCTGTCGTTGTGGCCGAGGCGCAGACGTTCGTCCTGTCCAGCCGCTCCACAGGCCCGGCGGAAGCGCGCCTGTTCCGCTCCAAGATCACGGTGCCGTTGGCCGCGCTCCCATCCACAGACACCCCGCGCGCGCTGGAGATGGCTCGGCTCGCCTACCCGCAGTTCATCCCGGCCCGCAACGTGCTGGAGACCAGCCTGGACAACATGGGCGCGGTGATGCACCCATCGCTGATGATCCTGAACGCGGGGCGCATTGAGGCCACGCGGGGCGAATTCCAGTTCTACATTGACGGCGCGACGCCGGGGGTGGCCACGGTTCTGGAGCAGGTGGATGCCGAGCGCGTCGCCGTGGCCCGCGCGCTGCAGGTGCGGACGCGGTCGGCCCTGGAATGGTTGCGCGCGGCCTACGCTTCGGTGGGCGATGACTTGTTCCACGCCATCCAGGGGACGCCCACGTACCGAGGCGTGGCGGCCCCGCGCTCGCTGATGCACCGCTATCTGTTTGAGGATGTGCCCATGAGCCTCGTACCCATCGCAACCATCGGCGCGCAGTACGGCGTGGAGACGCCAACCATCCGCGCCGTGATCCAACTCGCGTGCGTGCTGCACCGCAAGGACTACTTCGCGCTGGGCCGCACGCCCGCACGCCTGGGCATTGGGGGGATGAGCGTGGAGCAACTGACGCGCTACGTGGAAGGCCGATAGAACCGCTGCACTAGACCATACCGATCGCACATCGTGAGGAGGAGTCATGGCAGGAAAAACAATACTTGGAGGCTCGTTGGGAGAATGCGTCCATGTCGCGGGGGTTCTCAACTTCCTGCGCATCGCCGAGGAGCAGGGCTACAAGACGGAGTTCACCGGCCCCGCCACGTCCATTGCCGAGTTCGTGGCGGCGGCCCAGGAGGTGGACCCGGACATCCTGGCCGTAAGTTACCGGCTCACGCCCGAAAACGCCCGAATCCTATTCCAGGACCTTTGGCAGGCGTGCGAGGAAGCGGGCCTGACGCACAAGCGGTTTGTGTTCGGGGGCACGCCGCCGGTGGCCGCCGTCGCCCGCGAGGCCGGGTACTTTGAGGCCGTGTTCAGCGGCGAGCAGCCCGTGGAGGCCGTCATCGCCTACCTGCGCGGGCAGCGATTTGAGCAGATGACCGCCGCGGACTTCCCCGATGAGACCATGGCCCGCATCCGTTGGAAGGCCCCGTTCCCCATCATCCGCCACCACTTTGGCCTTCCGGCCGATTCCATTGAGCCGACGGTGGAGGGCATCAGGCGAATCTCCGAGGCGGGCGTGCTGGACGTGATTTCCCTCGGCCCCGACCAGGACGCGCAGGAGAACTTCTTCCACCCCGAGCGCCAGAACCCCAAGCGCAAGGGCGCGGGCGGCGTCCCCTTCCGCACCGAGGAGGACCTCATCCGCCTGTACGAGGCGTCGCGCTGCGGGAACTACCCGCTCATGCGCTCGTATTCGGGCACTTCGGACCTGCTGGAGTACGCCGAGGTCCTTTGGCGCACGATTCGGAACGCCTGGTGCGCCACCTCGCTGTTCTGGTTCAACGTTGTGGATGGGCGCGGCCCCTTGAGCCTGCGCGATTCCATCCGCGACCACATGCTGCTGATGAAATGGCATGGCGAGCGCGGCATCCCCGTGGAGGGGAACGAACCGTACCATTGGGGGCTGCGCGATGGGCATGACGCGGTGGTATGCGCCGTGTCCTACATCTATGCCCACGTGGCCAAGGCCATGGGCGTGCGCGACTACATCAGCACGTATATGTTTGAGACGCCGCCCAACACGTCCAACAAGATGGACCTGGCGAAGGCGCTGGCCCAGATTGAACTGACGGAAAGCCAGCAAGACGCCAACTTCAACGTGGTCCGCCAGACGCGCACCGGCCTCATGAGTTATCCGGTGGACATGGACTACGCCAAGGGGCATCTGGGGTCGTCGGTGTACCTGCAGATGGCGCTGAGGCCTTCCATCGTCCACGTGGTCGGGTACTGCGAGGCCAACCACGCCGCCACGCCCGAGGACGTCATTGAGAGTTGCAAGATGGCGCGGCAGGTGATCCAAACGGCACTGGCGGGCCAACCGGACATGACCCAGGATGCCGAGGTCCAGCGCCGCAAGGACGAACTGGTGCGCGAGGCGATGGTCATCGTGGACGCCATCCGCCAACTGGGCAGCGGCGTTGCCGATCCGCTGACCGATGTGGAAGTGCTGGCGCGGGCGGTGGAAATCGGCCTGCTGGACGCGCCGCAACTTAAAGGCAATCCCCACGCCTGCGGCAAGGTGCGCACGCGCCCGGTCAACGGCGCGATCGTGGCGGTGGACGAGGAGGGAAGGCCGCTGACGGAGTCGGAGCGAGTTGCGAGAATCTTCGCCTCATTGTAAGATGCAAGCGGAACTTCTGACTATTTTGCCGCTGACACTCCATCCGTAGGAGCCGTCGGTGTCACGGAGAAAGGGGGTGGTAACCTAAAGAAACCGGCGCGAGCGTCTTGGAGCCCATCGTGTGTTGGTTCGTTTCGTTAGCAGCAAAAGGAGGAAACAGATGGCTAGAGCAAGACTTCGGGCATTGGCGTTCGTCACGGTGTTGGCGATGGTATTGCCGCTCATCGCAGCCTGTGGACAGGCAGGCCCCACACCCACGCCGGTCATCGTCAAAGAAACCGTGCCAGTAACGGTCAAGGAGACCGTGGTGGTCCAGGTAACCCCCACGCCGGGACCCAAGCGGGGAGGCACCCTCATCGTGGGCCTCATGAGCCCGGTGCTGAGTCTGGACCCCGCAGACTATCGCGACCGCCAGACCGAGACCGTCATCCGCAACATGTTTGACGGTCTGGTAACCCGCACCAAGGACAACCAGGTCGTGCTGGAGATGGCGAAATCGGCCACGCTGATTGATCCCCAGACCTGGGAGTTCAAACTCAAAGAGGGGATGACGTTCCACAACGGGGATCCGGTAACCGCCGAGGACGTCAAGTTCACCTTTGACCGCATCATCACCGAGAAGGCCATTGAGTATCCGGAACCCCACACCGCCGCCCGCAAGGGCCTCATCGCCCCCCTGGAAAGCGTAGAAATCGTGGACCCGCTCACGGTGCGATTCCATCTCAAAGCGCCGTGGCCCGTGTTCATGCAGATGCTGTGCCACCAGCAGATCATCCCGAAGAAGTACTTTGAGTCCGTGGGTGGCACCAAGGGGTTCATTGAGCACCCCGTCGGCGCGGGCCCGTTCAAGTTCGTGGAGGGCAAACTGGACGACCAGATCGTGCTGGAGCGGTACGACAATTACTATGGCGGCGCGGATGACTTGCCGCCCGTCGGGCCTGCCTTCGCCGACCGGGTGATCTTCAAGATCATCCCCGAGCGGTCATCCCGCGTGGCCGCGCTTCAGGCGGGCGAGGTGAACATCATCCAGGGCGTGCCGTCCTACATTGTGCCGCAACTGCTGAGCGACCCCAGGCTGCAGGTCAAGACCTGCGCCGGCACGCGCCCGCACTTCATGGAGATGAACGTCAAGATGAAGCCCTTTGACGACGTGCGCGTGCGCCAGGCCATCAACTACGGCGTGAACGTGGACCTCATCCTGGCCAAGATCCTGAGCGGCTACGGCGTGCGCCTGCCGGGCATCCTGTCCCCGTTCAACAACTTCGCCGATCCTGACATCAAGCCTTACCCGTTTAATGTGGAGAAGGCCAAGGCCCTGCTCAAAGAGGCGGGCTACGAGAACGGGTTCTCCTTCGTGATTGATGTGAGCGCCGATGCCAAGGAACTGGCCGAAGCCATCGCGGGCGAACTGCGCACCAACCTGGGGCTGGATGTCAGCGTCCGCGTCTGGGACTGGGCTGTGCTGCGGCCAAAGTTGCTGGCCGGCGAGCGCCAGGCGACGGTCGGCAGTTGGGGCGACTCGGCCTTTGACCCGGTGGGCTACCTGGAGGCCAAGGTGCACACCTACGTGGAAGGCTCCACCTACGGGCGCGGCAACTACAGCCAGTACAGCAATCCGCGCGTGGACGAACTGGTGAAGGCGGGCGAGATTGAGACCGACGTTGCGAAGCGCCACGAAATCTACAACGAAATCCAGCGCATCGTCTGGGAAGAAGCGCCCATGCTGTTCCTGTTCGTTCCGCAGGAGATTGAGGCTGCCGCCGCCAACGTGCAGAACTGGGGCCCCTCGCCGGACGGCCGCATCAACCTGCATGACGTGTGGCTGTCCCAGTAGTCGGGCAACACGGGCGACTCAGGGGAGCGGTTCGCCGCTCCCCTGGCCCCCACAATCGCGAGGCATAACGATGCGAGGCGTCAAGATCCTTGAGCGGCTGCTGTACACAATACCCATCATGTTCGGCGTGGCAGTCCTGGTCTTCCTCTTCATGCGCATGACACCGGGCGATCCGGTGGACATCATGATGGGAGAGGCGGGCACCGTCGCGCCCGGCGAGATGGAGCAACTCCGCAAGGAATTCCACCTGGACGAGCCGCTGCACGTGCAATTGTATCTGTTTCTTGCCGATGCGGTGCGCGGCGATTTGGGGTACTCCTATGCATACAAGAAGCCGGTTACCGAACTCATCGCGGAGCAATTGCCGGCGACCATAGAACTGGCGTTGGGGGCGCTTCTGTTCGGCTTGATCGTCGCGGTGCCCATCGGCATCTGGTCGGCGGTCAAACAGTATTCGGTGGTGGACCGGCTGAGCATGGCGGGGGCGTTTCTGGGCGTCTCCATGCCCGCATTCTGGCTTGGCATTCTTCTGATTCTCATTTTCTCGGTGAAACTGCGATGGCTGCCCGTAACCGGGCGGATTGATTACACCGCCGGGCTGCAAGTCGTAACCGGTTTCTACGTACTGGACAGCATCCTCACGGGCAACACAACGGCGCTGGTGTCCTCGCTGAAACACCTGGTCTTGCCATCGGTGGCCCTGGGAGCGGGCACGGCGGCCATGGTCGCCCGCGTGCTTCGCTCAAGCATGGTGGAGTCCCTCAGGCAGGACTACGTTATCCTGGCGCGGGCCAAAGGGGTGCGCGAGACCTGGGTGGTGCTGAAGCACGCGCTGCGGAATGCCCTCATCCCCACGGTAACGGTTGTGGGCATTCAGGTCGGCGTGCTCTTGGGCGGCAACATGATTGTGGAGCAGGTCTTCAGTTGGCCCGGCTTGGGAAGGCTGGCGGTCCGCGCCATCTTCTCGCGCGACTTCCCGCTCGTCCAGGGCGTGGTCATGGTGTACGCGCTGACGTTCGTGCTGGCAAACCTGCTGGTGGACATCTTGTACACCTATATCAACCCGAAGATTACCCTGTAGCGGGGGAGAGTCATGCAGACGACCCAAACCACAGTGCCCTGGTGGTATCCGCTGGCGCTCCGCCTGCGGATATGGGCAACCAATGCCGCGGGCTTCCTCCGCGACCTGGCGGGGCATCCCATCGCCCTCACCGGGGGGCTGGTGGTGCTGCTGTACGTGGCCATGGCGATCTTCGCGCCACAGATCGCGCCCCATGATCCCACCAAAGGGGAACTCCTACGCAGGCTGGAGCCGCCGGTCTGGGCGGGTGGGTCCATGGACTACTGGCTCGGCACCGACGCCCAGGGCCGCGATCTGTGGTCGCGCATCGTCTTTGGCAGCCGCATTTCGCTTTGGGTCGGGTTTGTGTCTGTGGCCATATCGGCGATTGTGGGCGTGCTCCTGGGGTGCCTGGCCGGGTACTTCCGCGGCGCGCTGGACGAAGTACTGTCGCGTTTCTCGGACCTGTTGCTGGCGTTTCCTTACCTCATCTTTGCCATCGCGGTCATGGCCTTCATGGGGCCAGGGATGACCAACCTGCTGCTGGCCCTGACATTCAAGGGATGGGTGGAGTTCTACCGCCTCGCCCGCGGGGAGATGCTGTCGGAGAAGACAAAGGAGTACGTCGCGGCGGCCACCGCCGTGGGCATGGGCCACCTGCGCATCATCGTTTCCGAGGTGCTTCCCAATATCTTCCACTCCGTGCTGGTCCTCGCTACGCTGCGCCTCGGGGTTATGATTGTAACGGAGGCGAGCCTGAGTTTCCTGGGCCTGGGCATCCAGCCGCCCACACCCGCCTGGGGTTCTATGGTGTCCGAGGGCCGCGATTATCTGACCACGTCCTGGTGGGTCTCCACCTTGCCGGGTTTGGCCATTCTCATCCTGGTGCTCGCCATCAACGTGTTCGGCGAAGGGTTGCGCGACATCCTGGACCCGCGGCTGAAGATAGAGTGAAAAACATGACGACCGAACGAAAGCCGCTACTGGAGATACGAAGCCTCACGACGGTGTTCCCCACCCGGCGCGGCCTGGTGCGGGCGGTGTCGGGCCTGGACCTCACGCTGGCCCGCGGCGAGTTGCTGGGCCTCGTGGGCGAGTCGGGGTGCGGCAAGAGCGTGTCCATGCTCTCCATCCTGCGCCTGGTCTCCCACCCGGGGCGCATCGTGGCGGGCGAGGTGCTCCTGGAAGGTCAGGACCTCCTCAGGCTGCCCATCCACGCCATGAGACAGGTCCGCGGCCGGCAGATTAGCATGATCTTCCAGGACCCCATGACGACCCTGAACCCGGCCTTCCGCGTCGGCGACCAGATCGCCGAGTCGCTACGCATCCACGGGATGCTCAACGGGTCCGGCTCTTCCATCTGGCCCTTCAACAGGGGGCGGGCCGAGGCCGAACGCAAGCGTGTCGTGGAACTGCTGGACGAGGTGGGCATTGCCGTTCCCTGGGAAGCGCGCAAACGCTATCCGCATGAGTTCAGCGGGGGCATGCAGCAGCGCGCGCTCATCGCCATCGCCGTCTCATGCCACCCGAAGATTCTCCTGGCCGACGAACCGACGACCGCCCTTGACGTTACCATCCAGGCGCAGATCATGGACCTGCTGCGCAGGCTCAACCAGGAGCACGGTACGAGCGTCATCTTGGTTACGCACAACCTCGCGTTGGCGGCCACGTTCTGCCAGAACATCGCCGTCATGTACGCAGGGCGGCTGGTGGAAAAGGGGTCAACCGACGCGGTGATTGAGGACCCGAGACACCCGTACACCCGTGGCCTGTTGGAGTGCATCCCCAAGATTGGTGCGACGCGCCAACCGCTTCAGCCGATTCCGGGGAACGTTCCTGACCTGGCCGAACTCCCGCCGGGATGCGCGTTCCACCCGCGCTGCAAGAAGGCACAGGATGCCTGCCAGGAAGGCGAGATTCCTTTGGTTACGCTGGAAGACGGCCGCCAGGTGCGGTGTCTTCTGTACGTCTAGCGAGCAGGTGCGATGCATACGCCATTGGAAGAAAACAACCTGGTTGAGACCATGGGGCCGCTGCCGCCCCCGCCCCTCGTCGCGGCAACCGGCATTCGCAAGTACTTCTACATCCGCCCCAGCCTGCTGGCGCGTGTTCTGGCGCGCCGCCGCGTGCAGATCGTCAAGGCGGTGGACGGCGTGGACCTGGAGGTTTACCCGGACGAGACCGTAGGACTCGCGGGCGAGTCGGGCTGCGGCAAGACCACGCTGGGCCGTGTGCTCACCCGCCTGCACGATCCGACGGAAGGCCGCATGGTCTTTGACGGGAAGTTGGTCTTCGGCGACGGGGCCGATGGCAAGTTGCCGCGCATGACAGACCGCGAGTTCCGCCGCTCGGCCCAGATCATCTTCCAGAACCCGTACTCGTCCCTGAACCCGCGCAAGACCGTCCGCGAGATTCTGTCCGTCCCGCTGCGCGCGCGGGGCGTAACCGGCGTGCAGGAATTGGAGGACGAAATCCTGTACCTGCTGAGCCGAGTGGGGTTGAGCCGCCGCCACATTGACCACTACCCGCACCAGTTCAGCGGCGGGCAGCGACAACGCATCGGCATCGCCCGCGCCCTGGCCATGCGCCCCAAGTTCGTCGTCGCCGACGAGCCGGTGTCGTCGCTGGACGTGTCCATCCAGGCCCAGGTGATCAACCTGCTCAAGGAACTGCAGGCCGAGTTTCACCTGACCTATCTGTTCGTGGCCCACGACCTGAGCCTCATCTATCACATCAGCGACCGCGTAGCCATCATGTACTTGGGCAAGATCGTGGAGACAGGGCCGACAGACCTGCTCTTCGCGGAACCGCTGCACCCGTACACCCAGGCGCTCCTGGCTGCCGTGCCCAGGGTGGACAGGGCCGCCCGTCGCCAGCGGATCATTTTGGAGGGCAATGTGCCCAGCCCCATAGACCCTCCTTCGGGGTGCCGGTTCCACCCGCGTTGTTTCGCGCGGCTGGGCGATATCTGCAAGGCCGAAGAGCCACCCTTGCGGGCCGTCGGACCCCAGTACCGCGTCGCCTGCCACCGCTACTCCTAGAGGGCGCGTATGCGAGTTCTCACCTTGGAAGGCACGCACTACGAAATGGGGTTCCAGCACGGGACGCTGATAGCCCCCGCGCGACCGTTGCTCTTGCGTCGCATTCACGCTCGGCTTCAGAAACTGCCCCCGCACCCCCTGACCGACGTCTGGTACAGCGAGGTGGTGGTGCTCCTGGAGCGTGAGGCGCCGGGCTTCCTCCAGTATGCGCAAGGCCAGGCCGCCGGGCTGGGGGTGGACCGCGACCTGCTCCTGCGTTTCTCGCTGGCGTCGTATCTGGAGGACCGCGCGAAGTGTCCGGTGGCGACTGTCGCGGAGGGGTGCACAGCGTGGGCGGCACGCCCTGACTGGACGCAGACCGGACAGCCCATCCTGGCGAAGAACCGCGACCAAAGCCTGAACCTGCTGGGTCTCCAGTGCGTGGTTCGCACGAGGCCCGCGGGCGCTCACCCGTATCTCGGGCTTACCACACTCGGTTGGCCTGGCCTGGCATCTTCGGGCATCAACGCCGCCGGTCTCGCCGTCGCCGACACCCACGTCCGTAGCACGGATTTGGGGCCTGGGGTTCCGCGGTGGTGGTTGATGATGCGCATCCTGGAGCGTTGCGCGACCGTCGGCGAGGCGCTGGACTACCTGGCGTCTGTCCCGCGCCTCGGGAATGGGAACGTGGTGCTGGCAGATGCCCGAGGCGATATCGCCGTTTTTGAAGAAGGGCATGCCAATTTCGCGATTCGCACGCCCGAAGAGGGACAGGGGTACCTGGTGGCCACCAATCACTTCGTTACCGAACCGCTGCGGGGCCAGTGCCGCCTGGAGGATTTGGGCCGTAAGGGCGACACCATGGCCCGAAAGGCCCGCATGGAGGCCGCGCTGGCCGAGGCCAGAGGGGTGGTCTCCCCCTCGTGGGCGCGGGCCATGATGTCGTCGGTGGACGGAATCGGCGCCATTTGCTGGGAGGATCGGGAGAAGAAGGTCGGTACCATCTCTACGGTCATCCTGTCGCCCGCTCGGCGGACGATGTGGGTGAGACACGGGCGGCTGTGGCACGGCGAGTTCCAGCGGTTTGTGCTCAGTTGATTCGCGCAACAGGGCTTTGCATCGTAATATACACGGTTGACGCCAGCGGAGGAGAGAACACAGCATGGAGAAAGTCCTTGTTACAGGCGGTACCGGCTTCCTGGGGTTGCACCTGGTTCGCGCCCTGGTACAGCGCCACTATGACGTCCGCGTCCTGACGCGCAACCCCGCAGCGCTTCGCGGCCAGACGCAGCTGCCCGTGGAGGCCGTGGCCGGCGACATTACCCGGCCCGAAGACGTGCGCAGGGCCGTTGAGGGGTGCGAAGGCGTCTTCCATTTGGCGGCCAAGGTTACGCTCAGCGCGAAGGAAGCCGACGAGGTCTTCGCGGTCAACGTGGAGGGAACGCGCAACGTGATGCAGGCCGCCCTGGACGCGGGCGTGCGGCGCGTCGTGCACGTGAGCATGGTCGGCACGCTGGAAGGCCCGTCGGAGGACAGCATCGTGGATGAGACGTGCCCCCTGCGAGCCTCGGACGTGGGGACCCCGTACCTGGACTCCAAGGTGCGCGCCGAGCGGCTGGTGCTGGACATGGCGCACAACGGCCTGCCGGTCGTGGTCGCGAACCCGGGCGGCATGATCGGCCCCGAGGACAACTTCCACTCGCCCTCGTCGGCGCTGCTGAAACTGTTCTTCCACCGCATCAACCCCTTCGTGGTCGCCTGGCGGCTGAACCTCGTGGACGTGCGGGATGTGGCCGAGGGCCTCATTCTTGCGTATCGCGGCGGGCGATTGGGGGAGCGCTACATCCTGGGCGGCGAGAACACCGACACGGTCGCCGTCTTCCGTTGCCTGCGCGAAGTTACCGACTTCAACCGAAGCATCTGGCCCCTGTCCTGGGAGGCGCTGGAGATGCTCTCGGAACTGTCGGCGCTCATCTCCCAGCCGCTGGTGGAAAAGAGCGTGGCCACGTTCTACCACTTCGCCTTCTGGGCATCCAGCCAGAAGGCCGAACGCGAACTGGGCTACAAGCACCGCACCCTGGGTGAGACCCTGGCCGACGCCGCGGCCTGGTACGAAGCCACGTACCTGAAGCCGCAACCCTGGGCCTCGTCGTACCTGGCGGGGGAGTAGCCCGTTCCGCGTCGGGCGTGTGCTCCCGCACCCCCTGGGCGAGGCCCGCTACAGCGACGGCAGCGCAGTTCCGCCGAGGTGTGTGCCGCTGCTCTAACGCCTCTTGAGCCAAAGAGGCTTCTTTGTTCGCTCCACGTTGCAGTACTCTCCCACGAGATGGGAAAGAAAGGATACTATCCGCTGATTGTTGCTATAGACTGCATAGTATCCAAAATCTGGCTCGCCCTTTTCATCCGTAGGGTTGAGCCATTCCAGCCAGGAGCCATCTGAATACCGCACAAAGCTGTGACTGTATACTCCTTCTTCGGGCTTTTCCCTCTCGAGTCGCTCGGTGACCGACAGGCCGAGCCACACTTCCATGGATGAGATGGCCCGAGACAGATTCTCCCGCGCATCAACTGCTTTCCCGTCCCTCCCCCGTCTGCCGGGCCAATCGCGGTAAGCCGTAAAGAGACCCCACGAAAGGTAGGCGACCAGCACGATGTCGGCTACACGTAGCCAGAGCGGATCGCGTCGTGGGGCGGAGACAAAGCCCCAAGCCACCGTTGCAGTGAATACTCCCACGAGGACCAATGCCACGGCCTTCTTCCTCGGCGTGGGCCATGCCTGCCGCGCGACAACGTCCACGAACTGCGGCGCAACAAGAACCGTGATAAGCAGAACCGCAATCAGAAACGTCCTCATGTTTAGTGAGCCTCGGGTTTTCAAAGTAGGTCTTTTGTGCTCACATATTGGCCATGAGACCAACAGGGAGTGCCTAAGAACTGGAAGTGCGGCGTAAGATCGCTGCGCGCATGCTTTTGCAGGGCAAGAGTGTTGGGGAGGTGGCCGAGGCGGTCGGGGTCTCGCCCACATCGGTCTACCGATGGAAGAAGGCCTTGAAGGAAGGAGGTTCTGATGCGGTGACCGCCAAACCCCACCCAGGTCGTCGCCCCGTCCGACAGCGTGCCGAGGTCGCACGGCTGGCCGCCCCCGCCCGCGTAGAAGGCCGTGGCGTCCAGCGCCACCTCCGCGCCGTTCACAGCGAGAACGCGAGCCTCAAACTCCTTCAGATACGAGTCGGTCTGGAACAACAGTTGGGTTTCCATGTTCGCCTCCACGCGCGATGTCCGGCCACATGGTAGCGCATCCCGCCGCCTTTGGCAAGGCGCGCGTGCCGGGCCAGTTCCAGGGGGCGTGAATGCCCTTCGCCGCAGGCCGGGGTCGCCGCTCCCGTCGGCCCCATCCGCCGATTGGCCTGTCCCCACGGAATTGTGCTATAATCGTGTCGGAACGTGCCCCGCCGATTACCGAACGAAAGGAGCGTACCATGTCGCCTAAGCGAACTATCTCCCGCGGCAAATGCTTCCTGTGTGGCGAAACCTTTAAAATAGTTTCGTTTATATTAAATCTAATGTTAAGCAAAATAGAAGGACCCATATTTAATATAAACAAGACCCCCCCAGATCTTCTTATTGCTACGGGGCTTTACCGCAGCGGGCATCCAGATGCCGCTATACGAGTATTAGGATTTTTTGATTTGCTAAGGTCTTTAGGAGACGGCAAAAAATTAAAGAATGCGGTCAAGTTTGGACCTGTCCTATTCCCCGCTGCTTTTTTAGCTGCTTCCTGTGTGGCTAAACCGCCGGCAGAAGTGCGTCCCGCCACCCCCACTCCAACACCACCTTTTACACTTACCCCAATACCCACAGAAACGCCAACCCCAACCCCCACAGCCACGCCAGAACCACCGCCAACCGCAACTCCCACAGCTACGCCAGAACCATCACCTACTCCTACAGCCACCGAAACCGCCATCCCTCCGGAAGAAAGACCCCTTGATTTGGCTGGATTTAATGAGGTTTGGAATCCTAACACTAATAGGTTTGAATATGTTGATGTAGACCAGCAGGTAATTGCCTACTGGGATCAGGGAAATAAAAGAGTTGAGTTGGCCGAAGGATTAACCAAGCTTGATCTTGAAAAACACAAAGGTTTGTTTGTAGGCTGGAGCGCAGACGATGCTTTAAGCGGATTCCAAAAAGCCCAGAAGGAGGGAAAAAACAAAATGGCTTTTGCGTTTGAGCCTGTAGCTGGACGGGTTGAGGAGATAAAACTACTTTATAGTGGTCTCCGTTTTTATGATATTCCTCCTGGTACCATCTTTAGAGCTCCATTTAGCGGATCAGTAGAATTTTTATACATGAGCAATGGAAAGGTCACAATACATGTTGTGGTTATAATATCAAAGGCAAACGATTTAAGTCTACATTATCTATGCCCGTCAAAAGAAAATTATATAGGATCAGGATACACTATTGAAGCCGGAGATAAAATTGTTTACTCCACAGAGAAAAAAATCAATGATTTTGGCCAACCCAATCTTTTTATTATATTGACAAATGCCGATATGACAAAAGTTTTTGATCTTACTCTTTCATCGCTTCTTAAGGATTCTTCTGGAAGAATAGTATATATTAAACCAAACTAGTCGTTGACATTAATGTAGATTGAATGTAAACATTGTGTTGAAAATATAGAAAATAATAATGTAGAATAAAATTGATGTCTAAGAAAATAGTCTACAGATGTCATTGATCGCCCTATACTGTACCAGGCATCGCCGCCTGATGTGTACCACCCGCAGTCGCCCGATCTGTACCACCCGTGATCGCCCGATGTGTACCACCCGCAGTCGCCCGATGTGTACCACCGGAGTGGCGCGATGGCGAGCTCGTGGCTACACTCCTCCGA
>JADBJK010000015.1:0-48181 GCA_014874485.1 Chloroflexota bacterium
TTGCTTCGCTCGCAATGACAGCCCCACCTTGTCATTCTGAGCGGCGAAGCCGCGAAGAATCTCGCCAACCGAGTTGCTTCGCTCCGCTCGCAATGACAGGTAGGCTGTCATGCACGTGCGACGCACCTCCAAGGTGCGTCGCACGTGGGGGTTGCTTCGCTCGCAATGACAGCCCCACCTTGTCATTCTGAGCGGCGAAGCCGCGAAGAATCTCGCCAACCGAGTTGCTTCGCTCCGCTCGCAATGACAATGTGGAGAAACCGCCAACCCGCGCGAACGAACACGAATGCCCCTTTGAATTCGTGCAGATTCGTGCGATTTGTGGATGGAACCTTCGCAGTTGCGCGGGGCTACCGCGAGGGCGAGGGCCTCGTTTCCGTGCGCGGCAGCGCGGCGAACACCGCATTCAGCGCCACCAGCGTCCGCTCCAGCGTGTCCCGCCAGGCGTCGTCCAGCGCGACCCACACCTGGCCGCGCCCCAGCCGCGCCCTGGGCGGCAGTTCCCGCTTCAGTTCGGCCTCGGGCGCTTCGTACAGCCACCCCGCGCGCACCACGATCTGCTCGGCCTCCTGCCCGATGGTGCGCACGTCGCAGCGCGTCGCCAGCGCCTTGACCCGCATCAGGTACAGCAGGTTCCGCGCCTCTGGCGGCATGGGGCCGAATCGGTCCTCCATCTCCTGTGCCAGGCGGTCCAGGTCTTCCAGCGGCCCCGCGCCCGCGAATCGGCGGTACAACTGCAGGCGCATCGCCTCGTCTGGGATGTACGACTCGGGCAGGTACGCCGCCATGGGCAGGTTCAACTGCGTGGCCGACTGGAGCGGCCGCACGTACAGCGCCGTCTCGTCCAGCACCCGCGGGGGGCTTTCGCCCTTCAGTTCGCGCACGGCCTGGGCCAGCAGGCGGCAGTACAGGTCAAACCCCACGGCGCTGATGTGCCCGTGCTGGCGCGCGCCGAGCAACTCGCCCGCGCCGCGAATCTCCAAGTCGCGCATGGCGATGCGGAACCCCGCCCCCAGTTCGCTGGCCTCCATGATGGTGTCCAGGCGCTTGCGGGCGATGGCGCTCAGCGGCTGGTGGCGCGGGTACAGCAGGTACGCGTAGGCCCGCTGGGTGCTGCGCCCCACGCGCCCGCGCAACTGGTACAACTGCGCCAGGCCGAATCGGTCTGCGCGGTTGATGATGATGGTGTTGGCGTTGGGGATGTCCAGCCCGCTCTCTATGATGGACGTGCACACCAGGACGTCCAACTTGCCCGCGGCGAAGTCCAGCATCACCCGCTCCAGGTCGGCCTCGGGCATCTGGCCGTGCCCCACGCCCACCGTCGCCTCGGGCACCAGGCGCGCCACCCGCTGGGCGACCTGGTGGATGCCCTGCACGCGGTTGTGGACGAAGTACACCTGGCCGCCGCGGTTCAGTTCGCGCAGGATGGCGCGCCGAATCAGCGCCTCGTCGTACTCGCCGACGTAGGTCTTGATGGGCAGGCGGTCTTCGGGCGGCGTGTCAATGGTGCTCATGTCGCGCGCGCCCGTCAGCGACATGTACAGCGTGCGCGGGATGGGCGTCGCGGTGAGGGTGAGCACATCCACCTCGCGCCGCTTCTGCTTCAGCCACTCCTTGTGCGCCACGCCAAACCGCTGCTCCTCGTCCACGATGAGCAAGCCCAGGTCCTTGAACTGCACGTCCTTCTGCAACAGGCGGTGCGTGCCGATGATGATGTCCACGCGGCCCGTCGCCAGCCGCTCAAGGACTTGCTGCTGCTCCCGCTTGCTGCGGAAGCGCGACAGCATCTCCACCTCCACGGGGAAGGGCCGCATCCGCTCGCGGAAGGTTTCGTAGTGCTGCTGCGCCAGCACGGTGGTGGGCACCAGCACCGCCACCTGCTTGCCGTCCATCACGGCCTTGAACGCCGCCCGCAGCGCCACCTCGGTCTTGCCGTAGCCCACGTCGCCACAGATGAGGCGGTCCATGGGGTAGGGCCGCTCCATGTCGGCCTTGACGGCGCGCACCGCGTTCAGTTGGTCCTCGGTCTCCACGTAGGGGAACGCCGCCTCCAAATCGGCCTGCCACGGCGTGTCGGGCGAGAAGGCGTGCCCCGACACCACCTCCCGCGCCGAGTACAGTTCCAGCAACTCCTTGGCGATGTTGGTAACCGCGCGCTTGGCCCTGGCCTTGACCAGCGTCCAGTCGGCGGTTCCCAGGCGGCTCAACGGCGGCGGCTTGTCCGTGGCGCCCACGTAGCGGCTGAGGCGGTCGGCCTGGTCAATGGGCACGTACAGTTTATCGGCCCCCTGGAAGTCCACCTGCAGGTACTCGCGCTCGGCCCCCTCAACGGTCAGGCGCACCAGGCCCCGGAACACGCCGATGCCCTGCTCCACGTGCACCACGTAGTCGCCCGGCTTCACGTCGGCGAAGAAGGCTTCGGGGCCGGGTGCGCGGCGCGGGCGCGGTCGGCGAGGCTCGGGCTTGGCCCAGCCGAACAGTTCGGTGTCGGTGAGGAGCAGCGCCTCGGCGGGGCCATCGGGCAACACCCGCAGCGTCCATCCGCCCTCCAGCATCCCCTGCACCAGCGTAACGGCGGACTCCGGCGGCGCGGACACGTCCTCACGCAATGCCGCGTCCAGTCGGTACGGCTCCAGCAGCGAGTGCAGGCGGTGGGCCTGGCGCGACACCACGACCACCTTGCACTCGTCGCCCGCCGCTTCGGCCACGCCGTCCAGCGCCGTGCGCAGTTGCCCGCCGTAGTGCGTCGCCGGGCCGAAGAGCGCGCCCACGGCGTGCGGCTCGTCGGCGTCGCCGGGGGGCCACCCAAGCCCGATGCGCGCGAACCCGCCCACCTGTGCCCGAATCTCCGCCCAGGTGAAGTAGGGCCGCGCCACGCCGCCGGCGGGCAAGTCGCCGCCCGCCTCCAACTGCTCCCGCAGGGCCTCGGCCTGCTCCTCGCCTTCCACGGCGGTGGCCTCAATCTCCTGCCAGTCCTCGGCCATCACCAGGGCATCGGGCGGCAGGTAGTGCAGCAGGCTGGCCGGCGCGGTGTAGGCAAACGGCAGGTAGAACTCTACCCCACGGAATCGCGCGCCCTCGGCCAGGTGGGATAACTCGGCCTGAATCTCCTCCAGCGCCGCCCCGTGGCAGTTGGAAAAGTCCCACGCCAGGCGCGACGGGGCCAAGCGCGCGGGGTCGGGCAACACCTCGCTGGCCGGGACCACCCGCACATGCTCCACGCGCTCCAGCGAGCGCTGCGTCGCGGGGTCGTACAGGCGCAGCGAGTCAATCTCGTCGCCCCAGAACTCCAGCCGCGCCGGATAGGGAACCTGCGGCGGGAACACGTCCACGATGCCGCCTCGCGCACCGAAGGTCCCCGGCGTGTCCACCACCGACGCAGGCTCGTAGCCCGCCTCCACGAGGAACTGCGCCAGGGCGGTCGGAGAGATGCGCAGGCCCGCGCGAAGGACGCGGTCGTGGGTGCGGAACTCCCGCGGGGGAATCGTCTTGGATTGCAGCGCCCGCACCGAGGCGACGACAACCGGCGCCGACTCCGCGCCCTGCCGCAGCGCCAGGCTGGGCGGCGGGACCAGCGACTCCAGCGCCGCCAGCCGCTCCCGCAGCGTGTCCAGCGACCACGGGACGCGCTCGTAGGGCAGCGGGTCTGGTTCGGCGAAGACGCGCACCGCCGCGTGGTTCCCCAGGTACACGCGCACCTGCTCGGCCAGGGCACGCGCCCGGTCGGCCCGCGGCGCAAGGAGCAGCACGGGCCGCCGCGCGCTCCGGCACACCGCCGCAGCGAAAAAAGCGCGGGCCGCCGAGGTCAGGCCCGCGTGGAGGACCGCACCGGCCGCGGCCTCGCCCGTAACCTGGTGGAGAAAATCCTCAAAGGCCCGCTGCCGTTCCAGGAGCGGCAAAAGCCCCGACAGGTTCATGTCAATCCCCGTTGAAGCGGTTCATCGCCGCTGCCAGCCCGTCGGCGAGGAAGCATTCCACGGCGTCGGCCGCCCGCTCCTGTGCAGTGTCCATGACGGCCCACTCGTCGGCGGTGAAGTCCTCCAGCACGTAGCGGTACGGCTCGCCGTAGGCCGGTCTGCCGATGCCCACGCGCAGGCGCGCGAAATTCTGCGTGCGCAGGTGCTCAATGATGGACGCCAGCCCCTTGTGGCCGCCTGCCCCGCCCGCCGGCCGCAGGCGAATCTTGCCCAGCGGCAGGTCCAGGTCATCGTACACGACGAGGAGGTTCTTGAGAGGGTCCACGTGATACCAGTGGACGAGGGCGGCCACCGACCCGCCGCTGAGGTTCATGAAGGTCTGCGGCTTGGCCAGCACCACGGGCACGCCGGCCAAGGTTACGCGGCAGGCCAGCGCCTTGCCCGGATGATTGGCGAAGGTGCCCCCCGCGCGGGCCGCCAGCCGATCCACAACCTGAAAGCCCACGTTATGCCGATTCTTGGCATAGCGTGGGCCTGGATTTCCCAACCCGACGATGAGAACCACCCGTCGCTCAGATGCCATATCGTCGCGCTTTCGCCCCGAACCGCTCACGAGCCGATGCCAAAGCGTAGCCAGGCGCACGTGCGGCCTCAACGCTCCGCGATGAGCCGGTACAACTGCCGCACCAGCGCCAGGAATCCCACCAGCAGGAACAGCCCCAGCGCCACACCCGCGCCCCAGCACATGGACGAAACCAGGCGGTTGAGGCTGAACGATGCACTGGGTGCAGGCGTGGGCTGCGTGTTGGGGACGGGCGTCGGCGGCTCCGGCGTAACCACCACAGGCACCTCAATCACGATGGTGGGCGTGGGAGGAAGGGGCGTGGAAGTCTTCGTCGGCGTGGGGGTCGCCGCAGGCGTGGGCGTCTCTGTGGGCATGGCGTTGGCGACCGTGATCTGCCGCACGATGTCCTCGTCAAAGTTGCCGTCGCGCCGCACCACCCGCAGCCGCAGCGAATAGGTCCCGTCGGGGACGAGGCCCTGGGTGTGCCAGGTCTCCAGCAGCCCGTTCTGCACGGGCGTCGTGTGGGTTGCGCCGATGAGAATCCACTGGTCATCGCGGGGGTTTGTGCCAGGCGCGTACTCCACCTTGTAGAACGAAAACTCGGGGTGCATGGCCGTCCCGCTGATGAGCACGCTTCCGCGCACCGTTACAGGCCCGCGCGGCGACGAAATCACCGCCTGCCCGCCCTGCGCCAGCGGCCCCGCAGCGACCGTGGACACCAGGACAGCAACCAATGTCAATGAAGCAGCAACCACGAGCACTCGTTTCATCTACCCAGCATCTCTCCTGAACTGTAACCGGCTGCAGCGATTGCTTCGGGCGCTCCTGCCTCGCGATGACACTGCTATCTGTCATTGCGAGCCGCCAAAGGCGGCGAAGCAATCTCCCGCATCAACGATTGCTTCGGGCCTTCCCCGCCCTCGCATGACGGTTAGCAACAGCCCCTGTCAAGACCCAGGCGTGCCCTCCGGCGTCAACGTCGGCGCAGGCTCTCCGCCCATTCCGGACTCCTGAATCAGCAGGACGCCGAGGCGGTAGCGCAAATCAGGCACGTAGGAGTGCCCTGCCACGTACACGCCGACACCCAGGACGATCCCCAGCACAATGGAAAGCGCCAGCAATCCCACCCGTCCCCGCAACGTGGGCGGCCGCCCGCACTGGGGGCAGATGTGCACCCCCCTGGGCACGCGCGCCCCGCATATCCGACACCGCACCATCGCCACCCGCCCGCGCAAGACCGCGCCGCAATTCGGGCAGATGGCATTGTCCCGCGAGACCTTGGTTCCGCATTCCGGGCACTTCATGCGCCGATTCTCAGCCCCTAGAATGGATTGGGAATCTGGAACTGCGGCACCGGCGATACGATGTCCTGGTACGTGATGAGGATCATCACCAGCACCAGCATCACCAGGCCGATCCAGTGGACGAAGCCTTCCTTGCGCGGGTCCACCCGCTTGCCGCGAACCGCCTCAATGACGATGAACAGGATGCGCCCGCCGTCCAGCGCCGGCAGTGGCAGCAGGTTGGTCAGCCCCAGCGCCACGCCCAGCACGCCGATGAGCCGCAGGATGGGAAACCACCACCCGGTCTGCGCCGTCTGCGTGGCGGCCGACCCCGTGATCTGGAAGATGCCCACCGGTCCCACGGGCCGGGCCAGGCTCGGATCCAGCCCCTGGCGCAGCAGGAGCGCCGGCAGGCTCAACGTGAAGGCCAGCGTGCTCGCCACCTCGCGGGCGCCCAGGTACAGCGCCTCCAGCGGCGGCGAGTACTTCAGCGCGATGCGCGTCGTCTCTTCGGTGATGCCCAC
The DNA here is from genome assembly GCA_014874485.1 of Chloroflexota bacterium. Classification (GTDB taxonomy): domain Bacteria; phylum Chloroflexota; class Anaerolineae; order DTLA01; family DTLA01; genus DTLA01. The sequence goes on from JADBJK010000015.1 coordinate 6,290, forward strand.
CCCCAGAGCGCCCTGGTACGGCGGGATGGGTATCCGGGGCACCACGCGCACCTGCACGTAGCCCACGCCCCGGCGGATGGTCAGCACGACCTCCTGCCCGGCCTTTTGGCTCACGTAGCGCGAGAAACTGGCCGCGCTGTCCACCTCTATGCCGTCCATCTGGATGATGACGTCGCCCGCCAGGATGCCCGCGGCCTGCGCCGGCGAGTCGCTCTCCACGCGCAGCACGACGGCATGCTTCGTCTCGGCCACCGTCGGCCAGCCGCTCATGTAGGCGAAGGCGAAGAACACCGCCGCCATGAGCAGGTTCATCAGCGGCCCCGCCGCCAACACGGCCAGCCGCACGCGTTTGCTCTTGTCGGCGAACCCGCCTTCAACGCCCGGTTCGTTCTCGCCGGCCATACGGACAAACGCGCCGAACGGGATGGCGTTGATGGTGTATTCCGTTTCGCCGCGCTTGGCCACCCGCACCAGCCTCGGCGGGAACCCAAGCCCGAACTCCTCAACCCGAATCTTCGCCAGTTTTGCCGCGACGAAGTGGCCCAACTCGTGGGCGATCATCAGCGCGCTCAAAACCAGCAGTGGCACCACAAACGTCAGCATACGTACCCTTTCCTGCGCACCGGCGCGAAGCCCGCGCGCGTCTGTGGCCTATTATACGACTGGGATACCGCATGAGCAAATGCGGCGCGCCCCCACCCATGTACGGCCTCATCCACCGCAGCGCACGGCGAGAGCACGGGGGCAGTGCAATTCCCCCCACGCCCTTTGCGTCTGCGCGGTGGAGTCCGAGCGCCCTACGCCCGCAGGATGGTCCCGAAACTCTCGTCGCCCAGGAGCGCGTCCCGCAGGCGGCCGGGAATCTCGCCCGAGAAGAAGTGCACGCGCACGTGCGGCTGCGACTCCACGAGCCGCGCCAGGGTCTCCACCTTCGCGAGCATCCCGCCCGTAACGTCCGTGCCGTGGGAGCCGCCGAGCCCGCCCGCGCCCTGCGCCAGCGTCGCCGGCGTGAGCACCGGAATCCGACGGCTGTCGGGATAGCGGATCGGGTCCGATTCGTACACACCGTCCACGATACCCGCCATGAGGATGCGGGCAGGCGGAATGCGCCGCGCCAGGTACAAGAAGATGTCCTCGGTGGAGATGATGGCCGTCCCCTGGCCGTCGTCAAACGCCACATCGCCGTACACCAGCGGCACAAGGTCATGCGCCAGCGCGGCCTCAATCGGCCCCGTCGCCATCTCCACCACCGCCCCCGCGCGCTTCCGCGCCGACGCCGAGGGCTGGAATGAGATGGCAGGCACGCCCGCTTCCAGACAGGCGTCCACAACCAGGCGATTCAGGCGGGCGGCCGCTGCGCTGGTCTCGGCCAGGCCGCGCCAGTCGTCCTGCCCCGCAAGGCCCGTGTGCACGCCGTAGCGCCGCGCCGCGAAGTGCCCGAACGACCCGCTGCCGTGGCCCAGCACCACCCGCAGGCGCGGAGCCGCATCCAGCGCCGCCCGCACCTCCCGCGCCAGGCGGCGGATGACGTCCAGGCGCGGCGTGGCCTCTCGCGTCTTGTCCGTGATGAGCGAGCCGCCCAGTTTCACGAACACCGTCTCGCACTCCGCGCTCATTCCTTCTGCGCCCCCCGTCCCGCGCGGGCAACGCGGCGCACCGTAACCCACTCGCCGTCAATGGTAACCTCGTCGCCCGTGCGTATCTGCGTGATGTCTATTCCGTCCACCATCGGGATGTTGGAGATGATGGCCCCGACGGCCACAATGGCCTCGCTGCTGGCGTTGATGATGCCCAGCGGAGCCAGCCCCTTATACGCCAACCTGTACAGGACGTAGGAACCCACCGTGCTCCCCTTGCCCGTGGGGAACACGAGAATCTTGCCCGCCACCGATTGCCCTCGCAGGGGATGCCCCGCCTCCACCACGACGCCGGTCTCGGCATCCACGCCGCCGAGGAAGCCAATCGGCTCCGGCGAGACGAGCGCCTCGCCGTGGACCGTGCCCGCCTTGATGACGCGCCCGCGCAATCTCAGCACGCGCCCCTCCTCCGCGGCGGCCAGCACCCTCGCACCGCCGCATCCAGGCACTCGCCCAGCGTCCCAAGCCGCACCTGCAAGCCCGAATGCGACGGCGCGTAGAAGGCGGCCTTCGCCGAGTTCGTCGCCATCGTCTTCACGCCCAGCGCCTCCACCGGAGCCACCACCAGGCAGGTGTCGCTGACCACGTGGCCGCCCGCGTGCTCAATCGTTTGCACCCAGCCTGCTGCCTCGGCCCGCCGCCGCGTCTCGCGGGATGTCGTGATCCACAGCAGGCTCCGCACCCGCTTGCCCGCCAGGAACCGCGCCGCATCCCGCAACTCCTCCAGCGACGCATGGGGGCAGCCGATGCTCACGAAGTCAATGCGCTCCAACGGGCTGCTCAGGCGCGCGTACCCCTCGTCCAGCGAGTCAATCGTCAGTTCCTGGGCGTCGGGCCGCACGATGTCATCCAATTCCGATTCGGGCGTCATCCCCTGCACGTGGAACAGCGCCACCGCACCCGCCGCGGCCATGGCCGCCGCCAGTGCCCGCAGGTGCAGGGCTGCGGTGATGCCCTCGGCAGTCCAGGCCGCGCCGTCCGCGACGAAGTACGGGATGCCCTTACCCACGCGCCGCCCCACCTCGTAGCCCAGGACGCCGAAATCCACCTCGGTTCGCACCGGGCAGGCCACGCGCACGATGTGGGTGGCGCGACGGTTCTCGGTCAGGTGCAGGCCATAGCGGGCCGTGCGTCCGCAGATGGCCGCTGCCAGCGCGCTCGGCCCTCCTTCGCGGTTCGTCCGCGCCCCCAGGATGGAATTGGCGAAGGCCACCGCCGACGACTCGCTCCAGGCCAGGTGCGACCCCAGGCCCGGCACCTTGCCGATGAGGTACGGCGTGCAGGTGCAGGTCATCTCAATCCCCATCCGCGCGTAGGCGTCCAGCACCTCCATCTGGCGGCGTGCGAATTCCTCCGGCAGGCCCAGCGTCTGCCACTGCTCCAAGTCCATACCCGCCGGGTTCAGCATGGTGGGCACGCGCACCCGCGCCCCCTCCCGCGCCCATTCCTGCAGGAACAGCAGGCCCGCCTCGCCTAGGTTCTTGTAACTCACGCCCGCCACCTGGACGCTCTCCACCGGCACCAAATCCGCCGCGCCGTAGATCTTGCCCAGCGCGGTAACGATCTCCATCGCCTTTTGCACGGCCGGGCCTTCCTTGCCCGCCAGCATGTGCTTCTCTTGCCGCGTGAGGTACATGCCCACAGTTACTCCTGTCCCGAATGGCGGCCCTGCGCCGCCGGGCCCCATAATATCACACCGCCCCAGTTTTGCAACCGGCGGGCGGGTTCCATGGACACCGATTCAGGGGTTCCGTCCGCGCGGGTTCGCGGTTCTCCCCCATTGTCATGCAGAGCGAAGCGAAGTATCTCGGTTTGCGAGATTCTTCGGCACTCCGCGCCCTCGCAATGACAACCCCTGCCTGTCATCACCTCGCAGGTGCGTCGCACGTGCATGACAGGCTCATGGGATTCTTCGGCGCTGCGTGCCCGCGCATGACGGTTGCCCGCTTTGACGTCGCCCGCCCCCTGTGCTACACTCTACCCAGACCTGATGCACCCGCGAGGAAGACCATGAACTTCAGCGAGATCATCGCGCGCCTTGTCCAGCGGCATGCCCTGGACGAACGAGAGGCTGAACAAGCCCTCACCATGGTGCTGGAAGGGGACACTACCCCCGCCCAAACGGCGGCGTTCCTCGTCGCCCTGCGGATGAAGGGCGAGACCATCGCCGAGATGACCGGCTTCGCGCGGGCCATGCGCAGCAAGGTCATCCCGGTCCGTACGCGCCGCCGCGACCTGGTGGACATCAGCGGGACCGGCGGCGACTACGCCCGAACGTTCAACATCTCCACCACCGCGGCGTTTGTGGCCGCGGGGGCCGGCGCCGCCGTCGCCAAGCATGTGGACCGTTCGGTGTCCAGCCGGTGCAGCAGCGCCGACCTGCTGGAGCGCCTCGGCATCTGCCTGGCCCTGGACCCCGAACAGATCGCCCGCTGCATTGACGAGGTGGGCATCGGGTTCCTGTACGCGCCGCGCCTGCACCCGTCGCTGAAGTACGTGGCCGAAGCCCGCCGCGACCTGGGCATCCAGACGGTCTTTGACATCCTGGCCCCGCTCACCAATCCCGCCGGAGCCGAGGCGCGCGTGCTGGGCGTCTATGCCGGCTCGCTCACCGAACTCCTGGCCGGCGTCCTGCGCGTGCTGGGCGCGGTCTCGGCCTATGTGGTCTATGGCGCGGATGGCATGGACGAGTTCTCCACGACCGGCGTCAACAAGGTCAGCCGCCTGGAAGGCGGGACCATCACCACGTATGCGCTGGACTCGCTGGAATTTGACCTGCCGCGGGCGTCGCTGCACGAACTGTCGGGCGGCAGTGTGGACGAGAACGTGGCCATCACGCAGGCCATCCTGTCGGGCGAGCGCGGCGCGCGACGCGACATCGTCGTGCTGAACGCCGCCGTGGCGCTGGTGGCCGCCGGCGTCGCCATGGACCTGCGGGAGGGCATCCAGCAAGCCGAGGCCGCCATTGACTCCCGCGCCGCCTGGCGCAAACTGCAAGAACTCGGCGCGCTGACGCAGAAACTGAAGGAAGACTGACCCGTGCCTGCCGCCTACACCCCACTCGGAGGAGGAAACCCCATGCGATATCGTCCGTTCGGCAACACCGGAGCCACCGTGAGCGCCCTGGGATTCGGCGCTATGCGCCTGCCCATGACCCCCGACGGGGAGCACGTGGACGAGGACCGCGCCATTCCGGTCATCCAGCGCGCGCTGGAACTGGGCATCAACTACCTGGACACGGCCCCGTACTACTGCAAGGGCGAGAGCGAAATCGTGCTGGGCAAGGCCATCAAAGGCTGGCGCGACCGCGTGTACATCTCCACCAAGAACCCGCTGGACAACCCCGACCCGGGCGAGTTCCGCCGGTGGCTGGAGACGTCACTCCGCAAACTGGACGTGGAGTATATTGATTTCTACCACATGTGGGGCATGAACAAGGTCAAGTACGAGACGATGGTGGGCACGCCCGGCGGGCGGCTGGAGGAGGCCCGCAAGGCCAAAGAAGAGGGACTCATCCGCCACATCAGTTTCTCGTTCCACGACACGCCCGAAGTCCTGGAATGGTTCATTGACACCGGTTACTTTGAGAGCATGACGGTGCAGTACAACCTGCTGGACCGGGCCAACGAGGCCGCCATCGCCCGCGCCGCAGCCCGTGGCATGGGCGTCGTCATCATGGGGCCTGTGGGCGGCGGACGCCTGGCCGAGACCTCGCCCGAAATCCGCAAACTCCTGCCCGCGGGCGTGTCGGGAAGCCCCGAACTGGCCCTGCGGTTCGTCCTGTCGCATCCCGGCGTGCACGTGGCGCTGTCGGGCATGAGCACTGTGCAGATGGTGGAGGAGAACGCCGCCACCGCATCGCGGGAGGAGCCGCTGAGCGCCGACGAGCGGGCCGCCATCGCCCGCGCCATGGATCAGATGGCCGCGCTGGCCCAACTGTACTGCACCGGCTGCGGCTACTGCATGCCGTGCCCCAACGACGTGAACATCCCGGAGAACTTCAAGTACATGAACTACTACCGCGTGTACGGCCTGGCCGAGTACGCGCGGCAGGCTTATGCCCAATTGGGCCGCCCGGGGAGTTGGATCAAGGGCCTCAAAGCCGAGGCCTGCGTCCAGTGCGGCGAGTGCGAACCCAAGTGCCCGCAGCACATCCCCATCATGAAGCAACTGGAGGAAGTGGCCGAGGTCCTGGGCGGCAAGACTCGCTGACGAACCGTGGAGTCCGTGTCCATAGCGCAAATTCAGCACCAGCATGGGGAGCCCGCCGAGGCTGTCCAGAGCCTTCCTCTGCGCTCTCGGCGTTCTCGGCGGTGAATTTCACGTTATCCGGGGGCTTTTCTTTCTCTGATCGGGAGACGACCCATGAACCGACGACATTTCATCCGCGCCACCCTGCTCGCAGGTGCGGCCTCGCTGCTGCGGGCCTGCCTCGGCGTCCGCGTGGAGATCACGCCGCCGGCGACCGTGACGCCGCCCGCGGGGACGCCTGCGCCCTCGCCAACGCCCGCGCCGACCACAGCGCCCACCACCGGCCCGAAACTCCTGGGCAACGAGAACCGGCCGGGGTTCTTCATCCGCTACTACCGCGCCTTCCCCGCCCCTGACCGCACCGCCTGGCGGCTGCGCGTGGAGGGGATGGTGGAGAATCCGGGGGAGTTTGACTACCAGACGGTGCTGGGCTGGCCGCGCGTGGCCCAGGTCTCGCGCATGAAGTGCGTGGAGTGCTGGTCGGCCAAGGCCAAGTGGGAGGGGTTCACCTACGACACGCTGGCTGCCATCGTGAAGCCGCTCCCCACGGCCACGCACGTGCGGTTTGACTGCGCCGACGAGTACTGGGAAGTGGTGTCCATAGAGGAGCTGCGCGCGCCGCGGGTGCTGTTCGTCCTCAAGATGAACGACGAACTGCTGCCGGATGAATACGGCGCGCCCCTGCGCATGATTCTGCCATCCAAGTACGGGTACAAGGGTGCGAAGGCGGTGCACACGCTGACGTTCCAGGACAAGGACGGGCCGGGCTACTGGTCATTTGTCGGGCCGTACACCATCAGCGGGGACATTGAGCCGGGCATGGATCACCCGCTGGATTTGGGCGGCGGTGCGCGGCCCATCTCCGGCGGCGAGATCACGGAGTACTGACGGCCCAGTTGCTGTTACATTGTCATCGCGAGCGAAGCGAAGCCATCCAGTCGACCCACGTGCGACGCACTTCCGAAGTGCGTCGCACGTGGTTGTCATTGCGAGCGGAGCGAAGCCTCTCGGCCGACGAGATTCTTCGGCGCTGCGCGCCTCAGAATGACAATGTAAACTTGTAGGGCCGACTCGCCGAGCCGCCCCTATTTCGGGCTATCCAGAATCCCTGTGGCAGAGCGCTAGATGAACAGCGTAATCTTGGAGTCCTTCGCCTCCTGGACGTAGGCCCCGACCGCGCCGTACTCGTCAATCCAGTCCTCGCGCAGGTCCTCTTTGCCCACGCCCATGATCTCCATGGTCATCTCGCAGGCGATGACCTTGCCGCCCAGGTCGCGGAACTCCCGCATGAGGGTCTCCAGTTTGGCCACGTTGGCCTTCTGCATCCGCCGACGGATCATCCACTTGCCCAGGCCCAGCATGTGCATCTTGGACAGCGGGCCGCGCTCCAGGCCGTTCTTCTTCAGCCGCTGAAGCCCCCAGAAGGTAAAATACAGGGACGCTTCCATCCCCATGGCAAGCGCCCCTGTACCGATGATCAACGCGCTGTAAATCTTATCATAGTCGCCGCTGTGCACGACGATAGTGGCCTTGTCCGCCATGGTCGGCCTCCTTTCGGCCTACTTGCGGATGCGGATACGCCACGTCCCGTCATCCGCGTCGGTGATGTCCAGCAGTTGCAGCCCCAGGTTCTTGACCGCCATGGGAATCTCCCGCTTGGACGCCTGGTGCGTGCCGACGACTTCCACCACGTCGCCCTCGGCGGCCTTGCGCAGGGCCTTGCGCGTCTCAATCAGCGGAATCGGGCAGGTCTCGCCCTTCACGTCCACAACAATGTGCGCCATAGGCACCTCCCGCGCGGCGCAGGCCGCGCCTATTCTTCCTCGTCGTCGTTGAAGATCACGCGCACCTCGGCCACGTCCCACAGCGGCTCCAGGCGCTCGCGAATCTCCTGCTCAATGTTGTTGGCGAACTGGTGATCCCGCGACAGGTCCACCCACACGGTAATGACGCCGTTGTTCACGTCGGTCTTCTTGACGACGTGGGTCTTGACGATGTCCAGGCCCGTGAGCGGGTTCATCACGTGGCGCAGGCGCTTCTCCACCACCTCCACGGTCGTCGGCTCGCGGTCTTCCACCAGGCCGTGCTTCTCCTCGTAGTTGCGGATGGCGGCGCGGAGCGTGTCCACCGCCAGCACCGAGCAGTGCACCTTGACCGCAGGTAGCCCGCCCAGTTCCTCGGCGGCGGCCTTCCAACTGATCTTGCGGGCCTCGTCCAGCGTCTTGCCCTTCGCCAGTTCGGTGATGATGGACCCCGTGGCGATGTTGGACGCGCAACCGTAGGACTCAAACTTGATGTCCTTGATGGTCTTGGTCTCCTCGTCCACCTTCAGGTACAGGGTTACCATATCCCCGCAGGCGGGGCTGCCCTCGGTGGCCTTGGCGTCGTAGTCCTCCAATCGGCCCACGTTGCGCGGGTTCTTGAAGTGCTCAATCACTTTTTCGCTGTACGGAATCGGCATAAGTTCTATCCCTCCAAAGTTTTCGCCATTGGCTATACGCCATTAGCCTTTGGCCCTTCGCTAATGGCCAGAGGCCAACGGCTATCGGCTACTTTTCATCCTTACCCAGCGGGCTGATGCGACGCAGGGTTTCAATGACTTCCGCTGTGGCTTCTATCACGCGGTCCACTTCCTCCACGGTGTTGTAACGGCTCAGCGAGTAACGGATGGAGCCGTGGGCCAGTTCGTGGGTCTTGCCCATGGCCATCAGCACGTAACTCGGCTCCAGCGAGCGGCTGAAGCAGGCCGAGCCCGTTACCACGGCGATGCCCATCATGTCCAGGTGGAGCAGCGTGGACTCACCCTCGGCGTAGTGGAACGAGACGTTGACATTGCCCGGCAGGCGGCGGTAGCGCGGCCCGTTGAGTTCCGTCTTGGGGATGCGCGCCAGGAGGCCGTCAATCAGGCGGTCGCGCAGGCTGGAGATGTACTCCACCTGCGTGGCGCTGGTCATCTCCACGGCCTTGGCGAACCCCACGGCACCTGGCACGTTCTCCACGCCGCCCCGCATGTTGAACTCCATGAACCCGCCGTGCATCCACTTGGCGATGGGCGTCCCCTCGCGCACGTACAGCGCGCCGATGCCCTTGGGCCCGTGAATCAGGTGCGCCGTGATGGTTACCAGGTCGGCGGGCGTCTCGGCCAGGTTCAGCGGGACCTTGGTGAACGTGTGCGACGCGTCGGTATGAAACGCCACGCCCCGCTCCTTGACAATCGCCGCGATGGCGTCAATGTCCTGAATCGTGCCCACCTCTTCGTTGGCGTGCTGGATGGAGACGAGGAACGTGTCGTCGGTGATGCTCTCGCGCAACTGGTCCAGGTCCACGAACCCCTCGCCGTCCACGTCCAGGTAGGTAACCCGCACGCCTTCTTTCTCCAGAGCCTGGGCGGTGTCCAGCACCGACCGGGACTCAATCTTGGAGATGATGAGGTGGTTCTTCTTGCCGCGGAAGGCGCGCGCCATGCCCTTGAGCGCCCAGTTGTTGGATTCGGTCTCGCCCGACGTGAAGATGACTTCTTCGGGTTTGGCCGCGCCCAGGGCCTGGGCGATGGTGACGCGGGCGGCATCCAGCGCCTCGCGGACCTCAATCCCGGGCGAGTGGCTGAACTGCGACGACGCCACCGCGTACTTCTCGGTGAAGAAAGGGAGCATGGCTTCCACGACGGCCGGGTCCACCCGCGTCGTCGCTGCGTTATCCATGTAGATGATTTCGTTCTGCATCCTACACTTCCCTTGCAAGGATTCGGTTCGGCAGGAGCGGCGCGTTTGGCAGGAACCGATGCCCACTGTGTTGGGCCGCGCGCGCCGCTTCTACCATCTGTATTCTATTCCATGCAAGCGCTGCCGAATATGACTTTGGTCATATTCGCGGGGCAAATCCTATCATAAAGTCGGATTTCTGTCAAAGCAGGGAGATGGGCGAAGGGATTCGGTTCTGTCTCTTGGCAGGGCGCTATGACTTTACCAGAGGGATTCATTGGTGGCGCGTCATTGCGAGGGGCGAAGCCCCGAAGCAATCTCCGGAGCGCGAGATGGCTTCGCTTCGCTCGCAAGGACAGGCATATGTTGTCATTGCGAGGGGCGCAGTGCCCGAAGAAGTAGGGGCGACTCTCAGAGCCGCCCCTACAAGTTTACCATTGTCATTCTGAGCGGCGAAGCCGCGAAGAATCTCGTCAGCGAGATGCTTCGCTTCGCTCAGCATGACAGTGGCCTGTCATTCTGAGCGGCGAAGCCGCGAAGAATCTCGTCAGCGAGATGCTTCGCTTCGCTCAGCATGACAGTGGCCTGTCATTCTGAGCGGCGAAGCCGCGAAGAATCTCGTCAGCGAGATGCTTCGCTTCGCTCGCAAGGACAGGCACGTGCGACGCACCTCCGAGATGCGTTGCACGTGGCGTCAGCTGAGACGCTTCGCTCGCAATGACGTGGCCCGTGCGACGCACGCCTGGGACCGAAACTCGCCACCGCCCCATTTTACGGAACCGCCCCCTCGCGCTATACTTGTGCCGTATCCGGGAGTGCCTGAGGCAGGAATCCCGTTCGCATTGGAGATGTGCATGTTCAGGCTGCGCGCGCTCATCCCTGCACTGCTGGCGGCCCTCGTGGCGGTCTCGGCCTGCACACCCGCGCCGACCCCGCCCGCGACGCCCGCGGCGACCAACGACCCCGCCGAGGTGGTCAGCGCGTTCCTGACCGCCTGGCGCCAGGCGCGCTACTCCGAGATGTACCGTCTCCTGTCGCCCGACGACCAGGCGGCCTACGCCGAGGACGCCTTCACCACCGCCTACGCTGACTTCGCCAGCGTGGCCAAACTCACCGCCCTGAACCCCCAGGTCATCTCGCTCCTCGTGGACAAGGATCAGGCGCGGGCGCGGTTCCGCGTGTCCTACCGCAGCCAGACCGTGGGCGACTTTGAGCGCGAGAACGTCCTGGCGCTGGCCCTGGTGGGGGACGCGTGGCGGGTGCGGTGGTCGCCTGCGGCTATCCTCCCGGAGATGCAGCCGGGGGACAAGGTGCACGTCCTCTACCAGACCTCGGTCAGAGGGAACATCTACGACCGCGCGGGGCACGCGCTGGCGGCCCAGGCCACCTATGTAACCGTGGGCGTCGTCCCTGCCCACATCCAGGACGAGCGCATCCTGCTGGCCGCGTTGAGCCGCGTCTTCGGGCTGGCACCTGCCGCCATACAGGAGAAGTACAAGAACGCGCCCCGCGGCGATTGGTTCATGCCCGTTGGCGACATCGCGCCCGAACAGGCCCAGGCGTTCTACGACGACCTGCGCGCCGACCCAGGGATAGAGATGCGCGAGACGTTCCGCCGCGCCTATCCCGACGGGCCTCTCTTCGCCCACATTGTGGGCTACCTGGGGCAAATCAGCGAAGACGAACTCAAGACCTGGCACATGAAGGGCTACCAGAGCGGGGATGTCGTCGGGAAGAGCGGCCTGGAAGCCTGGGCTGAGCCGTACCTGGCAGGGCAGCGCGGCGCGCAACTGGTCGTGCTCACGAAGGAAGGGCAGGTGCGCGGCATTGTGGCGCAACGCCCCGCCGTGCATTCGCGCAACGTCGTCGTTACCCTCAACACCGCGTTGCAGCAGGCGGCGACCGAGGCGCTCGGCGACCGCATCGGCGCTATCGTGGCGCTGGACCCACGCGATGGCTCGGTGCTGGCCCTGGTGAGTTACCCCGCCTTTGACCCCAACGATTTTGCCGCGGGCGTCTCGGCCTCGGTCTGGAGCGCGCTCACGGGCGATGCCCGCAAGCCCCTGCTCAACCGCACGACGCAGGCGGTGTACCCTGCGGGCTCCATCTTCAAGGTGGTTACCATGGCGGCGGCGCTGGAAAACGCGGGGTTTGCCGCCGACAGCACGTTTACGTGCACCGGGGCGTTCTCCGCGTACAACCGCACGTGGAAGTGCTACGGCGTGCACGGTACGCTGGATTTGGTGCGCGGGCTGACCCAGTCGTGCGACGTGGTCTTCTACACCCTGGGCAAGGCGCTCTACGAGGCCGACGCCAACGCCCTTTCCAACATGGCGCGCGGGTTCGGCCTGGGCAGGGCGACAGGGATTGACCTGCCCGGCGAGTCGCCCGGCCTGGTGCCCGATGGCGCATGGAAGCAACAGGCGCGGGGCGAGGCGTGGTACCCCGGCGACGGCATCAACCTCGCCATCGGCCAGGGCGACCTGCTGGTTACGCCGATTCAGATTGCCACGCTGTACGCCGCCATCGCCAACGGGGGCACGCTGTACCGCCCCCACGTGGTGGCCGAGGTGCCGGCCTGGACCGAGGGCGAGCAGGACATCGTGATCCAACCGGAAGTCATCGGGACGCTGCCCGTGTCCGCAGAGCATCTGGCTGCCATACGGCGCGGGCTGGAAGGGGTAACCCAGCCGCCCTACGGAACCTCGTGGCGCGTGTTCCAGGGGATGCCGATTTCGGTGGCGGGCAAGAGCGGCACCGCCGAGAACATCGTTGAGATACCGCACTCGTGGTGGGTGGGGTACGCGCCGGCCGACAACCCGGAGATCGTCGTGGCCGCCATTGTGGAGAACGTGGGCGAGGGGAGCCGTTTCGCCGCGCCCATCGTGCGGCAGGTGATGGAAGCCTGGATGCGGTTGAGGTGAAGCCGTGAGAGCAGATACGCTCCAAACGACGCATGCATTGGACAATGTGGTCATGGCCGAGTATGATATTGCGGCAGGCACGTTGGTTCGCGTGCGGCGCGGCGAGGAGGAAATCGCCGTTGCTGTGGCAGACGACGTGCCTTTCGGGTGCCTGCTGGCGATTCGGGACATCCCGCGGGGCAGGCCGGTCATCCGCGCGGGCGTGCGGGTTGGCATCGCTGCCGCGCACGTGCGTGCTGGGCAACGGGTGGATCTTCGCTGAGCGCATGGAGGGCGTCTCATGAGAGCCAACATCGGGCTGATGGATATCCTCTTCCCCATGTTTGACCTAGTGTTTGATTTCTGGCCCTTTCTCCTGGTCTCGTCGGTCATCAATGCGCGCAGAAATCTCCTGCGCACGGCGCTTGCGATCTGGGCGTTCCTGGGGCTGATGCGTTTGGTGCTTGTTTTCAACCCCACTCCCATCACGCAATCGCTGCTCATTCCCGAGCCCCAGAGCACGGGCTGGTTTCTTGTGGTCGGAGCCGTGCTGGGCCTGGTGCAACTGGGCGTGATCGCGCGGAACGTGCTGCGCGCCCCGGGCGGGAAGTTTGGCCGGGTCGCGACGGTGGACGATCTGTTGGCGCTGTCTCCCCGCGAGTTTGAGGAGATGGTCGCCGACCTGTACCGCGCGTATGGACACGACGCGAAGCGCACGGGTTCCCTCGGCGACCATGGAGTGGATGTCCGCGTTCGGGCAGCCAACGGCGAGAAGTGGGTCGTTCAATGCAAGCGCTGGCGCACGCCCGTGGGCGAGCCCGTCGTCCGCGACTTCTACGGGATGATGCAACATGAGAAGGCGGACAAGGGGGCTATCGTCGCCGTCCGCGGTTTCACGCCGCAAGCGCGAGAATGGGCGCGCGGCAAGCCCATCATTCTCTACGATGGGAACGAATTCTTGAGGGCGTGGAAGCGCGCCGTGAAACCGGCGGGTTCCACGAAGACAGCGAGCGCGCCTGCCACGGACGCCGCCCAGCCGTCGCCAACCCCGGCGCTGGCCAGCGACCCGCCGCTGTGTCCGGCATGTGGTGTTCCCATGGTGCTCCGCGTCGCCTCAACGGGGGAGCACCGGGGCAAGCCCTTCTACGGTTGCCCCAATTATCCGCGGTGCCGTGAGATCCAGCCGGTTCCAGATCGCCCGGACACATCCGCCAAGTGAATCCCTATTGGAGAGAGTCCTATGTCTAATCCCACTCGCGTGATTCAATATGGCCTGGGGCCCATCGGAAGCGCCATCGCTCGCCACGTTACCGAGCGCGACGGCCTTGTGCTCGTTGGGGCTGTGGATGTGGACCCGGCCAAGTCAGGCCGCGATGTGGGCGAGGTCATCGGACTGGGCCGAGAGTTGGGCTTCCCCGTAACCGCTACCCTGGCCGAGACCCTGGCCCGTACCGATGCCGACGCGGCCCTGCACGCCACCAGTTCCTACTTTGACCGCTTCAAGCCGCAGATTCTGGAACTGCTGGATGCCGGCCTGGACGTGGTGTCCACCGCCGAGGAGTTGTCGTTCCCGTGGCTGGCGCACCCGGACGAGGCGCGGGAGATAGACGCAGCGGCCAAGCGGGCAGGGAAGACGGTCCTCGGCACGGGCGTGAACCCGGGCTTTCTTATGGACTCGTTGCCGCTGTTCCTCACGGCCATCTGCCAGCGCGTGGAGCACATTGAGGTCCGGCGGGCGCAGAACGCCTCGCTGCGGCGCGGGCCGTTCCAGGCGAAAATCGGCGCGGGGCTGACCGTGGACGAGTTCCAGGCGCGCATGGCCGCGGGCCGCATGGGGCACGTGGGCCTGCCCGAGTCCATGGGCATGATCTTCCACACGCTGGGGCGGACGCTGGCACGGTACGAGTCGGCGGTGGAGCCGGTGGTGGCCGAGCGGCGCGTGGTTACCGAGTTCTTTGACGTGCCGCCCGGCCGGGTCATCGGCCTGAAGCAGACGGCGCGCGGCTTCGCCCCCGAAGGCGAGTTCGTGGTGCTGACCTTCCTCGCCGCGCTGGACGCCGAGGAGAACTGCGACACGATTCGGATACGCGGCGTTCCCGACCTAGAGGTTACGCTGCGGGGGACGAACGGAGACGCGGCCACGGTCGCCATCGCCGTCAACGCCATCAAGCGGGTGCGCGAGGCCGAGCCTGGCCTGGCGACCATGCCCGACCTGCCTCTCATCACCTACGGGTAGCCGAGGCCCGCAGTCGGCAACAGACCTCATAGTGGGCGCGGCGTGCCCGCCCAACGCGAAGCCATCGTGCAGGGTTCGTAGGGGTGCAGCGCGCTGCGTCCCTACACGTGGCGGGGGTTTAGCCCCGCGCTGTGCCGCCCACAGTTGCCCGAGGCTGAAGCCGTCGGGCTGAAGGGGCGAAGCCCTACGGGCTACCCCAGCCCCGAAGGGGCTTGGCTTGTTCAGCGCGGGGGTTCAGCCCCGCGCGGTGCCCACAGTCGCCCGACGCTAAAGCATCGGGCTGAAAGGGCGAAGCCCTGCGGGCTGGTGCGAGTGCGCGGCTTCCCCTTCGTGTCTTTCGCGGCCTTTCGCGGCGTTCGTGATCCAGACGCCCCTCACCCTGGCCCTCTCCCCGCGGGAGAGGGAACGCGGCGTGCCCGCCCAACGCGAGGCCGTCGGGCTGAAGGGGCGAAGCCCTACGGGCTACCCCAGCCCCGAAGGGGCTTGGCTTGTTCAGCGCGGGGGTTCAGCCCCGCGCGGTGCCCACAGTCGCCCGAGGCTGAAGCCGTCGGGCTGAAGGGGCGAAGCCCTAGCGGGCTGGTGCGGACGCGCGGGCCCCTTTCGCGTCCTTCGTGGCTTTTCGCGGCGTTCGCGGTCCAAACGCCCCTCACCCTGGCCCTCTCCCGGCGGGAGAGGGAACGCGTGGGCCCCTTTCGCGTCCTTCGCGGCCTTTCGCGGCGTTCGCGGTCCAAACACCCCTCACCCTGGCCCTCTCCCCGCGGGCGAGGGAACGCGGCCCGCGCGCCTACAATCGCGCGATCTCGGCCTCCAGCCGCGCCATAGTCTCGGCGATGAGGCCCAGTTCCTGGCGGGTCTTGGTCAGGTGGTCGTGCTCGGAGCGGATGAAGCGCGTGTACGGTTCAATGGCCTCTTCCAGTTTGGACAGGCTTCGGTCCAGTTCGCGGTCAAACTGCCCCGTGAGGGCGGCCATGAGTTTCTCGCGCAGGGCGGCGATCTTGGCGCGCAATTCGTCCTTGGCCTTGCGTCGGCGAGCGGGGATCACGAACAGGCCCAGGGCCGCCAGCGCCGTCGCCGCCACCACGCCCGTTACATCCAACGCGGTGGTGGAGAACACGGCCGTGAGCACCGCCCCCAGGCCGATGGCGCCCACTTCCACCAGCGCCGTCGTCGCCACGGCCGTCCGCACCGAATCGGCCACCTGCTCGGCTTCGGCGCGGCGGTCGTAGGTCTCAATGGTGCGCTGGGTCTCCCGCCACACGGTCTGGAGCAGGCGGTCGCGGTCGTAGTCAAACGTCCCGCCGACCTGGCCCACGATGCGATCCGCGTGGACGGCGCGCCGCTCTGCGAGATGATCCATCACCCCCTGCCACTGCCGCAGGTTCTTCGCCACCAGCCAGTCAATGACCTCAATCACGCGCCGCTCTATGGTCTGGGGCACGTCGCCCACGACCTCGCGCTCAAACTCGGCCTGCAGGCGGCTCTTGTTGATGAGGTCAAAGATGCGGGCCAGCCGTATGGTCTCGTCAAAGTAGGCCATCCCGCGATTCTCAAACTCGTGCAGGACGTTCTCCACATCGGCCAGGCGGAAGCGGAAGTCACGCCGCATGTCCTCGCGGTACGCCTGCATCTGGCGGTAGATGTCCTCCACAGCCGCGATGTCGTCCTTGAGCAACGCCAGGCGGCCGTCAATGGTCCCCAGGGCCGTGGCGATGAGCCGCTGGCCCACCTTGAGCGGGTTGCTGAACTTCAGGCGGATGCGCTCCTTCTCGTCCAGCGTGTCCACAATGTACTTCTCTAGAGCGGCGAAGCGGCTGCGCTCCAGCAGCGTTGCGTCGCCCGTCTGTTTCGCGCGGAAGGCTTGCTTGGCCGAGACGGGGAAGACCTCGGGCGTGAAGCCTAGCAAGGCGCGGGCGTTCTCCGTGATGAAGGTCTCTATCTCTTGCACCTGGCCGTCCGATTCCAGGATGTCTATCTTGTTGAGGATGACGACGACCTTCTTGCCCCAGTTGCGGATGCGTTCCAGGAACGCGCGCTCGCTTTCGGTGAAGGGGCGGTCGGCGGAGGTTACGAACAGCACCATGTCGGCACGGGGGACGAACTCCTCGGTGATGGCCTCGTGCTCGCGCTGGATGGCGTTGGTGCCGGGCGTGTCCACGATGTTGATTTCCTGCAGCAGGTCCAGCGGCGCGGTGATGACATCCAGCGCCGCGCCCTGGGCCGTGCGGCTGACCTCCGTGCCGTACTTCAGGAGGTTGATGCGCGTGGTCGTGGGGGTTACGCCCTCCTCCAGCACGGGCTGGGCCAGCAGAGCATTGATGAAGGCACTCTTGCCCGAGTTGAACTCCCCGACCACCACCAGCAGGAACAATTCATCCAGCGTGCGGATGGACTGCTCCAGCCTCTCCTGGTCTTTCGCATCCAGGCCGAAGCGGGCCAGCGCCACCTGAAGGTTGCCAAGTGCCCGGCGCTCCTCGGCCAGGATGCGGGACTGGGTCTTGTCCAGAATGCGGCGTAGCATGGGACCTCCGATGTGCGTCGTTTCGCCCTGCATACTAGCGGAAGACGAGCCCGGCGTCAAGGCCGAGTTTGCCGCAGGGCAGCGCGTCGGTTATCATCGGGCAACATTCACGGACGCTGGTGGAGGCCGATGGAGAGCAAACGCCTGGCGCGCGAGCGCAAGACGGTGGCAGCGATGATCCGCATCTACTGCCGGGGGCAACACGGCACCCGCGCCGGCCTGTGCGCCGAGTGCGGGGAGTTGCTGGCCTACGCCCAAGAGCGGCTGGAGCGGTGCCGGTTCGGCGCGGACAAGCCGACGTGCGCCAACTGCCCCGTGCACTGCTACAGGCCCGCCATGCGCGAGCGAATCCGCGCCGTGATGCGCTACGCCGGCCCGCGCATGTCCTACCGCCATCCCGTCCTCACACTGTATCACTTTCTGGATGGCCGCAGGAAGGGACCAGAGAAGAGGCAGAACGGCGAATAACAGGAGGCGGGTTCCTCGTACCTGCCTCGCTACCCCAGAGACGTGCTGCGGCTGGAGATAGGCTCCGTGCTCTGCGTATTCTTTCTATAGGATCCTCGTCAGGCCGGATAGACCGCCAGCGCTATCACAGTTTCCCGAGGCGATTCGCGTCCGCTGTTATCATCGCCCCATAGTCAATTGACCGCGCGAATTCGTCCCACCTTGCCACCACAACAGATCTTGGCAGCGTGCCTGATTCCTGGTAGTATTCCAGTACGTCAATCCGCCCGAAGGTCACCAACAGGGCGAGAAGAGAATCAGAGGCACCCTGCGGTGACACAACGAACGAGTATTCCGGTTTGGCGACTTTGCTGTATATGAGAATCTGGGACACGTGCGCCAATCTGATAGGAACATTCTTGCATTCAACGAAAGCCAGCCGTGTCTGGGTCTTGGTGATGACAAACCCAACGACGTCAACGTGAATATCCCACGACGGCCACTCGGCCGGTAGGTTCTGATCCAAACCATTCTGTTTGATGAGTTTTGCTAGACTTGACCGTGATGCGTCAAACACGTTGACATCCGCCAGCCGGTGTCTGCCCTTCAGAAACACCGACAGCCATTCACAGACCGGGCGGTACATCTCGGGCTCGCTGGCGTAAGGCATAGGCTTCTACATCCTGCGTCGTGAAAGCGGCGAGTTGGGATGATGCTAGATTGGAAGCCGCTCTCTACCCCTCTTCAATGGTTTCTTCAGCCATGGCCATGTCTGTCGGGTCGTTTGGCTGTGGCTGCCGCGTGCAGCCCAAGACTTTACAGATCTGCCAGTAGGAATCGAAGTGCTTGCCCCAAAGACGCTTATCCAGCTTGTCCGCGTTGTGCTCCCGTTGATCGGTCGGCTTATCGCGGGGTCTACGAAGCCCCGGGCACTTGCCGTACTTCACGTCGGGGAAACTCTTGGCGTCAAACTCGGCAAACTCCGTGAGAATCTGCTGTTTGTATTCTAGTGAGAAACCAACCTTCAAGAAGGGCTGGGCAAAAACGTTTATCTGATGTTCTCGGAAGTCTCTGCCCATGTTTGGATGTCCCCACGTTATCAATTGCACAGGGACGTCAAGGTGATCTTGAAGCAGCGTGCACAGCTGGACAGGTAGTTCCCAGTTGGTGGGGTAGTTCAAAACGTCGAGCCTGACGCGGTGCCTGCCATCCACGTAGCGGTTGGCATGCCGGATGTTCCCAGCAACGTCGGCGAAACCGCGAACAAACTCCCTCTTCCATTCGACAGGAAGTTCTGGGTCTAGGAATACTTTGGGGATTCGGAAATACGCATAATCGGTCTTGCCTTCGGTTAGAAGTAGGATGTTGCGCCAAATCATATTGTGACGCATGAAGCGGATGACGAGATGAACGCCATTGTTCTTGGCGATCTTCTGAATGTCGGTATCCAGAAGCTCCTGGAGACGGTCCAGGATTTTGTCTAGCCCGAGTCTGATGGCCGTGTCCAGGGAGAAGGTGCTGGAAATACCCTGCGCCTCAAGGGATTGGTAACTGAATTCAATGGTCAGTTGGCGGACGCCGGAAACTTCAGCGATGGTGCCGCGGCCGATAATCAGGCCTGCAAGATACGCTACGTCTGCGTCTATGTAGTCATCCAGTCTAGAGTGCATTATCTACCTCGCCCCAAACTACGTCCAGGGCCTCTGGAAGATGAGGATGAACTCGTGGGCCTTGTTAACACGAAAGACGTGAGGATAACCGAGTGGCCTCATATTATTGTATTCATGCCGCCGGTCCCAGATAATGATATCATCGTAGACGAAGCCGATCTCCTGCATAGAATCAGCGAAGTCGCTGTGGAAGGGATAGAACTTGTTTTTCTTTCTGAGATCCATTACCACCACGCAGCAGTAAGCACCGGGCCTCATAGCCCTATAAACTTTGGCGAATATTTCTTTCAGTTGGAGTAGAAACTCATGGTAGTCGCTGATTCTCCCCAGGTCACCAGCCTCATCTCCGTAATGCCTGATCTCCTTGTAGTCCGCAGTGCGTTTCTCAGTAAGGATATTCCAATATGGGGGAGAGGTAACCACCAAGTCAACCGAGCCCTCGCCAACATACTGCAGCAGGTCTCTCGCGTTGGCAGTATGGATGACCGCACTTCCTCCTGGGACATCAAACATAGAGGCAATGGCACATCTGGATCTGGCCTTGTCGGCAAACTCTGGGTTCAACTCAATTCCGATCCCGTGCTTACCCAGCCTTTTCGCAGCCAAGACCGTCGTACCTACCCCCGCGAAGGGATCAAGAACAACTTTGTCATCGCGGTTGGTAAATATCTCTATCAGGCGGCTTACCAGGGCCAAAGGAAAGATGGCAGGGTGGCCAAGTTCGATCTCTTCTGGTGTCTTCTTGATGTCACTCCAGATAGAGATTGAATACTTCGTCCATGTCTTGCCGTCAAGTTCGTTGGCGCGGCCTTTCGCGCTGCCGGCGCGGGACAAGCCTTCTTCCTCGTCCTCGGCTAGCGCGGATTCGCATTCTTGAGACAAGAGGGGTTGGGCTGGTTCAGCAATCGACATAATCCATGCTCCAATTACCACTGCATAACTGGCCTGCATTCACATTCTAAGGCACGAAAAACCGTTTGTCAAGTCCATCTGCTCTTGGACACGTAACATACACGGTGGGTGAGTTTGCAGTCCCCACCTGGCCGCCAGGAAAGGTGCAGAAATAGGGAGAACGCCCCGCGCGGCTAGCAACAGACTGCGAAATTCAGGGACGATGTCCCACCATTATGTTAACCAACTGCCTATTCTACAGACACTGCTCTTGCGTCGCCCCCTCTGCGCTCCGTGGTGAACCCTACCTCCCGAACTCCCGCGCCAGCAGCCCCATGCTCAGGTGCAGCACCGTCGGGCGGCCGTGAGGGCACGTGCGCGGGAACTCAGACCGCTCCAACTGCTCCACCAGCGCCCGCATTTCCTCCACGGTCAGCGTCTTGCCCGCCCGCACCGCGCCGTGGCAGGCCACAACCGCCGTTACCCTGTGGCCCTGCACGAGCGGCGGGGGCTCTTGCCCCAGTTCGTTCAGCGTGTCCCGCAGCACTGTGGCAATGTCATCCCCCGCGATGGCCGCCGGCACCGCCCGCACCAGGCACGTGTCCTCGCCAAATGGCTCTATCTCAAACCCCAGCGCCGCCAGGTCCCCCAGCGCCTCCTCCAGCGTGCTCATCTGCAGTGGGGTCAGTTCCACCGGCAGGGGCTGGAGCAACTGCTGCACGGCCACCTGGGCGGCGGCCTGCTGGGCCATGAGTTGATCGTACATCACCCGCTCGTGGGCCGCGTGCTGGTCAATCAGGTACAGGCCGTCGGGGCCTTCGGCGATGATGTACATCTGCGCCAACTGGCCCAGCACGCGCAGCGGCGGAAGTCTGCGGGCGGCGGGATCGGGCCGCTCGGGCACCTGGAACACCGGCGTGCGGACGGCCTCCGTGTCGCCTGTGCGCTGGGCCTCCAGCCCCAACTGGCTCAGCGTGCGGAACCGCTCCGTGTCGGCCTGGGCCTGTGTCGGCTGCGGCATGTGCATCTCGGGCACAGGGGCGTGGGCCACCAGCACGCGGCGCACCGCCCGCTGGGTCTCCGAGAACACCAGCGATGGATTGCGGAACCGGACCTCGCTCTTGGCAGGGTGGACGTTCACATCCACCTCGGCGGGGTCCATTTCCAGCAGGATGACGGCCACGGGGAATCGGCCCTCGGGCAGCATGGTGTGGTACGCCTGGATGACCGCGTAGGCCAGCGAGCGATCTTGCACCCAGCGTCGGTTGACGAACAGCATCAGCCCGTCGCGGTCCGAGCGGGTCAGCGACGGCTCGCTTACGTAGCCGCGCACGCGGACTTTGGCGTCGGGCGACAGGCTCGCGTCCTCGGCGGGGTCCACCGGCAGCAAGCGTGCCGCGGTGTCCGCCCCGAAGACCTTGGCCAGCACGTCCAGCAGCCTGCCGCTACCGGGCGACTGGAACGCAAGCCGCCCATCGCGCACCAGCGAGAAGTGCACGTCCGGAAACGCGATGGCGTATCGCATGACCACGTTGGCGATGTGCGCCGACTCGGTGGCGTCGGCCTTGAGGAACTTGAGGCGCGCGGGGACGTTGTAGAACAGGTTCTCCACGGTTACCGTTGTCCCGCGGGGGCTGGCGCGGCCCTCGCGTTGCACGACCTGCCCACCCTCCACGCGCAGGAATGTGCCCACCTCGTCCTCCGCCGCCCGTGTCAGCAGCGATACGCGCGCCACCGCCGCGATGCTGGCCAGCGCCTCGCCGCGGAACCCCAGCGTGCGGATCGCGGCCAGGTCCTCCACCGACGCGATCTTGCTGGTGGCGTGGCGGGCGAAGGCCAGTTCAGCCTCGCGGGCAGGGATGCCGCTGCCGTTGTCGGCAACGCGGATGAGCCGACGGCCGCCCTCGCGGGTCTCAATCTGGATGTCGGTAGCCCCCGCATCCAGCGCGTTCTCCACCAGTTCCTTGACCACAGACGCGGGGCGTTCCACCACCTCTCCGGCGGCGATCTTGTTGGCGATTTCGGGCGGCAACAGACGTATGGGCATGGCTTCGTCCTTCGGGATGTCTTTCACCGCGGGGCACGCGGAGAGCGCAGGGGAGACCCGACCCTCACGCTGGTCTCTGCGTCCGTGGCGGTGGATTTCATTGTAGCACAGGCGGCGGCAGAGGCAAAGGCGACGGCGCGAGAAGCATTTGCGAGCGTTCGCCTCGCCACAGGGAGCGCGGAGAGCGCGGTCTTGGCACGCTCCGCGGTGAGACCCCGTGCGACACGCATCGGCGAACCTGCTGCGCCACGTTTGACGGCCCCCGCGCGCGCTGCTACAATGGCGCAGGCAATCCGGAGGCGGGAGATGCTGAGGAATTGGCGCATGGTGCAGGAATTTGAAGACGCCCTGCTGCGGAGCGAGCCGCCCGACTACTTCCGCAATCTGCGAATCGTTGAGGCGCTCCTCGCGGAGGCGCGGGCGCTGGGTGTGCTGCCTCTCCGCGATCCGCTGGACGGGATTGACGTGGACATCCGCGTGGCGGAGGTGATGCGTGTTCTCGGGGGCGATTCATGGCGCGATTCATGAATCTCCCCTACAGGATACAGGCACACATGCGCAAATACGACCTCATCGTGATCGGAACAGGCGCTGGCATGAACGTGGCGGCCAATGCCGCGGCCCACGGCATGCGCGTCGTGGAGCGAACAACCCGTAGGGGCAATTCATGAATTGCCCCTACGGGTTGTAGGCAGGACAGATGTCATGAAGTACGATCCAGACAAGCACCATCGCCGTTCCATCCGCCTCAAGGGGTACGACTACTCGCAGGGCGGTGCGTACGCGATCACCGTCTGCATACGTAACCGAGAGTGTATCCTGGGTGAGGTGGTGGGAGACCGCGTAGCCTTATCCGCATTGGGGACGAAAGCCCAAGAGCTCTGGCTAGCGATTCCCGGACGGTTTGAGAACGTGTTGCTGGATGAATTCATCGTGATGCCCAATCACGTGCACGGTATCATCGTTATCCAAGGAGAGGTCAAGACAATGGTTGAGCCTCCCGAACCTGCTCTAGATGCGCCGATTTCCCGCGAGCAACGGCGACAGATGCTGATCCCAAAGATTGTCGGGTATTTCAAGATGAATTCCGCAAAATCTATCAACCTCCTGCGGAATACGCCAGGGGTTCCTGTGTGGCAACGCAACTACTACGAGCGGGTCATCCGCACGGAGGAAGAATGGAATATCCTGCGTCAATACATTGCTGGGAATCCTCAGCGTTGGCACGAGGACGAGGAGAACCCTTCTGTCTTCCGTTGACTCGCGAATAGTAGGGGCAATTCATGAATTGCCCCTACGGACCAACGCCGCAAGGAGGCTGACATGCGCAAATACGACCTCATCGTGGGCCACGTCGCATGGGGATGAAGGAGGCTCATTTTTGCAATCCGCGGATCGTTGAGGCGCTCCTCGCGGAGGGATTGACGCGGACATCCAAATGCATGTGAGGATCCCGTAGGGGCAATTCATGAATTGCCCCTACGGACCAATGCTGCAAGGAGGCTGACATGCGCAAATACGACCTCATCGTGATCGGAACAGGCGCCGGCATGAACGTGGCGGCCAACGCCGCGGCCCACGGCCTGCGCGTCGCCGTCGTGGAGCACGGCCCCCTGGGCGGCACGTGCCTCAATAACGGGTGCATCCCCACCAAAATCCTGCTCTACCCCGCCGATGTCATCCGCGCCCTGGAAGACGCCGCGGACATCGGCGTTCACGGCAGCGTCTCCAGGGTGGATTTCGGCCTCATCATGCAGCGGGTGCACGCCTACGTGGACGAGGGGCGCGAGGAGATGGAGCGCGCCCTGGCCCATTCCAAGAACCCCCAGATGTACCGCGACACCGGCGAGTTCATCGGCGACTACACGCTCCGCGTCGGTAAGGAGACCATCACCGCGCCCAAGATTCTCATCGCGTCGGGCGCGAGGCCCCTGGTGCCGCCGGTGGACGGCCTGCGCGAGACCGGCTACCTGGACAACGTGTCCGTGCTGAGCCTGCGCGAGCCGCCCGAGAGTCTCATCATCATGGGCGGCGGGTACATCGCCTGCGAGTACGGCCATTTCTTCTCGGCGGTGGGAACGAAGGTTACCATCCTGGGACGCAACCCGCGCCTGCTCAAGGAAGAGGAGCCGGAGATTTCGGCCATCGTCAAGCGCCGCTTCTCCAAGTACGCCGAGATTCACACCAACTTTGAGGTCGTCCGGGTGGGCAGGGCCGACGGCAAGAAGGTGGTAACCGCCCGCGACCGGAGCGACGGCCAGACCTACGACTTCGTGGCCGACGAGATTCTGCTGGCCGTGGGGCGGCAGTCCAACGCCGACCTGCTGAAGCCGGAGAAGACCGGCGTCCAGACCGACAAGGACGGCTGGGTCGTGGTCAACGAGTACCTGGAGACGACGAAGCCCAACATCTGGGCGCTTGGCGACGCCATCGGCAAGCACATGTTCCGCCACACGGCGAACTACGAGTCCGAGGCCGTCTGGCACTCCATCGCCACCGGGCACCGCCACCCGGTGGATTTCCACGCGGTCCCGCACGCGGTCTTCGGCTACCCACAAGTGGGGTCGGTGGGCATGACCGAGGCCGAGGCGCTGGCCGCGGGCCGCAAGATTCTGGTGGGCCGCGCCCGCTACACCGACGTAACGAAGGGCTACGCCATGGGCGAGGAAGACAGCCTGGTGAAGGTCGTGGTGGAGCAGGAGACAGGCAAGATTCTGGGATGCCACATCGTGGGCACGGACGCGGCCATCCTGGTACAGCAGATCGTGTACCTGATGAACGCCGGCGACCAGTCGTACACACCCCTGGCCGACTCGCAGGTCATTCACCCGGCGCTCAGCGAGGCGGTCGTGGCGGCGTTTGCGCGGCTGGCCCCGCCCGAGCACGAGCACCACGCGGACTGATCGCGGGCATCGCCCTTGCAGTGGGGTTCTCGGCGCGGCTTGGAACCGCGAGCCGACACAAACGGACGCGCGCGTAGATTCGCGGTTACGCCCGCCCGCAGGGTGAGGGGAAATCCCCGCGCGCGCCGAGCACCTGGTCGGCGGAGAAGACCGGCCCGTCGCGGCACACCAGCAGGCCGTGGTGGTCGCACGACCCGCACACGCCCAGCCCGCACTTCATCATGCGCTCCATGCTGAACTGGCCGGGCACGCCCCGCTCGCGGCACAGGTGCGCCAGGCGCTGGAGCATGGCCTCGGGCCCGCAGGCGTACAGCGCGGCGTCGGGGTTCGCGTCCAGCAGGCGCGCGGCCACGTCGGTGGCGAGGCCCCTGTGCCCCAGCGAACCGTCCTCGGTGGCAAGGTGCACGCTACAGCCCGCGTCGCGGAACCGCTCGGCCAGCACCAGGTCGCAGGCGCGCTTGGCCCCCAACGCGACGGCCACCTCTACGCCCTCGGCCCGAAGGCGCCGGGCCAGGAACGCCAGCGGCGCTGCGCCGTATCCCCCGGCCACCAGCACCGCCGGGCGCGCGAGCCGTTCAAACCCTCGCCCGTAAGGCCCGCGCAGCCACAGGCGGTCGCCCACGCGCAGGCGGTGCGCCGCCTCGGTAAACGGCCCCACGCGCGCGATGGTCAGGGTAATCGGCGCGTCGTCCACCAGGCTGAAGGGCTTCTCGTTCACCCGCGGAAGCCAGACCATGACGAACTGCCCTGGCTCGGCCTGAACCGCGCCGTCCAGCGTGAACGTGCGCACCGTGGGCGATTCGTCGCGGATGTCGCGAATGCGGAAGGCAGTGGGCAGGTCAAGCGTCATGGGCCAGGCCTCGCATCTGGGATATGTCCGAGTAGCCGTGCGTCTCCATGAACCCGCGCAGTTCCTCGCGGATGGCGGCGAAGACCTCCGGGCCGCGGTAGTACACCGCCGAGCCGATGCCGACCGCCGTCGCGCCCGCCATGATCATCTCCACGGCGTCGCGCCCGCAGGTTACGCCGCCGATGCCGATGACGGGCACTCGCACCGCGCGCGACACGTCGTACACGCAGCGCACGGCGATGGGGCGGATGGCGGGCCCCGACACGCCCCCCGTTCGGTTGGCCAGGATGGGCTTGCCGCTGTCCGTGTCAATGACCATCCCCGGCCCCAGCGTGTTGATGGCCGCGATGGCGTCGGCTCCTTCGCCCTCAACCGCGCGGGCGATGGCGGCGATGTCGGGCACATTGGGCGACAGTTTCACGATGATGGGGAGCGACACGGCGCGCCGCACGGCAGCCGTAACGGCGGCGGCATCCCGCGCGTCGGCGGCGAACGGGCGGCCGAACTCCGCCTCCACGTTCGGGCACGAGATGTTGACCTCAATGAAATCGGGCGCGGCCTCGGCCACCTTGCGGGCCACGTCGCCGAACCCCTGCACCGTCTCGGCGAAGATGCTGGCGATGAGCGGCACGCCCAGCGGGGCGAGCCGGGCCTTGGCGTCGCGCAGGATGCGCACCTCTTCGTCCGCGCCTGGGTTGCTCAACCCCACCGCGTTGATGAGGCCATGGCCCCATGCCAGCACCGTCGGGTTGGGGTGGCCGGCGCGCGGGGTCGGGCCGCAGGACTTGGACGTAACCGCGCCCGCGCCGCATCGCGCCACGCGCTCCAGCAACTCGGCGCTGGTGCCCAGGATGCCCGATGCCAGCACCAGCGGATTGCCGAGGCGGACGCCGCACAGGGGAACCGACAGGTCGGGCGCGGTCATGACCGGTCTGCCTCCAGGTAGGCCAGCACCTGCGCCCGCTGCTCGGCGGTGATGCGCCCGTGCTTCGTCAGGATGTCCAGGAGTTCGGTCAGGCGGAAGGCGCTGTGCAGGGTGTAGCCCGCCCGTGCCAGGTCGGCAGCGGCCCCCTGCTCGCGGTCTATGAGCACCACCATGTCGGTGATACGCACGCCTTCGGCCTCCAGGGCCTGGGCCACTTCTATCTTGCTGGCCCCTGTCGTCGCCAGGTCGTCCAGCACGACGACGGTCTCGCCCGGCTCGTACAGCCCCTCTATGGAGCGGCGCGTGCCGTATTCCTTGACCTCGCGCCGAGGGTACACCATCGGCTTGCCCGTGAGGAGCGACACCGCCGTGCCGATGGGCATCGCGGCGTAGGGAATGGCCGCCAGGCGGTCGTAGGTCAGGCCCGCCAGCAACTGCGCGTACACGCTGGCCACCTGGCTCAGCACTTCGGGATACGAGGCCAGCACGCGCAGGTCAATGTAGATGGGCGACAGTTTGCCCGACTTGAGCCGGAACTCGCCGAAGCGCACCGCTTCGCAGTCGGCCAGCGCCAGCGCCAGATGCTCGTGCAGGCTCCACTCCGCGCCGGGCTTGCGCCCCTCGGCAATGGCGGTGTGGAGCGCCCGCGCGGCCTGGGCGGGGTCATCGGCGTACAGGATGCTGCGCGACGCGGCGATGAGCAGCCCGGAACCGCCCGCGTCCAAGCCGTTGGCCAGGGTCATGGCCAAATCCCCGCCCTGCGCCCCGACGCCCGGGACGAGGAACCAGCGGTCGGGCGCGGTGGCCCGAATCCGCGCCAGGTGCTCGGCGTGCGTCGCGCCGACCACCAGCCCGACGGAAGGCGGCGTCCCGGCGGCCACGCGCTGCGCCACCTGCAGGAACAGCGGCTCGCCCAGGGGAGCGCGGGTCTGAAACTCCGCCGCGCCTGGGTTGGACGTGAGGCACAGGACGAACAGCCCGCGGTCGCCGTACTTCAGGAACGGCGACAGGGCTTCCAGGCCCAGGTAGGGGTTCACGGTCAGGGCGTCGGCCTCCCAGACCTCAAAGGCGGCGCGGGCGTAGGCTTCGGCGGTGCTCCCGATGTCGCCGCGTTTGGCGTCCAGGATGACGGGAACCTCCGGCGGGATGGCGGCGATGGTGGCCGCCAGCGCCTGCAGGCCCGCTTGCCCCAGCACCTCGTAGAAGGCGAAGTTGGGCTTGAACGCCGCGGCGAAGGGGGCCGTCTGCTCTATGATGTAGCGGTTGAACGCGGCGATGGGGTCATCGGCGGAGCGGAATCGCGCCGGTATCCGCGACAGGTCGGGGTCCAGCCCCACGCACAGCAGCGACCCCGAGCGGGCCACTGCGTCCTGCAATTTCTCCAAGAACGGGCGCGCATTGCGGGTCATGTCCTTCCTCCTACCAGGGTGTCTCGTCGGCCTTCGCCGCTTCCCACAGCGCGTCCTGCTCCTCCGGCGTCAAATCGGCGAGGGTGCAGCCGGTCTCGGCGCAGCGGCGCTCCATGGCGGCGAAGCGACGCGCGAAGCGGGCGTTGGCCCGGCGCAGGGCGCTCTCCGCATCCACGTGGAGCCACCGGGCCAGGTTCACCACCGCGAACAGCAGGTCGCCCATCTCGCCTTCCCGCTCCTCGTCGGTTTGGGCCTCGGCCAGTTCCTGGAGTTCCTCGGCGATCTTGCGGCGGACGCCCTCAATGTCCGGCCAGTCAAACCCCACGCGGGCCACGCGGGACTGGTAGTCCTGGGCCTGCGATAGCGCGGGCAGCGTCTTGGGCACGCCGTCCAGCATGGAGCGGTGGTCGGCGTGGTTGCGCTCCTCGCGCTTGATTTCCTCCCAGTTGACGGTAACCTCAGCCGCGCCGGAGACCTTGACATCGCCGAAGACGTGGGGATGGCGGCGTTTCAGTTTGGCGTCAATGTGGGCGATGACGTCGGGCATGCGGAATTCGCCCTCGTCGGTGGCGATTTGGGCATGGAGCACGATTTGCAGCAGCAGGTCGCCCAATTCCTCCATGAGGGCATCCGCATCGTCCCGGTCTATGGCTTCCAGCGCCTCGTAGGCTTCCTCCAGCAGGTTGGTGCGCAGGGTCTGGTGGGTCTGCTCCCTGTCCCAGGGACAGCCATCGGGCGCGCGTAGGTGGGCGATGGTCTCCTGGAACGACTCCATGCCGCCGGGCTGGGGCAACGGCGGGATGTACAGCGACGTGAGGTGATCCACCCACGCCTGGCGGTCTATCTCGTACAGCGGGAGTTCGGCGACGCGCTGGCGGGGCGTGCCTGCCGCACCCACGAGGACGACCGGGTGCTCGTCGGGGTACTGGTTCATCAGCGTGAGTTTCACCTCGGCGGCCAAATCGCGGCTGTACAGTTGCGCCACCAGCGCGGGCCGGTCGGGGTCAAGGCGCGGGTGATGGAGCAGGGCGAGTTCCGTGGCGTCGGCGATTTGCAGGCCGTCCAGCGCGTCCACGCCCAGCGCCGAGAGGGTCGGCTCCACGAAACTCAACCCGTCCACGATGCGGACGGGGATTCCGGCCTCGCGTGCCATCTGGAGCGCCAACTGCACGCTGCGCTCGCCCACCAGCGGGTGGCCGGGGACGGCGTACACCGCGCCCTCGTCGCGCCGCGCCAGGCGGATGACCTCGTGGGCGATGGCTGTGTACACCTGGGCGAAGTCGTCGTATTCCTCGTAGAAGCGGTCAAAGGAGTGGACGGCGGTCGCCGGCAGCGCGTCCACAGTGGGGTGCTTGCGCGTGCGGACGTAGATTTCGGGGGCGCGCGTCAGCACGTCCTGCGCCTCCAGGGTCAGCAGTTTCGGGTCGCCCGGCCCTAGGCCGACGATGATGAGATTCATGCTACCTCACTTGACAAAGGGATTCGGTTGGTGTATGATTATATCACAAAAGCGGGTGTAGCGCAGGGGTAGCGCATCTGCTTCCCAAGCAGAGTGTCGTGGGTTCGAATCCCATCACCCGCTCCTGGAAGGCCGCTCCGATGGGGGCGGCTTTCTTCTTATTATGACGCATTGACGTTTGACGCCTGGGGCGTATAATATAATACGACGAGTAGTCGCCAATTGAAGAGATGCTGTTGAAGGATCCCGACTTTGATCACCTGGTCTAGAACCGCCCCAATGCGATCATCGCCTGGAACCAGCCGCACTGAGGTCTGGTCGTCCAGACACTCCGCCGATGACGCTGGGCGCTTCTATCAAGTAGATGTGCGCATGGGAAAACCCGTAGATATCCTCGCCCTCAAGGCGGGCGTCCTTGAGGACTTCGCGGCCCACGCGGCGCGCACGCGCGACAGCAGAACCCGCCTGTATGCACCAGGCGCAACGGAGCGTGTTCATCAGTGCCCCATCTGCGGGGCGGACAGCGCGGACAGCGTTCTGCGGCTGATCGTCTACGGCGCAGCCTACCATCAGTGCCCCGAGTGCAGCCATTGCTACGTCCTTGACCGGCCCACGAAGACGGCGCTTGAGCAGTTCTACGCGAGCGACGCGTACTACGCGGCCGCATACACTGACATCCGCGCAGCCGAAACCCGGGTGCGGCAGGTTGCCGTCCCAAAGGCCGAATGGATGGTGGAGCAATTTGAGCGACTCTACGGGCGGAAACCGCAGTCCATCCTGGACGTTGGGGCGGGCGGCGGGCATTTCGTCCACGCGTGCAAGCAGATGGGTCTAGAGGCCCGCGGCATTGAACTGAGTGCGGCAAGCCGCGATTTCTGCCGAAGTCACTTTGGGTTTGATTTGGATTCGGTGAACTTCACAGAGGCGTGGCACGCATTCCAGGGCGTTGACGTGGTTACGTTTTGGGGCGTGATTGAGCATGTTCCAGACCCCCTGGACCTGCTGCGCGCGGCGGCCAGGCTGCTTGAAGGCCGGGACGGGCTCGTCGTCGCCGAAGTGCCCCGCTGGGAATCGCTCAGCACCGCCGTTCAGACCGCCTTCCCCGACTTCGTTGTCCGTCATCTGGATCCGCTGGGCCACATCCATTGCTTCACTGACAGTTCCATCGCCACCGCATTTGAACTGGCCGGGTTTGCGCCCGCGGCGGCGTGGTACTTCGGTATGGATGCATACGAACTCACGGTGCAACTCGCCACCCTCTTAGGAGAGAACCGAGTTGTTGGCACCCTGGGGCCGCACATCCCGGTTCTGCAATGTGCTGCTGACCAGGGGCGCTTGTCCGATGAAATCGTGCTGGCGGGGAGGCCAGCCGCGATCCTGTAGGGAGGCTCCGTGTCCGAACGAATCCTTGCCATCATCCCGGCCCGCCGCGGCTCCAAGGGCGTGCGCCGCAAGAACCTGCGCCTGCTCAACGGCCGCCCGCTGCTGTACTACATCCTGCACACCGCGCTGAACTCGCGGCGCATCACCGACATCGTCCTCACGTCCGAGGACGAGGACATCCTGACCTACGGCGCGCAGTTCGGCGTCCTGCTGCGACGGCGCCCGCCCGCGCTGGCCGAGGACGCCGTGCCGCTGGCCCCTGTGGTGCGGGACGCCCTGGCGTGGGCCACGGAGCAGCGCGGGGCCTACTCCGTGGTGGTGCGGCTCCAGCCCACCTGCCCGCTGCTTCGCCCCGAAACGCTGGACCGCGCCATTGACGCGTTCCTGACCCAGGACGTGGACACGCTCCTGGCCGCGACCGACGCCACGCATCTCATGTGGCGCGAGGAGAATGGGCGGCCCGTGCCCGATTACCCCGCGCGCGTCAACCGCCAGCAACTGCCGCGCCGCTACCGCGAGTCGGGCGCGTTCCTCATCACCCGCCCCGAGTGGTTCCAGGCGGGCGACGGCATCGGCCCGCGCGTCTCCATCGTGGAGTTGCCCGAAGACGAGGGGCTGGACATTGACACCAAGACCGACTGGCTCGTGGCCGAGACGCTGATGCGAAAACTGCGGATTGCCATCGTAACCGCCGCCAATGCCTCGCTCGGCATGGGCCACCTGTACCGCATGCTGACCATCGCCGACGCGCTCCTGGGGCACGACATCGCGTTCGTCGCCGTGGACACCGACGCGCGGTACCTGGCGCTGGTGCAGGAGCACGGCTACGCGGTGATGGAGGCAGCGCCGCATGAGGTGCTGGACCGCCTGGCCGAGTTGCGGCCGAGCCTCGTCATCAACGACATCCTGGACACGACCGCCGACTACGTGCGCCACCAGCGGGAACTGGGCGCGTTTGTCGTCAACTTTGAGGACCTGGGCAGCGGGGCCGATGAGGCGCACCTGGTGTTCAATGCGCTGTACGAGAACAGCCATCCCAGGGAGACGCACCGCTTCGGCCACGCCTACTTCTGCCTGCCCGAGCATTTCGCCCACGTGCCGCTCGCCGAATTCCGCGACCCACCGCAGACGCTCCTCATCACCTTCGGCGGCGTGGACCAGAACAACCTCACGTGCCAGGTTCTGGGCGTGCTGCCCCGCGTCCTGGATGCAGTGCCGCTGGCCCGCGTGGATGTGGTCGTGGGGCCTGGGTACGCGCACGATGCCGAACTGGCGCAGGCGCTGGCGGGGCTGCCGCGCGCGGTCGCCGAGCGGGTGCAGGTGCAGCGCAGCGTGCGCAACATGGCGAAGGTCATGCGCCAGGCCGACGTGGCCGTTACGTCCAACGGCCGCACCGTGTACGAGTTGGCGGCGATGGGCGTGCCCACCATCAGCATCTCGCAGAACGACCGCGAGACGCTGCACCTCTTCGCGCGCTACAACAAAGGCGTGCGCTATCTGGGGATGGCTTCGCCGCGCACGTCGGAAATGGCGCAGGCGGCGCTGATTGAGATCCTCACCCAGCCCCATGTGCGGCGGGCCATGCGCGAGGCGCTGCTTCAGACCGACTTGCGCGGCGGGCTGAACCGCGTCGTCGGCGAGATTCAGAGCGAATACTGGAGATGGAAGAATGCGCGGTGAGTTGACCATCGGCAAGCGAACGCTGGCGCGCGACCGCTTCCAGCAGCCCTACATCATCGCCGAGGCGGGGGTGAACCACGAGGGCAGCCTGGACGTGGCGGTGGAGATGGTGCGCCGCGCCGCCCAGGCAGGGGCCGACGCCGTCAAGTTCCAGACGTACAAGGCCGAGACCCTGGCGTCGCGCCATTCTCCCTCGTACTGGGACACCACGAAGGAGCCGACCCGCAGCCAGTACGAACTGTTCAAGAAGTACGACCGATTCGGCGACAGGGAATACGAGCGGCTGGCCGAGGTGGCGCGGGAGTGCGGCATAGACTTCCTGTCCACGCCCTTTGACCTGCGGGCGGTGGACATGCTGGGGCCCCTGGTTCCAGCGTACAAGGTGGCGTCGGCGGACATCACGAACGTGCCGCTCCTGCGCCGCGTGGCCCAGAAGGGCAAGCCGATCCTCCTATCCACAGGCGCGTCCACCCTGTCGGAAATCCACCGCGCGCTGGAAATCATCCGCGCCGAGGGGAACGAGCAGGTCGCGCTCCTGCACTGCGTGCTGAACTACCCCACGGCCTACGCCGACGCCAACTTGGGGATGATCGCCCACATGCGCCGTGTCTTCCCGGACCACATCATCGGCTACTCGGATCACACGCCCGCCGACCGCATGGACGAGGTGCTGTTTCTAGCGTGGCTGCTGGGCGCGCAGGTGCTGGAGAAGCATTACACCCACGACAGGACGCTGCCAGGGAACGACCACTATCACGCCATGGACGCGGGCGACCTGGCGCGGTTCGTGGAGCGGGTGCGGTTCGCCGAGGCGCTGTTTGGGAGCGACGAGAAGCGGTACCTGGCGTCGGAGGAGCCAGCACGCGCCCATGCCCGTCGCAGCCTGGTGGCCGCGCGACCCATCCGCAAGGGTCAGGTGATCACCGCCGACGATGTGGTGTGCAAGCGCCCAGGAACCGGCATCCCGCCGACGCTGTACGACTACGTGGTAGGCGGCGTGGCTCTCATGGATATAGAGGCAGACGATATCCTGACGTTTGACACAGTCGCGTTGCGCACACTCGGCATGGGCCGCTAGCGAGGAGCGCCTTGTTCCGCCAACTCAAGAGCCTCGTGGCGCAATCGGCAACGTATGGCCTGGGCGACCTGCTGACGAAGGCCATCGCCTTCCTGCTCATCCCCGTGTACACGCGCTACCTGTCGGTGGCCGACTACGGAATCCTGGGCGTGGCGAGCAGCCTGACCGCCGTGCTGGGGATTCTGTATCCCCTGGGCCTGAACGCTGCGGCCATGCGCTTCTATTACGACGCGCCCGACGAGGTTTCGCGCCGCGACCTGCTGGGCACGATGGCCGTGGCGGTGCTCGCCATCGGGCTGGCGCTCACGCTGATTCTGGCGGCCACGCCCCTCGGCCCGACCCTCTTCGGCCTGGCGGTGCGGGATATCCCGTTCTCACCGTACATCACGACGCTGCTGTGGACGGCGTGCTTCGCCAACGCTTCGGTGATCCCGCTGGTCATCTTCCGCGTGCAGGAGCGGCCGCGCCGCTATGTGGCCTACACCGTGGGCGGGTTCCTGCTGACCACGGCGGCCATCCTGTACTTCGTGGTGGGGCGGCGCACGGGCGCTCTGGGCAACCTGCGGGGCGTGATGATCGCCTCGGGCATCATGATGCTGGCCTACGTGGCCACCACGTTCCGACACGCGAACCTGACCTTCCAGCGGCGGTGGCTTGCCCAGGGCCTGGCCTATGGGCTGCCTGTGGTGCCGCATCTGCTGGCCCACTGGGCGCTGACCCTCTCGGACCGCAGCATTCTCAACCACCTGGTGCCGCTGGATCAGGTGGGGGTGTACACGCTGGCCTATCAGGTGAGCATCGCCCTGAGCCTCGTTACGCAGGCGCTCAACACCGCGTGGATGCCGTTCTTCTACCGCCTGGCGTCGGAGCCGGACGCGGAGCGGAAACTGGCCCGCTTCTTCACCTACTACCTGGGCATCGCGACCTTTGTGGCGCTGGGCCTGGCGATGCTGGGCGGGGACATCATCCTCATCGTGGCCGCCCCCACCTTCCACAGTGCCGCGGGGTGGGTGCCGGTGATCACCCTGGCCCATCTGGCGCAGGGGTTCTACTACCCCGCCGTCTTCGCCCTGTTCTACCGGCGCAAGACGGCCTATCTGCCGCTCATCACCGGCTCGGCGGCGGCGCTGAACATCGCCCTGAACCTGGCGCTGATCCCATCGTGGGGCATTGCGGCGGCGGCGTGGAGCAAGGTAGCGGCCTACGTAGTGCTGGCGGCCATCACGTTCGCCGCGGGCCAGCGCGTGTATCGCATTCCCTGGGAGGGGCGGCGGGTTGCCCTGATGGTGGGGCTGGGCGCGGGGCTGTGGGCGGCGTCGGCGCTCCTGCTGGGGCCGCTGGCGCTGGGGGCGCGGGTGGCGGCGCGGCTGGCCCTGTTCGCCGCGTTCCCGCTGCTGCTGTGGGCAGCGCGGTTCCCGACGGGCGACGAGCGCGCCCACGTGATGCGCCTGCTGGCGGGCCGTCGGCGGTAGGGAGAAAATCTCGGTTCGCCTCTGCGCGCCGTGCTTATCACCGCAGAGACGCAGAGGACACAGAGGACACAGAAAATATCTCTCTACCACCTCTGCGCTCTCTGCGATCTCTGCGGTGCATTTTCCTGCGGTGAATTCTCCTGCGGTGAATTCTCCGCAGGTCGCCAGCCTACGGCGAGAAGCGGCTGATGCCCCTGTCGGTGGCGAACCACACCGCGCCGCGCCCGTCGGCAACGATGGCGCGCACGTTGGCCGACGCCAGGCCGGAGTTGCGCGGCGTGTACACCTCCCAGGTGCGCCCGTCGTAGGCCGCCACGCCGCCCTCTATCACGATCCAAACCTTCCCGTGAACCGTGTCCACCGCCCACAGGCGATTGGGGTTGTTCGCCGTTTGCAGGATGCGCGCGTAGTCATAGCCCACGGCTTCGGGCAGGTGGCGGTAGTTGAACCAGGACGTGCCCACGAGTCGGCGGATGGCCTGCCGCGCGCCGAACCAGCGCATCCCCTCGCCGCCCAACGCCAGCCCCCAAATCTCCTGCTCGGTGGGCGGCATGGTCGGGTCGGTGTACGTCTCCCAGGTCTTCCCGTCGTACCGCGCGACGCCCGCGCTGGTGGCACACCACAGGACGCCGTCGCTGCCCACCGCCAGGGACAGCACGCGCCCGCCCGGAAGCCCGTTGCTGCCGGGCGCGTAGGATGTCCAACTCTCCTTGCGGCGCACGCTGACCCCGTTCTCGCTGCCGACCCAGAGCGCGCCCGTCCCATCCCGTGCCAGCGACAGCGCGCGCCCCGCGGCCAGCCCGCCTTCGCCGGCCTTGAACTTCGTCCAGCGCTGGCCGTCGTACAGGGCCACGCCGTCGTCCGCCGCGAACCAGATGCGCCCCTCCGCGTCGGCCAGGATGGCGTTGACGTTGGCGGGGGCCTGCTCGCGGGCGGTGAACGTGGTCCAGCGCCCGGCCTCGTACCGTGCGGGCGGGCTGCCCGCGAACCCGGCCCACAGCGCGCCATCCGGCGCAATCGCCAGGGCCCGGACGCGGTTGGACGGCGGGGCGTTGCCCGTCGTGGAGCGCCGCGTCCACATCTGCCCGTCAAAGTCGGCCAGGCCGGTGTCCAGGATGGCCCAGATTCTGCCGCCTGCGGCCAGGATGGGCCAGCGCTTGCTCCGGAGCACAGGCTGCTTCCACAGGGCCGCGTACTGCACCGCCGCGTCGCGCACCGCCCCCACGCGGCTCCACCGGCCGTCATACCGGTAGATGCCCTGGGGCGACGTGGCCCACACCGTGCCGTCCGCCGTCTGCGCCAGGGCCGTGGCCCCGCCGGGCGCGCCACTGTCTGCCGCGTAGGCCATCCACGCGCCGTTCTGGAATCGCGCCACGCCCGTATCGGTTGCGGCCAGCACCGTGCTGTCGGTCAGCACGAGGAGCGCGTTCACCATGCCGGGCGGCAGGCCGGAGTTCTGGGCCGTGTAGGTGAGGACCCCCTGGTCCGACAGGGCGGTTACGCCAAGCCAGGACGCCACCCAGCGCCGCCCCTCCGGGTCCAGGGCGATGTCGGTGATGGGCTGGCCCTGAATGCGAAACGCGACCTGAGGGATGGCGTTGCCCCAGACCGCGTACACGACGCCGTCGCCGGTGCCGGCCCACACCGCGCCATCCGGGCCGACGGCGACCGCGCGGAAGTCGCCCTGCGGGACGTCCGGCTCGCCGATGCGCAGGGTGATCCAGTTCGGCGCGGCATAGCGGCTCACCCCGCCCGCCGTCGCGGCCCACACGTCGCCGTTGGCCGCAAGCGCCAGGTCGTACACCTGGTTGCCGCGAAGCCCGTCCTGCGGCGCGAGGAACTGCTGGAACGCACCGCCGTCCGCGCTCCACCGGACGATGCCTCCGGTCGTCGCTGCCCACACGTAGCGGCCGTCGGACGCGAGCGCGCGCACCTCATCGCCGCTGGCGAAGGTCGTCCACGCCGCCAGGTTTGCCGCCGGCGTCCCTGTGGGCAGTGGGGTTACGGTCGGCTCCGGCGTCGGCTCGGCGGGCACGTCGTGGATCACGTACACGGTGGCCTGCCGCGAACTGCAGGCGAACACCCGCTGCCGCTCGGCGTCTGTGGCCAACAGATACGACGCCCCGCCCGTGGCCACCTGCGACAGGACCTCGCCCGTGCGCCCGTCCACGATGGCCACCGTGCCGTCCAGCAGCGCGGCGTACACCCTGCCGCGCGATTCGTCCAGCGCCAGCGCCGCCAGCCCGGCCTGGAGCGGCACGGTGTCGGACATGCGGCTCTGGCTGTCCAGCAGCATCAGGCGATTGTCGCCATAGGCCCCCGCGAAGGTCTTGCCCCTGGTCCTGTCGCCCACGACGGTGAACGGCGCGTACCCCTCGGCGATGTCCGCGCCCGTGGACAGTTCGCCGTAGGGGTACACCTGCTGGGTCTGCAAGTCCACCAGCGCGACCCGCACGGGCTGGCTTCCGTAGGCGAGGACTACCACGCCCCGAGCCGCGTCGGCCACGGCGGCCATTGGGTCGCCCGCACGGGCCGCCAGCGCCACTTGAACCCGCTGCTCTTCCAGTGAGCGGCCATCCAGCAGCGAGAGCGCCAGCGTGCCCGGGCTGCTCGGCGACTGCCACACGGCGAGGAGCGCGCCCGCGTTCTCATCCACGTCCAGGGCGACCAGTTTCCCGCCGCGCAAGGTCTTCAGCAGGCGGTGGGTCGCGCCGTCCAGGACCTGCACCGAGGACGGCGGCCCCGAAAGTCCCGCGTAAACCTGGTTCAGGCGACTGTTGACGCCGATCAGCGGCGCGCCTGCCGACTCCAGCACCCTGCCGGCGGTTCGGCTTCCGGGCACAGCCGCGTACAGGCCATCGGCGCACGACACCCACACCTCGCCGGTGGCGGAATTCACGGCGAGGGCAACAGGACGCGGGCCTGAGGCGATGGCGCGCGCGGCCTGCTCCCGATTCGGCGAGAAGGCGTACACCGTCGCCCCGACGGAATCCGCCAGGTACACCTGGCCGTCGGTCGGGTGCGCGGCGGCAGCAGAGGGTACCAGCGCGTGCGGAATCAGGTCCTGGCTGCGGGTGTTCAGGTCTATCACGGCCACTGCGCCCTCCGCCGGCAGGGACACGAACAGCCGATCTTGCTCCGGGTCCAGGACCATCGCCTCAGCCCTGGAGGGCAGCGTCCAGCGCAGGAACTCGGCCCCGTCGGGAGCGAGCGCCAGGACGAGCCTCTCGCCGGGGATGACAACGTAGGACACGCCGCTGGACGGGTGGATGATGGCGGGCCCTGGCGGTCCCGGCAGGTCCAGCGCGGTTATCCGCCCGCGGTCCACCAGAGCGGCCTGCTCCCCTCCGGCCTGTGCGACGACGAGTCGGCGGGCCGCGGCCTGCGGTTGCAGGAAATGCGCGGACGGGAACAGGTCCAGCGACGTGAGACCGGCGGGCCTGCGCGTATCCACAACAAGCAGCCGCCCCTGGCTCCAGTCGGTGATGTACAAGGTGTTCAGGCCCGGGTCCAGCGCCATCTCCGCCGGTTCGCCGCCCAGGTCATACGTGCCTTCAACCCCGGAATCGGGCGCATAGACCGTCATGGACGCCGCGTACTGGTGCAGGATGAACAGGCGATGGGTGCGCTCGTCCACGGCGAAGGCGCTGGGCGCGGCGGGCAACGGCACCACATCCACCCTGCCGGTGCGCGCGTCCAACACCGAGAGCGCGTTGGCAACCTCCTGCCCCTGGGCGTCGGTCGCGCCGGACAAATACACCTTGCCCGTGTCTGGGTCGGCGGCCATGAGGGGGTGCGAGCCTCCGGCGCGAACCTGCACCATCAGCCCCGTGCTCACGTTGACGGCGGCTACCCTGCCGGAAGCCAGCGACACAACCGCGAGGTTGTACGACGGCACGAACACCGTCCGCCAGGGCGGGGCAGCGAGGGTTACGTTGCGGCCGATGACGCCCGTCCCGCCGTCCAGGACGTACAACGCGGCGGGACCGCTTCCGCCCGCGCCCCCAAGAAGCACGCGCTGCGATTCGGAATCCAGCCCCAGGATGCGGCTGCCGCGGGGCACGGGCACGCGGGTTACGCGCAGGGTGCGCGTGTCCACGATGTCCACTTCCTCGGCGCACAGCACGTAGAGGCGGTGGTGCCTGGCGTCCAGCGCCATGTCCGTGGGGTTGACGCCGATGCCCTGGCGCAGCGGGATGACCCCGGCGAGGATGGGGCCGACGGGCGCGGGGGTGGGGCTGACCTGGGGCTGGGGCGTGCGGGGCGTGCGCTGGGCGGCTCCGGGGGTGCCGGTGCCCACGTTCGCCTGGCACGCGCCCAGAAGCAGCGCACTCGCCACGATGGCCAGCGCCACCCGCGCCATCCATGCGTGCCCTATTGGTCTTCGGCGGTGCAACAGGGGCGACCTCATCCGCTGCCTCCTGCGCCATTGTAGCATAGGTTGCCGCGACAGGGTAAACGAGTTTTCTACCACGGGGATTCTTGTAGGGTGTCATTGCGAGGGCGTGCAGTGCCCGTAGGGACAATTCATGAATTGTCCCGTCAACCGAGAGGCTTCGCTTCGCTCGCAATGACGTGGGAAGGCACGTGCGACGCACCTCGGAGGTGCGTCGCACGTGGATTTTCTCCGCGGTCAAGTAAACGAGTATGACAGATTCCCCGCGCCGTGATATAATCCCCTCTGACCAACAGATGGCAACCCGCGGGGAGGTTCCGATGCAAGAAGATCAGACCTACATCCAGGACATCGCCCAGCACGAGGGGGAGGAAGTAACGCTCAAGGGGTGGCTTTTCCGCAGCACCGACAAGGGGAAACTCCAGTTCCTCATGCTGCGGGATGGGACGGGGTTCATCCAGTGCGTCGTCTTCCAGAAGGCCGTCTCGCCCGAGACCTTTGAAGCCGCGCGGCGCGTTACCCAGGAGTCGTCGCTCATCGTGCGCGGCAAGGTGCGCAAGGAGCCGCGCGCTCCGGGCGGCTACGAGGTGGACGCCTCGGAAGTGCAGATTGTGCAACTGGCGCAGGACTACCCCATCACGCCCAAGGAGCACGGCGTGGACTTCCTGATGGACAGGCGGCACCTGTGGCTGCGGTCGCAATCGCAGTGGGCCGTCATGCGCGTGCGCGCCACCGTCATCCGCGCCATCCGCGACTGGCTGGACAGCCACGGCTTCCTGAACCTGGACACGCCCATCCTGACGCCCACATCGTGCGAGGATACGACGACCCTGTTCGCCACCGACTACTTCGGCGAGCCGGCGTACCTGACCCAGAGCGGGCAACTGTACAACGAAGCCCACATCATGGCCTTCGGCAAGGTGTACTGCTTCGGGCCGACCTTCCGCGCCGAGAAGTCCAAGACACGCCGCCACCTGATGGAGTTCTGGATGGTGGAGCCGGAGATGGCCTATGCCGACCTGGACGACTGCATGAAGGTGGAGGAGGAGTTCGTCTCGTACATCGTCCAGACGACCCTGCGCGAGCGCGCCTACGAGTTGTCGCTGTTGGGCCGCGACACGACGCTCCTACAGAACGTTACGCCTCCCTTCCCGCGCATCTCCTACGATGACGCCGTGAAACTGCTGAACGAGAAGGGCGTCCCGATTACCTGGGGCGAGGACTTTGGCGCGCCCCACGAGACCACCATCGCCGAGAGTTTTGACAAGCCGGTGTTCGTGCACCACTATCCGGCCCAGTGCAAAGCCTTCTACATGGAGGTAGAGCCCGACCGTCCGGAACTGTCCAAGTCGGTGGACCTGCTGGCCCCGGAGGGATACGGCGAGATCATCGGCGGGGGCGAGCGCACCGCCAGCCTGGAACTGCTGGAGCGCCGCATTGAGGAGCACAAACTCAAGCGCGAGGCGTATGAGTGGTACCTGGACCTGCGGCGCTACGGCTCCGTGCCCCATGCGGGGTTCGGGCTGGGGCTGGAGCGCACGGTGGCGTGGATCTGCGGCCTGTCGCACATTCGGGAGACCATCCCGTTCCCGCGCATGCTCACGCGGCTGTACCCGTAGGCGGGGCCGCGCGGGCCCTGCGCCCTCGCCTGCCGGGAGAGGGCTGGGGTGAGGGCGGGCGCACGGCGGCGCGGGGGTTTAGCCCCGCGCTGAGAGGGCAAAGCCCTGCGGGCTACCCCAGCCCCGAAGGGGCTTGGCGCTTTTAGCCCGGTGCTTCAGCGCCGGGCGGCGGGCGGGGCGTTTGGATCACGAACGCCGCGAAAGGGCGCGAAAGGCACGAAAGGGTCGGTCGGGCGCACGGCGGCGCGGGGCTAAACCCCCGTGCTGAGAGGGCAAAGCCCTGCGGGCTACCCCAGCCCCGAAGGGGCTTGGCGCTTTCAGCCCGGTGCTTCAGCGCCGGGCGGCGGGCGGGGCGTTTGGATCACGAACGCCGCGAAAGGGCGCGAAAGGCACGAAAGGGTCGGGCGGGCGCACGGC
>JADBJK010000015.1:48326-122758 GCA_014874485.1 Chloroflexota bacterium
GC
This sequence comes from Chloroflexota bacterium, assembly GCA_014874485.1. Lineage (GTDB taxonomy): Bacteria > Chloroflexota > Anaerolineae > DTLA01 > DTLA01 > DTLA01. The sequence continues at coordinate 48,329 of JADBJK010000015.1, forward strand.
TTCAGCGCCGGGCGGCGGGCGGGGCGTTTGGATCACGAACGCCGCGAAAGGGCGCGAAAGGCACGAAAGGGTCGGTCGGGCGCACGGCCGCGCGGGCCCTGCGCCCTCGCCTGCCGGGAGAGGGCTGGGGTGAGGGCGGGCGCACGGCGGCGCGGGGCTAAACCCCCGCGCTGAAAGGGCAAAGCCCTGCGGGCTATTGCAGCCCCGAAAGCGCTTGGCGCTTTTAGCCCGGTGCTTCAGCGCCGGGCCGACCTGCGCTGTGCGGCGCACCTGCGAGGCGCGTCGCACGTTTGCGCACCACGCCGCGCCCCCCAACGGTTTACGAACTGTCATCTTGCGCGGCGGGTTTTGTCATCCGATTTTCATCCAACCCCGCTACAATGGAGGTGCAAGACCCCCGTGCTACCTGTATGAGTCAGACCGAAACCCTTCTTCCCAGGAAGCCCGCGGGGGCATCAAAAGGGCCGCACCGTCCAGGGAGCGGCCCTTTTGCTTGACGCGCCCGCGCCGTGTGCTATACTTCGCCCGGATTCGGGCAGCCCACGAGCACCGCCCGCAACGCGATGCCAAGATCACTCTATGGGAGAGGGACGATGACACGCGAGACCAAAGATGCACGCCTGGACTTCCCCGAAGGTTTCCTCTGGGGCACATCCACATCTTCCCACCAGGTGGAAGGCAACAACACCAACAACGACTGGTGGGACTGGGAGCAGGCCCCCGGCCACATCCACGACGGCTCCAAGTCGGGCCTTGCCTGCGACCAGTGGAACCGGTACGAGCAGGACTTTGACCTGGCGAAGGCGCTGAACAACAACGCGCACCGCTTCTCGCTGGAGTGGAGCCGCATTGAGCCGGCCGAGGGGCAGTGGAGCGCCGACGCCATCGCCCACTACCGCCGCGTGCTGGAGGCGCTGCGAGAGCGGGGCCTGGAGCCGCTGGTAACGCTGTACCACTTCACCCTGCCGCGGTGGCTGGCGGCCAAGGGCGGCTGGGAGAACCCGCAGACGGTGGAACTCTTCCGCCGCTACGCCGCCAAAGTCGCCGACGAACTGGGGTCGCTGGCCCACTACTGGGCCACCATCAACGAGCCGGTCATCCTGGCGCTCATGAGTTACATCATGGGGCAGTGGCCGCCGGGCAAGCGGAGTTTCCGCACGGCCATGCGGGTGCTGCGCCACCTGATGCGCGCCCACGCCCTGGCCTACCGGGAACTGCACGCGCGCATCGCCGAGCCGCCGATGGTGAGTTTCGTGCACTACATGCGCCCCTTTGACCCCTGGAACCCGCGCTCGCCGCTGGATAGGCTCGTCGCGGGCGTGCTGGACTGGATGATGAACGGGGTGGCGCTGGCGGCGGTAACCGACGGCGTCTTTCGCCCGCCCATCGGCCGGTGGGACAAGATGACCGAGGCGGTGGACGCCCTGGACTACATCGGCATTGACTACTACGGGCGCGACATGGTGGCGTTTGACATCAAGCAGCCGGGGATGTTCTTCGCGCGGCGGTTTCCCATGCCGGGCGCCGAGTACAGCATGGACGGCTGGGGGGAGGTCTGCCCCGATGGGCTTTACCGCCTGCTCATGCGGTTGAGCAAGTACGGCAAGCCCATCATCGTAACCGAGACGGGCATTCCCGACAACACCGACGCCCAGCGCCCTCGCTTCCTCATCACGCACACGGCGGCGGTGCACCGTGCCATCCGCGAGGGCGCGCCCGTCAAGGGATTCTTCCACTGGTCGCTGCTGGATAACTTTGAGTGGGCCGAGGGATACGCGGCCAGGTTCGGCCTGTACCACACGAACTTTGAGACCCAGGAGCGGACGCTGAAACGCAGCGGAGAGGTCTACCGCGACATCTGCGCGGCCAACGCCATCACGAAAGAGATCGTACTCCAATACGCGCCAGAGGTCGCAGGACAGGTGTTCGGATAATCCGATGGATGGGGCGGCACCCCCTTGTATCGGCCTGAATGTTCAGCAAAAGGAGGCGGTAACATGAGAACCCTGAAGAAAGTCCTGCTGGGTATCCTGGTGTTCCTCGTTGTCCTGGCCCTGGTCATAGGCGGGGGCGGCATCTACCTCATTCGGCGCAACTTCCCCCAGACGAGCGGCACCCTCACCGTCCCCGGCCTGCAAGCCGAGGTGCGCGTCCTGCGCGACGAGTGGGGCATCCCCCACATCTACGCCCAGAACAACCATGACCTGTTCTTCGCCCAGGGGTACGTCCACGCGCAGGACCGCATGTGGCAGATGGAGTTCTGGCGACGCATCGGCATGGGGCGGCTGTCCGAAATCCTGGGCAAGAGCGCGCTGGACTCCGACAAGTTCCTGCGCACCGTGGGGTTCGCCCGCATCGCCGAGGAGGAACTCCGCCAGATGGACCCCCTGACGCGGGACATCCTGCAAGCCTACGCCGACGGCGTAACGGCGTACATCCAGCAGCACAAGGGGCGGCTCGGCATTGAGTTCACCCTGCTCGGCCTGACCGGCGTCAAGTTTGAGCCGGAGCCGTGGTCGCCCGTCCACTCGCTCACGTGGGCCAAGGTGATGGCCTACGACCTGGGCGGGAACATGGACTCGGAAATCATGCGCGCCGTGCTGCTCAAGAAGTTTGGCGCGGACGCCGTGCAGCAACTGCTCCCCGCGTACCGGCCCGATCATCCGGTCATCGTTCCGACGGGCGTAGCGTGGCAGGACGTGGACACGTCGCTGCTGGCCGTGCTGGACGAGGTCAACGAGTTCACCGGCCGCGAGGTGTTGGGGACCGGCAGCAACAACTGGGTCATCGCGGGCAGCAGGACCACCACCGGCATGCCGCTCCTGGCCAACGACCCCCACCTGGCCATCCAGATGCCCTCCATCTGGTACGAGATCGGGCTGCACGGCGGCGACTTTGACGTGGTGGGGGCGTCGTTCCCGGGCGCGCCCGGCGTCATCATCGGCCACAACCGCTACATCGCCTGGGGCGTTACCAACCTCGGCCCCGACACGCAGGACCTGTTCGTGGAGAAAATCAACCCCAACAACCCCAACCAGTACGAGTTCCGGGGCGAATGGCGCGACATGCAGGTTATCCAGGAGGAAATCCGCGTGGCCGGGCAGAGCGAGCCGGTGAAGTTGACCGTGCGCATCACCCACCACGGCCCGATTGTCAACGACGTGATGGGGCCGCTGCCGACGGGCACGGCGCTGCGCTGGACGGCCCTGGAGCCGAACACCCTGTTCCGGGCGGTGGTGAAACTGGACCTGGCCCGCAACTGGGACGAGTTCCGCAACGCGCTGCGCGAATGGGACATCGCCGCGCAGAACTTCGTGTACGCCGATGTGCAGGGCAACATCGGCTACCAGTCCACCGGCAAGTGGCCCATCCGCGCCCACGGCGACGGGCTGATGCCTGTGCCCGGGCACACGGGCGAGTACGAGTGGCTGGGCTACGTCCCCTTTGAGGAGATGCCCTATCTGTTCAATCCGAGCCAGGGGTTTGTGGTTACCGCGAATCACGCGGTGGTGGACGACAAGTACCCGTACCTGGTGTCGCTGGAGTGGAGCAGTGGCTACCGCGCCGCGCGCATCACGGAGATGATTCGGGCCAAGCCGAAACTCTCGGCGGAGGACATCCAGGCCATCCAGGCCGACACGCTGGCGCTGGGGGCAAAAGAAGTCCTACCGTACTTCCTGAACCTCAAGCCGCAGGCCCAGGAACTGCGCCAGGCGTTGGAGATTCTCAAAGGCTGGGACTACCGGTTTGACAAGGACAGCGCAGGCGCGGCCATCTTCGGCGCGGCGTTTCTCCACCTGGTGCGCGACACCTACCTGGACGAGATGGGAGCCAGTATCTTCAAGCAGTACTTCGCCTCATCGTCCATGACCACCGTCGCGATGGTCAAGGGCCTGGAGGACCCCAACTGGCCCTGGTTTGACGACAAGCGCACCGCGCAGGTGGAGACGCGCGACGACATCCTGCTCCGCGCGCTCAAGGACGCCGTGGACGACCTCACCAAGCGCCTGGGGCCGGACATGCCGCGCTGGAAGTGGGGCAACGTGCACACGGCCACGTTCCGCAACCAGTCGCTGGGCAAGTCGGGCATCGCGCCGATAGAGGCCCTGCTGAACCGCGGGCCGGTGCCCGTGAACGGCACAGGCGAGGTGGTGAACAACACGCCGTTCAGCATCATGCGTCCTTACGAGGTTACCGTGCTGCCATCCTATCGCCAAGTCATAGACCTGGCCGACTTCACGAAGTCCCTGTCCATGCACACCACCGGCCAGTCGGGGCACACGTACCACAAGCACTATGACGACATGATTCTCTACTGGCGCGACGTGAAGTACCATCCCATGCTGTGGACGCCCGAGCAGGTGGAGCGCGCAGCAGTGGCAACGCTCATCCTGAAACCCTAGTGTGTGACCACAGGAGGGAAATTGTCCATTGTCATTGCGAGCGAAGCGAAGCAATCTCACGCTCCATCTGTCATGCTGAGCGAAGCGAAGCATTTCGGTTGGTGAGATTCTTCGGCCGCGCGCCCCCGTAGGGACAATTCATGAATTGTCCCTACGGGCTATCAATAATCCCTGTGGCAAAGTAGTTAGACATTCCCAACGACAAGGAGACCCATGGACGCCGACCTACTCATCGTCAACGCAGGTGAACTCCTGACCCTGGTATCGCGGGGCGGCCCCCGGCGCGGGGCTGACATGGACGACCTGGGCCTCATCCCAGGCGGCGCGGTGGCCGTCCGCGATGGCGTCATCGTGTCGGTCGGCCCCACCGACGAACTGCGGCGCACCATCCGCGCGGCGCGGACGTTGGACGCGGAGGGGCGCGTGGTCATGCCCGGGTTCGTGGACCCGCACACGCACTGCGTCTTCGCCGGCCACCGCGCCGACGAGTTTGAGATGCGGCTCAAGGGCGCGTCGTACATGGAGATCATGGCGGCGGGCGGTGGCATCATGAACACGGTGCGCGCCACCCGTGCCGCCTCGGCGGATGACCTGGTGCGCGAGTCCCTGCCACGCCTGCGCCGCATGTTGGAGCACGGCACCACCACTGCCGAGGCCAAGACCGGCTACGGGCTGACCACCGCCGACGAAATCAAGATGCTCCACGCCATTGCGGCGCTGAACCGCGAGCAGCCGGTGGAACTGGTGCCCACGTTCCTGGGCGCGCACGCCATCCCCGCCGAGTACAAGGGCAACGCGGAGGCGTTCGTGGCCCTGGTGGTGGACGAGATGCTCTCGGCGGTGGCGGCGCTGCCCGATGGGGTGCGGCCTCGCTTCTGCGACGTGTTCTGCGAGGACGGGGCCTTCTCGCTGGAGCAGAGCCGCCGCATCCTGGAGCGGGCCAAGGCCCTGGGGCTGGGCCTGAAAATCCACGTGGACGAGTTCAAGGCGCTGGGCGGCACTGCCCTGGCCGTGCAACTGGGCGCGGCGTCGGCCGACCACCTGGTGGCCACGCCGGAGGACGAGGTTCGGATGCTGGCGCAGTCGGATGTGATCGCCGTGTCGCTACCGGGCACGCCCTTCGGCCTGGCGCATCACGAGTACACGCCGGCCCGCGCCCTCATTGACCAGGGCGGGGCGCTGGCCCTGGCCACAGACCTGAACCCGGGCACGTGCCCCTGTGAGTCCATGCAGTTCATCATCGCCCTGGCGTGCCGGTACATGCGGTTGACGCCCGCCGAGGCCATCGTCGCCGCCACGGTCAACGCCGCCCACGCCATCGGCATGGGCCACTGGGTCGGCAGCCTGGAGGCGGGCAAGCAGGCCGACATCCTGATTCTGGACGTGCCCACGTACCGGATGCTGGCGTACCGATTCGGCACGAACATGGTGCACACGGTGCTGAAGCGGGGAGAGATGTGCTTGAGCGGTCTCGGGGCCTGATGACAGGGAGGTGAGCCATGTTACGCGGATTCTTCCGTGCACAGATGGAGGCGCTTCAGGGTCGCACCAATGTGCAGGTGGCCGGACTCGTTGGCTGCAATCTCCTGTTCAACATCATCGCCAACTCCAGTTTCAAGATGTCGGCGGCCAGTTCCAACTGGCGGGGGTTCCTTGCCTGGCAGGTGGTGGGGAATCTGGCGGGCCTGGCGACGGTGATCACGCTCACGTGGCTGCTGAAGTTCCTGCCGCTGAATGTGGCCTATCCGGTTACGGTGGGGCTGGCCGTCATCGGCGTGCAGGTTGTGGGCGCGGCGCTGCTGTTCCACGAACCCATCGCGTTCCGGCAGTGGGTCGGGACGCTGCTGGTGGCCGCGGGCATTTTCCTGATTGGGGGCAGGTAGTACTTGGCCGCAGAAGAGTTTGCCGTTGTCATTGCGAGCGAAGCGAAGCAGTCCCGCACGTGCGACGCACCTCCGAGGTGCGTCGCACGTGCCTTCTCACGTCATTGCGCGCGGGGCATCTCGGTTGGCGAGATTCTTCGCGGCTTCGCCGCTCAGAATGACAGCCTGCCGGGATTGCTTCGGGGCTTCGCCCCTCGCAATGACACCTACTCCCGTTGTCATTGCGAGCGAAGCGAAGCAATCTCGGTTGGCGAGATTCTTCGCGGCTTCGCCGCTCAGAATGACAGCCTGCAGGGATTGCTTCGGGCGCTCCGCGCCCTCGCAATGACAGGCTACCAGGGATTGTTTCGGGCTTCGCCCCTCGCAATGACGTGCCATGACCCTCTCCCATCGCCGCTCGCGCCCCGCGGCAAGACGCTCACCAGGCATTTGTAGATGTTTTGACGTCCATAAGCCCAACTTGACGCCCCGCCGTTTTTGTGATACAATGTGCAAGGTCGTGATGGAATTCCCAAAGGTGCACTGCAAAGGGGCGTGCGGGAGAATGAACTCCGTATACTCGTGCTACGTCGCTCACATCGCCGCAAGGTCTAGTCGCGTGGCAAGGTCCACCTAGCAGTGAGCCTTGCCCTTTTTCTTAGGCTGGAGCGAAGAGCGTGAAACTGCGAGACATCATCCGAGTGGTAGAAGGCAAGGTCCTGACCGAAGGGGTCAACCTGGACATGGAGATTTCGTGCGCGGCCGGGGCCGACCTCATGAGCGATGTCCTCGCCTTCGCCAAACCCAACGCGCTGCTCCTGACCGGCCTCGTCAATCCCCAAGTCGTGCGCACGGCCGAAATGGCCGACATCGCTGCCATCGTGTTTGTCCGGGGCAAGATGCCCGGCCCCGAAACCATAGCCCTGGCGAGGGAAAAAGGCATCCCCCTCATCGCGGCACCCTACACCATGTTTGAGATGTGTGGCAGGCTCTATGAGGCCGGGATGGCCAGTTGCGACTTGGATACCAAACAAGGGTAACGCATAGCATCGGGAGCGCTCGTGTCGCAGGTTCCTCAAATCACGAGGATACAGGAACTTATCTACGAACTGCCCATTGAGCGGGTGGTGACCAGAAACGTCATCACCGTGTCTCCCGATACGACCATGAGTGAACTCAAGGAGATTCTCAGGATCAACCGCATCTCGGGGACTCCCGTCGTGGAAGGGGGGCGGCTGGTCGGCATCATCTCCATTGAGGATCTCATCAAGGCGCTGGAGAGCGGGGACATCCAAGCGCCGGTGCGCGAGCGGATGGCCACCCGTGTCATCACGGTGCAGGCCAACGAGTCCGTTGTGGAGGCGGTGAAGAAATTCGCCCAGTACAAGGTGGGGCGGCTGCCGGTGGTGAACGAGCATGGCGACCTGGTCGGCATCCTGACGGGCGGCGACATCACCCGCGGCCTGCTGGAAGCCATCGGGCTGGACTATCACGCGGAGGAGATCAGCCGCTACCGTGCGCGACACATCTTTGAAGACATCGTATCGGACCAGACCGGCCTGATCCTGCGCTACCACATCAAGCCGCGGGACTTCACCGGCGGGGGGAGCGCGTCCAGCAAGATCAAGCGGGCGCTGGATCGGCTGGGGGCCCCGCCGCTGATTCAGAGGCGGGTCGCCATCGCCGCCTACGAGGCGGAGATGAACCTGATTATCCATACGGACAACGGCGGCGAACTGATCGCGGAAATCCAGCCGGAAGTCATCCGAATCGTCGCGACGGACAACGGCCCGGGCATCGCCGACATAGAGCAGGCCATGCAGCCCGGGTTCTCCACCGCGCCGAACTGGATTCGCGAACTGGGGTTCGGGGCCGGCATGGGACTGGCGAACATCAAGAAATGCTCCGATTCCATGAAATTGGAGTCGCAGGTCGGCGTGGGCACGCGGCTGGAAATCGTCATCCGAATCCAGCCCGTCATGAGCAGCGGGAACGCCGCGCGACCCTCTGAAGGACAACAGAAACAGGAGACCTCGTGATCGCACTAGCCGAGATTGTGCAGAAACTCAACCTGGAAGTCGTGGGGAGCGCCGAGAATCTAGACCGCCGCGTCGTCGCCGGTTACGCGTCGGATTTGCTCAGTTGCGCCATGAACCGTGCCAAGAAGGACTACGTCTGGGTTACGCTGCAGTCGCACGCCAACGTGGTCGCGGTGGCGAGCCTGCTGGACCTGGCCGCCGTCATCATCACCGAGGGCAACCGCCCCGACGACGAGACCATCGCCCGCGCGGAGAGCGAAGGCGTCTGCCTGCTGCTCACGCCCAAGACGACGTTCACCGTCGTGGGCGAGTTGACGGCCCTCGGCGTCCGCGGCGAGCCGGAGCAGCCGTAACGACGGCACGGGAGCCCATGCTGCGGCCGATTCTGGCGGATTTGCACATTCACACAGTGCTCTCGGCGTGCGCCGAGGTGGAGATGATCCCGCCGCTCATCGTCCGGCGGGCGTGCCGCCTGGGGCTGGGCCTCATCGCGGTAACCGACCACAACGCTTGCGCCAACGCCGAGGCCGTCATACGCGCAGCCGAAGGGACCGGCCTGGCCGTGCTGCCGGGCATGGAACTCCAGACCCGCGAGGAGGTGCACCTGCTCTGCCTGTTTGACACGGTGGAGCAGAGCCTGGCGTGGCAGGCGGAGGTATGGAGCCTGCTGCCGCCGCTGGAGAACCGCGAGGAGTTCTTCGGCCCCCAGTACGTGGTGGACGCCGAAGGCCAATGGGTGCGCACCGAGGGGCGGCTCCTGGCGGCATCGGCGGACATCGCTCTGGAGCAGGCCATCGCCAGGGTGCACGCGCTGGGCGGGCTGGCGATACCGGCGCACGTGGACAGGCCGTCCTTCAGCCTGCTGGCGAACCTGGGCATGGTGCCGGCGAACCTCGGCGCGGACGCGCTGGAGGTTACGGCCCGGTTCCAGCCGGAGGCAGGTTTCGCCCAGTGGCCGGAGTTGCGCGGGTGGCCGCTTGTCGTGGACGGCGATGCGCATACGTTGAACGACATGCAGAACCGCACCCTGTTCAAGGTGGCTGCGCCGACCGTTCGCGAACTCTCACTAGCCCTTCGGGGCGCGGAAGGTCGCAAAATCACGGTGGACTGGCACCCAACGAAATCGTAGAACTTCAAGGAGGAAAGTCGCATGAGCCAACCTGAAACCCTGGATCTAGCACCGCTGGACGAAGTCATTGACGAATTCGCCGGGAAGAGTGGGGCCCTGATCCCAATCCTGCAACGGGCTCAGGACATCTTCGGCTATCTTCCGCCAGAGGTGCTCAAACACATCGCGGAGCGCACCCGCACACCCCTCAGCCAAGTGTATGGCGTGGTAACGTTCTACGCCCAGTTCTACCTGACGCGCCGCGGGAAGTACATCATCCGCCAGTGCGACGGGACCGCGTGCCACGTGCGCGGCGCGGCCAAGATCATTGACGCCGTGGAGCGCGAACTGGGCATCCGCGCGGGCGAGACCTCGCCCGACTACAAGTACACCTTTGAAGTCGTCTATTGTCTGGGTTCCTGCGGATTGTCGCCGGTGGCGGTCATCAACGACAAGGTGCACGGCCGCCTGACGCCGGAGCAGATGATCCGCACCATCCGTGAGTTGAAGTAGGCGTGCGAGAACTCTCCCTTCACGTGCTGGATGTGATGGAGAACGCCATTGAGGCAGGGGCCACGCGCATTGAGGTGCGCATTGACGAGGACCTGGGAGCGGATCGCTTGACCATAGAGGTTGCCGACAACGGGCGAGGGATGAGCAAGGAGATGACGCAGCGGGTTCTGGACCCCTTCTTCACGACGCGGAAGACGCGCCACGTGGGGTTGGGGCTTCCGCTGTTCGCTGCGGCTGCCCGCCGCTGCGATGGCGACCTCACCATTGAGTCGGAGCCGGGAAAGGGGACGCGGGTCAGGGCCACGTTTCGGCACAGCCATATTGACCGGGCCCCGCTCGGCGATATGCCCTCGGCGCTCATGGCGGTTCTCCTGTCGGGGCGGCCCGTGGACCTGGCCTACGTGCACCGTGTTGGCGAGGCCGAGTTCGCCTTTGACTCGGCGGAGGTCCGGCGCGAACTGGGCGAGGTCCCGCTGACGCATCCGGCGGTGCGCCAATGGCTGTGGCAGACACTGCGCGAAGGGGAGGAGAGCCTTCGCACCAAGCCGTCGGACTGATTTTCCAACCCATGCAGTGAGCAATGACAACCGGCAAAGCGAGGAGGTGGCAGAATGCCCAAGATCAAGAGTTTGGAGGAACTCAAGAAGATTCGGGAGGAGGCGCAGAAAGACCTCAGAGTCCGCACCGAAACCGGCACCCGCATCATCATCGGCATGGGCACGTGTGGCATTGCCGCCGGCGCGCGCGATGTGATGCACGCCATCCTCAACGAACTGGCGCGCAGGGACATTGAGGCCCATGTGGAGACGGTGGGATGCATCGGCATGTGCGCGAAGGAGCCCCTGGTGGACATTGAGCAGGCGGGAAAGCCACGGGTTACCTACGCCAACGTAACGCCCGACATGGTGCCCCGCCTCATTGAAGAGCACCTGGTGAAGGGCCGCGTCGTCCAGGAGTGGGCGCTGGGCCGACTGGATTCCAAGGGCATCCAGTAGGCGTGCTGGATTCTGAGACCGATACAACACCACCCATGAGCGTTTCACCGTAGACTGAGAAGACAAGGAGGAATCCGATATGGCCGAACCATTCTACAGGGCCAACGTGCTGGTATGCGGCGGGACCGGATGCACGGCGTCCGGGTCGGCAGAGGTCATCACGGCCATGGAGGCGGAGATCAAGCGCCGCGGCCTGCAGAACGAGGTGCGGCTGGTGCAGACCGGCTGCCGCGGCTTCTGCGCCATGGGGCCTGTGATGATCGTTTACCCCGAAGGCATCTTCTACTGCCAGGTGCAGGCCAGCGATGTGCCCACCATCGTGGAAGAGACCCTGGTCAAAGGGCGTGTCGTCCAGCGACTCACGTACCAGGAGCCGGAGACGCACAAGGCCCTGCCGTTCTACAAAGAGATTCCGTTCTACAGCAAGCAGATTCGCATTGCCCTGCGCAACTGCGGCATGATTGACCCCGAGAAGATAGAGGAGTACATCGCGCGGGGCGGCTACGAGGCGCTATCCAAGGCCCTGACCAGCATGACCCGCGAGGAGGTCATTGAGGAGGTCAAGCGGTCCGGGCTGCGCGGGCGAGGCGGTGCGGGCTTCCTCACGGGCGTCAAGTGGGAGTTCACCGCCAAGGCCCCCGGCGACGTGAAGTACGTGGTGTGCAACGCCGACGAGGGCGACCCGGGCGCGTTCATGGACCGCTCCATCTTGGAAGGCGACCCCCACAGCGTCATTGAGGGCATGATCATCTGCGGGTACGCCGTGGGCGCGAAAGAGGGGTACATCTACTGCCGCGCCGAGTACCCGCTGGCCATCAAGCGCCTGAAGACGGCCATCGCCCAGGCCGAGGAGTACGGCCTGCTGGGCGATCACATCATGGGCACCGACTTCAGTTTCCACCTGCACATCAAGGAGGGCGCGGGCGCGTTCGTCTGCGGTGAGGAGACCGCGCTCATCGCGTCCATTGAGGGCCGCCGTGGCGAGCCGCGCCCCAGGCCGCCGTTCCCCGCCGTGTCGGGCCTGTGGGGCAAGCCCACCAACCTGAACAACGTCAAGAGTTACGCCAACATCCCGCAGATCATCGTCAACGGCGCCGAGTGGTTCAGCAACATCGGCGCGAAGCGAAGCCCGGGCACGGCCATCTTCGCGCTGACCGGCAAGGTGAACAACACCGGCCTGGTGGAAGTGCCCATGGGCATCACCCTGGGCGAGATCATCTTTGACATCGGCGGCGGCATCCCCAGAGGCAAGAAGTTCAAGGCCGTCCAGACCGGCGGGCCTCTTGGCGGCTGCATCCCGGCCCAGCACCTCAACGTCAAGGTGGACTTTGACTCGCTCAAGGAAGTGGGCGCGGTCATGGGTTCGGGCGGCATGATCGTCGTGGACGAAGACACCTGCATGGTGGAGTTCTCCAAGTTCTTCCTGACCTTCGCCCAGGCGGAATCGTGCGGCAAGTGCGTCCCCTGCCGCGTGGGCGGCAAGCGCATGCTGGAGATTCTCACCCGCATCACCGAGGGCAAGGGCAAACTGGAGGACCTGGACACCATCCGCGAGATCGCCAAGGGCATGGAGACCGGCGCGTTGTGCGCCCTGGGCCAGTTGACGCCCGGCCCGGTGATGGCCGCCCTGCGCTACTTTGAGGACGAGTTCCGCGCCCACATCCTGGACAAGGAATGCCCGGCCGGAACCTGCAAAGCGCTGGTGCGGGCGCGCTGCATCAACGCCTGCCCGTCCGAGGTGGACGTGCCGGCCTTCGTGGCGCTGACCGCCCAGGGGCGCTACCAGGAGGCGCTGGACATCCACCGCGAGCGCAACCCGTTCCCGCTCATCTGCGGGCGCGTGTGCCCGGCCTTCTGCGAGCAGAAGTGCCGCCGCGGCGACGTGGACGAGCCGGTGGCGCTGCGCCAGGTCAAGCGGTTCATGGCCGACCAGGAGAAGGACCATCCGTGGACGCCACCGAAGAAGGAAGGCCCCAAGGACAAGAAGGTGGCCGTCATCGGCGCGGGCCCCGCAGGGCTGACCGCGGCGCTGCGCCTGGCCCAGTTGGGCTATCCCGTTACCGTCTTTGAGAAACTGCCGGTTGCGGGCGGCATGATGGCGGTGGGCATCCCCGAATACCGCCTGCCGCGCGACATCCTGAACATTGAGATTGAGAACATCAAGCGGGCCGGGGTGGAGATTCGCCTGAACCAGGAGATGGGCCGCGACTTTACCATGGATGACCTGATGAACGGCATGGGCTACAGCGCCGTCGTGCTGGCCATCGGCGCCCACAAGAGCCGCAAACTGGGCATCCCGAACGAGGACCTGCCCGGCGTGTACCACGGCGTGAATTTCCTGAAGGACGTGGCCCTGGGCAAGAAGCCGGACCTGAGGGGCAAGCGCGTGGCCGTCGTGGGCGGCGGCGCGGTTGCCGTGGACGCGGCGCGCACGGCCCTGCGGCTTGGCGCGAGCAAGGTGCATCTCATCTACCGCCGCACGCGGAGCGAGATGCCGGCCTGGGAAGAGGAAGTCCACGCCGCGGCGCTGGAAGGCATCCAGTTCCACTTCCTGACCAACCCGGTGGAGGTGATCGGAACCGACCACGTAACCGGCGTGAAACTCCAGGCGCAGCAGTTGGGCGAGTTTGACGCCAGCGGCCGCCGCAAGCCCGTCCCGATTGAGGGGTCCGAGTTCGTGCTGGACGTGGACCTGCTGATACCGGCCATCGGACAGGCGCTGGCGGTGGAGTGCCTGGACTCCTGCGGCGACATCAGTTTCAACCGCGACGGCACCATCACCGTCGGGCCGGACCTGGCGACGACCCGCGAGGGCGTCTTCGCGGCGGGCGACGCGGCCCTGGGGCCTGCCACCGTCGTGGAAGCCGTGGCCCAGGGCAACAAGGTGGCCGTGGCCGTGGATGCGTACCTCAAGGGCCAGAAGGTGGAGCGGCCCAAGTACGTAACCGGGTACCACGAGGTGCCGCAGGTGTTCAACATGGACGACTACGCCGACGCCAAGCGGCCTCAGATGCCCGAATTGCCCGTTGAAGAGCGCATTTGCTGCTTTGACGAAGTGGAACTCGGGTTTGACGAAAAGACCGCCCGCGAAGAGTGCAAGCGTTGCCTGCGCTGCGACCTGGAATGGGTAGAGACCATGGGCGTGGAAGCGGTTACGCAGGCGGATAAAGACGCGGTCCCGGCATAGCGCGGGCGCGATTCTACGCAACCAACGGAAAGGAGGCGACTTGCCCGATGGCAACCGTCAACATCAAAATCAACGGACAACAGATTCAGGCGCGGGCGGGGGCCACGCTTCTGGAGGCGGCAAAAGAGGCGGGGATTGACATCCCCACCCTGTGCCACCACCCTGCCCTTGCCAACATCGGCGCGTGCCGCGTTTGCCTGGTGGAAGTGGCGAAGCAGCGCACACTCCAGCCCGCCTGCACCTTCCCCATCTCCGAGGGCATGGAAGTGGAGACCGAGTCGCCCAAGGCGGTGGAGGCGCGCAAGTTCGTCCTGGAGATGCTCTTCTCCGAGCGCAATCACTACTGCATGTACTGCGAGATGAGCGGCGACTGCGAACTCCAGGCGCTGGCGTACCGCTACGGCCTGGACCACTGGACCTATCCCTCGCCGCACGCCAAGATGCCGGTGGACGGCACGCGCAAGTACTTCATCATGGATCACAACCGCTGCATCCTGTGCCGGCGCTGCATCCGTGCGTGCTCGGACCTGGTGGCGAACCACACGCTGGGCGTGCGCTTCCGCGGCGCCAAGACCATGATCAGCGCCGACATGGACGTGCCCTTCGGCGACTCCACGTGCGTGTCGTGCGGCACCTGCCTGCAGGTCTGCCCCACGGGCGCGCTGGTGGACCGCAAGAGCGCTTACATGGGCCGCGAGGTGCACGTAGAGCACACGGCCAGCGCATGCACGTTCTGCGCCGTGGGGTGCGGGACCAGCGTCGTTACACGCGCCGGGCATGTCCTGCGCGTGGAGGGCGACTGGGACGCACCCAACCAGGGCGTGCTGTGCGTAGCGGGGCGCTTTGAACCGCTCTACGACCGCCGCGAGCGGATCACCTCGCCCATGTTGCGCAAGGGCAACGGCCTTGTGCCCGTCTCCTGGGACGAGGCGCTGGGCGCCATCGCCGCCAAGGCGAAGGGCAACAGCGGCAAGAAGGCCGCGGCCTACGTTACCGGCAAGGCTCTCAACGATACGCTGGGCGAGTTCCTGAGGGTGTTCCAGGGGAAGATGCAGGCCACCGTTGGCACCGTGGAGCCGACGCTGGCGGACCTGGACCTGCCGGTGGGCGGCTCGCTGGCCGATGTGGACGCGGCCGACTGCATCCTGGTGGCGGGCGGCGATCCGCTGGCCACGCACCGCGTGCTCGGCTACCGCGTCAAGCGCGCCCTGGACAAAGGCGCTCGGCTGCTGGTGGTTACGGACAAGCCCAACGGCATGCTGCCCCTCGCGCACCGGAAGTTCGGCATGGCCCAGTTGGACGAGGCCGTGAAGGTCTGCCAGGGCAGCGCCGCGCCGGTGGTCATCTACGGTGGCGACCTGGACAAGGCCAGCGCCCGGAAACTGGCGACGCTGGTGGGCAAGGCCCGCTTCATCCCGCTGTTCCCCGCCAGCAACGGCTACCGAGCCAGGGAACTGGGTCTGAAGAACGGCTTCAGCGCCAATGGGCTCAAGGTGCTCTACCTGCTGTTGGGCGACGCAGAACTGCCCGACGAGGCCGTGAAGGAAGCGCGGCGGGCGGCATTCCTCGTCGTCCACGCCGCCTACAAGTCCGCGGCCACCGACGTGGCCGATGTGGTGCTGCCGGCTCCGCTGTGGTACGAGCAGGAGGGGAGTTTCACCGCCCTGGACGGCAGGAAAGTCGCCGTCAAGCCGGCGGTCGCCGCGCCCGAGGGTATGCTTGCCGAGGCCGCTGTCCTTGCCCGGCTGGCAGAGCGCCTGTAGCAGCCGTGTAACGAGGATAAAAGGAGGATAATCCATGGCGAAAGTCAAGGTTGCAACAGATTGGCTGGCCGCGTGCGCAGGGTGCCACATGTCCGTGCTGGACATGGACGAGCGGCTCGTCCAACTGCTGGACAAGATAGAACTCACGTCCACGCCCATCACCGACCTGAAGCACCCACCGAAGGAGGGCGTTACGGTCGGGATTCTCACGGGCGCTATCTCCAACACGACCAACATTGAGGTCGCCAAGCAGATGCGCGAGCGCTGCCAGATTCTCATCGCGCTGGGCGACTGCGCGGTGTTCGGCGGCATCGTAACCATGCGCAACTTCTTTGACATGAACGAGGCCCTGAAACGCGCCTACGTGGAGACCGAAAGCACCGTGGACGGCAAAATCCCCTGCTCGGAGGAACTGGGGAGGCCGGTGCGGGTGTGCGCGGTCAACCAGGTGGTCAAGGTGGACATCCACATTCCGGGATGCCCGCCGTCGCCGGACGCCATCTACTACGCCCTGTCCGAGTTGTTGGAGGGCCGCATCCCCGTCCTGACCGGCGACAACCTGAAGTATGACTGACGGTCATGCCCGCCAGGTCCAGGATTTGACCCTAGACAAGGAGCGCAACCATGCAAAAGATCACGATAGAACCCGTAACGCGAATTGAGGGCCACGCCAAGGTTACCATCCACCTGAACGACGAGGGCAAGGTGGAGCGGGCCTTCTTCCACGTGAACGAGTGGCGTGGGTTTGAGAAGTTCAGCGAGGGGCGGCCCTTCTTTGAGATGGTTCAGATCACCCCGCGCATCTGCGGCATTTGCCCGGTGAGCCATCACCTGGCGTCGGCCAAGGCGTGCGACCGCGTCGCGGGGGTCGAACCGCCCAGGACGGCCAAACTCCTGCGCGAACTGATGCACATGGGGCAGTTCATCCAGTCCCACTCCATGCACTTCTTTGAACTGGCGGGGCCAGACCTGCTGCTGGGGTTTGACGCGGACCCCGCCATCCGCAACGTGGTGGGCATCGTCCAGGCGAACCCCGACCTGGCGCTGAAGGCGGTGCGCCTGCGCGGGTTCGGCCAGGACATCATCAAGCGCCTGGGCGGCAAGCGCGTGCACCCGGTCTTCGCCGTGCCCGGCGGCGTCAACGCGCCCCTGTCCGTCAAGGACCGCGACGCCATCCTGAGCCAGGTGGACGAGATGACCGAGGTCATCAAGACCGGCATCGCCATCGGCAAGCAGTGGTACGAGGCCAACATGGACCTCGTCAACCAGTTCGCCGTGTTCCCCTCGTCCTACATGGGGCTGGTGGACGAGGAGGGCGGCCTGCAACTGTACGAAGGCAAGGTGCGGCTGGTGGACAAGGACGGCCGGAAACTGGAGGAGTTTGACGCCCAGGACTACCTGACGTACATCGGCGAGCACGTGGAAGACTGGTCGTACCTGAAGTTCCCCTTCTACCGCAAGATGGGCTGGCCCAACGGCACGTACCGCGTTGGCCCGCTGGGGCGGCTGAACGCTGCTACCAAGATCAACACGCCCATGGCCAACGAGGAGTTCAAGGTCTGGAAGTCCATCAACGGCGGCAAGCCGGTGGAAGGCACCCTGTGGTTCCACTACGCCCGCCTGATAGAGGACCTGTACGCCATGGAGCGCGTCCGCGAGATTCTGGAGGACCCCGACATCCTGTCCACGGACATCGTCGCGGATTCCACGGGGTTCGTGGGCCAGGGCGTCGGGTGCGTGGAGGCTCCGCGCGGGACTCTGTTCCACCACTACCAGACCGACGCCAACGGCATGCTGACCAAGGTCAACCTCATCGTCGCCACAGGCCACAACAACTGGGCGATGAGCAAGTCGGTGGAGATGGTGGCCAAGGCGTTCGTGGACGGCACCAAGTTGACGGAAGGGATGCTGAACCGCGTGGAGGCGGCCATCCGCGCCCACGACCCGTGCCTGTCGTGCTCTACCCACGCCGTCGGGGCCATGCCCATCGTGATTGAGATGTACGGCCCGGATGGCGCACTGGTGCACCGCCTGACCCGCGACTAGAACTTTACCACAGAGAAAATTGGCTGCTGTCATTGCGAGCGAAGCGAAGCAATCTCACGCCCTATCTGTCATGCTGAGCGAAGCGAAGCATCTCGGTTGGCGAGATTCTTCGCGGCTGGGCCGCTCAGAATGACAATCTACCGGGATTGCTTCGGGCGCTGCGCGCCCTCGCAATGACAAACTATCAAGAATCCCTGTGGCAAAATACGAGGCGGATAGCCGAGGAATCCCGCAGACCTCCGAGGGCCTTCCCGACCTCGGAGGTCTGCTTTTGACGCCCTGGCCCCGTGGGATACAATAGCCAGGACAACGCAAAGACGCGCTGAGACGTTCACGGGCGCGCTGGGACTGGACGGATGAGACGGACCCTGGTCATCGGATACGGGAACCCCTACCGCCGCGACGACGGCGTGGCGTTGCACGTCGCCAACCTCTTGCGGGCGGAGCAGGGGCTGCGACCTCTGGCCCTGGACGAAGACGGCCTGGATGCGTGCGGCCATCCCCTGGACACGGTGGTGCTCCACCAGTTGCTGCCCGAAATCGCGCCCATGCTGGCCGACTACGACCTGGTCGTGTTCGTGGATGCCCACACCGGCGTAATACCGGATGACGTCCGCGTGCTGCCCGTGCAGGAGGAGTACGGCTTCCAGGCGGTTACCCATCACATGAGCCCGGGCATGATGCTGGCGCTGGCGCGGGCAGCGCGGGGTCGGGCGCCGGATGCCGCGCTGGTCTCCATTCGGGGCGAGGACTTTGATTTCGGCGAGGGCCTGTCGGCGGGGTGCAAGGCTCGCGCGGATGCGGCCGCCCGCGCCATCCTGGACATGGCCGGCAGGGAGTAGGTCGCCGTGCACGAACTGCCCGTTACCGAGCAAATCCTCAAGGTCGTGCTGGATCACGCGCGCAAGGCGGAGGCGCACCGCGTCGTGCACGTCAACCTCGTCATCGGCGACCTGACCACGTTCGTGGACGAGAGCATCCAATTCTACTTTGATTTCCTGTCGCGCGGGACCGAGGCGGAGGGCGCGACCCTGCACATCCGCCGCATTCCGGCCCGCGTGCGGTGTCATGCCTGCGGCGGCGAGTTCGCGCCCGACGGCGTGGACTGGCGCTGCCCCCACTGCGGCGGCCTGGGCGGGGAAGTGCTCGCGGGCCGCGAGTCGTACATAGAGAGCATTGAGGTGGAATAGCCCCCATGAAGAAAGTGGAAGTCGTAACCGACATCATGAGTGCCAACGACCAGATCGCCCAGGAGAACGCCGAAACCCTCCGGGCGCATGGCATCCTCACGGTGAACCTGATGGCATCGCCCGGGGCCGGCAAGACCAGCCTCATCCTGGAGACCGCGCGGGCGCTTGACGGCCGCCTGCGCCTGGGCGTGATTGAGGGCGACGTGGCCTCGCGCATTGACGCGGACAAGGTCGCCGCCGCGGGGATTCCCGTGGTGCAGATCAACACCGGCGGCGCGTGCCACCTGGACGCGCCCATGATCCGCCAGGCGCTCCGCGCGCTCCCGCTGGACGAGATAGACCTGCTCATCGTGGAAAACGTCGGCAACCTCATCTGCCCGGTGGAGTTTCGCCTGGGCGAGACGCTGCGCGTCATGATCGCCAGCGTGCCCGAAGGCCACGACAAGCCCTACAAGTACCCGGGCATCTTCACGGCAGTGGAGGCCGTCGTCATCAACAAGATGGATTTGGCCCCCTACGTGGACTTTGACCTGGGCGCGCTGCACGAGGCCATACGGGGCATGAACCCGCGCGCCGAAATCTTTGAGGTCTCCTGCCGCACGGGCGAAGGCATTGGCCGATGGGCCGAATGGCTCTGGGCGCAGTGGCAGGCGTATCGGCCGGCGAAGTAGGGGGAGAGGGCGGTCCCGGACATGGCCTCGGTTGTCGCCAATCGGTTCAAGGTAACCGGCGTGGTGCAGGGGGTGGGTTTCCGCCCCTTTGTGTACGGCCTGGCGGTGGGGCTGGGGCTGCGCGGCTGGGTCATCAACACGTCGTCGGGCGTGGTGATTGAGGTGGAAGGCCCGCCCGATGCCCTGGATGCCTTCGCGCGCGACCTGGTGGCGAAGGCCCCGCCCGTGGCGCGCATAGAGACCGTGCAGCGGGAGGAGATTCCGCCCAACGGCTGGGAGCGGTTTGAAATCCGCGAGAGCCGGGCCGAGGCTGGGTACGTGCTCATCTCGCCGGACATCGCCACCTGCCCCGAATGCCTGCGCGAACTGTTTGATCCCAACGACCGCCGCTACCGCTATCCGTTCATCAACTGCACCAACTGCGGGCCGCGTTTCACCATCATCGCCGACGTGCCTTACGACCGGCCCCTGACCACCATGGCCGCGTTCCAAATGTGCCCGGAATGCCAGGCCGAGTACGATGACCCGCTGAACCGCCGATTCCACGCGCAGCCCAACGCCTGCCCCGTGTGCGGGCCGCGGGTGTGGCTTGTGCCCGCTTCGGCGCAGGACGCCGAGGCGCTGACCCCGCCCGCGGGCGACCCGGCCAACGCCGAGGTGCTCGCCGAGGCAGCGCGCTTGCTGCGGGGAGGCGCCATCCTCGCCATCAAGGGCCTGGGCGGGTTCCACCTGGCCTGCGATGCGACCAACCCCGACGCAGTGCGCACGCTGCGGGAACGCAAGCGCCGCCCGGCGAAGCCCTTGGCGGTGATGATGGCCTCGCTGGACGAGGTGCGCCAGCATTGCGAGATCACGCCCGACGAGGAGGCGCTCCTGACCTCGCGCCAGTGCCCCATCGTCCTGCTGGAGTGGAAGCGCGACTCCACAGTTGTGGAGGAGGTGGCGCCGAACAACCGCTACCTGGGCGTGATGCTCCCCTACACGCCGCTGCACCATATTCTGCTCCGCGACGCCGGGCGGCCGCTGGTCATGACGAGCGGCAACCTGTCGGAGGAGCCTATCGCGCAGGACAACGAGGAGGCCTGGCGTCGGCTGCGCGGCCTGGCCGATTGGTTTCTGCTCCACAACCGGGCCATCTACGCCCGCTACGATGACAGCGTCTGGTTTGTGCCGCGCGTCCCCGACGGCAAGGCGGGTGCCGAGTCGGTGCCCCAGCCGCTGCGCCGCTCGCGGGGCTACGCGCCGTATCCCGTGCGCCTGCCCTTCCGCGCCCGCACGGTGCTGGCCACCGGCCCGGAACTCAAGAACACCTTCTGCATCACCCGCGACGAGCATGCCTTCGTTAGCCCCCACATCGGCGACATGGAGAACCTGGAGACGCTGGAGCACTACGAGACGGCCATGGGCCTCTACGAGCGGCTGTTCCGCCTGCGGCCTGATGCGATAGCCTGCGACCTGCACCCCGACTACCTGGCGACGCGCTACGCCCACGAGCGGGCCGAGCGGGAGCGCCTGCCCCTCATCGGCGTGCAGCACCACCACGCCCACATCGCGGCGTGCATGGTGGACAACGGTATCACCGAGCCGGTCATCGGCGTGGCCCTGGACGGCACGGGGTACGGCCTGGACGGGCGAATCTGGGGCGGCGAGTGGCTGGTCGCCGACCTGCGCGGGTTCCGCCGCGCCGCGTGGCTGGAGCCGCTCCCGCTCCCCGGCGGCGACGCGGGCATCCGCAACCCGTGCCGCATCGCGTATGCGTACCTGCATGCGCTGTTCGGCGAAGTCCCCGCGCTGCCCTTCCTGGCGCAGATGGACGAGGCCGAAATCGCCGCCGTGCAGCGGCAGGTGGAGCGCGGCCTGAACACCGTTCTGACCACGTCCTGCGGCCGGCTGTTTGACGCCGTCGCAGCGATGGCCGGCGGGCGGGGCCGCGTTACCTACGAGGCGCAGGCGGCCATTGAGATGGAGATGGCATCGGAGGGCGACGAGGGCGACCCCTACGGGTACTTCTTCCGCTGGGCGGAGCCGCTCGCCTGGGGGAACACGGATGCCTTGCCCCCGCTGGCCTGCGCCTTTGAGGTCGCCCTGAAGCCGCTGCTGGCGGGCGTCGTGCGCGATGTCCAGGCCGGGCGGATGCTGGGCGAAGTGGGCGGGCGCTTCCACCGCACGCTGGCGAACATGATCGCCGACCTGTGCTGCATGATCGCGCAGGGCACCGGCCTCGCGACGGTGGCCCTGTCGGGCGGGTGCTTCCAGAACCGCCTGCTGCTGGAACAGTCGGTGGGCGAACTCCGACGGCGCGGGCTGCGCGTGCTGCTGCACCGCCAGGTTCCGGCCAACGACGGCGGCGTGTCGCTGGGCCAGGCGGCCATCGGCCACTTTGCCCTTGAGGAGGGGCGGGCGCGATGAAGTTCATAGACGAGTTCCGCGACCCTCGGTTGGCCCGCTCGCTGGTGGAGCGCATCCGCCAGCGCGCGCGCAAGCCCATGCGCCTGATGGAGTTCTGCGGCGGACACACCCACGCCATCCTGCGATTCGGCATTCGCCAGGCGCTGCCGCCGACGGTGGAGATGCTGTCGGGGCCCGGGTGCCCGGTGTGCGTTA
Source organism: Chloroflexota bacterium (assembly GCA_014874485.1). Classification (GTDB taxonomy): domain Bacteria; phylum Chloroflexota; class Anaerolineae; order DTLA01; family DTLA01; genus DTLA01. The sequence continues at coordinate 70,710 of JADBJK010000015.1, forward strand.
CCGCCGCCGCGGACCTGGACCGGGCCATCGCCATGGCGGGTGTGCCGGGAGTCATCCTGGCCACCTTCGGCGACATGATCCGCGTGCCGGGGAGCCGCGAGAGCCTGCAGCAGGCCAAAGCGCGGGGCGCGGACATCCGCATCGTGTACTCGCCGCTGGACGCCGTGCGGCTGGCGGAGCAGAACCCGTCGCGGCCCGTGATCTTCCTGGGCGTGGGGTTTGAGACGACGGCCCCGGGCGTGGCGGCTTCCGTCCTGGACGCGCACGCGCGCGGGGTTGGCAACTACTACGTACTGTGCCTGCACAAACTCACGCCGCCCGCTACCCGCGCCATCTTGGATTCGGGCGAGGTCAACCTGTCGGGCGTCCTGGGGCCGGGACACGTTACCACCGTCATCGGGACGAAGGCGTGGGAGTTCCTGCCGCGCGAGTACGGCGTGCCCATCGCCATCGCGGGATTTGAGCCGCTGGACATCCTGCGGGGCATCTCCCTGCTGGTGGAGCGGATTGCGGAGGGCGAGGCGCGCGTGGACAATGCCTATTCCCGCAGCGTGCTCCCGGAAGGGAATCGGGCGGCCCAGGACATGATGGCCCGCGTGTTTGAGGTGGCCGACGCCGAGTGGCGCGGGCTGGGGACGATACCGGCCAGCGGCCTGTGCATACGGCCGGAGTTCCAGGCCCACGACGCGGCGCGCGCGTTTCCGGTGGACGTGCCGCCGTCGCGGGAACCGCCAGGATGCCGCTGTGGGGACGTCTTGCGGGGCGTCTTGGCTCCGCCTTCGTGCCCGTTGTTCGGCAGAGCGTGCACGCCGGAGCACCCCGTCGGCCCGTGCATGGTGTCGGCCGAGGGGGCCTGCGCCGCCTACTATCAGTTTGGAGATGCGGGACATGAAGGATGAGGCCATCCTGCTCGCCCACGGCAGCGGCGGGCGGCTGACGCACGAACTGATCCGCGACCTGTTCCTGAGCGAGTTGTCCAATCCGTTCCTGGACGCGCTGGGCGACGCCGCTGTCCTGCCGCCGCAGAGCGGCCGCCTGGCCCTGACCACCGACTCCTACGTGGTTCGGCCGGTCTTCTTCCCTGGCGGGGACATCGGCAAACTGGCCGTGTGCGGCACGGTCAACGACCTGAGCATGGTGGGCGCGCGCCCGCTTTTCCTGACCATCGGGTTCATCCTGGAGGAAGGGCTGCCCTTCGCCGACCTGCGGCGCATCGTGCGCTCGGCGGCGCAGACGGCCCGCGAGGCTGGCGTCCAGATTGTGGCCGGCGACACGAAGGTGGTGGACCGGGGCAGCGCCGACCAGGTGTTCATCAACACGGCGGGCGTGGGCCTCATTCCGGAGGGGGTCTCCCTGTCGCCGAGCGCCATCCGTCCGGGCGACGTCGTCCTCGTGTCGGGGACCGTGGGCGACCACGGGATTGCCGTCATGGCCCAGCGGGAAGGGTTGGGGCTGAGCACGTCGCTGGCCAGCGACTGCGCCCCCCTGAACGGTCTGGCGCAGGCCGTGGTGGCGTGCGGCGGCGTGCGGGTCATGCGCGACCCCACGCGCGGCGGCCTGGCGACCACGCTGGTGGAACTGGCGCAGGCAGGCGGCGTGGGCCTAGAGATTGACGAGAGCGCCGTGCCCGTCAAGGATGCCGTGCGGGGCGCGTGCGAACTCCTGGGCCTGGACCCGCTGTACGTCGCCAACGAGGGCAAGTTGGTGGCGGTGGTGGCAGCCGAGGCGGCGGACGCTGCCCTCGCCGCGATGCAGGCGCACCCGCTGGGCCGCGATGCCCGCATCATCGGGCGCGCCACCGATGGGCATCCGGGGCGGGTCGTCCTGAAGACGCTGCTGGGCGTGTCCAGGGTTGTAGAGATGCTGACGGGCGAGCAGTTGCCCAGGATATGCTGAGGCCCACAGGCCCGCGCTCACCTTGACGCGGCCCGCATTTGGTCGTATAATGCGTTTACTTCGCCATTGCATTGGAGAGAACCCGCCATGTTGTGCAACGCAGCCAGCATGATGTGTGGAAAGCATCCTCATCCGTTCGGCATCCCCACACCTGGCTCCAGTTCGGCGTCCATATCCAGCGGCTGCCCGTTGCCCATGTGCGGCCGCTGCTGCAGAATCGCCCCTGAAAGGAGGTCGCCTTGAACGACAAACTCCGTGAAGTCCTGCAAGCGCCGGTAACCGGCAAAGGAGACCTCATCCCGCTGCTCCAAAAGGCTCAGGAGGCCGAGGGATACGTCTCCGAGGAGGCCATCTACGCCATCGCCGAGAAACTGCGCATTCCCGCCAGCGAGGTGTTCGGCGTGTTGTCCTTCTACGCGCAGTTTCGGCTGCGTCCCATGGGCAAGCACAACGTCAAGATATGCCGGGGCACGGCCTGCCACGTGCGCGGCTCGCCCCTTATCGTTACCGCTGTGGAGAGCGAACTGAAACTGGGCGGCGGCGAGGATACGACTTCGGATGGCTTGTTCACGGTGGAGAAAATCGCCTGCTTCGGGGCGTGCAGCCTGGCGCCGGTGATGGTGGTGAACGGGCGCACCTACGGGAACCTGAGTCCGGACAAGGCGCGCCGCCTGATTCGCAAGATCGCGGAGGAAGAACATGTATAGCGACTACGCCTCTTTGCGCGCCTGGGCCGAGGGCGAAGTGCAACGCACCCGTCCGCCCGACCGAACCCGCATCCTCATCGGGCTGGGCACGTGCGGCATCGCCGCCGGCGGGCTGGACGTCCTGACAGCCCTGCGCGAGAAACTGGCCGATATGCGCGTCCCTGCCGAGATCGTTCCCGTGGGCTGCATCGGCATGTGCTTTGAAGAGCCGCTGGTGGACATCGTAAGACCGGGCGAGCCTCGCATCTGCTACGCCAAGGTAACCCCCAAGAGCGTCCCGACCATTCTGGAAGAGCACCTACTCCACAACAACGTGCGCAAGGATTTGGCCTTCGCGGTCATCGGCGACGAGCCTTACGACGGTATCCCATCGTGGAAGCAGTTGCCCTTCTTCGCCACCCAGCGACGAACGGTGCTGCGCAATTGCGGGTTCATTGACCCCGAATCGGTCGCCGAGTACATCGTCCACGATGGGTACGCCGCCCTGGCGAAGGCACTGTTTGAGATGACGCCCGAGTCCGTGATTGAGGAAGTGAAGCGGTCGGGGTTGCGCGGCAGGGGCGGCGCGGGGTTCCCAACGGGCATGAAGTGGGAATTCTGCCGAAAGTCCCCTGGCGACCACAAGTACATCATCTGCAACGCGGACGAGGGCGACCCTGGTGCCTTCATGAACCGTAGCGTCCTGGAGGGCGACCCCCACAGCGTGCTGGAGGGACTGCTCATCGCCGCCTACGCCATCGGTGCCGACCACGGCTACATCTACTGCCGCGCCGAGTATCCCCTGGCCATCGTGCGGCTGCGCAAGGCGCTGGAGCAGGCGCGGGCGCTGGGACTCCTGGGCGAGCACATCTTCGGCACCGACTTCAGTTTTGACGTAACCATCAAGGAGGGCGCGGGCGCGTTCGTCTGCGGCGAGGAGACCGCGCTCATGGCGTCCATAGAGGGCAAGCGCGGGATGCCCCGACCCCGCCCGCCGTTCCCCGCGCAGAAGGGCCTCTGGGGCCAGCCCACCAACATCAACAACGTGGAGACGCTGAACAACATCCCGCCCATCATCCTCAACGGCGCTGATTGGTTCGCTGCCGTGGGCACCGAGAAGAGCAAGGGCACCAAGACCTTCGCCCTGACAGGTAAAATCGCAAACTCGGGACTGATAGAAGTCCCGCTCGGTATGCCGCTGCGCGAGATTATCTTTGAAATCGGCGGCGGCATCCCCAAAGGCAAGAAGTTCAAGGCCGCGCAGACAGGTGGTCCCTCAGGTGGGTGTATTCCGAGTTCCATGTTGGACATCCCGGTGGACTATGAGTCGCTAACCGCGGCCGGTTCCATCATGGGCTCCGGCGGGCTCGTCGTCATGGACGAGGACAACTGCATGGTTGACGTCGCGCGGTTCTTCCTCTCCTTCACCCAGAGCGAATCGTGCGGCAAATGCATTCCCTGCCGACTGGGCACCAAGCGCATGCTGGAGATACTAGAACGCATCACCCGAGGTGAGGGTCAGGAAGGCGACATAGAGTTGCTGCTGGAACTGTGCGAGACGGTGAAACTCGGGTCGCTGTGCGGGCTGGGCCAGACGGCTCCCAACCCCGTGTTGACCACCATCCGCTACTTCCGCGACGAGTACGAGGCCCATATCAAAGAGCACCGCTGCCCGGCCAAGGTGTGCAAGGCGCTCATCACCTACCGCATCTCCGAGGAGAAGTGCACCGGCTGCACCCTGTGCGCTCGCAACTGCCCCGTGGGTGCCATCAGCGGCGAGCGAAAGAAGGTGCACGTGATTGACCCGGCCGTCTGCACGCGCTGCGACACCTGTCGCCAGGTGTGCAACTTTGACGCGGTCCTCGTGGAATAGCCACGGTTCTCGGATGGAAGGAGACGCAGACATGACCATTACGCTGACCATAGACGGCAAGACGGTGAGTGTGAAAGAGGGGGCCACGGTCCTGGATGCCGCCAAGGAAGCGGGCGTGTACATCCCCACCCTGTGCGCCGATGAGGACCTGCTGCCCTTTGGCGCGTGCCGCCTGTGCCTGGTAGAGGTGCAAGGCGACCGCAGGCCCATGCTCCCCTCGTGCACCACGCCTGCCACCGACGGGATGGTGGTGCGCACCTCCAGCCCGATTATTGACAAGACGCGGCGCAACGTCGTGGAACTCTTGCTGTCCGACCACCCGGAGGACTGCTTGACCTGCCCGCAGAACAACCGCTGCGAACTCCAGCGCGTGGCGGCCTACGTGGGCGTCCGCACCAACCGCTTCCGCGGCGAGAAGCACGCCTACCCGATTGACGATTCCAACCCGTTCTACCGCCGCGATTTGGACCGCTGCATCCTGTGCGGCAAGTGCGTGCGCACCTGCGACGAGATTCAGCAACTGGGCGCCATCAACTTCGCCTACCGCGGCTTCCGCACCAAGATCGCGACCGTGCTGGACCGGCCGGTGGCGACTTCCACCTGCGAGTCGTGTGGGCAGTGCGTGGACAAGTGCCCGGTGGGCGCGCTGTACCCGGAGGCATGGCTACGGTACGGCCTGCCCGCCGCCGAGACGAAGACCATCTGCGCCTATTGCGGCGTGGGGTGTGGCCTGATCCTCCAGACGCGCGGCAACACGGTGGTGGGCGTCCGCGGCGACCCCGACAACCCCGTGAACCACGGCCGCACCTGCGTCAAGGGGCGGTTCGGATACGAGTTCATCAACCACCCAGACCGCCTGAAGAAGCCGCTCATCAAGAAAGACGGGGCCTTCGTGGAGGCCACCTGGGACGAGGCGCTTGACCTCGTGGCCCAGCGGCTGGCGTCGGTGGTGCGCGAACACGGCCCCGACGCGGTGGCACTGCTCACATCCGCAAAGTGCACCAACGAGGAGAACTACCTGCTCCAGAAATACGCAAGGGGGGTGCTGGGGACGCACAATGTGGACCATTGTGCGCGTCTCTGACACAGCAGCACCGTGACCGGTCTGGTCACAGCATTCGGCTCCGGGGCCATGACGAACTCCATTGAGGACATGAAGGAGGCCAAAGCCTTCCTCATCATCGGCTCCAATACCACCGAGCAGCACCCCATCATCGGGCTAAACATCCGCAAGGCAGTGCGCGAGGGCGCGCGGCTCATCGTAGTGGACCCGCGCAGCACAGACCTGGCGAGGCGCGCCGACATCCACCTGTCCATTGATCCGGGGGGCAACATCGCCCTGCTCAACGGCCTGGCGCACATCATCCTGAAAGAGGGCTGGGAAGACAAGGAGTTCATCGCCTCCCGCACCGAGGGGTTTGACGAGTGGCGGGCGGTGGTGGAGAAATACACGCCCGAACGGGTCAGCGAGATCACCGGCGTTCCGGTGGAGCGCCTGTACGAGGCGGCGCGCCTGTACGCCACGACGAAGCCCGCCGCGCTGGTGTACGCCATGGGCGTAACCCAGCACACGTCGGGCCACCAGGGTGTGCAGGCGTGCGCCAACCTGCAAATGCTCACGGGGAACATGGGCATCCGTGGGGGTGGGGTCAACCCGTTGCGCGGCCAGAACAACGTGCAGGGCGCGTGCGACATGGGCTGCCTGCCCGACTTCTTCCCCGGCTACCAGCGCGTTGCCGACGACAAGGCCCGCGAGAAGTTCGCCCAGGCGTGGGGCGCTCGCTTCGGCGACAAGCCCGGCCTCACCATCGTGGAGATGCTCAACGCCGCCGAGCAGGGGCGGCTCAAGGCGCTCTACGTTACCGGCGAGAACCCGGTCATGAGCGACCCCGACAGCCAGCATGTGGTCCACTGCCTGGAGAGCCTGGACTTCCTCGTGGTGCAGGACATCTTCCTCTCCGAGACGGCCCGCCTGGCCGACGTGGTGCTGCCCGCCGCGTCCTTCGCCGAGAAGGCCGGGACGTTCACCAACACCGAGCGGCGCGTCCAGTTGATTCGCCCCGCCATTGACCCGCCCGGCGAGGCGCGCCCCGATTGGGAGATCGTGGCCGACCTGGCCCGGCGCACGCTGAAGGCCCTCGGCCACACGCCCGACGGGCCATACGCTGGCTGGGATTACACATCCCCCGCCCAGATCATGGACGAAGCCGCGGCGCTGACGCCCATCTACGGGGGCATCCGCCACAGCCGCCTGGAGAACGGCGGAATCCAGTGGCCGTGCCCGTCTCCCGACCATCCGGGCACGCCCATCCTGCACGTCGGCAAGTTCTCGCGCGGTCTTGGAAAGTTCAATCCGGTGGAGTACATCCCACCCGCCGAGACGCCGGACGACGCCTACCCGCTCATCCTCACGACCGGCCGCAGGCTGGAGCACTATCACACGGGCACCATGACGCGCCGCGTGGCCGGGCTGAACAAACTGGCCCCGGAGGAGCGCGTGGAGATCAACACAGAAGACGCGGCCCGCCTGGGCATCGCCGACGGCGACTGGGTCGTCGTGGAATCCAGGCGCGGCCGGGTGAAGGTGCGGGCGGCAGTGGGGCAGCGGTGCAAGCCGGGCGTGGTCTTCATGACGTTCCACTTCGCCGAGGCCCTGGGCAACGTGCTGACCCACACAGCGCTAGATCCCGTGTCCAAGATTCCGGAACTCAAAGTGGCCGCCGTTCGCGTGCTGCGGGCATAGCCCCAACCGGCCAAACCGAAGATTCATGTAACGTACCTGCACGGAGCGCCGCACAAGTCGCGACGCTCCGTTTCTTTTCGCGCGCCTTCCACGCCGCGCATCCTCGCTTGACATGCGGGGTTTTTGCGGTAAGATACACGCCAGCGAGGGTTTCGCCATGAGGGACATCCGCGCAACTTCCTGCGGGTGCGAGCCGCGCACCCCTATCCCTCCCAGGCCCCTGGGCATCGCTCAGGGGCATCGGCGCGTGGGGAGGTAGCGCGGCGGAATCCGCTCGCGAATCAACGTAGCATTCGCACGAAACGAGCCTCCCGTATGGGAGGCGTTTTGTTAGGCTCACAGAGAGGGATAACGTCAACATGGAAGAGAGTTTGCAACAGAAGCGGCTGGCGTTCATCGGCAGCGGCACCATGGCGGAGGCCATGATTCAGGGCATCCTGCGGTGCGGCGTTGCGGCGGCGGAGAACATCTGGGCCAGCGGCCCGCGCAAGGAGCGCGCCGCCGAGTTGACCGAGAAGTACGGCATCCACGGCACGACGGACAACCGCGAGGCCGCTCGCAAGGCCGACGTCGTCGTCCTGTCGGTGAAACCGCAGCGGCTGCGCATGGTGCTGCACGAACTGCGGGGCACCGTCCGCCCCGAGCAACTCGTCATGTCCATCGTGGCGGGCGCGAAGATTTCCTACATCGCGCAGGTGCTCGGCACGCCGTCCGTCATTCGGGTGATGCCCAATACCCCCGCGCAGATCGGCGAGGGGATTTCGGTCTGGTTCGCCACGCCCCAGGTTACGCCCGAACAGCGCGAGGTGGGCCGCCGCATCCTCACGGCCCTGGGCGAAGAGATTGAGGTGGACGAGGAGCGGTTCCTGGACATGGCAACGGCGGTCAGCGGCACCGGCCCCACCTACGTGTTCCTCATCATGGAGGCGCTGGTGGATGCGGCGGTGCACCTGGGGTTCTCGCGGCGCATCGCCGAGGCCCTGGTTACCAAGACGGTGCTGGGTTCGGTGCTGTTCGCCCGCCAGTCCAACATGCACCTGGCGCAACTGCGGAACATGGTTACCTCACCAGGCGGCACCAGCGCCGAAGCCATCTACCAACTGGACAAGGGAAGCATTCGCACGGTGCTGTCCAAGGCGGTCTGGGCGGCCTACCAGAAGTCCAAACTGCTGGGCGAGACCCTGTCCCAAGACGACGAATTGGACAAGCGGCCCAACGGCAGCCCGCCGTCGGAGAAGTTGGAAACGTAGGGAGGGGGCACGTGGCGGTTCGGTACAGGGTTCTGCCGGGCGGGCGCAGGCCCGTGAAGAGCGGCGCAGCCTATGACCTGTTCGCGCGGCTGGACGCACCCCTCACGCTGAGCGGCCCCACGCTCGTGCCCCTGGGCATCGCGTTGGAACTGCCCCAGGGTTACGGGGCCATCGTCAAGGCCCGGTCCAGCGCCCCGCTCCGCCACGGGTACGAAGCGCACGTCGGCTTGATTGACCCCGAGTTCAACGGGCGCGAAGTGTGTACCATCCTGGAGCCGCTCCCCGGCGCGGGGTCGGTTACCATCCAGCCCGGCGACCGCGTGGCCCAGATGTGGGTGCAGCGCATGGACGTGGAACTGGTGGAGACGGACGAGGACATCCCGCCGGGCCCCAAGGAAGGCTTCGGGAGCACCGGGAAGTAGGGATGGCGGCTGCGATGCGCTGGGCGGGAATCTGCTTTGCCTATGTGGGCGCCATGGCGGGGCTGGCGGCGCTGGCCGGCCCTCGCCCCGACCTCGCGTACAGCCTCGCCCTCGTCCTGCCCGTCCCGCTCCTGTACGCCCTGTTCCGAAGCCGCACGCCGCCGACCGCACCCGCGCCGTGGTGGGCAGGCCTTGCGCTGTGGGCCTTCGTCGTGCTGTCGCGGGCAGGGGCGGCGGCGCTGGTGGCGGCTGGCCACGTCCCCTTTCGGGCACACGGGTCCCTTTCCCTCGCGGCCACCGGCAGCCTGTTCCCCCTCGTGGCGCTGGCCATCCTGCTGGGCGAGCGGTCGGGCGGCGCTGCGTTCGGGTTCACGCCGCGGGGCGCGTTGCGGCAGATTCTGCTGGGCGCGGGGTTGGCGCTGGTGTTGCAGGCGGTCATGCGCGCGCCCGCCTGGGCGACAGGCGGGTTGCACGTGGGCGCGGGCGGCTTCGCGGCGCTGGCGCAGAGTTTTCCCGCTGAACTGATGACCATCGCCCTGGGCGAGGAGAGCCTGTTCCGCGGGTACATGCAGGTAACCCTGCAGCGGCGCTATCCGTGGTGGTTTGCGACGTTTCTCATCTCCGTGCTCTTCGGCCTGTGGCATCTCCCCGCCGGGCTCTTCGCACCCAGCCTGCTGACCCTGTTCGGTGTGGTGGGCTTCCCCTTCGCGTTCGGGCTGCTGGCCGGGGTCATGTTCCACCTCACGGGGTCCATCCTGGGGCCGGTAGTGGCCCACGCGCTCTACAACGCCGTGAACGCCATGTTCGCGTAACTGCCGAGTTCGGTTCCGGGGTTTGTTGGAGACGGCCAGAAGCGGGGTGTTCCGCGCGTGGAGCAGGTTTCCAAACCTGCCCCCGCCTCTGAATTGACAGCATGTCGCCCACGCGTATAATAGGCCCAGAGTCGTCTCTGTGCATATCACGGTGCGCTTTCGGCCTGGGGCAGAAAGCGCGCCTTGACTTTGCAGGGACGGCATTTCAGCGTTTTGCGAGGGAGCAGACGATGATTTCGGTAACCGAACTGCGCAAAGGCGTAACCTTTGAAATGGACGGCGAACTGTACCGCGTGCTGGACTATCAGCACCACAAGCCGGGGCGCGGCAACGCGGTCATCCGCACACGCCTGCGCAACCTGCGCTCGGGCGCGACCATTGACCGCACCTTCCAGTCGGGCGACCGCGTGCAGGACGTGCGGCTGGACCACCGCACCGTTCAGTATCTGTACAACGACGGCGAGTTCTACCACTTCATGGACGTGGAGACCTACGAGCAGCCCATCCTCAGCGCCGACGTGCTGGGCGACGCCGCCAAGTACCTGGTGGACGGCCTGACCGTTGAACTCATCTCCTACGGCAGCGAGCCGATTGAGGTGGAACTGCCGGTAACCGTGGACATGCGCGTTACCGAGACCGAGGCTGCCATCAAGGGCGACACGGCCACCGGCGCGACCAAAGACGCCGTTACCGAGACCGGCCTGGTGGTCAAGGTGCCGCTGTTCGTGGCCGAGGGCGACGTGATCCGCGTGGACACGCGAACGGGCGAGTACCTGACCCGCGTGTAGGCGGCGCAGAACGGCGCATTTGGCGCGGGCCCGGCCTGCGCGAATCGGCAGGGCGCAAGGGACAGTGCGAGGCGGCCCCTCGCGATTTGACTGTCCCTCTTCCTGTGGCTATAATATGTCAGACATCAGACAAAGGGGTGTGTGGATGCGACTGAAATACGACTCCCGTCCCCTCTACCTCCAGGCCGAGGAGGCCCTCAGTCGCCTTATCCAAGATGGCACGTACCGCATCGGAGACCGCCTGCCGCCCGAGCCGGAACTGGCCCAGCGTCTGGGGATTTCGCGGGCCACGCTCCGCGAAGCCCTGCGCGCCTTTGAGGACAAGGGCCTTATCACCCGCCGTCGCGGGCTGGGGACCTTCATCACCGCGCCCGTTCCCCTCATAGACAGCGGCCTGGAGCAACTGGAGAGCCTGGACTCCCTGGCCCGCCGCATGGGCCTCGTCTGCACCACCGAGGATTTGGAAATCCGGGAGGAGCCGGCCGCGCAGGAAATCGCCTCGCGGCTCGGAATCGCGCCAGGCGACGCGGTCATCACCGTGGGCCGCACGAAAGTTACCAACGGCGTCATCGCCGCCTACATGTACGACGTGCTCCCCGCCTGGGTTACCGACATCGCCTCGCTCAAGGCGTCGTTCAAGGGGTCCGTCCTGGACTACCTGCTGGAGCGCGGTGTTCCTTTGAGTTTCGCCTGGACGAACATCATCGCGACGCGCGCGGACCCCGTTGTCGCCGCCAAGTTGCGCGTCAAGCCGAGCACTGTACTTCTGCTGTTGGAGGAGGTTACGTACACCCACGACAACCAGATTGCAGGCTACTCGCAGAACTACTTCTTGCCCAGCGTGTTCAAGTTCCACCTGATTCGCCGTATTGTCCCATCGCGTTAGGACAAAAACAACTATTCTGAAAGGAGAGACGTATGAAAACAGAGAGTTTCCGTGGCAAGGACTTCATCACCCTGTTGGACTGGACGCGGGAGGAAGTGGAGACCATCCTGGACGTGGCGCTGGACCTGAAGCGGCGCTACGCCATGCGCGAGCCCCACGACCACCTGCTCCGCGCACGCACCCTGTTCATGATCTTCTACAACCAGAGCCTGCGCACCCGTAACTCGTTTGAGGCCGGCATGACCCAACTGGGCGGCCATGCCCACTACCTGGACCCGGGCAAGATTTACACCCCGGCGCTCCCTGGCAAGGAGGTGGCCTACTCCACCGAGCGCGTCTCCGACGTGGCGCGTGTGCTGGCCCGCATGGGCGACGCCATCGCCATCCGCTGCTACGGCGACCCGGTGGACTGGGTGTACGGCGGCGCTAACGAACTGATCCGCAACTTCGCCTACTGGGCCGACATCCCCGTGCTCAACATGGAGGACGACAAGTACCATCCGTTCCAGGCCCTGGCCGACATCCTCACGGTCAAGGAGAAGTTCGGCACGTTCAAGGGCGTCAACTTCGTCATGAGTTGGGCCTACTCGCCCAGCATCCACAAGCCCCGCGCCGTGCCCCAGAGCGCCATCATCGCGGCGACCATGATGGGCATGAACGTTACCCTCGCGCACCCCGAGGGCATGGAACTGGACCCCGAAGTGCTGGCGGCGTGCGAGGCCAACGCGCGGCACAACGGCGGCTCGTTCAAGATCAGCCACGACATGCGCGAGGCGTTCAAGGGCGCGCACGTGGTGTATCCCAAGGCCTGGTGCGCGACGCCCATCTTCAAGCCCCCGGTAGGCGAGGACGACCCGAAGAAGACCCAGCAGATCTTTGACAGCCACAAGGACTGGATTTGCGACGCCGAGAAGATGCGCCTCACGGACCCGGAGAGCATCTACCTGCACTGCCTGCCCTGCGACCGCGGGTACGAGGTAACCGACGAGGTCATTGACAACACGACCCGCTCCAAAGAGCGCCCGTGGCTGTCGGCCGCCTACGACGAGGCGGAGAACCGCCTGCACGTCCAGAAGGCCGTCATGAGCCTGGTCATGAGTTAGCCCACCGCGCGAGCGAGATTCCCTTCACCACAGAAAACCCGGCGACCGCAGGGCGAAGCGCAGACCTCCGCGATCTCCGCGGTCTCTGTGGTGAATCATTCGGAGGTACGAAAAGATGGATCTGTTCGGCAAGGATTTGATCACAACCCAGGAATGGACCAAGGAAGAACTGGATGCCGTGCTGGACCTGGCGGCGAAGATGAAGCGCGACCGCTTCAACCCGCGCTTCACCAGCCTGCTGCAGAACAAGACGTTCTTCATGTTCTTCTACAACCCGTCGGTGCGGACGCGCCAGAGTTTTGAGTGCGCCGCCACCGAACTCGGCGGCCATGCCCAGTTCCTGGAGCCGAAGGCCATGCGCCTGAAGACGGCAACCAGCGCGGGCGAGACGGTGGAGGACGCCGCCAAAGTTATGGACCGCTACGCCGCGGGCCTGGGCATCCGCATCCTGGAGGACAAGATCGGCGCGTATGGCGAGGGCGACGACCTCATCCGCGAGTACGCCTACTGGGCCCGAATGCCCGTCTTCTCCATGGCGCACGACAAGTATCACCCGTTCCAGGGCCTGGCCGACATCATGGGCTGGGCCGAATGGTACGGCAAAGGCCCAGGCCAGACGCTGGACATGAGCGTGCTCAAGGGCAAGAAACTGCTCGTTACCTGGGGGCACGGGGCACTGGCCCGCTCGTGGTGCTCGGTGCAGGAGGCGCTGCTCATCGGCTCCCGCTACGGGATGCACGTAACCCTGGCGCACCCCGAAGGGTATCCGCTGGATCCCCAGGTCATTGAGTGGACGCGGGCCAACTGCCAGGCCAACGGCACCACGTTTGAGGAGACCACCGACGTGCGCGAGGGGTACGTGGGCGCGCATGTGGTGTACTCGCGCCACTGGATGAGCCCCGATGCGTACAAGGATGGCGAGTTCCTCAAGCAGCAGGAGATTGAGCGGGCGCTGAAACTCACCGAGTGGATTTGCGACGCCGAGAAGATGCGCCTGACCGACAACGCCATCTTCACCCATCCCATGCCCATTGACCGCGGCCACGAGGTTACCGACGAGGTCGCCAGCGGCCCGCGCTCGTGCATCTACGACGTGGCCGAGAACCGCCTGCACGTGCAGAAGGCCGTCATGGCCCTGACCATGTCGGGCCTTCTGTAGGCCATACCCATACCACACAAAGGAGTGCGTCGTTATGACGAAGAAAGTCGCAGTGGTTGCCATCGGCGGCAACTCGCTCATCAAGGACAAGAATCATCAGACGGTTCCCGACCAGTACCAGGCCGCCAAGGAGACTTGCTACCACATCGCGGGCATGATTGAGCAGGGCTGGGATGTGGCCATCGGCCACGGCAACGGGCCGCAGGTGGGGTTCATCCTGCGCCGCAGCGAATTGGCCCGCCACGAACTGCACGAGGTGCCGCTGGACGTGTGCGGGGCCGATACCCAGGGCGCCATCGGCTACATGCTCCAGCAGAACTTGCAGAACGAGTTCCTGCGACGCGGCATGAAGAAGCAGGCCGTTACCGTCGTTACGCAGGTGGTGGTGGATCGCAACGACCCCGCCTTCCAGAACCCGAGCAAGCCCATCGGCTCGTTCATGACCGAGGAGGAGGCCAAGCGCCGCCGCGACCTGGAGGGCTGGCACGTGGTGGAGGATGCTGGGCGCGGCTGGCGGCGGGTTGTCCCGTCCCCCCTGCCGCAGAAGGTGAAGGAGCAGGACGCGGTTGAGGAGTTGCTCAGCAAGGGGTTCGTGGTGATCACCGTGGGCGGGGGCGGCATCCCCGTCGTGGAGAACGAGAAGGGCGAACTAGAGGGCGTCGCCGCGGTGATTGACAAGGACTACGCCTCGTCGCTCCTGGCCCGCAGCATCAAGGCCGACCTGTTCCTCATCTCCACCGCCGTGGAGAAGGTGTACCTGAATTACGGCAAGCCCGACCAGAAGGCCATTGACCGCATGACCGTGGCCGAGGCCAAGCAGTACATGGCCGAGGGCCACTTCGCCAAAGGCTCCATGCTCCCGAAGATTCAGGCCATCATCTGGTTCCTGGAGGCGGGCGGCAAGCAGGCCATCATCACCAACCCGGAGAACATTGAGCGCGCGCTGCGTGGTGAGACGGGCACGCTCATTGTTCCGTAGCGACTTCGCGCTACCGCATTCTGAAACGTCGGGGACAATGGGGTCTCCGGCGTTTCTCTTTTGCAGGGAGTGGGAAGGCGCACAGGGATTTTTGGTGGTATGTCATTGCGAGGGGCGAAGCCCCGAAGCAATCCCTGGGACGTGAGATTGCTTCGCTTCGCTCGCAATGACGGAGAAGGCACTTGCGACGCACCTCCGAGGTGCGTCGCAAGTGGGCCGACTGGATTGCTTCGCTTCGCTCGCAATGACAGCAAAGGGGTTGTCATTGCGAGGGGCGCAGCCCCGAAGCAATCCCCGGGGCGCGAGATGGCTTCGCTTCGCTCGCAATGACGGAGAATGCACGTGCGACGCACCTCCGAGGTGCGTCGCACGTGGGCCGACTGGATTGCTTCGCTTCGCTCGCAATGACAGCAAAGGGGTTGTCATTGCGAGGGGCGCAGCCCCGAAGCAATCCCCGGGGCGCGAGATGGCTTCGCTTCGCTCGCAATGACGGAGAATGCACGTGCGACGCACCTCCGAGGTGCGTCGCACGTGGGCCGACTGGATTGCTTCGCTTCGCTCGCAATGACAGCAAAGGGGTTGTCATTGCGAGGGGCGCAGCCCCGAAGCAATCCCCGGGGTGCGAGATTGCTTCGCTTCGCTCGCAATGACGGAGAAGACACTTGCGACGCACCTCCGAGGTGCGTCGCAAGTGGGCCGACTGGATTGCTTCGCTTCGCTCGCAATGACAGGTGCCGCGCTGCATCCCCATCACGGTTCCTCCAGCGCCGCCAGTTCCGTCAGCCTGGCCCAATCGTAGTTCTCGCGCCACAGGAAATAGCCGCCGAGGACGAAGATGGGGAGGTACACGATGGCGTGAAGCACAATCCCGCACGCCAGGGCCAGCGCGGGGTCAACCCCGTACAGCCCCAGCGTGAGCACGCACAGGTAATGGAAAACGCCGATGCGCCCAGGCGACGACGGCACGATGATGCCGATGTTCAGGATGGCCAGCAGGAGCGGGGCCGCCGTCCACGGAAGGCGCAGGCCAAACGCCCAGAAGACGAGGGCGTTGGTGAGAATCATCAGCGCCCAGTTGCCCGCCGACCAGCACCAGAGCACCAGGTTCATGCGCAGGCTCTTGAGCGGGCGCAGGCTCAGCGCGGCCCGCTGCACCGCGCCCATGACCCCCAGCCGCCCCAGCCACGACTCGGGCCCCACCATCCGCACCACCCAGGCGGGCAGGCGGCCCTCCCACCGCGAGAGCGCCGTCATCGCCGCCAGGAGCACCACCATCCCGCCGCTCACGAAGAGCGACGACCCCTTGACCCACGACGGGAAGGGCATGAACACCGATGTTACCAGCACCACCAGGAGCAGCATGAGGCTGTCCAGCGCCTTCTCCAGCACGATGGTGCCCAGCACATACGCGCCGCTGACGGATTCTATCCGCGCCAGCAGGTACGCCCGCGCGATCTCGCCCAGGCGCGCGGGAAGCGCCGCGTTGACCGCCTGGCCGATGTAGATGACGCTCATCAGTTTGCCGAGGCGCCGCTCCCTGTGTTCGGGGTAGAACAGGGCCTTCCAGCGGGCGGCTTTCACGGCCTGCGTCGCCAGGAACGCCGCCAGCGCCGCGCCCACCAGCCACGCATTCGCCTGGCGCAGGGCTTCCCACACCTCGCGCAGGTGCACCTGTCTGAAGGCGAGCCACAGGAACAGCACGCTCAACAGCGTGCCTGCGATGAGGCCCAGGTTCCGTCGCGTGCGGTTCGGGGATGCGGTGCGAATGGGTACCTCCTCGGCGCGCCCCGCGTCCTGGGGCGAGCGCAACGGAGCCCGATTGTACCCGCGGGCCAGGCGCGTGTCAAAAGCACGCCGATTTGACAGAAGGCCCCGCCTGCGATAACCTCACCTACCACCTGGAGGCAGGAGTCCATGCGGTCATCCACCCACAAACGATTGTTGGTTGCGGCGCTGTGTTGCACGGCGATGATTTCGGCGTGCAGCGCCGCAACCCGCCAGGCCCCTACCCCCACGCCGTCGCCCACGCCCACGGCCATGCCTACGGCGACGGCCACGCAGCCCATGCCAACGGCCACGCCTGCCCCCACGTGCACGCCGTGCCCGTCGCCCGTGCCCACCGACACGCCCGTGCCGACGCCCACCCCGACGCCGTGGCCCACGCCCGACGGCATCGCCCGCACGGCCTACGTGCCCATCCTGATGTATCACTACATCTCCGTGCCGCCGAAGAACGCCGATGCAATCCGCCGCGACCTGTCGGTGTCGCCCGCCGCCTTTGAGGAACAACTGCGCTACCTCAAAGACCATGGCTACCAGACCATCAGCCTCTACGACCTGAACCGCCACTTGCAGCGGGGCGATCCCCTGCCCGAGAAGCCCGTCATCCTCACGTTTGACGATGGCTACCGCGACAACTTTGACTTTGCGTTCCCGCTGTTGGTGAAATACGGGTTCACGGGGACGTTCTTCCTGGTAACCGAACCCATTGACCGCGGCGACGAGGCGTACCTGACCTGGCCGCAGGTAACCGTCATGAGCCGCATGGGCATGGACATGGAGCCGCATACCTATACCCACCCCGACCTCACCAACAAGCCCGTGGACTACATCGTGTGGCAAGTCATCGGCTCCAAAGAGGCCATTGAGGAGCGCACGGGCAAGACCTGCCGCTTCTTCGCCTACCCGTCGGGGCAGTACGACCAGAGGGTTGTGGATGTGCTGAAGTCCGCGTATTTCTGGGGCGCGGTGGTATCCCAGGCGGGCGCGACCCACACGTCCGACGGGATGTTCGCCCTCAAGCGGGTGCGGGTTCGCGGCTCGGATACCCTGGAGCAGTTCGCCCAGAAACTGACCTGGGACTGGTAGGATGTTCTTTGACGCGCTGACGCTCGCGGCGGTGGTGCAGGAGATTCGGGAGCGCGCGCTGGGCGGGCGAGTCCAGTCGGTCGTGCAGCCCGACCCGCTGACGGTGACGCTGGAACTCTACGCGGGACAGGCCCGCCACGACCTGGTGCTCTCGGCGCAGGCTTCCCATCCCCGCGTGCACTTCGCCGCCGAGAAGCCTCGCCGCGGCACCGAGACGCCATCCCCCCTGCTGCTGCAAATGCGCAAACTGCTCGTGGGCGCGCGGCTCGCCGACGTGCATCGGCCCGCCTGGGAGCGCATCCTGCACTTGCGGTTTGAGCGCGGCGGCGAAACGCTCACGCTCATCGCGGAAATCATGGGCAAGCACAGCAACGTCATCCTGGTTGCTGCCGAGGGCACGATTCTGGAATGCGTCAAGCGCGTGGGGCCCGACGTGAACCGCTACCGCGTGGTGTTGCCCAACCGCGCCTACGTCCCGCCGCCCGCGCAAAGCCGCCTGCCCCTGCCCGAATGGGACGAGGAGCGACTGGCCCGACTGCTCCAGGAGCACGCCGACAAGTCGGTGGAGCGGGCGCTCGTCGGCGCGGTGCAGGGGTTGAGCCCGCTGGCCGCCCGCGAGGCGCTGGCGCGGGCAGGTAGTGCCGACCCCGCCCGAATCCTGCGGGCGCTCGGCGAACTGTTCGCGCCCGTGGAGACAGGCCGCTGGTCGCCGAGCGTGGGGTTCCAGGATGGCGCGGCAGCCGCCTACGCGCCCTATGAACTTACCCACCTGGGCGAGTGGAAGCCTGCGCCGTCCATCAGCGTGGCGATAGAGACCTACCGCGCGGCCCAGGAGACCGCCGACCCCTACGCGGCGGCGCGCGCTTCGGTGCGCAAACTGTTGGATGAGGCCGCGAACCTTGTCGCCCGACGCAGGCAGGCGCTGGAGCGCGAGTTGCCCTCCTCGGACGAGGTCAACCGCCTTCTGGAATGCGGCCAGGTGCTCCTCGCCCACCTGGGCGAAATTCGCAAAGGCCACACCCAGGTGGCCCTGCCCGACCTCTCGGGCCAGCCGCTGACCGTTGACCTGAACCCCGACGAGACCCCGCTGGAGAACGCGCAGCGATACTTCAAGGCGTACCAGAAGGCGCGCGCTGCGCTAAAAGAAGTCCCGCAGCGGCTGGAATCCCTGGCAGCGGAGGAAGCCTACCTGGCCCAGTTGAGCGCCGACCTAGCCATGGCGACGACGCGGCCAGAGATTGACGAAGTGGCAGCGGCCCTCGCCGAGGCGGGATACGTCCGCGAGCGCACGCGGCCGCGTTCACGGCCACGCCCCGCAAAGCCGCTCACGGTGCGCTCCCCCGACGGCTTCACGGTGCTGGTGGGGCGCAACAGCCGCCAGAATGAGGAAGTTACGTTCCGCATGGCCGCGCCCGACGACCTCTGGCTGCACGTGCGCGGGCTGCCTGGGGCGCACGTCGTCATCCGCAGCGGAGGGCGCGCCGTGCCCGAGGCCACGCTGGAGTTCGCGGCCCGATTGGCGGCCTACCACTCGTCGGCCCGCGGCGAGCCTTCCGTCCAGGTGGACTGGACGCAGCGGAAGCATGTGCGGCGACTCCCAGGCGGCAGGCCAGGGATGGTGCGCTACTCGCACGAGCAGTCCGTCGTCGTGCCCGCGGCCCTCCCCGACGAGGACGAGCCCTGGGAACAGTAGCCTGGCATGGTCCGAGGTATGCCGCGGAGAAAGCGAAGCACACCCTAACACAGGGGTGTGCTCCCCGAGGATTGACCCGATTTGGCCGAGCGCTTTGGGGTGCGCTGGGCTACTCCACCTTGATCTGCGTCCGCTTCTTGGGGGTTTCTTCGGTGCGCTCAATGGCCGCGTCAATCAGACTGCGATAGGCCAGGAGCGCCTCTTTCCGAGCCGCCCTGATATGCTTGTGGAACTCTTCGGGGAAGAGCGCCTTTCGGCTTTGCCGAATGCCCCGAATGCCCTCGCGCACCCAATCCTCAAAGACGAACTCTTTCTCTTTCGCTTCTGTCATGGCACCCACCTCCCTGCTGATCAGGTACCTTACCGACATCTCTATTGTACCCCAAAACTCCGTTTTGCGCAAGGGCTAACCCACGGGCGGTGCATTTCAGTTTGGGGGCAAGCCTGCGGCAATTGACACCTCTTTCGCCGCCTGATGTACAGCGATGGGTCTGCTGACCTCACCTGACCCCTCCCGCACCCTCCCCTTTCCTCTCCGCAGGCGGAGAGGAAAGGGGAGGGCCAGGGTGGGGATAGGTGAGGTAGATTCTGCTCGGCAGCCCGACGGCTCGCAGCCCCCATCCCCCGACCGCCTACGGCGCGACGGTCGGCGTCGCCGTGGGAACGGGCGATGCCGACGGCGTGGGCGTTACGGTCGGCGTGGGGGTAGGCGTCGGCTTCTTGGGCGGTTCAGCGACGATTTGCTCCAGGTTGCTGATGCCCCACGAGTACACCAGGTGCACCTCTGGGCGGTCATCGGCCATCATGTACCGATACGTCCCCGTGGGGTTCTGGTCGCCCACCCGCAGCGTGTGGCTCGCGCCGTCCGCCAGCGTGAGCGTTACCGTCATGGTCGGCGTCGCAAGGCCGTAGTCCGCCAGGTCCAGCGTGCCGCTGAGGGTACGCGTGGAGCGCAGGGTAACCAGGTCGTTCAGCGCGCCCGCCACGCGGTTTGCGTCGGCCTCGTACACAATAGGCTCGCGGATCCACCACGTCTGGTCTTCGGTGCGCTCAAGGACGAGTTTCTGGCCGTCGCGCTTCACCGCCTCCAGGCGGGTGATGGCATCCTGCGGGATGTCCCACAGCGCCACCGTCTGGGCGTCTTCCTGCGGCGCTTGCTTGGACTTGGGCACCTCCACCAGGAAGACGTAGGCCGCGAGCACAACCAGAACGGCGAACAGGATGAGCGTGTTGCGCGGTTTCATGTCGCCCCTCCCTGGCCAACGCTACCGCCGCCGCCACCAGATGACCAGACCGATGATCAGCACCGCCGCGGGCAGGACCAGGGCGCTGCTGTACAGGATGATCCGCATCTGAGCAGGCGTGAGGAACACAGTCCGCACGTCCGAGGTCTTGGGGCTGATGGCGATGAGCGACTCTTCCTCGGCCAGCCAGTTGACGGCGTTGATGAACAGGTCGGCGTTGCCGAAAGCGCCGCGCACCGAGTTCAGCACGCTGTTGGCCACGAAGTCCGAGTCGCCGACCAGCACCAGCCGCGTCTTGCCCTTCTGCACCTGCGCCATGAGGGTGAGCGGGCCTGCCACGTCCGCGTCATCGCGCTGCACCTGGCGCTGGGTCAGGTTGGTTTCGCCCCAACTCTGATCGCTGGTCGTGATCAGGTCGGTGATGGTAGCCCCCTCTGGCGCGTTGGCCGTGCGCTCTATGGACCGCGCGTAGGGGAAGAAACTCGTCAGCCCCGTCATGTCCTTGGTAATCATGCTGTACGGATAGCGGGTCGTGAGCGGCGTCAGCGGGTCGCCGAAGAAACTGCTGTACAGGTCCACCACCAGGTCGTTGCGGAAGCGCACGCCATACGGCTCCAGAACCGCATTGAGGTCCACGTTCGCGGCGGGGTCCAGCAGCACCAGGAGTTTGCCGCCGCCGTCCAGGTACGCGGACAGGGTCTTGCGCTCGTCCTCGGCGTAGTCCATCTGCGGGCCTGCGACGATGAGGGCGGCCGCGTCCGACGGGATGGTGCTGGTCATGGCCAGGTTCAGCGTCCCCACCTTGTAGTTGTTCTTCTCCAGCAGCGACTTGATGGCGCTGAACCCATCGTCGGCGTAGCCTTCGGGATTCCGCTCCTTGTGGCCCGTGATGAAATAGACGCCTTTCTCCTCGTCGCGCGAGACCTTGAGGATGGCGCTGGTAATGCTCTGCTCGTCGGTGCTGAAGATATCCTGGCGGCGGTTGCCCCGCTCAAAGACGATAGTCCCGTAACTGGTAATGCCGTACTGACGGGCCACGGCGGGCTTCTGGTCGGGGTCCACCAGTTCCAGCGACAGTTTGTCCGTGTGGTACATGTACTCGGCCAGCAAGTCCTTCAGGTTCGCCTGGGTGCCATCGGAAACCGAATAGAACGCCGTGATCTTGACGGGCTCCTTGAGGTCCTTGAGAATCTGAATCGTCTGGCTGGACAGCGAGTACTGCTTCGTGCCCGTTAGGTCCCAGCGCGCGTGGTGCCGATTGCCGAGGAAGTTGACCAGGGCCAGGATGGCCAGCAGGGTGAGGCTTGCGGCCAGGGCGTTGGAGCCATAGCGCGCCCGTCGGCCCGTGAGCGCCCGACGTACCTCGGCGGGACGGCCCAGCGCCGCAGCCAGCAGCAGGACCGCACCCAGCGCCACAACGGCCCCAGGAATCCAGTGCATCTTGCCCATGAACAGGGCAGCGACCAGCCCCGCGGCGACCGCAAACAGGCCCGCGTAGGCAATCTTGCTGCTCCAACGAGAGAGACGTTCGCGGATCATCGCCACCTCCGAGTCTCCAGGACGCGCGTCGCAAGGAACAGCGCCGCTGCGATCACGCTGAGGTAGTAGATCACGTCGCGGGTGTCAATGACGCCCTTGAAGAAGTCGTAGAAATGCCCCGACAGCGCCAGGTACTGGAACACGCCCGAAAGCGGCGCGCCCGTTACGTCGCCCAGGGCGCTCACCAGCCACAGCAGGACGATGAGCACCACGCCCAGCACCGCCGACACAATCTGGTTCTGCGTGAGGGACGAGGTCAGCACGCCCAGGCTGAGCAGCGCCCCGCCCAGCAGGAGCATCCCCACGTAGCCCGACACCATGGGGCCCAGGTCGGGGTTGCCCACGATGGTGAGGACGAACGGGAAGTAAAGGCTCACGCCCAGCATGCAGGCATAGAGGGTCAGCGAGCCGAGGAACTTGCCCAGCACCACCTCCCAATCCTTCACAGGGGCGGTGAGCAGCAACTCTATGGTTCCCATGCGTTGTTCCTCGGCCAGCAGGCGCATGGTGAGGATGGGCGCGACGAACAGCAGCACCGTCGTCATGTTGCCCAGGGTATAGCGCATCGTGGCCTCGCGCGAGTAGTACAGGATCATGGCGAAGAAGTAGCCCATGACCGCCAGGAACGCCGCCGCCACGACGTAGGCAATCGGCGACACGAAGTACGCCTGTATCTCTCTGCGAGCGATGGTCAAGGTGTTCTTCATGGGACGCCTCCGCTACTCGGTCGTCAGTTTCAGGAAGATTTCCTCCAGGCTCATGCCCACGGGCCGCAGTTCCAGCAGGCCCCAGCCGCGGTTCACCACGGCGCGCGCGATTTCGGGGCGCTTGTCGGTGCCCAGGGCGCACTCCACCTCATAGGCCCCGTTGCCCTTGTCGTCCACGGCCAGGATGCCGTCCATGGACTGGAACAGGCGGCGCGCCTCGTTGCCATCCGCGCCAGCCAGTTGGACGAAGATGCGTTCCGCGCCCTTGAGCCGCGCCATGAGCCGTTCGGGGGTGCCCTCGGCCACGATTTGCCCCTCGTTGATGATGAGCACGCGCGTGCAGGTCTGGCTCACCTCGGGCAGAATGTGGGTACTCAGGATCACCGTGTGGTCCTGCGCCAGGCCACGGATCAACTCGCGCACCTCGATGATTTGCCGCGGGTCCAGGCCGATGGTCGGCTCGTCCAGGATGAGCACCTCAGGGTCGTGGAGCAGCGCCTGGGCCAGCCCCAGCCGTTGTCGGTACCCCTTGGACAGTTTGCCGATCATCACGTCGGCGTGGTCGGCGATGCGGACTTTCTCCATGGCCTCGTCTATGCGGCGCTCGCGCTTGTCCACGCCCCGCAGGCGCGCCATGAAGTCCAGATAGCCCCACACCGTCATTTCGGGGTACAGGGGCACCGTCTCTGGCAGGTAGCCCAGCCGCTTGCGTACCTCCAGCGAGTCGGTGGTAACGTCGTAGCCCGCCACGGTTACCGTGCCCGACGTGGGCGGCATGTAGCCCGTGAGGATGCGCATCGTGGTGGTCTTGCCCGCGCCGTTGGGGCCGAGGAACCCGAGAATCTCCCCCTTGGCGACATCAAAACTGACGTTCTTCAGCGCCTGAAAATCCCCATAGTGCTTGGTGAGGTTGCTTACGTGGATCATCCTCCTCGCTCCTATGTCGGATTGTCCAGCCAACAAATATAGCGCAAGAAGATTAATGAGAGATTAGAAAGGGTTTAGAGGATGCAGAGAGGGGCCGGGCGCGAAGGCGGATCGCGGTCTGCGTTTGGGGAGGCACCGCCTCGCGCCGGGTCTGCCCGGGGGTAACCTTTCAGAAATCATTGCACGGGGTTGGGATATAGATAAGTTTCGCTTATTTACAAGATTTAGACTGCGCCCCGCTTACATAGATTTGACAGATAGGCCCCGCCTCGTTACAATATCCACAAGCCGTTGTGCGTACAGCGCCGGTCAAGCGTCGTTGGAGGCCAGTACTTTGAAATCCTGCACCACCTGAAAACCCCATTCAAGGAGGACAGAAGGTCTATGCGGAACAAAGTTGTGTCCTTGCTACTCGCTGTAACTCTCTTGCTCATTGCAGTATCGCCTGCTTTCGCCGAAGGCCCCAGCGGAGACTTTGAGGTCATTCGGGCCGCGGCCGAGAAGTATCTCACCACGGTCAAGTCACCCGTCATCACCGCCGACGCCCTGTACACGCTGCTGAACGACGGGGATGCTTCCAACGACCCATTCATCCTCAGCGTGCGTAAGCCGGAGGACTACGCGCTGGGCCACATTCCGGGCGCGGTGAACATCTTCTACAAAAACATCGCCAAGCCCGAGAACCTGGCCAAACTGCCCAAGGACAAGCAGATCGTGGTCTACTGCTACACCGGCCACACCGGCCAGATCGCGACCACCATCCTCAACCTCCTGGGCTACAACGCCGTCAACCTCAAGTTCGGGATCATGGGCTGGACGAAGAACGACGCGGTCCTGAACCAGAAGCGGTTCGGCCCCGACACCGAACAGCGCGACTACCCGCTGGAGACCACGGTCAACGAAGCGACGGCCACCTATCCCTACCCGACCGTCTCCACGGGCGCGACCGGCGACTTTGAGATCATCCGCACCGCCGCCGATAACTGGCTGAACAGCGCCAAGGCCCCCATCGTTACCGCCGATTCCGTGTTTGAGAACCTGAACGACGGCGACGCGTCCAACAATCCGGTCATCGTCTCCGTGCGCACGGCCGAACACTACGCGCTGGGCCACATCCCGGGCGCCATCAACATCTTCTACAAGGACATCGCCAAGCCCGAGAACCTGGCCAAACTGCCCCCGGACAAGCGCATTTTGACCTACTGCTACACCGGCCACACCGGAATGGTGGCGGCGACGATCCTGGGCCTGCTGGGTTACGACGCCGGCAACATCAAGTACGGCATGATGGGCTGGACCAAGGACGACAAGGTGCTCGCCCAGGCGCGGTACGATGTCAAGACGGCTCCCGACTATCCGGTTGAGGGCACTGCCGCTCCCGCCAAACTGCCCGTTACCGGTGCCGAGACCAACCTGACGTGGGTCGTGCTGGTCGCCGGCATCGCCGCTCTGCTCACGGGCAGCGCCCTGTACGCAAAGCGCACGACGCGCTAGTTCTGGCTGCAAAGACGCCGGTTGGCCTCCGGGCGTCTTGACGCGGTAAGGCTTGCTTCGGGGGATTGCCGCGAGGCGATTCCCCGAAGCACCCAAAAACGACGGATTTCGCAGTACCTACCAGTTGACCACAGAGGAAAGTACCCGTTGTCATTGTGAGCGAAGCGAAGCAATCTCACGCTCCGTCTGTCATGCTGAGCGCAGCGGAGCATCTCGGTTAACGAGATTCTTCGGCGCTTCGTGCCTCAGTAGGGACAATTCATGAATTGTCCCTACGGGCGCTGCGCGCCCTCGCAATGACAACCAGTAAGAAGCCCTGTGGTGCAGTACCTAATCCAGAAGAGAGGTGGCACATGAAACCCAAAACCCTGATCTGGGTGGTGGGTTTGGTCGGGATCACGGTGCTGATCCTGGCGGCCTGTGGAGCCGCGGCGACGCCTACGCCGACCACAGCGCCCACGAAAGTACCGCCGATCAACACGCCTGTACCACCGCCCACCAACACCCCGGCACCGACGAACACTCCGGTGCCCCCGACACCCACGCCCATCCCGAGCGCGGACAACTGCGTGGCGTGTCATACCAACGCGGAAACCCTGCAGAAACTCGCCGAGACCAAGAAGACCGGCTCCGCCGAAACCGAAGGCGAGGGTTGAGCGGGCGAGTTGCCTCCGTTGGAGGCATGGGAAAAGGTCTTCATCGGCAACGACACCTTCCTCAAGGACGTCCACAACACGCCCAACTGCATCGGCTGCCACGGCGGCCAGCCGGATACGAATGACAAGGCCGTTGCCCACCAGGGCGTGGTGCGCGACCCGTCAGCCGATCCCCAGGGTGTCTGCGCCAACTGCCACGGCGACATCGCCAAGACCTACGCCACTTCGCTGCACTACACCATCAGGGGGTACTACACCATCCTCGGCGAGCGCGGGTTTGACTTCAACGACCCGGCCAAGGCCGAAATCTTCAACCGCCACTGCACCAGTTGCCATGCGACCTGCGGCCAGTGCCACATCTCGCGGCCCACGTCGGCCGACGGCGGCCTCGTGAAGGATCACCAGGTCAAGAGCATCGTCTCGCTCAGCGACACGTGCCTGGGCTGCCACGGCGGGCGCGTCGGCCCCGAGTTCATGGGCAAGAACGCGGGCGTGCCCGGCGACGTCCACTGGACCAAGGGCGTCAACTGCTTCAAGTGCCACAATATGACGCAGTTCCACGGCGACGGCACGCAGTACGCCCACCGGTACGACGGCAAGCCTGTGCCTTCGTGCCTGGATTGCCACCCGGACGCCGCGCCCGGCAAGGGCCAGGTCATGCAGCACAACATCCACGGCGACAAACTGGACTGCCGCGTGTGCCACTCGGCCGGGGCCTACAAGTCCTGCTGGAACTGCCACGTCGGCCTAGACAAGGAAGGTCTGCCGTATCGCAAACTTGACCCGTCGGTGATGACCTTCAAGATCGGCAAGAACCCGAACCCGACGCCCGACCGACCGTGGGAGTACGTCCTGGTGCGGCACATCCCGGTGCCCGCGGACATCTTCGGGTACTACGGCGACAACATGCTGCCCAACTGGGCCGCCGTGCCCACCTGGAAGTACGCCACCGTGCACAACATCCAGAAGATCACGCCGCAGAACCAGGACTGCAAGAACTGCCACGGCCATCCGGAACTGTTCCTGACGGAGAAGGACGTGGATCCGGCGGAACTGGAAGCAAACCGCGCCGTGATCGTTACGGAGATTCCGAAGTAGTCGGTTTCACCGCAGAGAACGCAGAGACCGCAGAGGGAGACGAGAAATCGGGCTCCTTTGCGGTCTCTGTCATGAAATTGCTGCCCGCACTGCCTGGCTTGTCATTGCGAGGGCGCGTAGCAGTCGGTTTCACCACAGAGAACGCAGAGACCGCAGAGGGAGACGAGAAATCGGGCTCCTTTGCGGTCTCTGTCATGAGCTTGCTGCCACACTGCCCGGCTTGTCATTGCGAGGGCGCGAAGCAGTCGGTTTCACCACAGAGAACGCAGAGACCGCAGAGGGAGACGAGAAATCGGGCTCCTCTGCGGTCTCTGTCATGAGCTTGCTGCCACACTGCCCGGCTTGTCATTGCGAGGGCGCGAAGCAGTCGGTTTCACCACAGAGAACGCAGAGACCGCAGCGGGAGACGAGAAATCGGACCCCCTTTGCGGTCTCTGTCATGAAATTGCTGCCCTCATGCGACGCACCTCGCAGGTGCATCGCACGTTGTGCCGAACCCGTGTGCGGGCTACGCCTCGCGCACCTTGAACCCCCGCAGCCGCAGGGAGTTGCTCACCACGAAGATGGAACTCATCGCCATAGCGCCGGCGGCGATCATGGGGTTCAGGAACCCTGCCGCTGCCGCCGGAATCAGCACCGTGTTGTAGAAGAACGCCCAGAACAGGTTCTGCTTGATGGTGCGCATGGTCCCGCGCGACAGCGCCACGGCCCGCGCCACGCCCCGCAGGTCGCCGCTCATCAGCGTGATGTCGGCGGCCTCCATGGCGATGTCGGTGCCCGTGCCGATGGCGATGCCCACGTCGGCCTGGGCCAGGGCAGGCGCGTCGTTGATGCCGTCGCCCACCATGGCGACCACGTGGCCCTCGTCCTGCAGGCGCTTGACCTCCAGGGCCTTGTCCTGCGGCAGGACCTCGGCCAGCACGCGGTCTATGCCCACCTGGGCCGCGATGGCCTCGGCCGTGCGGCGGTTGTCGCCGGTGATCATGGCCACCTGCAGCCCCAGGTCGTGCAACATGCGCACGCCCTCGGCAGAGCCGGCCTTGACCGTGTCGGCCACGCCCACGACGCCGACCGCCGCATCCCCCACCGCCACCACCAACGTCGTCTTGGCCTCGCCCTGAAGGCGCTCCACATCCCTGTCCAGCCCGTTGAGGCGGACGCCGTTCTCCTCCATGAGTTTCAGCGTGCCCAGGAGCACCCTCTCACCGTTCACATGGCCGACCACACCCTTGCCGCTGACGGCTTGGAACTCGGACACGGCGGCCAGCGCCAGACCGCGCTCGCGGGCGGCTTGCACGATGGCCTCGCCGATGGGGTGCTCGGAGCCTTGCTCCACCGACGCGGCCCAGCGCAGCACCTCGGCCTCGTCGCCGTGCAGGGCCACCACGTCGGTAACCGACGGCTTGCCCTCGGTGATGGTGCCGGTCTTGTCCAGCACGACCACGTCCACGTCGCCGGCCCGCTCCAAGCTCTCGCTGCTCTTGATGAGGATGCCGTTCTCCGCGCCCTTGCCCGTCCCCACCATGATGGCCGTGGGCGTGGCCAGGCCCAGGGCGCACGGGCACGCGATGACGAGCACCGCCACCATGTTGAGCAGGGAGCGGGTGAACCCCGCGTCGCCGATGAAGTACCAGCCCAAGAATGTGAGCACGGCAACGGCGATGACCACCGGCACGAAGACCGCCGACACGCGGTCGGCCAGGCGCTGGATGGGGGCCTTGGAACCCTGCGCTTGCTCCACCAGACGGACGATTTGCGCCAGGACCGTGCCCTTGCCCACCTGCGTGGCCTGAACCTTCAGCAGGCCCTGCTTGTTCACCGTCGCGCCGACGACCTGGGAGCCGGGGGCCTTTTCCACCGGCAGGCTCTCGCCCGTGAGCATGGACTCGTCCACGGCCGAGGTTCCCTCCAGCACGACGCCGTCCACGGGGATGCGCTCGCCCGGACGCACGACCACCACGTCGCCCACGCGCACGTCGCCGACGGCCACTTCCACCTCCGCGCCGTCGCGGATGACCCGCGCCGTCTTCGGGGCCAGGCCCATCAGCCGCTTGATGGCCTCGGACGTGCGGCCCTTGGCCCGCGCCTCCAGGTACTTGCCCAGGATGATGAGGGTGATGATGACCGCTGCGGTGTCGTAGTAGAGCGGCCCCGTGATGAAGAACGTGCTGGCGACGCTGTACAGGAACGCCGCCGACGACCCCATGGCGATGAGCACGTCCATGTTGGCCGAACCTGCGCGCAGGGCCTTGTACCCGCCGCGGTAGAACTGCCAGCCGATGACGAACTGCACGGGGATGGTCAGCGCCAGCAGGAGATAGGGACGCCAGGCGAAGTCGGGAATTAGACCGCCGTCCACGCCCATGCTGAGGATGGAGATGATGAGGCTCAACGCCACGCCCCAGGTGAGTTTGCGGCGCTGGGTGCGGATTTCCCGCTCACGCGCGGCCCGCTCGGCGTCCTCCACCTCTTCGCCCGCGCCCGCCTCCACGACCTCGTAGCCCACGTCCACGATGGCCCGCTTGATGTCGGCGAGGGACACCGCCGTGGGGATGTACTCCACGGTGGCCCGCTCGCTGGCCAGGTTCACGTTGGCCTCCACAACGCCGTCCAGTTTCCGCAGCGCCCGCTCAATGGTCAGCGCGCAGTTGGCGCACGTCATGCCGCGGATGGGCAGTTCGGCCTTCGCCGTCGTCGCGCCGTACCCCAGGTCGGCGATGGTCGCCACGACGCGCTTCTCGTCCACCAGGGCAGGGTCGTACTCCAGCGTTACGCGCTCGGCGGCGAAGTTCACGGCGGCGTTCTGGACGCCGTCCAGTTTCTTCAGGCCGCGCTCTATGGTCAGTGCGCAGTTGGCGCACGTCATCCCAGTTACGGGAATGGTCAGTTGCTTCTTGTCGGGCATGGGTACCTGCCTTTCCTATGCTTACGTTTCACCGCAGAGGGCGCGGAGACCGCAGAGATCAAGGTTTCTAGAACTTGACCGCAGAGTAAATTGTCTGGTGTCATTGCGGGCCAAGCATCTCGCGGCCCACGTGCGAGGCACCTCCGAGGTGCGTCCCACGTGCCCCTGCTGGGATTGCTTCGGGCGCTGCGCGCCCTCGCAATGACACCTCATCTGTCATGCTGAGCGAAGCGAAGCATCTCGGTTGACGAGATTCTTCGGCGCTTTGCGCCTCAGAATGACGGTCTAGTGAGCGAAGCAGTCTCCTGCTTGCGGGCGATTGTTTCACCGCACCTGTGCAAGCATCCCCTAGCACCCTCTGCGTTCTCTGCGACTCTGCGGTGAGGCTCACTCCGCGGCGGGGTAGCCGATCTCCTGCAGCGTCTTCAGCACCGCCGCCAGCGTCTCGGGCGAGTCCACCTTGACCGAGACCTGCTTGGTCTGGACGTCGGCCTGGACCTCGGCCACGCCCTTCACCTGGCCCAGTTCGCGCTGGATGGTGCGCACGCAATGGTGGCACGAGATGTTGGGGACGTTCAACACTTTGCTAATCATCTTATCCGCTCCTTATGCTAGAGTTTTCTGGATAACTCAAAGATGTCCATGAGTTCGCCGATGACGCGCTCGCGCTCGTCTGGGTTCTCGCCGCGGATGGCGGTGGTAACGCAGGTGTGCAGGTGGCCGTTGAGCACCAGGGCGTTGACCCTGTCCAGGGCGCGCTGGACGGCGAGGACCTGCTTGATGATGTCCACGCAGTAGGCATCCTCGTCCACCATGCGCTGGATGCCGCGCAGGTGCCCCTCGGCGGTAGCCAGGCGGGCCTTCACGTCGCTCTTGAGTTGGTTGTCCATCGCGTTCCTCCTTTACCCCCTCCCCCATGGGGGAGGGGTTCACCCATAATATACCTCATTTTGTCCGATTTGTCAAGTGGGGCGCTGCGGTGTGGTTGACCGCGGGGAAAACGGTCCGCCTTTGAAACCGAATTGCGGCGCGGCGCAAATTGACAATCCCGCCCCCATCGCATATACTAGCCTTGCCAGTGGGGCTGTAGCTCAGCTGGGAGAGCGCATCAATCGCACTGATGAGGCCAGGGGTTCGAATCCCCTCAGCTCCACCAACCGAATAGCGAAAGGCGCTGAACAGGAGTAGTAGGCCATCCCTGCAGAGAGGCGGGCGCTCGGTGCAAGCCCGCCGACGCGCCGACGGGGAGCGCACAAGGTCGAACTCGCCTGGGAGCCGCGGCGGCGAACGCCAGTAGTCGCCGACGGGTGGCGGACGTTACCCGCCGTAGAGTGGGCCAGGACAGCACGGGGCTGTAGCTCAGTGGGAGAGCACTTGTCTGGCAGACAAGGGGTCAGGGGTTCAAGTCCCCTCAGCTCCACCTTCACCCCACCATCAACCCTGGCCAAGCAGGGTGGTACCGCGGAACTCCTCCGTCCCTGGACGGGGGAGTTTTGTTTATCTGGCGAGGGTTCGGGGGTTTACACAGATTCGGCTCTGTGTGTCATTGCGAGCGAAGCGAAGCAATCTTACGCTCCGTTTGTCATGCTGAGCGAAGCGAAGCATCTCGGTTGACGAGATTCTTCGGCGCTCCGCGCCTCAGAATGACGGGGCGGTGGCTGTCATGCTGAGCGAAGCGAAGCATCTCGGTTGACGAGATTCTTCGGCGCTCCGCGCCTCAGAATGACGGGGCGGTGGCTGTCATGCTGAGCGAAGCGAAGCATCTCGGTTGACGAGATTCTTCGGCGCTCCGCGCCTCAGAATGACGGGGCGGTGGCTGTCATGCTGAGCGAAGCGAAGCATCTCGGTTGACGAGATTCTTCGGCGCTCCGCGCCTCAGAATGACAGCCTACCGAGATTGCTTCGGGCGCTCCGCGCCCTCGCAATGACAACGAGCGACAGCGTTCGGAACCGAATCCAGATTCGGCTGACGGGAGAGAAGCGATGGCAGACAAGTACATACCGCAAGAGATTGAGCCAAAATGGCAGGCGCGATGGGAAAAGGACCAACTGTATCGGTCCAGGATTGACCCCACGCGCCCCAAACACTACGCCCTGACGATGCTCCCCTACCCGTCGGGCGACCTCCACATCGGCCACTGGTACGCCATGGCGCCGTCGGATGCCCATGCGCGCTACATGCGCATGCGTGGGTACAACGTGCTGTTCCCCATGGGGTTTGACGCCTTCGGCCTGCCCGCCGAGAACGCCGCCATCAAGCACGGCATCCACCCGTTCAAGTGGACCATGGCGAACATTGAGAAGATGCGCCGTCAACTCAAGAGCATGGGCGCCATGTTTGACTGGGAGCGCGAGGCCATCTCGTGCCTGCCTGGATACTACAAGTGGACCCAGTGGTTTTTCCTGAAGTTCTACGAGATGGGGATGGCCTACCGCGCCTTCGCGCCAGTGGATTTCTGCCCCACGTGCAACACCACGCTGGCCCGCGAACAGGTGTGGGGCGAAGACCGCCACTGCGAACGGTGCGGGACGCCCGTCATCCGCAAGGAACTGAACCAGTGGTTTTTCCGCACGACCGCCTACGCCGACGAACTGCTGGACTTCTCCAAGATTGACTGGCCTGAACGGGTGCGCACCATGCAGACCAACTGGATTGGCCGCAGCGAGGGGGCCGACGTAACCTTCCGCAGCGAGGAGGGCGACCCGATTGTGGTGTTCACGACGCGGCCCGACACGCTGTGGGGCGCTACGTTCATGGTGCTGGCCCCCGAGCACCCGCTGGTGGACAAGTTGACGTCGCCCGAATGCCGCCCCGCCGTGGAGGCGTATGTGGCCGAGGCGAGCCGCCAGACCGAGGTGGTGCGCCTGGCCGCCGACAAGGAGAAGACCGGCGTGTTCATTGGGGCCTACGCCGTCAACCCCGTCAACGGCGCGCGCATCCCCATCTGGATCGCCGACTACGTGATGATGACCTACGGCACGGGGGCTA
This sequence comes from Chloroflexota bacterium, assembly GCA_014874485.1. GTDB lineage: Bacteria > Chloroflexota > Anaerolineae > DTLA01 > DTLA01 > DTLA01. Next base: position 103,427 of record JADBJK010000015.1, read on the forward strand.
TCATGGGCGTGCCTTCCCACGACGAGCGCGACTTCCAGTTCGCGCTGAAGTTCGGCCTGCCCATCATCCCGGTCATTGACCGCACCGACGGCAAGGCGAAATCCCGCGTCCCACGTGGGGCCGTGCGCGACGGGTTCGCCGAGGCGCTGGCAGCCGCGGGCATCCCGTGCGAGGGCGACGCCGACGCGTGGCGCGTGTCCCTGCAGGGCGCGGCACAGATAGAGGCGTACATCGCCCTGGCGCAGAAGTACGTCCGCCCCGATGCGTGGGTGGAGGTGGTCGGCGCGCGATGGACCTTTGTCTTCGCCGACGGCGCGCGCGAGTTTGACTCGGTGGAGGCCGACCGCGAGATTCTGGCCCGCTGCCAGGCGCTGGCCCCCGAAACCACGGCGGCGCGCACCGTCATGGAGATGCTGTGGCAGCGCGAGTGGTACCGCGACATCCTGTTCCACGCCGAGTATGGCACGATGATCAACTCCGGCCCGTTCACCGGCACGCCCGGCAGCGAGGCGATCAAGAAGGTTACGGCCTGGCTGGAGGAGAAGGGCGTCGGCAAGTACGCCGTCAACTACCGCCTGCGCGACTGGCTCATCAGCCGCCAGCGGTACTGGGGCGCGCCCATCCCCATCATCTATTGCCCGAAGTGCGGGACCGTCCCCGTGCCCTACGAGGACCTGCCTGTGCTCCTGCCGGAGGATGCGGAGTTCCTGCCCACCGGCGAGAGTCCGCTGAAGTACCACGCGGGCTTCCGCTACACGACGTGCCCCAAGTGCGGCGGCCCCGCCGAGCGGGAGACCGACACCATGGATACGTTCCTGTGCTCGTCGTGGTACCAGTACGCCTATCTCAGCCCGTACTACGAGGGCGACCAGCCCTTTGACCCGGAAGAGGGCAAGTACTGGCTGCCCGTGGACCTGTACACCGGCGGGATTGAGCACGCGACGATGCACCTCATCTACACCCGCTTCTTCACCAAGGTCATGCGGGACATGGGCCTGGTGGACTTTGACGAGCCGATGCTGCGGCTGCGCAACCAGGGGATGATCCTGGGCGAGGACCGCGAGAAGATGTCCAAGAGCCGCGGCAACGTCGTGTCGCCCGACGAGCAGGTGGCGAAGTACGGCGCGGACACGGTGCGCGCGTACCTGATGTTCGGCTACCGCTGGGAGCAGGGCGGGCCGTGGGACAGCCAGGGGATTGAGGGCGTGTCGCGCTTCCTGTACCGCGTCTGGGACTGCGTGCTGACGCCGCCCGCCCGCGCCGCCCAGGGCCAGCCCGCCGAAGCCGACATCCGCGCGCTGCGCCGCAAGACGCACCAGACCATCCGCCGCGCCACCGAGGACATGGAGGCCCTGGCCTTCAACACCTACATCGCGAACCTGATGGAGTTCCTGAACGCGCTGGTCAAGGCGAAGGAGACGCCGTTGTACCGCTCCGAGGCGTGGGACGAGGCGATCCGCACCCTGGTGCTGCTGCTGGCCCCGGCGTGCCCGCACATCGCCGAGGAACTCTGGGAGCGCATCGGTCAGCCCTACAGCGTGCACGTGCAGCCCTGGCCGCAGTGGGATGAGGAGATCGCCCGCGAGGAGATGATCACGCTGCCCGTGCAGGTCAACGGCAAGGTGCGCGACCGCATCACCGTGCCGGTGGACGCGACAGAGGACGCCGTCCGCGAGGCCGCCCTCGCCGCCGAAGGTGTGCGCCGCCACGTGGAGGGCAAGCAGGTCGCCAAGGTCATCTACGCGCCTGGGCGGCTGGTGAGCATCGTGGTGAAATAGGGCGCGAGCACCTGCGGCGCACGCCAACGAGTGCGTCGCAGGGTTGTTCCCACCCCGATCCCTCTCGCCCCGCAGGCGAATTGACGTTCGCCCGTCGGGTCAGTAGAATGGAGGCACTCAACACGGTGAGGGGTGAATGTCCCATGTGGAAATCGCTCGCGCTGATTTTCGTTTCGGTGCTGATCGGCGTGTTCGGTCAGTTGAGCCTGAAGACCGGAATGACCCAGGTGGGCCGCATTGACGCGCAGGCCCTATCGCAGCCGGTGCAATTGCTCCTGCGCATCTTCACCACGCCCATCATCCTGGCCGGCATCGCGCTGTACATCGTCGGCACGCTCATCTGGCTCGTGGTGCTGTCGCGCCTGGACTTGAGTTTCGCCTATCCGCTGGTGGCGACGACCTACGTGTTCACGCCGCTCCTGGCCCATCTCCTGCTCAAGGAGCCGATTCCCGCCATGCGGTGGGTGGGGATTGCCCTCATCCTCGTCGGCGTGTACATCGTCGCCAGAGCCTGAGCCGCAACGGTGCAGCCGCGGAGGCGCGCATGATTCAACTGGACGACCTGCTCCAGGCTACAGGCGGGCGGGTTCACGGCCCGGTGTTCGCGCGCGAGTTCGCCGACTTCTGCTACGACTCCCGCCTGCTCCATCCGGGCGAACTGTTCCTCGCCGTCAAGACCGAGACGGGCGACGGGCACGACTACGTGCTGGATGCCTGCCGTAAGGGGGCCGCGGGCGTCGTAGCCGAGCGCGAGTTTGACCTTGCCCCGTTCGGCGCGACCCTGGTCGTCGTGGAGAATACGCAGCAGGCGCTGACCGACTGGGCGCGGTACATCCTGCGCAAGTTCGGCACCGAGGTCGTCGGCATCACCGGCAGTTCGGGCAAGACGACGACAAAGGAGGCCATCGCCCACATCCTCGGCGCGCGGTTCCGCGTCTTCCGCAACTACGCCAACTACAACGGGCGCTACGGCCTGCCCATCGCGCTGGGCCGCCTGGAACCGGCCCACGAGGTGGCCGTGCTGGAGATGGCTTGCGACGGGTTTGACGAAATCCGCCTGCTGGCCGACCTCACGCGGCCTCGCGTCGGCGTCGTTACCACGGTCAACCCGACCCACATTGAGTACCTCGGCTCGCTGGAGCAGATCGCGATTGAGAAGGGCCGCCTGGTAGAGGCGCTGCCCGCCGATGGCTACGCCGTGCTCAACTGGGACGACGAGCGGGTGCGCGCCATGGCCCGGCGTACGCAGGCGCGCGTGCTGTTCTACGGCCTCGGCGCGGATGCCGACGTGCGGGCCGAGGACGTCGCCTCGTCGCCGGAGGGCATCGCCTTCACGCTGGTGGCCCAGGGGCAGCGCGTGGCAGTTCGCTGCCCGCTGCTGGGCAGGCACCACGTGTACACGGCCCTGGCCGCCGCGTCGGTGGGGCTTGTGTACGGCATCGGCCTGGGGGAAATCGCCGAGCGCCTGGCCGAGTTCCGCCCCCAGCCCGGCCGCCTCAACCCGCTGCCGGGCAAGGGCGGCGCGCTCATCCTGGACGACACGTACAACTCCAGCCCCGCCGCGGTGATGGCCGCCCTGGACACCCTGGCGGACTTCCCGCGGGGCGGGCGCATCGCCGTCCTGGGCGACATGCTCCAACTGGGCGACTACGCCGAAGAGTATCACCGCGAGGTCGGGCGCAAGGCGGCGAGCGTCGTGGATTTTCTCATCACGCAGGGCGAGTGGGCGCGGCTCATCGCGATGGAAGCCGAGGCGTCGGGGCTGGCGGCAGACGCGGTCGCGGTAACGTACACGGCGGGCGATGCGATTGCGGCGGCGGAGAAGGCCCTGCGCCCCGGCAGCGTCCTCCTGGTGAAGGGGGCGCAGGAACTCCGCATGGAGCAGGTGGTGGCGGCGCTGCTGGCCCAGCCCGAGACGGCGAGCCGCGTCCTGGTGCGCCAGAACTCGGCGTGGCAGCGCGTGCGGCTGGTGAGGCCGGGCCGCCCCACGTGGGTGGAGATTGACCTGGACGCCATCGCCTACAACGTCCGCCGCCTGGTGGAAATCGCCGGGCCGGGCGTGGACGTGATGGCGGTGCTGAAGGCCGACGCCTACGGCCACGGCGCGGTGAAGGTGGCCCGCACGGCGCTCAACAACGGCGCGGCGTGCATCGGCGTCGCGTGCCTGGGCGAGGCGGTGGAGTTGCGGCGGGCGGGCATCACGGCCCCCATCCTCATCCTGGGGTTCACCCCGCCCTGGCAGGCGCGCGAGGCCGTGCTCCACGACGTGCGCGTAACCGTCTTCTCCTGGGATGTGGCCCAGGCGCTCAACCGCGCCGCCGCAGATTTGCGAGACCGCGCCCGCGTGCACGTGAAGGTGGACACGGGCATGGGCCGCCTGGGCCTGATGCCCGACGAGGTGGTGCCGTTCGTGCGCGCGCTGCACGATTTGGCCAACGTGGAGGTGGAGGGCATCTTCACCCACTTCGCCACCGCCGACTCTGCCGACAAGTCCCACGCGCGGGCGCAACTGGCCACATTCCAGGCCGTGCTGGACGACCTGCGCGCGGCCGGGTTCTCGTTCCGCTACGTCCACGCGGCCAACAGCGCCGCCATGCTCAGCCTGCCCGAGTCGCGGTTCAACCTGGTGCGTCCGGGCATCGCGCTGTATGGGCTGAATCCGTCGGCGGAGGTGCCGTGCCCGCCCGACTTTCGCCGCGCCCTGTCGTTCAAGTGCCAGGTGGCCCAGGTGAAGACCCTGCCGCCTGGCTCCTGCGTGAGTTACGGCTGCACGTACCGCACGCCCGACTGGCGGAAGATCGCGGTGATTCCGGTGGGGTACGCCGACGGGTTCCGCCGCGCGCCCGCGCACTGGGGTGAGGTGCTGGTCAAGGGGCAGCGAGCGCCCATCGTGGGCCGCGTGTGCATGGACCAGACGATGATAGACGTTACGGACATCCCCGGCGTGCGACAGGGCGACGAAGTGGTGCTCATCGGGCGGCAGGGGCAGGAGGAAATCACCGCCGACGAGGTGGCCGCGCGCCTGGGGACCATCAACTACGAGGTGGTGTCCGAAATCCTGGCGCGCGTGCCCCGCGTGAGTTGAGGCAGGTCGCCATGCGCGTGCTGATGATCTCCAAGGCGTGCCTGGTGGGCATCTACCAGCGGAAGTTGGAGGAACTGGCCCGCCTGCCCGACGTAACGCTGAAGGTGCTGGTACCGCCGTCGTGGAACGACCGGGGCGGGCGCGTGCCGCTGGAGCGCGTGCACACCGAGGGGTACGACCTGGAGGCCATCCCCATCGCCTTCAACGGGAACTACCACCTGCATTTCTACCCCGACCTGGGCCGCTACGTGCGCGCCTTCCGCCCGGACATCGTGCACATAGACGAGGAGCCGTACAACCTGGCCACGTGGCAGGCGATGCGACTGGCGCGGGCGGTCGGCGCGAAGGCGCTGTTCTTCACGTGGCAGAATCTCCTGCGGGGGTATCCGCCCCCGTTTCGGTGGATGGAGACGTACAATTACCGCCATGCCGCCTATGCCATTGCGGGGAATCGGGAAGCGGTGGCCGTCCTGCGCGCCAAGGGGTTCGCGGGGCCGGTGGCCGTCATCCCGCAGTTCGGCGTGGACACCGACCGCTTCGCGCCCGCCGACGGCATGCCCGACCCCGCCGCGCCGTTCACCGTGGGGTTCATCGGGCGGATGGTGCCGGAGAAGGGCGTGGGCCTGCTGCTGGACGCGATGGCCGGTCTGGACGGGGACTGGCGGCTGATGTACCTGGGCGACGGCCCGGCCCGCGCCGAGTTGGAGGCCCGCGTCCGGGCGATGGGGCTGGCCTCGCGGGTGGCCTTCCGGTCGCGCGTCCCCTCGGTGGAGATGCCCGCCTACCTGCGGCGGCTGCATGTGCTGGCGCTTCCCTCGCTCACGCGGCCCAACTGGAAGGAGCAGTTCGGGCGTGTGCTCATTGAGGCGATGGCGTGCGGCGTGCCCGTCGTCGGCTCCAGCAGCGGCGAGATTCCCAACGTCATCGGGGACGCGGGGCTGGTGTTCCCGGAGGGGGACGCGGAGGCGCTGCGGGCGGCGCTGGCGCGGCTGCGCGATGACCGCGCCCTGTGGCAGCGCCTGGCGGCGGCGGGGCGGGCGCGCGTCCTGGCCGAGTTCACCCACGCGCAGGTGGCGCAGAAGACGTACCGCGTGTATCAGTCTGTAGGGGCGATTCATGAATCGCCCCTACTGGCAAGGTGATAGTCCTCGCCCCGCGCGACCCCCGGCCCCCGCCCGCGGCTGAAGCCGTCGGGCTGAAAGGGCCAAGCCCTGCGGGCTATCCCAGCCCCACCGGGGCTTCGCCCGTTCAGCGCGGGGGTTTAGCCCCGCGCGGGCATGCGCCCCTGCCCTCGCCCGCGGCTGAAGCCGTCGGGCTGAAAGGGCCAAGCCCTGCGGGCTATCCCAGCCCCACCGGGGCTTTGCCCATTCAGCGCGGGGGTTTAGCCCCGCGCGGTCCTGCCCCGCCCTCTCCCGCGCGCCCCTGCGCCCGCCCGCGGCTGAAGCCGTCGGGCTGAAAGGGCCAAGCCCTGCGGGCTATCCCAGCCCCACCGGGGCTTCGCCCGTTCAGCGCGGGGGTTTAGCCCCGCGCGGGCATGCGCCCCTGCCCTCGCCCGCGGCTGAAGCCGTCGGGCTGAAAGGGCCAAGCCCTGCGGGCTGCCCGTAGGGCCCAGCACGCTGCGCCCAGCCCGAACGGGGTTTTGCCCATTCAGCGCGGGGGTTTAGCCCCGCGCGGCCGTGCGCCCCTGCCCTCGCCCGCGGCTGAAGCCGTCGGGCTGAAAGGGCCAAGCCCTGCGGGCTATCCCAGCCCCACCGGGGCTTTGCCCATTCAGCGCGGGGGTTTAGCCCCGCGCGGTCCTGCCCCGCCCTCTCCCGCGCGCCCCTGCCCGCGGCTGAAGCCGTCGGGCTGAAAGGGCCAAGCCCTGCGGGCTGCCCGTAGGGCCCAGCACGCTGCGCCCAGCCCGAACGGGGTTTTGCCCATTCAGCGCGGGGGTTTAGCCCCGCGCGGCCGTGCGCCCCTGCCCTCGCCCGCGGCTGAAGCCGTCGGGCTGAAAGGGCCAAGCCCTGCGGGCTATCCCAGCCCCACCGGGGCTTTGCCCGTTCAGCGCGGGGGTTCAGCCCCGCGCGGCCCTGCCCCTTTCGCGCCTTTCGTGCCCTTTCGCGCATTTCGCGATCCAAACGCCCTGCCCGCGCGTTTGTACTCCAGGCGCGGGGCGGCTATAATGCGGGCATGCATCACATCCCAAGCGGGCATCCGGAGGTGGGGCAGCGCCTGTGCGAATCGGCCTGAACGCTCAACTCTTGTCCCTGTCCGACAGTTACCGCGGGGCAGGCATCGCGCACTACATCCACCAAACGCTCATGCACCTGCCGCGTGCGGGTGCGCACACGTACATCGCATTCGTGGCAGACAAGGCATTCCGTGCGGACGGCATGGAGGTCGTCCCTTCGCGCCTGCCCACATCCCGCCCGCCCGTGCGCATCCTCTGGGAGCAGACCTTCCTGCCGGTGGAACTGGCCCGCCGCGGCATAGACTTGCTCCACGCCATGGCGTTCGTTATGCCGGTGTTCTCCGCGGTGCCCTCGGTGGTTACCGTGTACGACGTGTCGTTCGCCCTGTTCCCGGAGAGTTTCCGCCCGTTCAACCGCTGGTACCTGGCCACCATGACGCGGCGCTCGGTGCGCAAGGCCCGCGCCGTGCTCGCCATCTCCCAGAACACGGCCAACGACCTGTGCCGCCTGTGGGGCATCCCGCGCGACAAGATTCACCTGGCGTACTGCGGCGTGGACGACATCTTCCGTCCCGTGCCAGGGGGCGAGGTGCAGGCGTTCCGCGAGGCCAGGGGGCTGCCCGCGCAGTACATCCTGTTCGTGGGGACGCTGGAGCCGCGCAAGAACGTGGTGCGCCTTGTGGAGGCGTTCGCACTCCTGAAGAAGCAGGGCCTGCCGCACAAGCTCGTCCTGGCGGGCGGCAGGGGCTGGATGTACGAACCCATCTTCGCGGCGGTGGAGCGGCTGGGGCTGGAGTCCGAGGTCCTCTTCCCCGGGTTCGTGCCGCGGCAGGAACTGCCTTTGTGGTATAATGGGGCGGCGGTCTTCGTGTATCCGTCGCTGTACGAGGGGTTTGGCCTGGGGCCGCTGGAGGCGATGGCATGCGGGACGCCCGTCGTGGTGTCGGACCGCGCCTCGCTGCCCGAAGTGGTGGGAGACGCGGGGCTGACCGTGCCGCCAGACGACGTATCGGCCCTCGCCGAGGCGATGGCGGCCATCCTGCGCGAGCCGATGCAGGCAGCCCGACTGCGCGAACGGGGCCTTCGCCGCGCCCGCGAGTTCACATGGGAGCGCACGGCCCAGGCCACCGTGCAGGCATACGAAAGCGTCCTGTCGGAGAGACGGCATGTCTAAGCGGTATCGGCGTGTTGTGGCCTTGCTCACGGCCCTAGGCGACATCGTGCTCATCAACGTGGCTTTCGCGCTGGCCTACTTCGTCCGCTATCAGTTGGAGTGGCCGCGCCCGGTCATTGACGAGTACTACGTCCCGTACCAAACGTTTATCCCTATCGCCGCGCTGTTCACGGGGGTGCTGCTGCTCACCTTCCTCCTGGAGAAGGTGTACGAGGTGCGTCGCGGTCGTCCCTGGCTGGACGAGGTGTACGCCATTCTCAACGGCACGACCAACGGGGTCATCCTGCTCATCGTGTTCTTCTTCGTCTCGGGCTCGCCGCTGTACTCCCGCCTGATCTTCCTCTACGCGGCGGTGGCGGTGGTGGTGGTGCTGGGGCTGGGCCGCGCCGTGCGCAACTGGATTCTGAACGCATTGCGCAAGAAGGGCATCGGCGTGGATCGGGTGCTGGTGGTGGGCGCGGGCGAGATGGGCCGCATGCTCATGCGCAACATCGTCGCCCAGCCCGAACTGGGCTACCGCATCGTGGGCTACGTGGACGACGACCCGAAGAAGGCCAACGGGGCCGTGGGCCGATTCGCGGGCCTGGGCACGGTGGACGACTTGCCGCGGATTCTCGCCGCGGGGAACGTGGACGAGGTCATCGTAACGCTGCCGTGGATGTACCACCGCAAGATTCTGCGCATCGTCAACGAGTGTGCGCGGTCGGACATCCGCGCCCGCATCGTGCCCGACCTGTTCCAGATGTCGGTGCGGCGGCTGGATTTGGACAACCTGAACGGCCTGCCGCTCTTGTCGGTGCAGGAGCCGCGCATCAGCGCTTCGGGGCAAATCGCCAAGCGCGTGCTGGATGTCGTCGGCGCGGCCGTTGTGTTGATCATCACGTCCCCGTTCATGGCGCTGGCCGCGCTGGCCATACGGCTGGATTCTCCTGGGCCCATCCTGTTCCGCCAGGAGCGGGTGGGGCGCGGCGAGTCGCGGTTCACCCTGTACAAGTTCCGCACCATGTACAAGGACGCCGAGGAGCAACTGGAGACCCTCAAGGCGCGCAACGAGGCGTCGGGGCCGCTGTTCAAGATGAAGAACGACCCGCGCATCACGCGGGTGGGGCGCATCCTGCGGCGGACGAGCATAGACGAGTTGCCGCAGTTGTACAACGTGCTGAAGGGGGACATGAGCCTGGTGGGGCCGCGCCCGCCCCTGCCGCGGGAGGTAGAGCAGTACCAGGACTGGCACCGCAGGCGGCTGGCCGTGGCCCCAGGTATCACGGGCCTCTGGCAGGTGAGCGGCCGCAGCGACCTGACCTTTGACGAGATGGTGCTCCTGGACCTGTACTACATTGAGAACTGGTCGCTGTTCTTGGATTTCAAGATTCTGTTGCGGACGATTCCGCAGGTCATCTTTGCGAGGGGGGCGTATTAGCACTTGACTACCGAGAAGATTGTGTCATTGCGAGCGAAGCGAAGCAATCTCGCGCTCCATGTGTCATGATGAGCGGAGCGAAGCATCTCGTTGACGAGATTCTTCGGCGCTTCGCGCCTCAGAATGACAGGCTGCCGGGATTGTTTTCGGGCGCTGGGCATTCTCGCGATGACAGCGCCAACCGCGGTGAAATCATGTATCGTACAGTGCGAGGGAGGACATGAACCGCCCAATGGACATTGACAAAGACGCGCTGGTGCAATTCGCACGGGAGTTGATCCAGATTCCCAGCCCGTCGGGGCAGGAGGGCGCCGTGGCCCAGCGGCTTGCCGAGGAGATGCGGCGGCTGGGCTGGCAAAACGTCTTCACGGACCGCATCGGCAACGTGGTGGGCCGTCTGGGCAGCGGCGAGCCGCCCATCCTGCTGTACAATGGCCACATGGACACCATAGGCCCCGGCGACCTCAACCAGTGGAAGCGCGACCCCTACGCCGCCGAGGTGGAGAACGGCATCCTGTTCGGCCTGGGCGCGGTGGACATGAAGGGGGCGCTGGCGGCCATGGTGTACGCCGCGCCTGCCATCCTGGCCCGCGCCCCACGGCTGAAGGGCACGCTCTACGTGGTGGGCGTGGTGCAGGAGGAGCCAGCCGAGGGGCTTGGGATGAAGGTGCTGATTGAGGAGGAGGGCATCCGTCCCGACTTCGTTGTGCTGGGCGAGGCGACGAACCTGCAGGTGTCTCGGGGGCAGCGCGGCCGGGTGGAGATTCGGGTTACCACCCACGGGCGCGCGTGCCACGCCTGCTCGCCCGAACAGGGCCGCAATGCCATCAACGCCGCCGCCCGCATCATCTTTGAGACCGAACTCCTCACGTCCAAGTTCATGTCGGACCCGTTCCTGGGGCCTGGGACGTTGGCGGTTACCCAGATTGAGAGCACCGCGGGCAGCCGCAACGCCATCCCCGCCGCGTGCACCTTCTACCTGGACCGGCGGCTCACCCTGGGCGAAACCGAAGCGAAGGCGCTGGCCGAGATTCAGCACATCGTGGCCCGCGAACGGCTCAAGGCCGACGTGGCGGTGAGCGAGTGGGACATCGTGAGTTACACGGGCTACCGCGCCCACGTCCGCGATTCGTATCCGGCGTGGGTGGTGCCCGAAGACCACCCGCTGGTGCAGACGGTGAGCCAGGCGGTGAGGCAGACGCTGGGCTACAAGCCCCGCCTGGAGCGGTGGGCCTTCTCCACCGACGGCGTCTATACCATGGGCGTGGCGGGGATACCGACCGTGGGGTTCGGCCCAGGCGACGAAAAACTGGCCCACACCGTGGACGACCACGTGAAGGTGGCCGATTTGGTCGCGGCGGCGCAGGTGTACGCGGCGCTGGCCGTGCAGATGCTGGGCGGATAGCCCGCAGGAGGAGTTCGCCACCCATGCCCGCGATCATTCTGGTAGGCGCCCAGTGGGGCGACGAGGGAAAAGGCAAGATCACCGACCTGCTCGCCGCGCAGGTGGACGTGGTGGCGCGCTACGGCGGCGGCGACAACGCGGGCCACACCGTGGTCGTCCGCGGCGAACGGTTTGCGCTGCACCTCATCCCGTCGGGCGTGCTGCACCCGGGCACCGAGTGCATCCTGGGCAGCGGGATGGTCATCAACCCAGCGCGGCTGGTGCAGGAACTGGACGGCCTCACGGCGCGCGGCGTGGACGTGTCGCGGGTGCGCGTCAGCAGCGCGGCCCATCTCATCATGCCGTGGCACCTGGCGCTGGACGAGGCGCAGGAGGCGGCCCGCGGCGGCGCGCAAATCGGCACCACGCGGCGGGGCATCGGCCCGGCCTACGCCGACAAGGCCGCCCGCACGGGCATCCGCGTGGGCGACATGCTGGACGACAAGCACCTGGCCGCGACCATCCTGGCCCGCGCCGAGGAGAAGCGCCCCGTGCTTCGCGCCTACGGCCTGCCGGAGCCGGGCGTGGACGCCATCATCCTCCAGTACCAGGAGTACGCCGCGCGCCTTCGCCCGCACATCGCCGACACGGTGCGCCTGGTGCACCAGCGCCTGGCCGAGGGCAAGACCATCCTGTGCGAGGGGGCCCAGGGCACGCTGCTGGACCTGGATCACGGCACCTATCCGTATGTTACCAGTTCTTCGCCCATCGCGGGCGGCGCGCTCACGGGGCTGGGCATCGGGCCGGGCCATGTGAGCCGCGTCATCGGCGTGGCCAAAGCGTACTCCACGCGGGTGGGTATGGGACCGTTCCCCACCGAGTTGACCGACGACATCGGCGAGCAGTTGGTCGTCATTGGCGGGGAGTACGGCACGACCACCGGCCGCCGCCGCAGGGCCGGCTGGCTGGACATGGTGGCGCTGCGCTACGCAGTCCAGGTCAACGGCATCACGGAACTGGCGCTGACCAAACTGGACGTGCTCGGGGCGTTCCCCCAGATCAAGGTCTGCGTCGCCTACCGGTGCAAAGGCGAACGGCTCACGGACTTCCCGACGGACGCGCGCACGCTGGCCCTGTGCGAGCCGGAGTACGAGACGCTGCCCGGATGGCAGAGCGAGATTTCGCATGTGCGGAGCCGCCAGGCGCTGCCCCCTGCCGCGCGCGCCTACGTGGCCTACCTGGAGCACCGTCTGGGCGTGCCCGTTCGCATCATCTCCGTCGGCCCCGAGCGGGATGAGACCATCGTGGAGGCGCGCCCGTGATTGAGCGGTACACCCGCCCCGCCATGCGCGACCTGTGGACGACGGAGAACAAGTACCGCCAGTGGCTGCGCGTGGAGATTCTGGTCTGCGAGGCGCTGGCGCTGCTGGGCCAGATACCGCCGGACGCCGCCGAACGCATCCGCGCCAACGCCCGCTTCCGCCCCGAACGCATCGCCCAGTTGGAGGCCGACCTGCGCCACGACGTGCTGGCCTTCCTCACCGACGTGGGCGAAAGTCTGGGCGACGACGCGCGGTACCTGCACCTGGGGTTGACCTCGTCCGACATCGTGGACACAGCCCAGGCGGTGCTGCTGGCGCAGGCGGTGGACATGCTCGTGGAGGGGGCCTCGCGGCTTGTCGGCATCCTCAAGGAGCAGGCGCTGCGCCACAGGGAAACGCTCATGATGGGCCGCACCCACGGCGTGCACGCCGAACCCATTACCCTGGGGCTGAAGTTCGCCCGGTGGGCCTTTGAGATGCACCGCAACCGGCGGCGACTGGCCCAGGCGCGGGAGGCGGTCGCCGTCGGCAAGATTTCGGGCGCGGTGGGAACCTACGCCACGGTGGATCCCTTCGTGGAAGCCTACGTGTGCGAGAAACTGGGGTTGCGGCCCGAGCCGGTGTCCAGCCAGATCGTGCCGCGCGACCGATACGCCGAACTCCTGGCCGCCATCGCCATCACGGGGGCGTCGCTGGAGGAATTCGCCACGGAGGTGCGCCACCTGCAACGCACCGAGGTCCTGGAGGCCGCCGAGCCGTTCGGGGAGAAGCAGAAAGGCTCGTCGGCCATGCCGCACAAGCGCAACCCCGTGCAGGCCGAGCAGATTTGCGGCCTGGCCCGTGTGTTGCGCGGCTATCTGACGACGGCGCTGGAGAACGTCGCCCTGTGGCACGAGCGCGACATCAGCCACTCGTCGGCGGAGCGCATCATCCTGCCCGGCGCGACGTCGCTGCTTGACTACATGCTGGACCGCATGGGCACGCTGCTGGGCGGCCTGGAGATCTTCCCGGAGAGCCTGGCTCGCAACCTGACCCTCACGCGGGGGTTATTCGCTTCGCAGAGGGTGATGCTGGCGCTGGTGGACAAGGGCATGGCCCGCGACGAAGCCTACGCGCTGGTGCAGGGCGCGGCCATGGACGCCTGGCGGCGCGGGCGGGATTTCCGCGAGGCGCTGGAGGAGCGAGGCGTGTCCCGCTACCTGTCGCCCGAAGACCTGGACGGGTTGTTTGATCTCGCGTTCTACCGCCGCAACCTGGATGTCATCTTCCGTCGGCTTGAGGCGCTGTGATGCTCGCGCGGCATGCCGGCGATGTCCACTCTATAGCATAAGGGGGCATGCATGAAACGAGTCGTGAGCATCAGCCTGGGGAGTTCGCACCGCGACCACGCTGTGGAGGTGGAACTGCTGGGCGAGCGCATCCGCATAGAGCGCATCGGCACCGACGGCGACATGCGCCGTGCCCAGCAGATGTACCAGGACCTGGACGGGCAGGTGGACGCCTTTGGCGTGGGCGGCACCGACTTGGCGCTCCGCGTGGATGACAAGACTTATCCGCTGTACTCGGTGTTGCCGCTGGTGGCGGGGGTCAAGAAGACGCCGCTGGTGGATGGCGGCGGCCTGAAGCACACGCTGGAGCGCCGCGTGATGCAGGTGGTAGAGGCCCAAATCGGCGACACCATCTCGCCCAAGACGGCGCTCATCACGTCGGCGGCCGACCGCTTCGGCATGGCCCAGTCCTTCGCCGAGGCGGGCTACGACACGGTGTACGGCGACCTCATGTTCGCGCTGGGGCTGCCCATTCCCATCCGTGGCATCAAGAACCTGAAGCGGCTGGCGGCGGTCCTGCTGCCCATCTTCGGGCGGCTTCCCTTCAGCATGTTGTACCCCACGGGCGAGAAGCAGCGGCAAAATCAGCCCAAGTTTGAGAAGTACTATCAGTGGGCGTCGGTCGTGGCGGGTGACTTCAATTACATCTACCGCCACATGCCGCCACGGCTGGATGGCAAGGTGGTCGTAACGAACACGACGACGGCCGCCGACGTGGAGATGCTCCGAAACGCGGGTGTGCGCTACTTGGTTACCACTACCCCCCGCCTGGAGGGGCGCTCGTTCGGCACCAACGTCATGGAGGCGTGCCTCGTGGCCCTGGCGGGGCTGGGCCGCCCACTGAGCGATGAGGAGATACAGGCCATGCTCCAGAAACTCAATCTCCAACCCACGGTGCAGGCCCTATGAGTGGCGAGAAACTGGACGCCATCATCCTGGCGGGCGCGACGGCGGGCGAGGCCGACCCGCTGCTGGCAGGCGCATCGGTCTCCAAGAAGGCGCTCCTTCCCATCTTCGGCAGGCCGATGGTGGCCTACGTGGAGGAGGCGCTGCGGGCCAGCGGGCGCGTGGACCGCATCGTGTGCGTGGGCCTGGGGCCGTATGACACAGCGGAGTTCGCCGGGCCGGTGTTGCGCCTGGCTGCCCAGGGCGACATCGTCGCCAACACGCTGGCGGCGCTGGAATGGCTCCGCGCGACGGGCCATGTCTCGCCGTATGTCCTCATCGCCTCGTCGGACATCCCGCTCTTGACCGGGCCGGTGGTGGCCCGCTTCGCCGAAACGTGCTTGCGGCGTGGCGGGGATTTGTTCTACTCCGTCGTGGAGAAATCCGTGCTGGAGGCAGCGTTCCCCGGCTCGGGACGCAGTTACGCCCATCTGAAGGACGGCTACTGGGACGGCGGCGACCTGTTCATGGTGCGGTCGGACCTGTCCATGCAGAAGGTGCAGATGATGCGCGACCTCATCGCCCAGCGCAAGGATGCCCTGAAGATGGCCCGCGTGTTGGGGCCGCGCTTCCTGTTGGCCATTGTGCTGCGCCGCCTCACCCTGGCCGACGCCGAACGGCGCGTGAGCGAAATCCTGGGCATTGAGGGCCGCGTCGTCGCCTCGCCCGACTGGGAACTGGCGATGGACGTGGACAAGCCGCACCAACTGGAGATGGTCATCCGCTACATGGAGGCACACCGGCAGTGAGCCTCTGGCAGGCCGCGGCGGCGCTGGATCGCCGCATCAGCCGACGGTTGCGGATTCCCGAAGGGCGGCGCGGGCTTCGCTTGGCGGCGCTCGTCGTGGCCCACCTGGGCGACAGCCCGCTGTGGGCGGCTATCCTCGTCGGCGCGTATGCGTGGGGTGGGGCTTCGCTGCGCGCCCTGGCCGTACGGACGGCCGCCGCCATACTCACGGTCGGCATCCTGGGCGGCGTTGCCAAGCGCATCGTGCGCCGCCCCCGCCCGGATGGGTACGCGCCCGGACTGTACTCGCGCACCATGGACCGCTACTCGTTCCCATCGGGCCACGCGGCGCGAATGGCAGCGGTGGCGGCTGTGGTGGGCGCGGCGTATCCGGACTTCGCGGTGGCGGCTGCTGCGTGCGCGGTCGTGGTGGCAGTGGCGCGCGTGGCGCTGGGTGTGCACTACGCGGGCGACGCGCTGGGCGGCCTGCTGCTGGGCACGCTCGTTGCGGCGGCGTGGGTGGCCGGGGTGCACGGGCTGCCGGGTTGAGGGTTTACCGCAGAGCACGCAGAGGGCGCAGAGATTTGTTGGATGCTGGGGTAACAGTTGCGACGCACTTCCGAAGTGCGTCGCAACTGTGGAACTGCCGGGTTGAGGGTTTACCGCAGAGCACGCAGAGAACGCAGAGAAAGACAGAGCAGTTCTCCGCGGTGAGAGATTGTGGGAGTGTCCGATGTCCAAACCATCGCGCCGCGTGATTCGGGCCAGCGAAATCGGCCAGTTCGCCTATTGCCCCCGCGCCTGGTACCTGGGGAGCGTGCTGGGGCTGCCGTCGGCGAACGTTGCGGACTTGGAGGCGGGGACCGAAACCCACCGCCGCCACGGGCGCAAGGTGTACCTGGCGCTCGTCCTGCAGCGCGTTGGCATCGCCCTGGCGGCCCTGGGCGCGCTGGCGCTTGTGCTGTGGGCCATCGCCCGCTTGGGAGGAGGGTGAGGTGTCCCCGCGGTCCGTTGCCGTTGTCGCGCTGCTGCTCGTCATCGTCGGCCTCGTCGTGTGGCTGTGGGCGCGCAGACAGTGGGCGGGGGCGGGGTTGCCGCGCGGCCGACTGGTGTACGGCGACACGGGCAGGTGGGAGCGGACGCGCGAACCGCTGTTCTCGCGGCGCTACGGCCTCACCGGCAGGCCCGACTACCTGGTGCGGGTCGGCAACGCGCGCGTTCCGGTGGAGGTGAAGTCGGGCCAGGCTCCGGCGCAGCCTTACGAGGGCCACGTGCTGCAACTGGCCGCCTACTGCCTGTTGGCCGAGGAGGTGTTCGGCGTCCGCCCGCCCTACGGCCTGCTGCGCTACGACAACGCCACGCTGGAGATTCCCTACGACGAGTCCCTGCGCAGCCGCCTGCTGGATACGCTCGCGGCGATGCGGGAGGCCCGCGCCCACGGTTCCGCCGACCGCGACCACGAAACGCCGCAGAAGTGCCTGCGCTGCGGCCAGCGGGAGAACTGCGACCAGCGGCTGGTGTAGGCGGCGACGCCGGCGCACCCGCCCCCTATGCGCCGACCACCTCGCCGAGCAGGTCGTACTCCATCGCTCCGGTGATGCGCACCCGGACGAAACTCCCGACCGGCAGTTCCCCAGGCACGAGCACGAGGCCGTCAATCTCCGGCGCGTCGCGGTAGGTGCGCCCCACGCTGATGCCATCGCCGGCCCCGTCCACCAGGACGTCCATCACGCGCCCCACCAGCGCCAGGTTGCGCGCACGGGAAATCTCCTGTTGCAGCGCCATCGCCTGCTCGTAGCGCGCTCGCTTGACGTCGTCGGGAATCTGGCCCGGCAGGTCGGCTGCGGGCGTGCCTGGCTCGCGCGAGTAGCGGAACACGCCCACGTGGTCAAACCGCGCCTCGGCCATGAAGTCCAGCAGCGTCTGGAACTCCGCGTCGGTCTCGCCCGGATAGCCCACGATGAACGTGGTGCGTAGGGCGATGTCGGGCATGGCCTGGCGCAGGGACTCCAGCAGTCGCCGCACGGCGTCCATGTCGGGCGGGCGGCGCATTCGCTTCAGCACGTCGGGGTGGGCATGTTGCAGCGGCATGTCCAGGTAATGGCACACGTTGGGCAACTGCGCCAAGGCCTCAATCAGTTCCGGCGTTACGAACTGCGGGTAGGCGTACAGGATGCGAATCCAGGGCACGTGGGACAGTTCGCCGCCCAACGCGCGGAGCAGGCCGGGCAGGCCCTCGCCGCCGATGTCGCGCCCGTATGAGGTCGTGTCCTGGGCGATGAGGATCAACTCGCGGGCGCCGGAGTCGGCCAGCGCCTTCGCCTCGGCCAGGATGGCCCCCATCCGTCGGCTGCGGTACGGCCCCTTGATGCGGGGGATGGTGCAGAAGGCGCACGTGGCGCTGCACCCATCGGCGACCTTGAGGTACGCGGACGCCTGACCCAGCACGCGCGGCATGGGAGCGTCCGAACACCAGGGGCCCGATTCGGGGTCGGCGGAGTCGCCCGTCCAGGCGATGCGCTCGCGTGTCGTCCGTGCCTGCGCCACCAGGCGGGCGATTTCGGCCCAGCGGCGCGTACCCAGGATGGCGTCAATGCCCTTCACCTTCGTGAACAGCGCCTCGCCGTCGCGCTCGGACAGGCAGCCGGCAGCGATGAGCACCTGGCCCTGCCGTTTGGCCGACGCCAGTTCCCCCAGCGTCGCCAGCGACTCGTCCAGCGCGTCGCCGATGAACCCGCACGTGTTGACGATGAGCACGTCGGCGCGGCGGGGCCGGTCGGTCGGATCAAACCCTGCGGCCACCATCTGGCGGTGGATTCCCTCGGAGTCCACCACGTTCTTGGGGCAGCCCAGGGTGATCAGGTAGAATCTCGGCATCCTCAACTCCCACAAAGAAGCGAGGGGCGAATCCCCTCGCTCTCCAGAATCCTCCTTCGCGCGGCGGTCAGGGCGTGGCGGTGGGCGTCGGTTGAGCGCCTTCTGCCAGCCACTCGCTGACGACGACTTCGCCGGGCTGGCCCAGAATGCCGATGTGCTGCCCGTTCACCGTTACATCCACCGCGCCTGCGTTGCCGATGCGTGCCGTGATCTTCCGCGCGGCTTCCCACTGGCGGGTCTCGTCTTCCAGCAGGCCCGCATAGACGACCGCGTCGTCGGCCACGATCTGCACCCACGAGCGGCCGCTCACGACGAACTGCACCCGGACGCCGGCCGTCGGCGCGGGGGTGGCCGTCGGCTCTGCCGAGGCGGTGGGTGCGGGCAGGGGCGTGGGCGTGAACGCGGGTGTCGGTTGTGGCAGCGGGGTCGGCGCGATAGTAGGGGTAGCGGTGGCCGTCGGCTGCGGCGTCGCGGGCGTCAGGCCCAGCCACGAGCGCCACGGCGTGCGCACGATGGCCGCCGCCAGCAGCAGGATGCCCGCCACGACGGCCAACCCGGTGATGATGGGCCAGAGGCTGCGTCTGCCCTCCATGGGCACTTCCACCAGCGGCACGGACGGGAGTTTGGCGCTTTCGGTGGAGCCTGTAACCGCGTGGTAGAGCGCCAGCACCTGCTGCGGGTCAAGGCCCAGGTAGGCCGCGTAGGTCTTGAGGAAGCCCTTGACATACGCCGGAGCGGGCAGGGCCGCGTAGTCTTCATTTTCCAGTGCCACCAGGAACTTGTAACGAATGCGGGTATCCGCCTCGGCCTGTTCCAGGGACAACGATTTTCTTTCGCGGGCTTCGCGCAGGAGGTTTCCCAGATCGCCCATTCAGCACCCATCCCTCGTGAAATCCGCCTTCCCCACGGAAGGCCACGGTACTATACACCGACGCCATGCGCGTGTCAAACCCACATGGGGCGCAATTGCGGTGGCGTGCGGGGCTGGCCTGCAACGGCGCAAACGGGACACCGCGCGCCGGGCGCTTTTCCATTTTGGGGCGAGAACGACCGAATGTCGTTAGGTTGTCGCGCAGAATCTACCTCACCTATCCCCACCCCGGCCCTCCCCTTTCCTCTCCG